>NZ_CM145481.1:4062500-5070177 GCF_055521475.1 Sphingomonas sp. BL-S-30 | reverse complement strand
CCGTAAAGGCGAACCGTGTGGTCCGTCGCTGCGGTGGAGCTCATTTAGGTGGGGGGTCCCGGACCGTCAACGGCTTTTTGCAATTTTCTTACAACGGCCAGCGAAAACCACGGATTTCCGCGGGTTTGCGGCGGCGCATGAGCCCGGGAACCGGTGCCTGCTCCGATCGAATCGCCCGCCAACCGCTCGAATCGCCCCGCTGAGTCGCGCCCGAAGCAGGTCGGGAGGGCCGATTCACGGCACCCGGCGGGAATCGCCCGGAGTCGTTTCAGAGACACGGCGCCGGCCCGTTCCCGCAACGCCGCCAATTTCAGGCCGACTGGATATAGCTCCGCATCGCCTCGGCATCGGCCTCGATCCGGTCGATGCGGTATTTGACGAGGTCGCCGATCGAGACGACCCCGATCACCCGGCCGCCCTCGACCACCGGGAGATGGCGGATGCGCCGCCGGGTCATCAGCGAGAGCGCCCCGATTGCCGCCTCGGACGGGCTGACCGTGATCGCGGGCGAGGTCATCACATCGCCCACCTTGCGATCGAGCGCGCCTGCGCCATGGCTGCTCAGCGCGTGGATCACATCGCGTTCCGAAAAGATGCCGACCACTTGCTGACCGTCCATCACCGGTACCGCGCCGATTCGCCGGTCGGCGAGCAGCGTCACCGCCTCGCCCAGGCTTTGATGCGCGGTGATCGAGATCACGTCGCGTCCCTTGCCGGCCAGGATCGCTGCTATCGTCATCATCCATACTCCCCATGCACGACCCGGTTGCTCCCGAGTCTCTGAGGCGCTTGAGGATTCCACGTTTGCGGCCATATGGGAAGCATGAGCGAACACGCCTCAGGACTTGATGACCCCGAACAGGCGGCATTTGCCTGGCGCCGCTATCGCCGGATGCTCGGCTGGATGAGCCTGTTCTCGCTTGCATGCGGGCTGGTCGCGGCATTCGGGCTGCAGCAACTCTATGGGCCGCTGTCCTGGGTCGCGGTCGCCGCGGCGATCGGCGGCATCGGCGGATCGGTGCTGATGGCATCGGCGCTGATGGGGCTGGTGTTCCTCAGCTCGGGCACCGGCCATGACGAATCGGTCGATGCGCGGGATCCCGAAGGCCCCGCCGGTCCGCGGCACGACCGGCCCTAGCTTTCCGGCTCCAGTTTCAGCGCGAAGTCCAGCTTCGCCTCGCCATTCGCCGGGACGATGACGCGCCAGGTCTTCACCCCCTTGCGCTCGATCAGCTTCTCGCTGGATGAGCCGACCTTATAGGGAATCTCCAGCTCGAAAAGCTCCGGCGTGGCGCGCGCATTGGTGACGCGGACCCTATAGGGTTTGCGCCGTTCCGATCCCGGGCGCGCGACGACCGTGTAACGCAGATCGGGGCTCTGCCCGGCGCCGATCTCGACCTCGTCGCCGACCGCGCGGTCGGCAAGCCTGCTTTCGGCGACCAGGATCGGGGCGCCGTCCACTGGCTCGAACAGGGCGACGCCGCCTGCCGGCAAGGGCAGGCCAAGCCCGTTCGTCGCGCGATTCTCGGTGCGCAGCACGACCTCGGCCGGTGCGCTCTCGGGCTCGTCGTCCTTGTCGTAATCGAATTCCTCGAACGCGCCTTTATGGATCCGTTCGAACCGTATGTTCGGCTGATCGATCATCGCGACCTGCTTGCTGCTCTTCGCGGCGACGGTGACGCGTTCGGGAATACGGTAGAGCTTCAGGTCGCCCAGTTCCTCCAGCTTCGCCTTCATCACCACACTGATCGCCATCGGCACCTCGTATAGGCCCTGGCGTCGTCGCTGGGCCGTCACGACGATATCCTCATAGGATTCAGCCGCGACTTCCGATGGCGGCTCAGGCGGAGCAGGCCGATCGATATTCCAGCGCGCATGGGTACTGGTGATGTCCATCGGCCAGCATTGCAGGCGCAGCTCGGGTGGTGGCCCCTTGGGCAGCGCCGCATTGGCTTCCCTGTTCGGCGCGCCGGCGACGGCCTGGGTATGGGCGTCGGCAAAGCCCTGGCTCCCGCCATTGGCGATGGTCATCCAGGCGAACAGGTCGAGCGTCTTCCCGTCCCCACTCAGCCGCGCGACATAATTGGCCGACCAGTCGAAGCCCTGGGACAGATAGGAAAGCTGCACCGTCGCCGTCGCCGCCACCGCGCTGTCGGTGACGACCGACAGAGTCGGTTTCGCGGAGAGATCGGCCGGCACCCCCGAATAGGAGAGCGCTTCGGGGAGCCCCGAGCAGGACAGAGCCTCGACGCCTTCCGGCGTAGTGAGCAGCACCCCGCCGCCGGGGCCCGACTGGATGATCGCCTCGCCCGTCGTCGTCAGGCCGGTGCGGCGATTGGTACGGCGGAGCGTGACACGGCGCTTGAGATAGGCGTCGACCAGTGCCGCGGGCGAGAGGAGCCGGGCATCGCGATTCTTCTCTTTCACGCCGCGCGGCAGGCCGGTGACGATCGCGCTTTCGGGCAGCATGCCCTCCGACACGTCCTCGAACCGGATCACCGACCGGCCGGCGGGCACGCGGATCGTGCGTGTCTCGGCGATCAACGCATAGCCGCCGGGCCAGCCATTCTGCGCCGCGCGCTCGCCGCGATAGAGCGTAACCGACACTGAATCGACATGGTCCGAGGCGATGATGGCCTGGGCCCCGGCCGAACCAGCGGCGAGCAGGGCGACCGGCGCGAACAGGATGGCCACGCCGCGCATGGTCAGGATTTGAGGTCGAACGTCACGTTCAGCTCTACGGCGCCATTGGCGGGCACGACGACGCGCCACACCTTGCCACCCTTGCGCTCGATCATCGTGTCGCTGGCCGATCTGATCTTGAGCGGCAGGGGGAGCTCGAACGTCTCGGGCGTCGACCGCGCGTTGGTGACACGCACGGTGAAAGGCGCCGTGTCCTTCGTCCGCGGCAGGCTGGTCGTGACATAGCGGACGTCCGGGCTTGCGCCCCCGCCCAGCTCGACCTCCTCGCCGACCGCGCGATCCTTCAGGTTGCTTTCCCCGACGAGCAGCGAAGCGCCGCCGCCCTTCTCGAACACCGCCACGCTGCCCGCCGGCAGCGGCAGGCCGAGGCCATTCGCCTCGAGATTCTCGGTGCGCAGGGTCAGCCCGGCGGGCTGGCTCGGCATGGCGAAGGCCAGCCCATAGAACGAGCCGTTGAAAGTGCCGGTATAGATACGCTCGAAGCTCACGCCCTTGCGATCGATCATCGCGACCTGCTTGCGGCTGAGCGCGGCGACGGTGACGGGTTCGGGGATGCGATAAAGCTTGAGGTCGCCCAGATCCTCCTGCTGCGCCATCATGGGCGGCGGCGCGGGGGGCGGTGGCGCGGGTACCATCATCATGGGCAAGGGCATGGACATCACCTCCATGAGGACGCCGTCCCTTGCTTCTTCCTCCATCACCATCTCCGGTGGCGGTGGCCGGTCGATTTCCCAGGCCGGATACGTGCTGGTGATGTCCATCGGCCAGCATTGCAGGGTCAGCCTGGGCGGGAGGCCCTGAGGCAATTGCGCCGCCGCCTCTCGGTGAAGGCCGCCGGCGACCGCCTGGGTCTTGGCGCGGGCAAAACCCTGGCTGCCGCCGTTCGCGACGGTAAGCCAGGCGAACAGATCGAGCGTCTTCCCGTCATCGGCGACACGCGCGACGTAGTTGGCCGACCAGTCGAAGCCCTGGGACAGATAGGAAAGCTGCACCGTCGCGGTCGTTGCCCTGGCCGTGTCGGTGACGATCGACAAAGTCGGCTTGGCGGACAGATCGTCGGGCACGCCGCGATAGCGCAGCGATTCGGGCAGGCCGGAACAGGAGAGCGCCTCGACGCCCGCCTCGGTGGTCAGCAGCACGCCGCCGCGCGGGCCCGACTGGATGATCGCTTCCTCGGTCCTGGCCTTGCCCGTCGCGCGGCTGGTGCGGGTGATCATCACCCGGCGCTTGAGATAGGCGTCGACCAAGGCGGCCGGCGACAGCAGCCGGGCATCGCGATTCTTCTCGTTCACCGGCCGCGGCAGGCCGGTGACGATCGCGCTTTCGGGGAGCATGCCTTCCGCCACGCCCTCGAACCGGATGATCGAACGGCCGGCGGGCACGCGGATCGTGCGCGTCTCGGTAACCAGGGCATAGCCGCCGGGCCAGCCGGGCCGGATCGCCCCTTCGCCCCGGCCCGGCTCGCGGTAAAGCGTCACCGACACCGCATCGATCCGGTCGGATTGCACGATCGACTGCCCCGCCGCGGGCAAGGCAGCGAGAAGCGCCATCGGGAAGGCGAGACGCCGCACCGTCAGTACCGCGTGTCGAACACCACGTTCAGCGACGCCTTGCCATTGGCCGGCACCGGCACCTTCCATTCCATCCGGTCGGCGGAGATGCGTTCGCCGGTGATGGTCTGATCGGTCACGCGCACGTCACCCCACAGCCCGTCCTGCGCCAGATCGACCGTTACCGGTTCGGGCCGGGCATTGGTGAAGTCGTAGCGCATCGTCGTGCGCCAGCGGCTCGACGACAGGCGCTTGCGCTCGACGATCACCGCCGCACCCTTCACGTCGAACGCGTCGCCGGTGCGGATCGACATCTGCGATCCCATCGGTGTCGCCGGGATGCGGTTCTCGCCGATGAACTGCGGGTCGCCGCGCGCATCGCGCATATAGACGCGGATCGTGCCGGCCGGGAGCTGATCGCCGAGCCCGCCGCTCTTCGAGGTCGAGAATTTCAGCACGGTCGAGGCGCTGCGCGGGTCGGCCGTGGTGCCGAGCCAGCCATTGATCCATTCATAGGCCTTGCGCGCCGGCGCGCCCTTCACGTCGAGGAAGCTGACCTGCTTCTGCTGGGCATTGGCGATCGTGGTGCGATCGCTCAGCGGGTAGAGATAATAGTCGCCGAGCCGCTCGCGCGTGCCCGTCTCAGTGCCGGCCTGGTCGATCGCGCCGCCCCCGAGCCGCTCGAAGCTGCCGGGGTTGCGATTGGGGTTGCCGGCGACGAGCAGCACATCAGCATTGCTGTAGGTCGTGCCGGTGCTGTTCGTCAGCGTGACCCAGCCCTGCACGTCGATCGCCCCCTTGGGCTCGTCGAACAGCATGACATAATCGCTGGTCCAGCCGAGCCCGGGCGTCAGGTAGGATAGCGTGGCGGGGATCCGCCCGGCGCGCGCGACCTGGAGGGTGACCGACAGAGTCGGCCGGGCGCGCAGATTCTCCGGCACCTTGTCGAACACCACGCGCACCGGCAGCCCGTCGTCACGCAGCACCTCGATGCGGTTGCCGATCTGCAGGACGATTCCTCCATTCGCCGCCAGCACTTTCGCCTGCTCGCGCGTCTCGGCGCCGGTCGCGGGATTGGTACGGACGATGGTAACGACCGATCCGACCGCCTTTTCCATCAGCTTGTCGGGCGAGAGCAGGTCGAAATCGAAATTCTGCTCGACGATGCCGATGCCCGGCCCGCCGAGCGTGACCGTTTCCGACCGGATCTGCGCCGAGACATCGGGGAATTCCTGGCGGGTCCGGCCGGCGGGCAGATCGAGCTGGCGCACGTCCTGCACCAGCGACTGGCCGTTCTGATAGATGGTGACCGACAGGTCGCCCTGGGCGCTGGGGCCCGTCGGCAAGGTCGGTGTCGTTTGCGCCGCAGCCGCCGAGGGCAGCGCCGTCAGCGCCAGCAAGGTCCAGAACCGCATCCCCGTCCTCCCAGTGTTATGAAATATCATCTTAGCCGGGCGCTGCCCGGCGTCAACCGCGGATCCATGGTCTCGAACGCCCTCAGCGGCGGATGCTGCTGGGAGGATATTATTCCACCGTCTGTTCGATCACCCCGAAGATCGGGTGGTGCTTGTCGTCCTCCACCCAGATGCGGACGGTGTCGCCCTTTTTCAGGAATGGCGTCGCCGCGGCGCCGCCCGTGATCGTCTCGACCATGCGCACCTCGGCGATGCAGCTATACCCCACGCCGCCACCGGCGACCGGCTTGCCCGGGCCGCCGCCCGAATCGCGATTGGAGACGGTGCCCGAACCGATGATCGTCCCCGCCCCCAGCGCCCGCGTCTTCGCCGCATGCGCGATCAGCGTGCCGAAATCGAAGGTCATGTCCTCCGCGGCTTCGGCCCGGCCGAATGCCTTGCCGTTGAGATCGACCATCAGCCGACGGTGGAGCTTCCCGTCCTTCCACCATTCGCCAAGCGACTCGGGCGTGACGAACACCGGCGAGAAGGCGCTGGCCGGTTTCGACTGGAAGAAGCCGAAGCCCTTGGCCAGCTCACCGGGAATCAGGTTGCGCAGCGACACGTCGTTGGTCAGGCCGACCAGCAGCACCGCCTCGAGCGCCTGCTCGCGGCTCGCGCCGAGCGGCACGTCGCCGGTGACGACCACCACTTCGGCTTCCATGTCGCAACCCCAGCTTTCGTCCGCCAGCGGGATCGGGTCGCGCGGCCCGAGAAAACCGTCCGAGCCGCCCTGATACATCAGCGGATCGTGCCAGAAGCTCTCGGGCATCTCGGCGCCGCGCGCCTGCCGGACCAGCGCGACATGATTCACATAGGCCGAGCCGTCCGCCCATTGATAGGCGCGTGGCAAGGGCGCCGCCGCGCCATGTTCGTGGAAGCGGCGCATCGGGATCATCTCATGCTCGAGATCGGTCGCGAGGTTCCTGAGATCGGGCAGCAGCCGGTCCCAGTCGTCCAGCGCCGCCTGCAGCGTGGGGGCGATGTGCCCCGCATCGGCATACCAGGCCAGATCGTTCGAAACGACGACAAGCTTGCCGTCGCGTCCATGCTTTAGGCTGGCCAGTTTCATGCACTCTCCTGTGTTTGCGCCGAGCATAGTCCGATCGCTCGGGCTGTCGAGCGCCAGCGAGCTTGACGTTCGCGTAAACTGCCCGCAACCTCTCCCGAAACAGACCAGGAGAGAAGAATGTCCCTCGACACCGTGCAAGGCCGCTTTGCCTATACCGAGGATCACGAAGCGTTCCGCCAAAGCGTGCGCAGCTTCCTGCAAAAGGAAGCCGTTCCCCATGTCGCCGCGTGGGAAGAGGCGGGAATCGTCGACAAGTCGATCTGGACCAAGGCCGGCGCGATCGGGATGCTCTGCCCCACGGTGCCCGAGGCCTATGGCGGGCTGGGCCTGGATTTCGGCTATAACGCGATCATCGACGAGGAGATCAGCTATGCCGGGACGCCGCTCGGCTTCTCGCTCCAGTCCGATATCGTCTGCGACTATATCGTCCAGTATGGCTCCGAGGAGCAGAAGAAGCAGTGGCTGCCGCGCCTCGTCTCGGGCGAGACGATCACCGCGATCGCGATGACCGAGCCGGGCACTGGATCCGACCTGCAGGGCATCCGCACCAGCGCAAAGAAGGACGGCAATCATTATGTCGTCAACGGATCCAAGACCTATATCACCAACGGGCAGAATGCCGACCTGATCCTGGTCGTCGCCAAGACCGATCCCGACGCCAAGCCGGCGTACAAGGGCATGTCGATCATCCTGGTGGAAAGCGACCGGGAAGGCTTCAAGCGTGGACGCAACCTCGACAAGATCGGCCAGGACGCGGCCGATACCTCGGAGCTGTTTTTCGAGGATGTGCGCGTGCCGATGACCAATTGCCTGGGCGAAGAAGGCAAGGGCTTCATCTATCTGATGAGCCAGTTGCCGCAGGAACGGCTGTCGATCGCGGTCGGCGTACAGGCGTCGGCGCAAAAGGCGTTCGACGAGACGGTCGCCTTCACCAAGGAGCGCAAGGCCTTCGCCGGCGTGGTGTTCGATTTCCAGAACACGCGTTTCGTCCTCGCCGATCTGAAGGCGAAGCTGCAGGTCGGCTGGGCGCATCTCGACTGGGCGATCAAGCGGCACCTCACCGGCGAGCTGACCCCGACCGAGGGCGCTGCGGCCAAGCTATGGCATAGCGAGCTGCAATGGGAGGTGATGGACAAATGCCTCCAGCTCCATGGCGGCGCCGGATACATGAACGAATATCCGATCGCGCGGGCCTGGCGGGGCGCGCGGGTCAGCCGGATCTATGGGGGGACGAACGAGATCATGAAGGAGCTGATCGGGCGATCGCTCTGAGGCGTCAGCGCGGCGCGACCGCCCGGAATGCCTCGCGCACCCTGGCATCGACCATCGGCTTGCCCAGCACGATCGCCGGTGGGCCGCAGGTCGTGCAGGCTTCGGGCGTGGCGGTGATGAAGATCACCGGGAGCGGTCCCATCTCGTCCTGGATCAGCTCCACCGCATGCGGCCCGGTGCCCTCGCGCAGCATCACGTCCGACATGATCACATCGGGCCGATGCGCGCGGGCGGCATCGAGTGCCTCGCGCTCGGTTTCGGCAAAGGAAAAGGTGGTCGCCCCCGCCAGCTCCAGCATCTCCTGAAGATCGAGCGCGATCAGCGCTTCGTCCTCGATGATCAGCACATGGCACACGGGCGGTCTCCCAGACCCATGGTAACGTACCACATCGACAAACGGGTACGGGCCGGGAGCGGTATTTTCAGGCGAGCGGCATCAGGAAGGTGAAACAGGTCTGCATCGGCGACGACGCGACACGGAGCGATCCGCCATGCGCCCGGGCGATTTCCGACGCGATATAAAGGCCGAGACCGAGACCTGCCTGGTCAGGCCGCACCGCACCGCGCGCGAAGGGCTGGAACAGGCGTTCGATCGCGGCGGGCGGGATTTCCTCGCCGGCATTGCTGACCGACAGCTCGAAGGCGGCGCCGCGCATCACGGCGCGCACCAATACGGGCCGATCGGCGGCGCCATGAGTCAGCGCGTTGCCGAGCAGGTTGGACAGGAGCTGCGCGATCCTGCCCCGGTCGCAATCGACCTCGGCATCGAGCTCGATCACTGCTTCGACCTGCTGGTCCGGATGGCTGGAGCCCAGCTCATCGATCACCTGGCGCAGCACGGGTTCGAGTTGCACCGGTGCGCGCTGAAGCGTGAGTCCGCCGCCGAGCCGCCCGCGCGCCAGATCGAGCACATTGTCGATCAGCCCGGCCATGCGCACCACGCTGCTCTGCATCAGCGCCAGCACCATTGCTGCCTTTTCGGGCGACGGGTCGCGCGCGAGAAGCCGCGTGCCCGCGTCGATCGAGGCGAGCGGATTGCGCAGGTCATGGCCAAGCACCGCGATGAACTGCTCGCGCAACTCGGCGGTCTTGCGCTCGTCGAGCAGGATCGCCGCGCTCCGCTCGATCTGGGCCTGGGCGTCGAGATGGAAGGCGATCATGTCGGCGAACATGCGGAACATGCCGATCGTCTCGGGATTGTTGAGCCGCGCGGGGCGCGGGTCGATCGCGCACAGCGTGCCGAAGAAGCGGCCGTCGGGCAGCAGGATCGGCATCGAGATATAGCTCTGGAAGCCGTAGGTCGCCGGGGTGTGGTGATGGCGGAATTCGGGATGCTCGGCGACGTGATCGATCACCACCGGCTCGCGGCTGTCGCGGATTTCGTTGCAGATCGTCGTCTCGACCTTCAGCTCGCCGCCCGGCGTCAGCCCGAAGGCGATGTCGTCGCGCACGCTGCAGGCGATCCAGCGATCCTCGGTGACACGCGCGACCGCGGCGAAGCCCATGCCGGTGGTGCGGCACACGACGTCGAGGATCGTCGGAACGGCCTCGATCCGCTCGATCGCCGCGATATCGAGCTCGAACGCCGTCGGCTGAGCAAGGTCCCCCGTCTGCACCGCGCCAGCCTAGGCGCGATCAGGCGCCGCGTCACCCCGCACCATGATGATCCGGATCAAGCGGTTCGCGGCACCGTCGTTTTCGCCACCGATCTTGACTTTTTGCACCGCAACATGCATATGCCGCCCATCGAGGCGTCATGCAGCGTGATCGGATCTTAGGGTCCAAGCTCCGCCTCGGTCGTTTTTAACGGGCTTCCCTTTTCACGCGGGGTGTCATTCTCCCCCGCCACTCGTGCGTCCGCCGGACTCGCGAGCCCGGCTAATATTGGACTATAATTCTCATGTCTTTCGCACATCTCGGCCTTGCCGAGCCGCTCGTCCGCGCGCTCGAAGCCAAGGGCTACACCACTCCCACCCCGATTCAGAAGCAGTCGATCCCGACCCTGCTCGACGGCCGCGACCTGCTCGGCATCGCGCAGACCGGCACCGGCAAGACCGCCGCGTTCGTCCTTCCCTCGATCCAGCGCCTCGTCAACGCGCCCAAGAACGTGCTGCCGACGCATTGCCGCATGCTCGTCCTGGCGCCGACGCGCGAGCTGGCCAGCCAGATCGCCGACAGCGCCCGCGATTACGGCAAGTTCTCCAAGATGTCGGTCGCGACCGTGTTCGGCGGCACCAGCATCAACAAGAACCGCCAGGACATGGCGCGCGGCATCGATATCCTCGTCGCCACCCCGGGCCGCCTGCTCGATCTGATCGAGCAGCGCTTCGTCAGCCTGGCCACGCTGGAGATCCTCGTCCTCGACGAGGCCGACCAGATGCTCGACCTCGGCTTCATCCACGCGCTCCGCAAGATCGTGAAGATGGTGCCGCGCGATCGCCAGACTCTGTTCTTCTCGGCGACCATGCCCAACGCGATCCGCGAGCTGGCCGACCAGTTCCTGAAGGACCCGGCGACCGTGAAGGTCGCGCCGGTGTCGACCACTGCGGAGCGCGTCGAGCAATACGCGACGCTCGTCAACCAGTCGGAAAAGCAGGCGCTGCTCACCATCCATCTCCGCAACCCGGAGATCGAGCGCTGCCTCGTGTTCACCCGCACCAAGCACGGCGCCGACCGCGTCGTGAAGCTGCTCGGCCATGCCGGCATCGCCGCCAACGCGATTCACGGCAACAAGAGCCAGCCGCAGCGCGAACGCGCGCTGGGCGAGTTCAAGTCGGGCAAGGTCAAGGTGCTGATCGCGACCGATATCGCCGCGCGCGGCATCGACGTGTCGGGCGTGAGCCATGTCTTCAACTTCGAGCTGCCCAACGTACCCGAGCAATATGTCCACCGCATCGGCCGCACCGCGCGTGCCGGCGCATCGGGCGTCGCAATCAGCTTCGTGGCGGATGACGAGCGCGCCTATCTGCGCGACATCGAGAAGCTCACGCGCGTGAAGCCGACCCCGATGCCGCTCCCCGAGGGCTTCACTGCCGAGGCGGCGAAGATCAAGGCACAGCGCCCGGCCGGATCGGACGACGATCGTCGCCGCGACGATTCGGGCCGCCACCGTGCGCCGCCGCGCGCGACTCACGCTGCGCGCCCGACCGGCGCCCGCCCCGAGGGCCAGGCTCGCCCGCAGGGCGCGCGTCCCGAAGGTGCCGGCCGTCCCCAGGGCGCTCGCCCCGAGGGTGGTCGTCCCTACAATGCAGGTCGCCCCAATGGCGGCGGCCGTCCGGGCGGCCAGGGCCGTCCCGGTGGCGGCGGTCGCCCCGGCGGCCAGGGCCGCAACCATTCGGGCGGCGGTCGCCGTTCGCCCGCGGCGGGCTGAAGGATATAGCGACGGCGGGACAGATGTTCCGCGCTCCAAGCCCCTCCCCCACCCGCTGAAGAAGCGGGTGGTCCCCCTCCCCGAGCAAGCTCGGGGAGGAACTAAGAGCTGCGCCGCTCCAGGCTTACCGACAGCGCCAGGATCGCCAGCCCGCCCAGCGCGAGCGCGCAGCCGACCCAGCCGGTCGACGTCCAGCCGAACCCCGCCGCGATCGCCAGCCCGCCGAGCCACGGACCCAAGGCATTCGCCACGTTGAACGCGGAATGGTTCAGCGCCGCCGCCAGCGCCTGCGCGTCGCCCGACACGTCCATCAGCCGGGTCTGCAGCACCGTGCCCAGCGCGCCGCCGCATCCGATCGCGCAGACGTCGATCAGCATCGTCCAGAAATTCTGCGCCGCGAGCGGATAGAGCGCCAGCGCCACGAGACTCCACACCAGCAGCGCCGCCGCGGTCGGCATCAGGGCGCGGTCGGCGAAGCGCGGGATCACCAGATTGCCCGCCGTCATGCCCACACCGAACACCATCAGCGCGACCGGCACCATCAGCGGCGACACGCCGGTGACCTCGGTCAGGGTCGAAGCGAGATAGGTATAGACCGCGAACAGCCCGCCGAATCCGATCGCGCCGATCCCGAGCGTCAGCCACACCTGTCCACGCTTCAGCGCATCCAGCTCGGCGAGCGGGCTACGCGTCCGGTCGGGCAGATCGCGCGGGGCGTAGATCGCGACAAGCGCCGCGGTCAGCAGCGCCAGCGCGCCGACAATGGCGAAGCTCCAGCGCCAGCCGATCGTCTGGCCGAGGAAATTGGCCAGTGGCACCCCGGCGATCGTCGCCACCGTCAGCCCGAGCAGCACGCGCGCCACCGCCTGGGTGCGCTTGCCCGGCGGTACCAGCGACGCCGCGACCAGGGTCGCGATCCCGAAATAGGCGCCGTGCGGCAGGCCGCTGAGGAAGCGCAGCCCCATCATCATCGTATAGCTCGGCGACAGCGCGGTCAGGACGTTGGCGACCGCGTAGAAGCTCATCAGCAGGATCAGCAGGGTACGGCGCGACATGCGCGCGGCGAGCACCGCGATGGTCGGCGCCCCCACCACCACGCCCAGAGCATAGGCGCTGATGACATGGCCGGCGGTCGGCGCGTCGATGTGCAGATCGCGCGCGAAATCGGGAACGAGACTCATCGTCGCGAATTCGGTCGTGCCGATCGCGAAGCCGCCGACCGCGAGCGCGAGATGCGTCAGGCCGACACGGTGGGCCGGGGCGGCGGGTTCGGCGAGCAGCGCCGGCGCGGTCGGATCAAGCATCGGCCACAGGTGGCGATGCTGCAGTGCAGCGTCAATTGCAGAGTTGGGACTACGGCAGGCATTGGGCGCAATCGCCTCAATTCCTCCCCGGAACGGGGAGAGGGACCAGGAAGTGGTAGAGGGGCTTGGAGCGCAAGATGCGAACCCTTTGCGCCGGCTTTGCGAATTGCGATGGAGAGTTCCGGGCACGCACGCCGCGCTCCAAGCCCCTCCACCGCGCAAGCGCGGTCCCCCTCCCCGCTGTGCGGGGAGGAATAGAGGGAGGATCAGGTGTGTACCGCCAGCCATTCCTCTTCCGGCGCCCGCGCGGTGCGCAACCGGTTCGCCGGTTCCTTCTCATCCTCATGGCCGATCGCCATGCCGCAAAAGAGCATCCGCTCCGCCGGCGTGCCGAGGAAGCCGGTGATCGTCTCGGGATAGACCGCCCAGCATTCCTGCGCGCAGGTCGCGAGACCCGCCTCCACCGCCAGCAGCATCACATTCTGCAGATACATGCCGAGATCGGCCCATTGCGGCGGACCCATCTGGCGGTCGACGGTGCAGAACAGGGCGGCCGGAGCACCGAAGAACTGGAAGTTGCGTGCGAACCACATCCGCCGCGCCGCCTTGTCCTCGCGCGGGATGCCGATCTCGGCATACATCGCCTCCCCCACCGCGAAGCGCCGGTCGCGATAGGGCGCGGTCAGGTGCGGCGGATAGATCGCATAGGCATGCTCCTCGGTCTCGCCCGCGATCAGCTTCGCCATCATCAACGCCTTGAGGCTGGCCAGCGACTCGCCGCTCACCAGATCGATATGCCAGGGCTGGAGATTGCCGCCGGTTGCCGCCCGCGCTGCCTTCGTCACGATCTCTTTCAGGATTGCGCCGTCGACCGGCTTTTCCAGAAATCCGCGTACAGAGCGGCGTGCCGCTACGGCTTCCGTCACATTCATCGCGCAGCTCCATGTTTCGACGATCGGGTATGGCTTGTCACCCTTGCCCACCCGCCGGGATTGGGCAAGTATGGGTTGCAAATAGGAACTTTATGGAGAGTCGAGCATGGCTGAGGCCTATATCGTGGAAGCGGTGCGCACCGCGGGCGGCAAGCGTGGCGGCAAGCTCGCCGGATGGCACCCGGCGGATATGGGCGGCGCGGTGCTCGACGCGATCGTCGACCGCTCCGGGATCGATCCTGCCGCGATCGAGGATGTCATCATGGGCTGTGTCAGCCAGGGCGGCGAACAGGGCTTCCAGGTCGGGCGCGGCGCGGTGCTCGCGTCGAAACTGCCCGAGAGCGTGCCCGCCGTGTCGATCGACCGGCAATGCGGCAGCTCGCAACAGGCGATCCAGTTCGCGGCGCAGGCAGTGCTCTCCGGCACGCAGGACGTGGTGATCGCCTCCGGCGTCGAGAGCATGACGCGAGTCCCGATGGGTTCCACCGGCATGTTGTTCGCGCAGGCCGGCCTCGGCAAATCCAAGTCGCCGCGCCAGGAAGCGCGCTATCCCGGCGTTCAGTTCAGCCAGTTCCTCGGTGCGCAGATGATCGCCGACAAATATGGCTTCGATCGCGACCAGCTCGACCGTTATGCGCTGGAGAGCCATCGCCGCGCTGCCGCCGCGACCGAGCGGGGTGATTTCAGGGACGAGATCGTCGGACTCGAGATCGTCACCCCCGAAGGCGAGGCCTGCCATCTGGTCGACGAAGGCATCCGTTTCGACGCTACCTTCGAGGGCATCCACTCGGTCAAGCTGTTGCAGGACGGCGGGGTGATCTCCGCCGCCAATGCCAGCCAGATCTGCGACGGCGCGAGTGCGGTGCTGGTGGTGAGCGAACGCGCGCTGAAGGAGCATGGCCTGACCCCGCTGGCGCGCATCCACAACCTCACCGTCACCGGTGGCGATCCCGTCATCATGCTGGAGGAGCCGCTGTTCGCGACCGACAAGGCGCTGAAGCGCGCGGGCATGAAGATCGAGGATATCGACCTCTACGAGGTTAACGAAGCGTTCGCGCCGGTGCCGCTCGCCTGGCTGAAGCATGTCGGTGGCGATCCCGAGCGGCTGAACGTCAATGGCGGCGCGATCGCGCTCGGCCATCCGCTCGGCGCCTCGGGCACCAAGCTGATGGCCACCCTGGTACACGCGCTGCACACGCGCGGGCTTCGTTACGGATTGCAGACGATGTGCGAGGGCGGGGGCATCGCCAACGTCACCATCGTCGAGCGGGTTTGACATATTTGTGTCCCCGCGAAGGCGGGGACCCAGTCTGGGCTCCCGCCTTCGCGGGAGCACAAGGAGAATGGAATGAAACTCGACACCAATATCGCCGCCGTCGTGACCGGCGGCTCTTCCGGCCTTGGCGAAGCGACTGCGCGGGCGCTGGCGGCGAAGGGCGTGAAGGTCGCCATCTTCGATCTCCAGGCGGAGAAAGGCGAGAAGGTCGCGGCCGAGATCGGCGGCATCTTCTGCGAAGTGAACGTGACGTCGGACGAGAGTGTCGATGCCGGCTTCGCCAGGGCCCGCGCCACGAACGGGCAGGAGAGCATCCTGGTCTGCTGCGCCGGCACCGGCAATGCGATGAAGACGGCGAGCCGGTCGCGGGAAGATGGCAGCATCAGGCATTTCTCGCTGGAGGCGTTCAACTGGCTCATCCAGATCAACCTGGTCGGCACGTTCCGCTGCGTCGCGAAATCCGCCGCCGGCATGCTGACGCTGGAACCGGGCGAGGATGGCGAGCGCGGCGCGATCGTGATGACCGCGAGCGTGGCTGCCGAGGACGGGCAGGTCGGCCAGGCCGCCTATTCGGCGTCGAAGGGCGGCGTGGTCGGCATGACCCTGCCGATCGCGCGCGACCTGATGGGCGAGGGCATCCGGGTCAACACGATCCTGCCCGGCATCTTCAACACGCCGCTGATGCAGGGCGCGCCGCAACAGGTGAAGGACAATCTCGCCGCTTCGGTGCCTTTTCCGAAGCGGCTGGGGAACGCACCGGAATATGCGCAGTTGGCATTGGCGATGATCGAGAACAGCTATTTCAACGGCGAGGACGTCCGCCTCGACGGTGCCATCCGGATGGCGCCGCGGTAACCGCTTCCCTCCCCTTTCGGGAGGGGCTTGAGAGAAGGAACGATGGCCCGACCCGATCCATCCCGGCTGAACCCGGCGGCCTATCCGCACAGCGAGACGATCCAGACGCGATTCCAGGATCTGGATCCGCTCGGTCATATCAACAATGTCGCGATGGCGGCCTTGTTCGAAAGCGGGCGGGTGCGGTTCAACCAGGCGATGGAACTGTCGGGCTGGGCGGGGCATCGCTGGCTGGTCGCGCGGATCGAGATCAATTACCTCGCCGAGGGCAGTTTCCCGGCGGATGTCGAGATCGCGACCGGCATTGGCGAGATCGGCACCAGAAGCTGGCAGATCGTGTCCGCGGCCTTTCAGCAGGGGTTCGCGATCGCGACCTGCGACGCCTTGCTGGTGATGAGCGCCGCCTCGGGCGCGACCCGGCTGCCCGACGATTTCCGTGCCGGGCTGGAGAAATACCAGTTGCTGGTCGGCGCGCCCCTCCCCAATCTCTGAAGCGCCTCAATCTTTGAAGCGGGGCGCGCGCTTTTCCATATTGGCCATCACTGCTTCGACCTGATTGGGCTGGCGGATCACGCGCAACTGCTCGACCGTTTCGGCGTCGAGAATCGCCTTGGGATCGGCATCGGCGGCGAGGTTGAACAGCCGCTTCGACCCGCGCACCGCATGCGGGCTGCGCCCCGCGATCTCGTGCGCCAGCGCCATCGCGGCTTCGTGCGGATCGTCCGCAAGACGCGTGACAAAGCCATAGCCCAGGGCTTCCTCGGCGGTGAATTCGCGCGCGGTATAGGTCAGCTCGCGCAACACATCGTCGCGCGCCAGCGTCCGCCACAGCGCGATGCCACCCATGTCCGGCACCAGCCCCCAATGCCCCTCGCGGATCGACATGCGCGTGCCGGGCGCGGCGATGCGGATATCGGCACCCGACATGATCTGGAACCCGCCGCCCAGCGCCACGCCGTGCACCGCCGCGATCACCGGCATGGGCAGCATGCGCCAGCCCCAGGACACCTGCTGCACCAGATTGGCGCCGTCCGGCCGCCGGCTGCCGAGATCGATGCCCGATCCACCGCCCGCCATGCTCTGCATGTCGAGCCCGGCGCAGAAAGCGCGCCCTTCGCCCGACAGCACGACGACGCGGACATTGGCCATGCCGTTCAGCTGGTCGATCGCAGCGGCGATGCCCTTGAACATCGCCGGATCGATCGCGTTCATCTTGTCGGCGCGAGTCAGGCGGACATCGGCGACATGGTCGGCAACGGTGATCGAGACGCGGTCGTTCATGGTCTTGTCCTTAATCCTCGCTCCCTCTGCCGTTCGTGTCGAGCGAAGTCGAGACACCGTTTTCCCAGAAAGGCGTCCCGACTTCGCTCGAAGCGAACGGCTGGCGGAAACCTAAACAATCCGGCCCCCGCCGACACCCCAATAGCGATCGCGCAGCAGGCGTTTGTAGAGCTTGCCCGTCGCGTGGCGCGGCAGTTCCCCGGTGAAATCGATCTGGCGCGGCGTCTTCACCCCCGAAAGCTCGGCGCGGCACCATGCCGTCAGCTCCTCCGCCAGTGCCGGGCCGGCCTCCGCCATGTCGACTGGCTGGACCACTGCCACCACCCGCTCCCCCATTTCCGGGCACGGCCCGCCGATCACGGCGACGTCCGCAACCCTGGGATGAGTGATCAGCCGGTTCTCGATCTCCTGCGGATAGATGTTCACCCCGCCCGAGATGATCATGAAGCTCTTGCGGTCGGTCAGGTAGAGATAGCCCTCCGCGTCGATCCGCCCGATATCGCCGAGCGTGGTCCAGCCCCGCGCGTTGCGCGCCTCGGCGGTCTTGTCCGGATCATTGTGATATTCGAACTGGCCCCCGCCCTCGAAATAGACCAGCCCCTCCTCGTCCGGCCCGAGCGCCTCCCCCGCTTCGTTGCAGATGTGCAGCACGCCGTATGCCGCCTTGCCGACCGACCCCTTGTGCGCCAGCCACTCCTCCGAGTTGATCGTGGTCAGGCCGTTCCCTTCCGATCCGGCATAATATTCGTAGAGCACCGGCCCCCACCAGGCGATCATCGCTTCCTTGATCGGGATCGGGCAGGGCGCAGCGGCGTGGATCGCCACCTTCAGGCTCGACAGGTCGAAGCGGCTGCGATCCTCCTCGCTCAGCTTCAGCATGCGCACGAAATGCGTCGGGACCCATTGGCTGGCCGTCGCGCCATAGGTCTCGATCGCGGCGAGCGCGGTCAGCGGCGAGAAATGCTGCATCATCACCACGGTGCCACCGAGCCGCAGCACCGTCATCGACCAGCGCAAGGGCGCCGCATGATAGAGCGGTGCCGGGCTGAGATAGATCGTATCCGGCCCGAGCCCATAGAGCCCGCGCGCGAGCATCATCAGCACGTTCGGCGCGGCGATCGCCGGATCCTCGGGTAGCGCGACACGAACGCCCTTGGGCCGGCCGGTCGTGCCGGAGGAATAAAGCATGTCGATCCCGGCGCGTTCGTCGGCGATCGGCGAGTCCGGCATCGCCGCGACCGCGTCCTCCCAGCGCGACCAGCCCGGTACCGCGCCACCGATCGTATAGCGCGCGACCCCGGCCAGTTCCGCGGCGAGCGGCCCGGCGACGTCAAGCCCGGCCGAGGCGACGACCAGCTTCGCGCCGCTGTCGCGGACGATATAGGCGACTTCGGGCGCGGTCAGCTTGGTCGAGATGCAGACATAGAACAGCCCGCTGCGCTGTGCCCCCCAGGCGACATCGTAGAATTCCGGCACATTCTCCAGGAACAGCGCAACCGTATCGCCGACGGCCAGCCCGACAGAGCGGAACAGGTGCGCCGCGCGGTTCGATCGCCGGTCGAGCTCGCCGAAGCTCACCGTCTCGCCGGTCTCCGCCACAATCAGCGCAGGCTTGTCCGGCGTCTCCGCGCCATGGATGCTGGGGTGCATCCGCCTCTCCTATCCGTTGTTCTTTGCAACCGAAGCTATACGGCGCCGGCCACCCCTGCAATCGCCCAAATAAGTCGATCGTGCGGACGGCTTTGCGGTTCACGCTGCACTGCGGTAGGGATTGTCGGATGACGATAATCGACGCCTTTCGTTTCGACCCCGAACGCTTCCTGCGCAACGGCGCCGGAGGCCATGGCAGGCGGCTGGGCCTCGACTATCATGCGCATGGTGCGGATTGGGTCGAGCTCGCACTCCCCTATAGCGAGGAGCAGATCGGCGAATCCGAAACCGGGGTGATCGCCTCCGGCCCGATCCTGTCGATGATGGACATGGCGACCAGCATGGCGGTGTGGCTGAAGCTCAACGCGTTCCGGCCGCACGCGACCTTGGACCTGCGCGTCGATTATCTCCGGCCGGCAACGCCGGGCAGGACGGTGATCGGGCACGGCGAATGCTATCGCATCACCCGCTCGATCGCGTTCGTGCGCGGCCAGGCGCATGATGGCGATCCCGACGATCCGCTGGCGCATGTCGCGGGTACGTTCATGGCGCCGGAGGGCTATTTGTGACCTTGCCCCCCTATGCCGACCTGCTCGGGCTGAGCATCGATCCCGATGACGATAGCATCTTGATCATGCCGTTCGAGGACGGGGTGCTGGGGCGTCCCGGTTTCCTGCACGGCGGCGCGATCAGCGGGCTGATGGAGATGGCGGCGATCGTCGCGGTGCAGCAGGCGCTTGCCGAGGAAGGCGGCGGCCGGATCAAGCCGATCAACGTCACGGTCGATTTCATGCGCGGCGGGCGCGACAAGCCGACCCGGGCGCAGGGCGTGGTGACCCGGCTGGGTACGCGTGTCGCCAATGTCGAGGCGACCGCCTGGCAGGACGATCGCACCAGGCCGATCGCGGCGGCGCGGCTCAACTATCTGATCGCGCGGCCATGAGCGACGCGCGGGCACAGGCCGAGACCTATGCCCGCGAGGCGCAACGCCTGCGCGATGCCGGCGATCATCATGAGGCCTTGAGCCGCCAGCGCCGCGCGGTGGTGCTGTGGCGCGATGTCGGCGACGTCGCCACATTGGCTCATGCCGTCCGCCATGTCGCCGACATCCTGATCGAAGCCGGGCGCGGCGAGGAAGCCGGCGCCGCGATCACCGAAATGCTCGCGCTCTACCGAGCCGCGGCCGACGTCCCACCGCTCGACGTCGCCAATGCGCTGCGCAGCGCGGCGCTCCAGGCCGAGGCGATCCAGGACAGCGACACCGCCTGGATCTTCTGGATCCAGGCCCGGGCGCGCTACAAGGAGCTCGACGCGCTATTCGAGGAAATGACCGGGACGCCGGGCAATCCGGGCGTCGCGGAGGCGGACGCGCATCTCGCGCGGTTGCGGGGCTAGATCGGCCGACGACCGATGTTTGAAGGTACCCCTCTCCACCGTTCGCCTTGAGCCTGTCGCAAGGCTGTTCTTCCTCGTCCAACCGGCGAATGGAAGAACAGTGCTTCGACAAGCTCAGCACTAAATGGGGGTCCGCCTGCTTCAGCGCGGCGTCAGCCGCATCAGATGCCCGCCGCTGCCGCGGCCGTCCTGCAACAGCCAGATCGCCCCATCGGGCGCCTGCGCGACATCGCGGATGCGCATGCCCATGTTCCACTGATCGGCCTTGGCCGCCTTGTCGCCCTCCAGCGAGACGCGGATCAGCGCCTGGCCGGACAGCGCGGCGATGAACGCCGAACCCTGCCAGGCCGGAAACATCTTGCCCGAATAGATCATCAGCCCGCCCGGCGAGATCGAGGGATTCCACCAGATTTTGGGCGGCTCGAACCCGTCGCCCGGCGCGTGATCGGGGATCGGCGTGTCGTCGTAATTGCTGCCGTTCGACGCCTTGGGCCAGCCGTAATTCTTGCCGGGCTGGATCAGATTGACTTCGTCGCCGCCCTTCGGCCCCATCTCGATCTCCCAGAGCCGGCCATCCTTGTCGAAGGACAGGCCATAGGGATTGCGATGGCCGATCGACCAGGTTTCCGCGCGGGCGCCGCCGGCGGCATAACTGGGATTGCCCGGCGCCGGCTTGCCATCGAGCGTCAGGCGCAGGATCTTGCCGATCGCCTGATCGGGGTCCTGCGACGGGGTGAAGCGCTGACGCTCGCCGGTCGAGAGATAGAGCAGCCGGTGGTCGGGCGAGAAGGCGATGTTGCCGCCGAACTGTTCGCCCGTACCGTCCGAGCCGGCACGGAAGATCACCTGCAGCCCCTGGAGGCTCGGCGCGGCGCCGTCCTTCAGGGTCGCGCGGGCGAGCGCCAGGCTCCGGCCGTTCGGGCGCGGCTCCGAATAGGACAGGTAGATCGTTCGGCTCTTCGCGAAATCGGGCGCGAGCGCGACGTCGAGCATGCCGCCCTGCCCGCCCGGCGCCACGGCCGGTACGCCGGCCACCTCCTTCACCCCGCCATCGGTCGCCCGCAGCTTCAGCTTGCCGGCCTTCTCGGTGACGAGGATTCGGCCATCGGGCAGGAAGGCGAGCGCGAAGGGCGTGTCGAACTTGCCCTGTTCGCTCACCGCGAAGGGCAGACCGTCCGGCACCTTGAAGGCGGCAGGGGCGTCCTGCGCAACGCTGGCGGTAGTAGCGCCGGCCAGGGCGAGAAAAGGCAAGGCGTACAAGGAGAATCGAGTCATGCCGGGCGAACTTTCATCGGGAGGTGTCGGCGCAACGATCCGATGGGCGGATCGCTGCATTCCGTTATACTATTGTCAGGCGTTGGCCGGCGTAAGCCTGATCAGACGCCCGGCGGCGCCGCGTGTGCCATCCTCGATCAGCCAGATCGCCCCGTCCGGGCCCTGCTCCGCCTCGCGGATGCGGTTGCCCATCGGCCATTGATCGCCCTTCCTCGCGCTGGTGCCGTCCAGGTCGATGCGCAGCAGCGACTGGCTGGAAAGCCCCCCGATGAACGCATCACCCTTCCAGGCCGGGAACATGTCGCCCGAATAGATCATCATGCCGCCGGGCGAGATCGACGGGTTCCACCAGACCTTTGGCGCTTCGAAGCCGTCGCCCGCCGCGTGATCGGGAATATCCCGGCCGTCATAATGGCTGCCGTTCGACGCCTTGGGATAGCCGTAATTCCTGCCAGGCTGGATGAGGTTGACCTCGTCGCCGCCCTTCGGCCCCATCTCCTGCTCCCACAGATTGCCCTGCGCGTCGAACGCAATGCCGAGCAGGTTGCGGTGACCATAGGACCAGATTTCCGGTTGTGCGCCGGCCTGCCCGGCGAAGGGATTGCCGGGCGCCGGCTTGCCGTCCGGGGTGAGGCGCAGCACCTTGCCGAGCGTCATGCTCAGATCCTGCGCCGGATCGAACTTCTGGCGCTCGCCATTGGTGAAGAACAGGTGTTGGCCGTCGGGCGAGAAGGCGATGCGGCCCGAATAATGGCCATTGCCTTCAACCGCGTGGCTGGCGCGGAAAATGACCGAGACATCGGCCAATGCCGGTGCCGCGCCCTTTTCGTCGAGCCGCCCGCGCGCGAGCGCCACTGCCTTGCCGCCGTCACGTGCCTCCGAATAGCTGAAATAGACCAGGCGATCCTTCGCGAAGCCGGGCGAGAGCACCACGTCCATCAGGCCGCCCTGGCCGGCGCTGTCGACGCCGGGGATCGTCGCAAGCGTCGCGACCTGCTTCGCATCGGCGGAGACGATCAGCAGCTTGCCGGCCTTTTCGGTGACCAGCAGCCGGCCGTCGGGCAGGAAGGTCATCGCCCAGGGCGACTCGAAATCCGCCATCACGGTTTCGGTGAAGGGCTTAGCGGCCGCCGCTGCATCCTGCGCCGGCGCGGTCGACGCTGAGCATGCGGTGGCGATGACCGCGGAGAGCGCCAGGATTGCATAGGAGGAGAATCGCGTCATGCAGGCAGCCTCTCGGTTCTTGAACCAGTCGCGGGCGAGTCGCGCACGTCCGCGAGCGGCGAGTTGCCGTATAGCCTATAGGATCATATCGCAGGATCAAGGCAGTCGGGCTGTCACTTTCGCCTCGTTGCGGGGGGCCTTGCCGCGCGGGCCATCCCGCCGTATATCGCCCTCACATTCTCTACATCGTTGTTGGTGAAGAGGTCGGGGCCACACGGTCCCGGCGACGAGAAGGCATGTTTCGAACCTGATGACGGACACCACGAAGCTGGCACAACTGATCGAGCCCGAGGCGAACGCCCTGGGATTCGATCTCGTGCGCGTGAAAATGTTCGGCAACCGGGACGACCTGACCCTGCAGGTGATGGCCGAGCGGCCCGACACCCGCCAGCTGACGATCGACGATTGCGCGGAACTGTCGCGTCGCATCTCCGACCTGTTCGACGAGAAGGACCCGATCCAGGAGGCGTACCGTCTCGAGGTCAGCTCGCCGGGGATCGACCGTCCGCTGACTCGGCTCGCCGATTTCCAGGATTGGGCGGGTCATGAGGCGCGCATCCATCTCACCGCGCCGGTCGATGGCCGCAAACAGCTCACCGGCTTCTTGAAGGGCGTCGAGGACGGGCGCATCACCATCGACGTGAACAAGCATGAGCCGATGACGATCGGCTTCGATCAGGTCGCGAACGCCAAGCTGCTGCTGACCGACGCGCTGATCGCCTCCACCCGCCCGCTGTCGCTGGACGGTGTCGAGGAAGAAGAATTCGAAGACCTAGAAGAGGCGCCGGAAGGCGCCGAAAGCAACCCGGATGATATCATGAACGAAGGGCAAGACTGATGGCCACCGCCGTTTCCGCCAACAAGGCCGAGCTGATCGCGATCGCGAATGCCGTCGCCGCCGAGAAGATGATCGACAAGGGCATCGTGATCGAGGCGATGGAGGACGCTATCCAGCGCGCCGCCCGTGCCCGCTACGGCGCCGAGAACGACATTCGCGCGAAGCTCGATCCGACCTCGGGCGATCTGCGCCTGTGGCGCGTCGTCGAAGTGGTCGAAGCGGTCGACGATTATTTCAAGCAGGTGAACCTGAAAGAAGCCCAGAAGCTCCAGGCTGGCGCTGTCGTCGGCGACTATATCGTCGATCCGCTGCCCCCGATCGAGTTCGGCCGCATCGCCGCACAGGCAGCGAAGCAGGTGATCTTCCAGAAGGTTCGCGATGCCGAGCGCGAGCGGCAATATGAAGAATTCAAGGACCGCATGGGCGAGATCATCACTGGCGTGGTGAAGCGCGTCGAGTTCGGTCACGTCGTGGTCGATCTGGGCCGCGCGGAAGGCGTCATCCGCCGCGACGCGCAGATTCCACGCGAGATCGTGCGCGTCAACGACCGCATCCGTGCGCTGATCCTCAACGTGCGCCGCGAGAATCGCGGGCCGCAGATCTTCCTCAGCCGCGCGCACCCCGACTTCATGAAGAAGCTGTTCGCGCAGGAAGTTCCCGAAATCTACGACGGCATCATCGAGATCAAGGCTGCCGCCCGCGACCCGGGCAGCCGCGCCAAGATCGGCGTGATCAGCCATGACAGCTCGATCGATCCGGTCGGTGCGTGCGTCGGCATGAAGGGCAGCCGCGTGCAGGCCGTCGTGCAGGAAATGCAGGGCGAGAAGATCGACATCATCCCCTGGTCGCCCGACACCGCGACCTTCGTCGTCAACGCGCTGCAACCGGCCTCGGTCAGCCGTGTCGTGATCGACGAGGAAGAGGACCGCATCGAAGTCGTCGTGCCCGACGATCAGCTGTCGCTCGCCATCGGCCGCCGCGGCCAGAATGTCCGCCTCGCCAGCCAGCTGACCGGCAAGGCGATCGACATCCTGACCGAGGCCGACGCGTCCGAGAAGCGCCAGAAGGAATTCCTCGAGCGCACCGAGATGTTCCAGACCGAGCTCGACGTCGACGAGACGCTGGCCCAGCTGCTGGTCGCCGAAGGCTTCGGCGCGCTGGAAGAAGTCGCTTATGTCGAGGCCGACGAAATCGCCTCGATTGAGGGTTTCGACGAGGATCTCGCCGCCGAGTTGCAGAGCCGCGCGACCGAGGCGCTCGAGCGCCGCGAGGAAGCCAACCGTACGCTTCGCCGCGAGCTTGGCGTGTCGGACGATCTCGCCGCGATGCCGTACATCACCGAGGCGATGCTGGTGACGCTCGGCAAGGCGGGCATCAAGACGCTCGACGATCTCGCCGATCTCGCGACCGACGAGCTGGTGCAGAAGAAGCGCCAGGAACCGCGCCGCCGCAACGAGGACGCCCCCAAGCGCCCCGAGGACAAGGGTGGCGTGCTCGGCGAATATGGTCTGAGCGAAGAGCAGGGCAACGAGATCATCATGGCTGCCCGCGCGCACTGGTTCGAGGATGAGGAGGCACCCGCCGCCGAACCCGCGACCACGGACGAGGAAGCGTAAGCGCAGATGCCGTTCGTCAGCATCCGGATCGCGGGCACCGCGACGCACGACCAGAAAGCGGGGATCGTCGCTGACGTGACGCGTTCGCTGGTCGACCGTCTCGGCAAGCCCGCGGGCGCGGTGCAAATCGTGATCGAGGAAATCTCCACGGAGAATTACGGCGCTGGCGGTCTGCTTCTGGCCGACCGCGATGCGCCGAAGAGGGAGGACGCGCATGCGGTTCCCTCACAATGACGCGCTAGGGCTTCAGACAGGTACTGGCTCCCTTTCCTACTCCTCCCTTTCAAGGGAGGGGCAAGGGGTGGGTGAGCACCGCGCCGGGCTCGATGCCCGGCGCGGTGCTTCGCCGCGAGCGCTGAAGATTCTTTTGGGCGCGCAGACGCGCGCACCCACCCCCGTCCCCTCCCTTGCAGGGAGGGGCGAAGAACAATGACTGCCGCTGACCCCATCCGCCGCTGCATCCTGATCGGCGACCGCGCGCCGCGCGCCGCGCTGGTGCGCCTCGCGCTGTCGCCCGACGGCCATGTCCTGCCCGATGTCCGCGCCAAGGCTCCTGGCCGCGGGGCGTGGATCGGCGTGACCAGGGCCGAGCTCGAAACCGCGATGACCAAGGGCAAGCTCAAGGGCGCCCTCGCCCGCGCGTTCAAGACCGGCCCGGTGCTCATCCCCGACGACCTGCCCGCGCTGATCGAGGCCGCGCTCGAACGCGCTGCGCTCGACCGGCTCGGCCTCGAATCCCGCTCCGGCGGGCTGCTGATCGGCACCGAAAGGATCGAGACCGCCGCCCGTTCCGGCAAGCTTCACCTGCTGCTCCACGCCGCCGATGCGGGCGAGGACGGCAACCGCAAGCTCGACCAGGCCTGGCGCGTCGGAAAGGACGAGGAAGGCAGCGGGCTCAGGGGGTTGGCGCTGCCGGTATCACGCACCATATTGGCCGTGGCACTAGGACGGCAGAATGTGGTACATGTCGGCCTGACTGATCCCGATGCGGCGAAGCGGGTGGGCGAAGCGCTCCATCGCTGGCTGCATTTTATCGGCCCTGACCCGAGTACAGCGCCTTGCGAAACGGTCTCGCAGGGCGCAACGCCGTTTGAAACACAGCCGACGGATGGTGGCGCGTCCGATACGGCCGAAGATTGATCTACGAGGAATTTGAGTGAGCGATACCGACAACGAAAAGCCGAAACTGGGCATGCGCGCGCCGCTGGGGCTGAAGCGCACGGTCGAGACGGGCAAGGTGAAGCAGAGCTTCAGCCATGGCCGTTCCAACACCGTGGTCGTGGAAGTGAAGAGCCGGCGTGTCCTGCGGCGCCCCGGCGAGCCGGAAGCGCCCGTGGTCGAGGAAGCACCGGCGCCAGCGCCCGTCGCCGCCGCCCCGGTGCGCGCGCCCGAGCCGCCACGTCCGGCGCCCGTCTCGCCCGCCAATTCGCTGCTGTCGCGCCAGGAGTTGCAGACCAAGCTGCTCCGCGAGGCCGACGAGGCGCGGATGAACGCGCTCGAGGAAACCCGCCGCCGCGAAGAGCGTGATCGTCTCGAGGCAGCCGAGGAAGAGCGCCGCCGCGCCGAGGAAAATCGCCGCGCCGGCGACGCTCCGGATTCGCCCGCCGCCCCCGAGCAGCCTGCCCCTGCGCCCGCACCGGCCCCTGTCGAAGCAGCGGCACCCGAAGCGACCGCAGCGCCCGTAGCGGCAGCGGCACCTGCCGCGGCGCCTCCGGCCCCCGCGCCCGTTGCACCCGCAGCGCCGCCGCAGCCAATCACCGTTTCGCTCGATCCGAGTATGCCAGCGCCGCGCCGCTTCACGCCGGTTGCGCGCCCCGAGCGTCCGCGCCCGGCGCCTGCTCCCGTGGCGGCAGCACCCGCCGCGACGACCGCAACGCCAGCCGCCTCACCTGCCGGCGCGCCAAAGCGCCCCGGTCCGGTCAGCGCCGCGCCGAGCAATGACGGCCCTGGCCGTCCGCAGCAGCGCGACCGCAAGGGCGATGACCGCCGAACCGCCGGCAAGCTGACCGTCAACCGCGCCCTGGGCGACGGCGACGGCGCGCGTGCCCGTTCGCTCGCGGCGCTCAAGCGCGCCCGCGAGAAGGAACATCGCCGGATGGGTGGCCCGCGCGAGGCGCAGGCCAAGCAGATCCGCGACGTCGTCGTTCCCGAGGCGATCACCGTCCAGGAACTCGCCAACCGCATGGCGGAAAAGGGTGCCGACCTGGTCAAGGCGCTGTTCAAGATGGGCATGCCCGTCACGATCAACGCGACGATCGACCAGGACACCGCCGAGCTGCTGGTGACCGAATTCGGCCACAACATCACGCGCGTCAGCGATTCGGACATCGATCTCGCGAACGACACGCATGAGGAAGAGGACGGCGCCGCCGTGCCGCGCCCTCCGGTCGTGACGATCATGGGCCATGTCGATCACGGCAAGACCTCGCTGCTCGACGCGCTCCGCGGCACCGACGTGGTGAAGGGCGAAGCCGGCGGCATCACCCAGCATATCGGCGCCTATCAGGTCACCCTGAAGGACAAGTCGAAGATCACCTTCCTCGACACGCCGGGCCATGAGGCGTTCACCGAAATGCGCGCACGCGGCGCCAACGTCACGGATATCGTGGTATTGGTCGTGGCGGCGGATGACGGCCTGAAGCCCCAGACGATCGAGGCGATCAACCACACCAAGGCGGCCGGCGTGCCGATGATCGTGGCGATCAACAAGGTCGACAAGCCCGACGCCAATCCGCAAAAGGTCCGCGAGGCACTGCTGCAGTATGAAGTCGTGGTCGAGGAGATGTCGGGCGACGTCCAGGACGTCGAAGTCTCGGCGCTCAAGAAGACCGGTCTCGACGAGCTGATCGAGAAGATCCAGCTCCAGGCCGAACTGCTCGAGCTGAAGGCGAATCCGGACCGCGATGCCGAGGGCACCGTGATCGAGGCGAAGCTCGACAAGGGCCGCGGCCCGGTCGCGACCGTCCTCGTCAACCGCGGCACGCTCAAGGTCGGCGACGTGTTCGTCGTCGGCGCCGAGAGCGGCAAGGTCCGCGCGATGACCAACGACAAGGGCCAGCAGATCAAGGAAGCCGGCCCGTCCATGCCGGTCGAAGTGCTCGGCCTGTCCGGCGTGCCGCGCGCGGGCGATCAGCTGACGGTGGTCGAGAACGAGGCGCGTGCCCGCGAAGTCGCGGAATATCGCCAGAGCGTGATTACCAGCAAGCGCACGACCTCCGCGCCCGCCAGCCTGGAGAGCATGTTCTCCGCGCTGAAGGACAAGCAGGCGATCGAATATCCGCTCGTCGTCAAGGCCGATACGCAAGGCTCGGTCGAAGCGATCGTCAGCTCGATCAACAAGATCTCCACGGACGACATCAAGGCCCGGGTGCTGCACTCGGGTGTCGGCGGCATCACCGAGAGCGACGTCACCCTGGCGGGTGCGTCGGGCGCGCCGATCATCGGCTTCAACGTCCGCGCCAATGCCAAGGCACGCGAGATCGCCGAGCGTCAGAAAGTCGCGTTGAAATATTATGACGTGATCTACGACCTGATCGACGACATCCGCGCCGGCATGGCGGGCGAGCTTGGCCCCGAGGCGTTCGAAACGGTCGTCGGCCGCGCCGAAATCCGCGAGGTCTTCTCGGCGGGCAAGCATGGGCGCGCCGCCGGTCTGCTGGTGGTCGAGGGCTATATCCGCAAGGCGCTCAAGGCCCGCATCACGCGCGACGACGTCATCATCTACAATGGCGAGATCGCGTCGCTGCGGCGCTTCAAGGACGACGTGGCCGAAGTTCGTGCGGGTCTGGAGTGCGGCGTGACCTTCGCCAGTCACACCGACATCAAGCCCGGCGACTTCCTCGAAACCTATGAAGTCGAGCTGCGCGAACGGACGCTGTAAGATGCGAATGATGCAGACCGGCACGGCGCTGGCCCTCGGGCTCGCGCTGGCCGGCTGCGGCGAGCCGACGATCGAATGGCAGCGCGCGATATCGCGCGACGGCCAGTATATCGCGACCGCCGAATATGATGCGCCGGTGCTCGACCGGAAGGACACTTATGTGTTCCTGCAATCGGGCCGGCCGTTCACGCGCGAGGCGGTGTATCAGAGCCCTCAGCACGATTGCGTCGTGCTGCGCTGGACGGGGCCGCGCGCACTGACGATCAGCCATCTGTCCGGCGTGCCGACACTGCGCAAGCCGGAATGGAAACCGCGCTGGGGCGGTGAGCCGGTCAAGATCAGCTACCGCGATTTCAGCCTGATCGGGCTGGCGCTGCCCCCCGAATGTATGGTGATGAAATGAGACCCGCCGAAACCCCCGAGACACGCTCCGTCCGCCTCCTCCGCGTCGGCGAGCAGGTGCGCCATACGCTGGCCGATATCCTCGCGCGCGGCGACGTACATGACGAGACCCTGGCGAAGCATGTCGTGACCGTCACCGAGGTCCGCATGTCGCCCGACCTGCGCCACGCCACCGTCTTCATCAAGCCGTTGCTCGGCAAGGACGAGGAAGCGGTGCTGAAGGCACTGCGCACCAACACCGCCTATCTCCAGCGCGAGGTCGCGGCGCGGGTGAACACGCGCTACGCGGCCAAGCTGAAATTCATCGCCGACGAAAGCTTCGACGAGGGCAGCCATATCGACAAGCTGCTGCGCGACCCGCATGTCGCCCGAGATCTCGAGCAGGACGAGGGCGAGGCCTGATCAGATCGCCGGCCGGTCTTTGGCCTGACGGATCAGCAGCGTACAGCTGAGCCACAGGATCGCGGCCGCCGAGAGGCCGACCACGCCCATGCGCTCATTCCCGGGTAGCACGAGCGCGCCCAGGCCGAGAACGATCAGCGCGGCGCCGGTCGCATAATAAAGAGGCACCGGGATACCGCGCGCCAGGGGCAGGAAATGCAGCCCGACGATGATGGCGATCACCGGCACGACAGCATCGCGCGCGCCGATATTCTGACAAATGGTGACCGCAACGAAGATCGCCACGCCTTCAACCGCGCTCCAGATCCCGACGAGCCGCCCGACATGGCCGCCCTGCGCGGCGGGCTCGCCGGCAGCGCGACGTCCCCACACGAGCAGCGTGCCGGAAATCGCCGCGGGAATCACCAGCGCCGCCCAGGGCAGGCCTTCTCCCGCCGCGCCCACAACGAACCAGATCGCAGCAAAGATTGTGAGAACCCAGATACCGCCGCGCATCGAAAACGCTCCTGAATTAGGGGCGCCAGTCTAGCATCCGGTGCCGCACCGTCCATCGGGATCGACGGTATTCGTTGCCGTCTACATGCCCGGCGCTATATTCTGATCCATGAAGGCCCAAATTCGTCTCTCTTCTCGGGGTAGAATCACGATTCCCAAGACCAATCGAGAGGAGCTTGGCTGGGCCGCCGGCACGAAAGTGATGTGGATCCGTCACCCCGACGGCTCGATCGAAGCGCGACACGCAGGGCTTTCGGGAAGCGGTGCATGACCGACCTGCGGTGGGCCTGCTAGATGGCGAAGCTCTATTTCTACTACGCCTCGATGAATGCCGGGAAATCGACCACTCTGCTCCAGGCCGATTTCAACTATCGCGAGCGCGGCATGCGCACCCTGCTGTTCACCGCGGCGATCGATGATCGGTTCGCGGCGGGAACGGTCACCTCGCGGATCGGGCTGGGGGCGGATGCCATCGCGTTCGACCGCGACACGGATCTCGCCGCGATCGTGGTGCGTGACGGCAAGGCGCCGCCCGCCTGCGTGCTGGTCGACGAGGCACAATTCCTCACCGCGGCGCAGGTCGACCAGCTCGCCAGTCTTGCCGATTTCCACGGGGTGCCGGTGCTCGCTTACGGCCTGCGCACCGATTTCCAGGGGCAATTGTTCGAAGGGTCGGCGCGGCTGCTCGCGATCGCGGATTCGCTGATCGAGATAAAGTCGGTCTGCGCCTGCGGGCGCAAGGCAACGATGAACATGCGCGTCGATGCGGAGGGGAATGCGATCCGCGAGGGCGCGCAGACCGAGATCGGCGGCAATGACCGTTATGTCGCGATGTGCCGGCGACACTTCATCGAGCGTACAGCCGGACTGGCGTAAACAACGCCCACTCCGGGTCCCGAGTCGAGGAATCGCCATGTTCAACCGCACCCTGCTTGCCCTGCCCCTTGCGGCGCTGTGTGCCGCCGCTGCGGTTGCGCAAACCACGCCGCCCGAGACCGGCAAGCCCGCCTCAATTCCGTTCGTGCAGTTCGATGGAATCCAGGACTTCCAGCCAGACGGCGACCGCGCGATCTATCTCCAGGATCGCGGCCGCAAATGGTATCATGCGACCATTCTCGGCCCCTGCCTCGGCCTGTCCTTCGCAACCAGGATCGGGGTGAAGACCAGCGGATCGAACTCGCTCGATCGCTATGGCTCGCTGCTGGTCGATGGCCGGGAATGCCGGATCGACGAGCTGGCGATGAGCGGCCCGCCGCCGAAAAAGGCGAAGAAGCCTAAGAAGGGCTGAGGGCCACGCTGGCGCATATCCGGTCGCATCCCTAGATGCAGGCAATGGACATTCCCAACATCCTCTATTCGGCCGCGGTCTGGATCATCCCCCTGACCATCGCGATCGTGCTGCACGAGGTATCGCATGGCTGGGTCGCCAATGCGCTCGGCGATCCGACCGCGAAACGGCTCGGGCGCCTGTCGATCAACCCGGTCACGCATGTCGATCCGGTCGGCACGATCCTGCTGCCGCTGTCGCTCGCCATCGCCAACCTGCCGGTGTTCGGCTGGGCGAAGCCGGTGCCGGTGGTGGCGAGCCGGTTGCGCAATCCGCGCATCCACATGATGCTGGTCGCGCTGGCCGGTCCAGGCATGAATATCGCGCTCGCGCTACTCGGTACCGTCGCCATCGCGATCTTCATGGCATTCTGGCCGGGCGGTACGCCAACCGGTGCGAGCGCCTTTCTGTCCGAGAATCTGATCAATTTCGTGATGATCAACGTGTTCCTGGCGATCTTCAACCTGCTGCCGATCCCGCCATTCGATGGCGGTCACGTCGTGCAGGGCCTGCTGCCCCGCCCCCTCGCGGCGCAGTATGCGCGGATCGGCCGTTATGGCTTCCTGCTGCTGATCTTCCTGCTCGTCATCCTGCCGATGATCGCGCCGAACGCGAATATCGTCGGGCGCCTGATCGGCCCGCCGGCCTGGGCGGTGATCAGTTTTTTGCTCGGGTCCGCCGGCCTGTCGGTCTGATCCGGTGCATGGCTGGATCATTCTCGACAAACCGCTCGGGCTCGGCTCGACTCAGGGCGTGTCGGCGGTCAAGCGCGCGCTTCGCGCCGGCGGCTATGGCAAGCTGAAGGTCGGCCATGGCGGCACGCTCGACCCGTTGGCGACGGGGGTGCTGCCGATCGCGATCGGCGAAGCGACCAAGCTCGCCGGGCGCATGCTCGACAGCGACAAGGTTTATGACTTCACGATTCGCTTCGGGGTGCAGACTGACACGCTCGACCTGGAGGGCGCGGAGATCGCCTGGTCGGACGTACGGCCGACACTGGCGGCGCTCGAGGCAGTGCTGCCCCGCTTCACCGGCCCGATCGAACAGGTGCCGCCGGCCTATTCGGCGCTGAAGGTCGACGGGCAGCGTGCCTATGATCTGGCGCGGGCGGGCGAGGAGGTGGTGCTGGCGAGCCGGTCAGTGACGATCCACAGTCTAAGCTCCTCCGGGGAGGAGCCAAGGGAGGAAGTTGAAGAGGCCACCCTCACCGCCCATGTCTCGAAGGGCACCTATATCCGCAGCCTCGCGCGCGACATCGCGCTGGCGCTCGGCACGGTCGGGCATGTCACCATGCTCCGCCGCGTGAAGGCCGGCCCGTTCACCCTGGCGGACTCGATATCGCTGGACAAACTGGACGAACTCGGCCATGGGCGCGCCCTTGAAGACAAACTCCTGCCCTTGAGGGCGGGGCTGGACGACATCCCGGCTCTCTCCCTCACCCCCGATCAGGCAGGGCTGCTCCGACAGGGGCGGGTGTTGATCGGGATCGCCGCAGACGATGGCCTCCACTTCGCGATATCGGACGATGTTCCGGTCGCTCTGGTGGAAGTTCTGGACCGCGAGGTCCGCGTCGTTCGCGGTTTCAACCTCTAAGCGAAAGGATCACGATGTCGATCACTCAGGAGCGCAAGGAAGCGCTCGTCAAGGACCATGCCCGCGCCGAAGGCGATACGGGTTCCCCCGAAGTTCAGGTCGCGATCCTCACGGAGCGAATCCGCAACCTGACCGAGCACTTCAAGGACCACAAGAAGGACAATCATTCGCGCCGCGGGCTGCTGATGATGGTCAACAAGCGTCGGTCGCTGCTCGACTATCTCCGTCACAAGGACGGTCAGCGTTACACCGATCTCATCGCGAAGCTCGGCCTTCGCAAGTAAGAAACCGGCGCCCTCGGGCGCCGTTTTCATATTCCAGATAAACCCCGCCATGCGCGGGGCCGCCAGCTCATCGACGAGACTGGACCCCATCAAGGGGACACAGGACAGGATGCAATTCGGCTGATTGTCCAGAGGCCGTGAAAGACCTCAAACCGCGCGGGCCGGTCAAGCCCGCACATAGGCCCCGGCACGCATTTGGCGGCCGGAGTTGAAGGAAATAAAATGTTCGATACCAAAACCGTAAGCATCCAGTGGGGCGGCAAGACCCTCACGCTGGAAACGGGCCGCGTTGCCCGCCAGGCCAATGGCGCCGTCATCGCGACGCTCGGCGAAACCGTCGTGTTGTGCGCGGTCACCGCCGCACGCTCCGTCAAGGAAGGGCAGGATTTCTTCCCGCTCACCGTCCACTACCAGGAAAAATTCTCGGCTTCGGGCCGCATCCCCGGCGGCTTCTTCAAGCGTGAGCGCGGCGCCACCGAAAAGGAGACGCTGACCAGCCGCCTGATCGATCGCCCGATCCGTCCGCTGTTCCCGGAAGGCTTTTACAACGAGATCAACGTCATCGCCCAGGTGCTGAGCTATGACGGCGAGAACGAGCCGGACATCCTCGCGATGGTCGCCGCCTCGGCCGCCCTCACCATCTCCGGCGTGCCCTTCATGGGCCCGATCGGCGCGGCCCGCGTCGGTTATGTCGATGGCGAGTATATCCTGAACCCGACCCTCGAGCAGACCAAGGAAGGCGATCTCGACCTGGTCGTCGCCGCCACCGGCGGCGCCGTGATGATGGTCGAATCCGAAGCCAAGGAGCTGTCGGAAGACGTGATGCTCGGTGCGGTGCAGTTCGCCCACAAGGCGTGCCGCGAAGCCGTCAACGCGATCATCGATCTCGCCGAGCAGGCCGCCAAGGAGCCTTGGGAGATGGCCGAGCAGGCCGACCTGACGGCCGCCAAGGACAAGCTGAAGAAGCTGATCGGCAAGGACATCGCCGCCGCCTACAAGGTGACCGACAAGTCCAAGCGTTCGGACCTGCTGAACGAGGCCCGCGCCAAGGGCAAGGCGGCGTTCGCCGACGCGGCCCCGCAGGACCAGATGGCCGCCGGCAAGCTGATGAAGAAGCTGGAAGCCGAGATCGTCCGCGGCGCCATCCTCAAGGACGGCCAGCGCATCGACGGCCGCACCACCACCCAGATCCGTCCGATCGAGGCGATGGTGCACTTCCTCCCGCGCACGCACGGCTCGGCCCTGTTCACGCGCGGCGAGACTCAGTCGATCTGCACCACCACGCTCGGCACGCGCGACGCCGAGCAGATGATCGACGGCCTGACCGGCCTGTCCTACGAGCATTTCATGCTGCACTATAACTTCCCGCCCTATTCGGTCGGTGAAGTCGGCCGCTTCGGCGCGCCGGGCCGCCGCGAAGTCGGCCATGGCAAGCTCGCCTGGCGCGCGCTGCATCCGGTGCTGCCGTCGAAGGAAGAATTCCCGTACACGATCCGCGTCCTCTCCGACATCACCGAGTCGAACGGCTCGTCGTCGATGGCGACGGTGTGCGGCGGTTCGCTGTCGATGATGGACGCAGGCGTGCCGCTGAAGCGCCCTGTCTCGGGCATCGCGATGGGCCTGATCCTGGAAGGCAAGGACTTCGCGGTCCTGTCCGACATCCTGGGCGACGAGGATCACCTCGGCGACATGGATTTCAAGGTGGCTGGCACGTCCGAGGGCATCACCACGATGCAGATGGACATCAAGATCGCCGGCATCACCGAAGAGATCATGCGCGTCGCGCTGAACCAGGCCAAGGAAGGCCGCGCGCATATCCTGGGCGAAATGGCCAAGGCGCTCGACCATACCCGTGAGGAACTGTCGGCGCACGCACCGCGCATCGAGACGATCACGATCGACAAGTCGAAGATCCGTGACGTCATCGGCACCGGCGGCAAGGTGATCCGCGAGATCGTCGCCACCACCGGCGCGAAGGTCGACATCGACGATGAGGGCGTGATCAAGGTCAGCTCGTCGGATTCGGCGCAGATCGACGCCGCGATCGCCTGGATCAAGGGCATCGTCGAGGAAGCCGAGGTCGGCAAGATCTATGACGGCAAGGTCGTCAACCTGGTCGATTTCGGTGCGTTCGTGAACTTCATGGGCGGCAAGGACGGTCTCGTCCACGTCTCGGAAATCAAGAACGAGCGCGTCGAGAAGGTTGCCGACGTTCTCAGCGAAGGCCAGGCCGTGAAGGTCAAGGTTCTCGAGATCGATCCGCGCGGCAAGGTCCGCCTGTCGATGCGCGTCGTCGATCAGGAGACCGGTGCCGAGCTGGAAGACACCCGTCCCGCCCGCGAGCCCCGCGAAGGCGGTGATCGCGGCGATCGTGGCCCCCGCGGCCCGCGCCGTGATGGCGACGGCGGTCGTGGCCCGCGTGGCGATGGCGGCGGTCGTGGCGATCGTGGCCCGCGCCGCGATGGTGACGGCGGCCGTGGTCCCCGTCGCGATGGCGGCGGTGCCCGGGACGAGGGCCGCGGCCCGCGCCGCGAGCGCAGCGAAGGCGGCAATGATGACGGCCCCGCGCCGGAGTTCGCACCCGCCTTTCTGACCGGCGACCGCGACTAAGCGATCCCGGTTCCGCAAGGACAAATGAAGAGGGGCCCGGGAAACCGGGCCTTTTTTTCTTTGATGAAGGATGGCGCCAGCCCACCCACAACCGTCACCCCGGACTCGTTCCGGGGTCCATCGTTCCGCAAGCGCACCCTATTCGACGCAATGCTGCGCCCGGCCGCAGAACGGATGCCGGAACAAGTCGGCATGACGGTGTGGCTTAAACCATCACCATCGCCCGCACCGGCCTCGGCCGCCGGTCCTGCCCCACGGCCACGAACGCGAACGCCGCCTCGGTCACCTTGTTCGCCTCTTCCGAATGCCGGTCGCGAGCCCAGGCTTCGACCCGGACCCGCATCGACGTCCGCCCGACCTTGATCAGCCGGGCGAACACCGACACCTCGTCGCCGACGAAGACCGGGCGGTGGAAGGCCATGCCCTCCACCGCGATCGTCACTGCCCGGCCGCCCGCGTGACGCGAGGCGACCGAGGAAGCGGCGAGGTCCATCTGGCTCATCAGCCAGCCGCCGAAGATATCGCCATAGACATTGGCGTCGGCCGGCACCGCCGTCACGCGCACGGCGGGCTGCTCGTCCGGCATCGTTTCGAGCGGGGTCTCAGGCCGCGTCATAGGCACCCCGCACGCGCATGCGCTGCGCCGCCGCGACCATCGCGATCAGCGCCGGGCGAACTTCCTCCCATTTGCGCGTCTTGAGCCCGCAATCGGGGTTCACCCATAGCTGCTCGGCCGGCAGGCGCTTGCCCGCGAGCGTCAGCAGCCCCGTCATCTCCGCTTCGGCGGGGATGCGCGGTGCATGGATGTCGTACACCCCCGGCCCGATCTCGTTGGGATAGGCATAATCGGCAAAGGCATCGAGCAGCTCCATCTGCGACCGGGCGGTCTCGATCGAGATGACGTCGGCGTCCATCGCGCCGATCGAGGGCAGGATGTCGTTGAACTCCGAATAGCACATATGGGTGTGGATCTGGGTGTCGTCGCGCACGCCCGACGCGGTCAGGCGGAAGCATTCGACCGCCCAGTCGAGATAGGCCTGCCAGTCGGCGCGGCGCAGCGGCAGCCCTTCGCGCAGGGCCGCCTCGTCGATCTGGATCACCGCCGCGCCAGCCGCCTCCAGGTCGATCACCTCGTCGCGGATCGCCAGCGCGATCTCGCGGCAGCTCTGCGAGCGTGGCTGGTCGTCGCGCACGAACGACCAGTTGAGGATCGTGACCGGCCCGGTCAGCATGCCCTTCATCGGCTTGCTCGTCAGCGACTGGGCATAACGCCACCACTCGACCGTCATCGGCTTCGGCCGCGCGACATCGCCGTACAAGATCGGCGGCCGCACGCAGCGCGAGCCATAGCTCTGCACCCAGGCGCTGCGGGTGAAGGCGAAGCCGGATAGCTGCTCGCCGAAATACTGCACCATATCGTTGCGCTCGAACTCGCCATGCACCAGCACGTCGAGGCCGATCTTTTCCTGCCACTCGACCGTCGTGGCGGTCTCGACGCGCAGGAACTGCTCATAGGCCAGGTCGTCGATCTCGCCCTTGATGTGCGCGGCACGCGCCTTGCGCACTTCCGGCGTCTGCGGGAAGGACCCGATCGTCGTGGTCGGGAAGCTCGGCAGGCCCAGCCGCCCCTGTTGCGCCACGCGGCGATCCGCGAAGGGCGACGTCCGCCTGGTCATGTCGAGATCGACCGCCGCCAGCCGCGCCGCGACGGCGGGATTGTGGATCAGCGGCGACGTCTTGCGCGACTCGACCGCCGCCCGGGCCAGCGCCAGCGGCGCGGCAACCGTCTCGGCGCCCTGGTTCAGCGCCTGTGCCAGCACTGACAATTCGCCGATCTTCTGCACGGCAAAGGCAAGCCACTGCTTCACCTCAGAGTCGAGCGCGGTCTCGATCGTGAGATCGACCGGCACGTGCAGCAGCGAGCAGGACGGCGCGAGCACCAGGTTGCGCTCGGCCGCGACGGGCGCAATCCGCGCGATCAGCGCATCGAGATCGGCCCGCCAGACGTTCCGCCCGTCGATCACGCCGAGCGACAGCAGCAGGTCGGGCCGGGCACGCTGCCACACCGGCTCGAGCTGCTCCGGCGCACGGACCAGATCGATATGCAGCCCGTGCACCGGCAGGTCGGTCGCCAGTTCCAGATTGTCGCCGAGCGCGCCGAAATAGGTCGCGAGCATCACCTTCGGCCCGTTCACTGACAGGCGCCTGTACGCTTGCTTCAGCGCCGCGCGCTGATCGTCGTCGAGGTCGAGCACCAGGCAGGGTTCGTCGATCTGGACCCAGTCGGCACCCGCCTGTGCAAGCTGCGCCAGCACTTCCTCATAGACCGGCAGCACTGCCTCGAGCAGCGACAGCGGGGCGACGTCCTTGCCCTTGGCCAGCGTCAGCCAGGTCACCGGCCCGAGCAGCACCGGCCGCGTATGGTATCCGAGTGCCTTGGCCTCGAGAAATTCGTCGACTGCCTTGCTCGTCGACAGCGCGAATTGCTGTCCTGCGCTCAGTTCCGGCACCATGTAATGATAGTTGGTGTCGAACCATTTGGTCATTTCCTGCGCGGTGCTGTCCAGCCCATGCGCGCAGCCTTCATGCCTCTTCGCGCTCTGCGTCCCACGCGCCATGGCGAAATAAGTGTCGAGGCCGACCTTGCCGCCGTTCCAGCCATAGCGCGCCGGCACCGCGCCGAGCATCGCGGAGGTATCGAGCACATGGTCGTAGAGCGAGAAGTCGCCGCTGGGGATGATGTCGGCGCCCAACGCCCTTTGCCGCGCCCAGGCAGCGGCGCGCAAGCCCTGTGCCGCGAGCGACAGAGCGTCGGCATCCGATTTGCCCGACCAGAAGCTTTCGAGCGCGAACTTCAGCTCGCGGCGCGGGCCGATACGGGGGAAACCGAGGGTTGCGACTGAGATGGTCATCGTCTTGGCCTTGCGTTGGGCAAGGTGAAGGCCGGACGCACGGCAACGGGCACACGCCCTAATGACAAGCCGGGGCGCGGTGTTGCACGCGGCCTGACCGGGCACCCCGCCGGAGGACGTTATCTGACGAGGCAGGTCTCCTGGCTCGCGGGTCAATGCGACGATCCGGCCTTCCCGGTCCCTTGTCCGGACCAGTGACGCAAAATGGACCGCCGCTCACCGCTCACAGTTGCGGGGGCAGCGCCGGAATAAGCCCAAGGGCCGCACCGGCTTCCCGTCTTAGCTCCGACCGGGCAACCGGGCGAAGAACCTCGACCATCACAGGATAGAGGTTACGACGGGCGCGTCAAGCATCATATAAAGAATTCTTTATATGATGCTTTCAATACCGAACGGCACATGGACGCGACCATGACGAGCCTCCATAAGCCCCGCAACGTCAGCCGGAGCCAGAACCCATGTCCTTCTCCCTTTACGATGCCGTCGTACCGTCCAACCTCCAGATCCTGGGCGCGGTCGATGCGCTGGTCGACAAGGCGGCGGCATTCTGCGCCGAACAGGGCAGGACGGAAGCGGAGCTGATCGACACCCGCCTCGCACCGGACATGCTGCCCTTCGGCTATCAGGTGAAATCCTGCGCCGCCCATTCGGTCGGCGGAATCGAGGGGGTCCGGGCCGGCAGCTTCTCGCCCGACCGATCGGCCTGGCCGACCGACTTTGCCGGCCTGCACGGCATCCTGCAGACGGCGGTCACCAGCCTGAAAGCGCTCGATCGCGACGCGTTCGACGCCCTGGCGGACTGCGATACGCAGTTCGCCTTCGGGGAAACCATCATGCCCTTCACGGGCGCGAACTTCCTGCTCTCCTTCTCGCAGCCGAACTTCTATTTCCACGCGACAACGGCCTATGCGATCCTGCGCGCGCAAGGCGTGAAGCTGGGCAAACGCGATTTCATGGGAACGCCGCGTATCAAGCGGTAGGGCGTGACGAAGGTCTGGCCCGACCTCGTCGTTATCGGCGTCTCGCGCTTTATGCGTCGAGGTGGCGCAGATCACCGCCGCGCGTCTCGCGCCCGAACCAGGCGACCAGGCCAAGCGCGACCACCGCCGGCGCCATGATGATGACCGCCGCCAGTCCCATGGACGGGATCAGCGCGGCGATGCTCAGTCCTTGCGCAAACAGCCCGCCGGCCTTGGTGCAGGCGGCGACCCATCCGGTCGCCCGGCCGCGCACACGTAACGGGAAGCTTTCGGCGGTATAGGGCAGCAGGATGGCGAGGATGCCGTTCGAGCCGACGATCAGCAGCGCGACCGGCAGCACCGGGCTGCCCGTTCCCGCCAGCTCCAGCCTGAGCACGCCGAGCAAGCCGGCAAGCGTCACGCCGATCATGGTGACGAGCAACCATTTGGTGCTCCAGCGGCTGTACATGAGCGCCGCCAGAAACACGGTCGGAAAAGCAATCAGCGAGCTTTCCGCCAGCAGCCGGCTCGACACCGCGACTGAATAGCCCTTGGCGACGAGATCGGCCGGCAGCCACAGCAACAGGCCGAAATTGATCAGGCCCCAGGTCAGTGCGGCCACGGTCAGCGCGGTGAGCTTGCCGATCATCCGCCTGCCCGTCAGCGGCCCGTGGTTGACCCCGGTCGTCGTTGGCGGGGGCCCGCGCCGCACAGTTGCCCCGAAGCGCCGCATCACTGCTTCCGCTTCCACCTTGCGCCCCCGGGCGAGGAGGAACTTGGCCGATTCAGGGATGAGCGCGCCCAGCAGAATGAGGCTGAGCCCGGTCGGCAGGTTTGCCAGCCACAATATGCGCCAGCCGAAGATCGGCTGCAGCACCGCCGAGAGCCCGCTCGCCGCGAAATAGCCGCCGACCGCGCCGAGCCCGCCGACCAGCACCAGGCTCCAGCCGCGATGCCGGTTGGGCATCATCTCCGCGAGCAACGCGTATGTCACCGGCAACATGCCGCCCGCCGCCGCGCCCATCATGAAACACATGCCGATATTCCAGGCGAGCGACGGCATCGCGCCGCAGATCGAGGTGCCGACGAACATCACCGCCGAGAGCAGGATCGAGGCCTTGCGCCCATAGATATCGGCGATCACGCCCCACACGACCGACCCGACCACGGTGCCCATCAGCGCGAAGAACGGCACCAGCGACACGGTCGATCGCGGCACATGATATTCGCCGATCATGCCGGGCACGGTGAAGCCGAGCGAGGCCGGCTTCATCACATCGATGATCAGCGCGACGACCAGCACGATCATCAGCCGCCAATGCGCCCAGCCGAGCGCGGCATCCTCGGGCGCGGCGATGGTGATGTCCTCGGCCGCCGCGCGCTGTGCCGCGAGATTGCGCGGCAGCAGGCCATAGGCCGCGACGATCACGCCCCCGACGATCAGGAACATGCCGAAGATCATGCCCGAATCCATCGGCATGCCGGCGAGGTGATAGCCCATGTCCTTCGCCATCAGGAACATCGGGATGTGGAGCACTACCCCCGCCGTGACGGCCGCGCAGCCGAGAATGAACGCCCACAAGGCCTGGCGATCGGACAGACTGTTCATACGTGTTGCCATGCGACATCCCCACTTCGCCGCTTGTCGTCGCGGCGCCCCGGGCAATCGATACCGCTATCATCGCGGGCTGGCCATGCCCGACACGACGGGCGTCAGCCCTCGTCGCGCACGCGCTCGTGATGACGGATTACTTCGTCGATGATGAAGCGCAGGAATTTCTCGGAGAAATCGGGATCGAGATCGGCCTGTTTGGCCAGCCCGCGCAGCCGCGTGATCTGCGCATCCTCGCGGCTCGGGTCCGCAGGCGGGAGCCCGGCGGTCGCCTTGTAGCGGCCGACCGCCTGAGTCACCTTGAACCGCTCGGCAAGCAGGAAGACCAGAGCCGCGTCGATATTGTCGATGCTCTGGCGATAGCCGCTGAGCGTTTCGTCGGTCACCTTGCCGTCCTCACCAGTTCGCCCGGCCTTTTGCGGACGTCGCGCACGACGCGCAACCCCGAAAGGCGGGCGTTAACCCCGCAAAGGCTTGCCTTTACCCGGTCATACGGCCACATCGCACGCACCATGAGCGCCACGATCCACCGCCTCGATGCCCAGCGCCAGCCGTCGCTAGAACCGATGGTGCAGCTTGTCGCCGGCGATCTCAATCTCGTCAACGCGGTGATCCTGTCGCGGATGCAGTCCGAGATCCCGTTGATTCCGGAGCTGGCCGGGCATCTCATCGCCGGCGGCGGCAAGCGTATGCGCCCGATGCTGACGCTCGCGAGCGCGCGCCTGCTGGGCTATACCGGCGCGCGGCACCACCGCCTCGCCGCGGCGGTCGAGTTCATCCACACCGCCACCTTGCTGCACGACGATGTGGTCGACGGGTCCGATCTGCGCCGCGGCAAGCGCACCGCCAATCTGATCTGGGGCAATCCGGCGAGCGTCTTGGTCGGCGACTTCCTGTTCAGCCGCTCGTTCGAGCTGATGGTCGAGGACGGCAGCCTCAAGGTGCTGAAGATTCTGTCGGGCGCCAGCGCGATCATCGCCGAGGGCGAAGTCAATCAGCTCACCGCCGCGCGCCGCATCGATATCGGCGAGGAGCGCTATCTCGACATCATCGGCGCGAAGACCGCCGCCCTGTTCGCCGCCGCCTGCCGCATCGCGGCCGTGGTGGCCGAACGGCCCGAGGCCGAGGAAATGGCGCTGGACGCTTATGGCCGCAATCTCGGCATCGCCTTCCAGCTGGTCGACGACGCGATCGACTATGTCTCGGACGCGGGCACGATGGGCAAGGACGCCGGCGACGATTTCCGCGAGGGCAAATCCACCTTGCCCGTCATCCTCGCTTATGCGCGCGGCAGCGCCGAGGACCGCATATTCTGGAAAGCGGCGATCGAGGGGCATCGCTCCAGCGACGAGGATTTCGCGCACGCCGTCTCGCTGATCCGCTCGACGCGCGCGGTCGACGACACGCTCGCCCGGGCGCGCCACTATGGCCAGCGCGCGATCGACGCGATCGGCGGCTTCGCGCCGAGCCAGGCCAAGGCGGCGATGGTCGAAGCGGTCGAATTCGCGGTGGCGCGGGCCTACTGAGACGGCGGATTGCCCACACGCCGTTCGTGTCGAGAGAGACCGGGCTTGTCGAGGGCTCGTATCGAGACGTGGTTGGAGCGCGTGACGCCTGTCCCTCGATACGCCATCTCGACAAGCTGGATGGCACTCGGGACGAACGGCAGCGGGAACCGGCCTGAATCAGTGCCGGTACGTTTCCACCGCGGGCGCGCAGGGCAGCGGATCGCTTTCGCTGCCGATGATCTCCACCTGCAGCGTCGCGTGGCCGATGTCGAAGCGATGCTTCAGCATGTCCTGCGCCTCGCCCAGAAACGCGTCGCCGGGGTGACCATCGGGCATCACCAGATGCGCGGTCAGGACCGTCTCGGTCGTGCTCATCGGCCAGATATGGACGTGATGGACCCGCGCTACGCCGGGCAAGGTGCGTAGCGACATGCGCACCTTGTCGTAATCGATCCCGCGCGGCACCGCGCCGAGCGACATCTCGACTGATTCGCGCAGCAGACCCCAGGTCTGCCAGAAGATCAACGCAGCGATCGCGATGCTGACGATCGGGTCGATCCACAACTCGCCCGTCCACAGGATGGCGAGCCCGGCCAATACCACGCCCGCCGAAACCGCAGCGTCCGCCGCCATGTGCAGGAAGGCGCCGCGGATGTTGATGTCGTTCTTGCTTCCCCGCACGAACAGCAAGGCGGTCGCGACGTTCACCACGATGCCGATCGCGGCGACGATCGCGACGGTGCCGCCCTCGACCGGTGCCGGCGCCGCCATGCGCTGCGCCGCCGCCAGCACGATCGCGCCGAGCGCGACGAGCAGCAACAGTGCGTTGGTCAGCGCGGCGAGGATCGTCGTGCCCTTGAGCCCATAGGTGAAGCGCTTCGTCGCTGCCTTGCGGCCCAGCGCCACCGCGCCCCAGGCGACCGCCAGCCCGAGCACGTCGGACAGATTGTGACCGGCATCCGCGAGCAGCGCGACCGAGTCGGCGACGAAACCGAACGCTGCCTCGGTGACGACGAAACCCAGATTGAGTGCGATACCGATCGCAAAGGCGCGGTCATGGCCCGAAGCGGGCGCATGGGAATGGCCATGATGCCCATGACCATGACCATGACCATGACTGTGGCCCTGTCCATGGGAGTGCCCGTGCGAATGGCCGTGATGATGGCTATGATCGGCCACGCGATTCTCCGTCTATTGTCAGGGGCGTACCATCGCTTGCCCGCGATATGCTAGGACATCGAGAATGAGCGACGAGATCGAGACAGTCACCTTGTGGCGCCCTGTCGGGCCGCATGAGCTCGCCCTGATCGAGGAAACGGGTTTCAGGGCTTTTCCTCCGCGCCTGCCCGAACAGCCGATCTTCTATCCGGTGCTGACCGAAGCCTATGCCGTGAAGATCGCGCGCGACTGGAACGTCAAGGCGAGCGGATCGGGCTATGTCACGCGTTTCGAGGTGCGGAAGGACTATCTCGACGCGCATGCCGCGCAGGAAGCGGGCGGTCGCGCGCATCTGGAATATTGGATTCCAGCCGAAGATTTGCCCGCGTTCAATGCCGCGATCGTCGGTGAGATCGTCGTGACGCAGGAATTCCGCTGATTTCCCTCCCTATCCACGCCGTACTGCCCGACCTGCTCGCCGCGTTGCAGGTCGGGTCGAACGCCGTGCTCGTCGCGCCCCCCGGCGCGGGCAAGACGACGGCGGTGGCGCCTGCCTTGCTCGGCGAGGACTGGTGCACCGGCGAGATCCTCCTGCTGTCGCCGCGCCGCCTGGCCGCGCGCGCGGCGGGCGAGCGCATGGCGATGCTGGCGGGCGAGCCGGTCGGCAGGACCTTCGGCTACGCCACCCGGATGGATTCGAAGCGGTCGGCGGAGACGCGCGTCACGGTCGTCACCGAGGGAATCTTCGTCAACCGCATCCAGGCCGATCCCGAACTGGCCGGCGTCTCGGCGGTGCTGTTCGACGAGGTGCACGAGCGCAGCCTCGACAGCGATTTCGGCCTCGCGCTGGCGCTCGACGCACAAGGCGCGCTCCGGCCCGACCTGCGCATCGTCGCGATGTCGGCGACGCTCGACGGCGCACGCTTCTCCGTATTGATGGGCGGCGCGCCGGTGATCGAGAGCGAAGGGCGCAGCCATCCCCTCACGCTCCGCCATATCGGCCGCGCGGCCGAAGCGCGGATCGAGGATTCGGTCGCGGGCGCGATCAGGCTGGCGTTGCGCGAGGAGACCGGCGGCATCCTCGCCTTCCTGCCCGGTGTGGCGGAGATCGAGCGCACCGCTGAACGCATCGAGGGGCTCGGTGACGATATCGTCCTGCACCGGCTGCACGGCAGTCTCGACCCAGCCGCCCAGCGTGCCGCGATCGCGCCCGATCCGCAGGGACGGCGCAAGATCGTGCTCGCCACCTCGATCGCCGAGACGAGCCTGACGCTCGACGGCATCTCCGTGGTGGTCGATTCAGGGCTCGCCCGCCGCCCGCGATACGACCGCGCGGCGGGCATGACGCGACTCGTCACCGAGCGCGCAAGCCAGGCCGCCGTGACTCAGCGCGCCGGCCGCGCCGCGCGGCAGATGCCGGGCGTGGCCTATCGGCTGTGGGAGGAAGCGGCGACCGCCGGCCTGCCGCGCTTCGATCCACCCGAGATATTGGAGGCCGATCTGTCGGCGCTGACGCTCGACTGCGCGCTGTGGGGCGTGGCCGATCCGCGCACCCTCGCCTGGCTCGATCCGCCACCCGCCGCCGCGATCGACGAGGCGCGCAGCCGCCTGACCGTGCTGGAGGCGATCGATCCGGACGGCAGGCCGACGCCGCACGGCAAGGCGATCGCCCGGCTGCCGCTGCCGCCAAGGCTCGGCCACATGCTGGTGCGCGCGGGCGAGATTGGGCTGGCGGCAACCGCCGCTGATGTCGCGGTGCTGCTCGGCGAGCGTGGACTCGGCGGGAACGATGTGGACCTGGAGAGCCGCCTCAGGCGCTGGCGAACGGAACGTGGGCCACGGGCGGAGGGCGGACGCAAACTGGCAAAACGCTGGGCCTCTCTTGCTCCCCTCCCGCTTGCGGGAGGGGATGGGGGTGGGCACCCGACCTCCACGACCGCACCGCTGCCGGATCGCGGTACGGGAGACGAAGTCGCAGTCGCCATCGCCCTCGCCTTCCCCGATCGCATCGCCAAGCGCCGCGACGCCAGCGGCGAGACCTGGGCCTCGGCCGGGGGTCGCGGGTTCAAGCTCGACCCCACCTCCTCGCTCGCCCGCAACGAATGGCTCGCCGTCGCCGAGACCCAGGGCATGGCCTCGGGGGCGCGTATCCTCTCCGCCGCGCCGATCGACCTCGCCACAGTCGAATCGCTGTTCGGCAAGCGCATCGAAACAAGGCGCAGCGTGCGCTTCGATGCGGCGACCGGCGGCGTGCAGGCGCTGCGTGAGCGCCGGCTCGGCGCCATCCGCCTGTCGAGCGGGCCCGACGCCAACGCCGATCCGGAAGAAATCGCCACAGCCCTGTTGGAAGGCGTACGGACTGTCGGCCTGTCGCTCCTGCCCTGGAGTGAAGCGGCGCAGGCCCTGCTCGACCGCATCGCCTTCATCCGAGAGGCGGGCGCCCCGGTGGACGAGATTGACGAAGCGCATCTGCTCGCCCGCGCCGACGAGTGGCTCACGCCATTGCTCGTCGGGAAACGCCGCCTCGACGCGCTCGACGCTGGCGCGCTGGCCGAATCGCTGCGCGCGGTGATCGGCTGGGATACGCTCCGCACCCTCGACTCCCTGGCGCCGACGCATTTCCATTCGCCCGCCGGCACCAGCCACCCGATCGACTATGCCGCTGAGGGCGGCCCCCGGGTCGAGCTCCGCCCTCAGCAATTGTTCGGCCTCGCCACTCACCCGACCGTGGCGGGCGGCCGCGTGCCGCTGGTGCTGAGCCTCACATCGCCCGCCGGTCGGCCGATCCAGACGACGCGCGACCTGCCCGGCTTCTGGTCCGGAAGCTGGGCCGCGGTCGCCAGGGAGATGCGCGGGCGCTACCCCCGCCATCCCTGGCCCGACGATCCTGCCGGGGCCGCCCCCACCACGCGGACGAAAAATGCGGATGCACGCCGCGCGCAACCGCGATAGAGGGCGCAGGAGAGTTTCGAGGACAAGACCATGGCCACCGCCCGCATCTACCAGCGCCCCAAGAACGCGATGCAGTCGGGCCGCGCGCGCACTGACGCGTGGCTGCTCGAATTCGCGCCCGCCGAGGCGAAGCGTCCCGACCCGCTGACGGGCTGGGCCGGTTCCGGCGACACGCGCGAACAGGTGCGGCTCGGCTTCCCGACTCAGGAAGCGGCGATCGCCTATGCCGAGCGGGAGGGCCTGGCCTTCACCCTGATCGCGGCACCCGAGCGCAAGCTCAAGCTTCAGGCCTATGCCGACAATTTTCGGTGACGCCCAAATCGGTGGTGCGGCGCTGGATCGCCGCCTTCAATAATGCCGATGTCGACGCGCTGGCCGCCCTTTACCGGCCGGATGCGACCAACCACCAGGTGGCGCTGGAGCCCGTCCATGGCCGCGACGCGATACGCGCGATGTTCGACCGCGAATTCGCCACCGCGACGATGGAATGCATCCCCGAGAATCTGTTCGAGGATGGCGAATGGGCGATCCTCGAATGGCGCGACCCGAACGGCCTGCGCGGCTGCGGCTTCTTCCATGTGATCGACGGCCATATAGCGCTCCAGCGCGGCTATTGGGATCGGCTGAGCTTCGAGGCGGCGCAGAGGAAGGGCTGACACCCCTCCTTCCCGGCACGCTCACCCCAGGATCGACGGACTCAGCAGCAGCAGCAGGCGCACGTCGATCGCCACGCCCTCGGCACGTTTGGCCGCGACGAAATCAACTATACCGTCAAGCGGCACGCGGTGGACGGTGATGTCCTCGTCGGCCTGGCCGCCGCCGTCGCTCACCCTGGTCAGATCGGTGGCCCGCACCAGGGTAAAGCCTTCCGAGACCATGCCGGGCGAGGACTGGAAATAGCCGATCGTCTCGACTTGGGCCGGACGATAGCCGGTTTCCTCCTCCAGCTCGCGCGCGGCAGACGCCTCGGGCGCTTCGCCTTCCTCCTCGTCGCCGACCAGACCGGCGGGGAGCTCCAGGCTGCGCCTGCCGAGCGGCACGCGGTATTGCTCGACCAGGATCACCTCGCCGTCATCGATCGCCAGGATCACCGCCGCCTGGATACCACGCGCCCGGGAAACATATTCCCAGGTGCCCTCCTTCTTCACGACGATATATTTGCCTGCCCAGACCGTTTCGGCGGGTTCCGTCATAGTTCGATCAGCCTGTCCGGGAGTTCGTTGCGGTCGGTTTCGGTCTTGGGGAAATTCTCGGACAGGATCACGCCGATCTGCGCGACCGCCGCCGCCATGCCCAGGGCCGGTCGCCCGAGCCGCACTTCGTCGACCAGCGCCGCCATCGCGTCGCCCCAGCGTTCGGCCGGGACGGCATGGTGGATCGCCTCGTCAGCGACGATCTCGGCCATGCGCTCGTCGAGCGACAGATAGAGCAGGATACCGACTCGCGCCTGCGTGCGGCGTTCCGCACCGACCTTGAAATACTGGATCGCCCGCCGCCGCACCCGCCGCGCGCGCGTCGCACGCGGCGTGAGCGCGAGGCGGAGCGGGACCCAGGCCAGCGCGAAACGGAAGACCAGGAAGGCGATCGTCTGGGCGATCAGCACCGCGAAGAGCAGGCCGCGCGGGTCGGACTCGGCGCCCCAGCCGTTCGACGACCAGCCGAGCTTCGCCTCCAGCGCGACGGGGTTGATCGCGGCGAGCGCGACCACGAACAGCGTCGCCGCGATGGCATAATGCAGCGCGACGTCGTGATACTGGTCGGACCGTTCGCTGACGATCGTCACGATCTCGCCATCGGTGCCATCCTCCGCGCGCGACACCGCTTCGCCGACGAGCGCGTGATCCGCCGCGCTGAGTTGCGTGACCCGCGCCATCACCAGCCCCCCGAGGCGCCACCGCCCCCAAAGGAGCCGCCACCGCCGGAAAAGCCGCCACCGCCGCCACCGCCGCCCCAGCTGGAGCCGCCGCCGCTGCTCCACCCGCTACCCCAGCTGCTTCCCGATCCGCCGCCAAGGCCGGGGCCCCACAGAATGACCGGCGCGTGACCGCGGCGATACCGCTTGCCGCCCGCCCCGCGCCGAAGGCGGGACAGGACGATGAAGGCAACGACGATGATCCAGAAGATCACCACGAAGGGAATGCCGACATCCTTTGACGGCTTGGGCTTGGTGGTGACGAGCGACGCGCCCCGTGCCTCCGCGGCTTCGAGCGGGAGCTTCATCTGCTCGGCGATGGCATCCGCCCCGGCGATGATGCCGCCCGGCATGTCGCCCGCCTTGAACTTCGGCAGGATCGTGTCGTTGATGATCAGGCTCGACAGCGCGTCGGTCATGATCGGCTCCAGGCCGTACCCGACCTCGATCCGCACCTTGCGCTCCTGGGGCGCGACCAGCAGGATGATGCCGTTATTGGCCCCTCCCTGCCCGATCTTCCAGGCACGGCCGAGCCGATAGCCGAAATCCTCGATCGGATAGCCCTGGAGATCGGGAACGGTCGCCACGACGAACTGTCGCGACGACGTTTTTTCGATCCCTTCGGCCAATTGCGTGAGCTGGGCCTCCTGCTCCGGCGAGAGCAGGTCGGCGGCATCGACCACCCGGCCCGACAGCGGCGGGAAGGTCTGGGCCTGGGCGGCCTGAACGCCGCACAGCATCAGCCCCATGACGAGCATCAAACGAAGGAAATTCACGCTGCCAACCTTTCAGGAGGCGAGATTTCGCGGATCACGCCGTCGACTCCGCCGGCGATGCCGCGCGGATAATCGCCGGCACGAAAGGCCGGCAGGATGGCGGTGCCGATGATCGCCTTCGCTTCCTCGTCGCGCAGCGCCTTTTCGAGGCCGTAGCCGACCTCGATCCGTACCCTGCGCTCCGTGGGCGCGACGATCAGCAACACGCCGTCATTGATGTTCTTGCGCCCGATGCCCCATGTCCGCCCGAGCGTGACGCCATAATCCTCAATCGGATGACCGCCGAGGTCAGGGACGGTCACGACCACGAACTGATGGTGAGTCCGTGTCTCGAGCGCCACCAGCTTCTCGTTGATCGCCGTACGCGACGCCGGCGGCAGCAGATGCGCCGCATCGACGACGCGACCGGACAGCGCCGGAAAATCATATCCGGCTGGGGCGACCTGACTGGCCGGAGCGGCGGCACCGCACCCGGCCAGCATCAGCAACGGGGCGACGGGTCTGATCAGTTGGTGTTGCCGAAATTAACCGAGGGCGCGGTCTCCGCCCCTGGGCTGGTCGCCTGGAAGGGGGCCATCGGCTTGGAGCCGTAGAACACCTTCGCGCCGATCGCGTCGGGGAAGGTGCGAATGCGTGTGTTATAGGCCTGCACCGCGTCGTTATAATCCTTGCGCGCGATGGTAATGCGGTTCTCGGTGCCTTCCAGCTGGCTCATCAGCGTGGTGTAATTGCCCTGGCTCTTCAGCTCGGGATAGGCCTCCTGCAGACGCTGGAGATTCAGCGTCACGCCGGCTTGCGCCCGCTCATAGGCCGCGACCTTGGCCGGATCGGTGAGATCGTCGCCCGTAACCTTGACCTGGGATGCCGCGGCACGGGCCTGGGTCACCTGGACCAGAATGTCCTTTTCCTGCGCGCCGGCGGCCTTCACCGTGGCGACGAGATTGGGGATGAGATCGGCCCGGCGCTGATAGTTGTTCTGCACATCGGCCCAACGCGCCTTGGCGTTCTCCTCGGCCGTGGGGACGCTGTTCAGGCCGCAGGCGGACAGCGCGATGGCGGACATCAGCGCGAAGACGGCACGGTATTTCATAGACAATCCCTCCAACCCTTGCATGCGCATGATAGGCGAGTAGCGTGGGCACGCGGAAGCGAAATCGGATGGAGAGGTTCCATGTTCAAGGAGTTCAAGGCATTCATCGCCCGGGGCAACGTGCTCGATCTCGCGGTTGCGGTGATCATCGGCGCGGCTTTCGGCAAGATCGTGACCTCGCTGACGGACGATGTGCTGATGCCCGTGATCGGCAAGATCTTTGGCGGGCTCGACTTCTCCAGCTATTTCGTGGTGCTGGGCAAGGTGCCCGAGGCGCTGGCCGGATCGACCGATTATGCGGCGCTGAAAAAGGCCGGCGTGCCGGTGTTCGGCTATGGCGCCTTCATCACCCAGGCCGTCAATTTCGTGATCCTGGCCTTTATCATCTTCCTGATCGTGCGCGCCGCGAACAGGTTGATCGCGAAGCCGGAAGAAGCGCCCGCGGCCGAACCCGCCGATGTCACGCTGCTGCGCGAAATCCGGGACGAGCTGAAGAAACGCTGAGACAATCCCTCTCCCTCTCGGGGGAGGGAAGGATTCAGGCCGCAGCCAGATCCTCGGCGCGGGAATCGGCCAGGCTGGTCCCGTCGAGGATTCGCGCGGTCTCGTCGCGCACGCGCGCCATGGCGTGGCGGATCGCGCAGCTCGCCTCGTCCTTGCAGTCGCGGCACGGGCGATAGGCGGTGCGGCTGACGCAAGGGACCAGCGCCAGCGGTCCCTCGATCACCCGAATGATCTCGCCGAGCGAGATCAGGTGAGTCGGGCGCGACAGGCAATAGCCGCCCATCTTGCCGCGGTGGCTGTGCAGGAAGCCGGCCTCGCGCAGATCGGCCAGGATCAGCTCCAGGAACTTGCGCGGCACATTGGCCTCTGCGGCGATCCGGTTCATCGGGATGGGGGGGCCGCCCGCGGGCGCCTCAGCCAGGAAGATCATCGCGCGGAGCGCGTAACGGGAACGCTGTGTCAACATAGCATGACCGATATGGACTCATATTGTGGCGAGCGAAAGGCGGGCTTTTCATTAAGTTCGCAATCCCTATATTGGGGACGCCGCCGGTTCGCCGTCGGCTATGGTGATAAATTGCGGCGTACAATAGATGCAGCGGACCCGGGGGCAGTACCCGGCGACTCCACCACAACCGGCCCTTCGGGACCGGTCATGACGGGGTCGAACCAGGATCGACGTGTATTGAAAAGCGCTGTTTTTGCCCGGGCTGAGTAACCTGTAAAAGGCTCAAAACCACAAGTGCTAACGATAACGAAGCACTCGCGATTGCCGCGTAAACCGGACCTAACGGTCTAGTTTACTAAGGACGAAAGCGCGGTCCGGGCCGCACCGGGCAACAGAAGCGGACACCGGCGGTCCGGGGAGCACCGAGCAACAGAAGCTCCCCACTTTCTTTTACTGACCGCCACCCCGGTTCCGGGATCCATCGCGGCCAGCGAAGCGCTTATTTTCAGCACGTTGCGCCTGCAGCCCGATGATGCCGGAACGAGTCCGGCATGACGGAGGGGCTTATAGCCGCTCCCTCACTGCCTTCAAATCCGCCACGAATCGCTCGAACTCCAGCTCCGCCGCGTCGCGATCCGGCAGCCGCAGCAGAAAGCTCGGATGCACCGTGATCCATCCCTCGCTCCCATCGGGCAGCGCGTGCGGCCGGCCGCGCTCCTTGACGATCGTCATGACCTTGCCGAACAGCGATCGGGCCGCGGTCGCGCCGAGCGCCACCGTCACCTTCGGCTTCACCAGCAGCCTTTCCTGCTCGATCCACCAGCGGCACGCCGTAATCTCACCCGCATCGGGCTTCTGATGGATGCGGCGCTTGCCGCGCTGCTCGAACTTGAAATGCTTCACCGCATTGGTGACGTACACGCCCGAGCGATCGATCCCCGCCGCTGCGACGGCGCGGTCGAACACCTGGCCCGCCGGCCCGACAAAGGGCCTGCCCGCCAGGTCCTCCTGATCGCCCGGCTGCTCGCCAACAAACATCAGCGCCGCGTCCACCGGCCCTTCCCCGAACACCGTCTGAGTCGCGTGCCTGTGGAGATGGCAGCGCGTGCACCCCATGGCCTCGTCGCGCAGCGCCTCCCACGCGCCTTCGATATTGCCGTTGGGCCGTTCCTTCGCCCGTGCGATCATGCCGCTCTCCCGCGCCTGCGCGCTTGCGATCAGTCCAGGCACCAACGCGGTCTCGGGCATGTTTTTCCAATATTTGCGCGGCATTTCCTTCAGCATCGCGCCGACCTTCATCCGGGCCGGATTGAAGATCGAAGCGTAATAGGTCTTCCACACCGCCTCGATCGGGTCGCCGGAGGGCGCATCGCCCCGCGCCGCGCCGGGGCCTTCGCTCAGAATCTTGCCGTCCCAGTGCAGCGACACCTCCGGCGTCAGGATCGACCAGCGCATGCTGGCGAAGCGATCAACGAAGAAACCGGCATTGGCGCGCACGATATGATGATCGGGCTCGAACCAGGCGACGAAGCGCGCGCCCGCCCCATCCTCGACTTCACGGAAGCGTAGGAAAGCCCGCATCTTGTGGATGTCGCGGCGCACTTCCCTCGCCAGGCCCTCCAGCCGCCGGACGAGAGGATCGGCGGCATCCTCCGTCAGCGTCGGCTCGGCCCGCAGCCGAGTGAGCAGCGCGTAGAGCAGGGCAAAACGTTCGGGCTCGCGGTGCAGGATCGCCTTGCGCGCAAGATCGATAAAGGCGCGCGGTACGGCAAATCCCGGCGCGGGCGGCGGCGGCGGCGCGGCATCCAGCGCGAACAGGTCAGTCGCAGCATCGCCGACCTGCCACACCACCTCGCTCGCGGGCACATCCTCGCCGATCAGGCCCCGCGCCGCATTCCGCCAGCTGTCAAAATCGTCCGGCGTGCTCAGGCGGACGACACGCGCTCTCACTCCCGCTCGTCGCCTCCCGCAGGTGTCGCTTCGGCGCGCGCGAGCTCCTTCGGCTTGCGCCGCTCGAACACCTGGGCCAGCCGCGCCTCCTCCTCGCTCGACAGCTTTTCGCTGGCGGCGGGAAACATCTCTTCCTCTTCCTCGTCGATATGATGCTCATAACGATGGCGCAGCTTGCCGAAGGTCTCGGTCCATTCGGCCGACGCCGAATCAAGGTCGGCCAGGTCGCCGAGGAAATCGTCGATTTCCTTGTGCTCCGACACTGAATGGCGCGCATCGTCGCGCAGATCCGGATTGGCCAGCATGGTCGCGTAGAGCGATTCCTCCTCGGCCGCCGCATGCGCCGTCACCTCGACCCGGAACGCCTCGAACAAGTCGCGCCGCTCCGAACCGTCGGCCGGGGCATTGCCGATCTTTTCCAGCAACTTGCGATGGCGGTCATGATCGGCCTTGAGATCGGCGAAAATTCGGGCGTCGGCCATATGAATACTCCTGTGGTTCCCTGCCTGAACCAGCCAGAGCGGCGCTTGTTTCTCTTGCGAATCGCTCTCAGCACCATCGCCTGCCGGACACCCAGCAGTTTGGCTCAACCGGCCGTCATTCTGGCGCAAGCCTATTGCCCACCGGCACAGTAGGAATAGCGTCGTGCATGGGGGCGCAGTCGAGTCGGCACGCTCAAAAAGGCGGCCGCGGCTACGCCCGACAACGGGAGAGCTGTCATGGACCTCGATTCGTCTGCCGACCGTCCGCTTCCAATCCTGATCGTGGCGCGCGGCGATCCTGTGCTTGCCCTGCCCGTTCAGACGGTCGAACTCGACCTCACGAAATTCCATAGCGGCCGCTGGGCGCAGCAGCTCGACACGGCGATGACCCGCTCGCGCGAGCCGATCGTCCTGCTGGCCCAGGGCGTGGCGTGCCTGGCCGTGGCATGGTGGGCGCAGCTCTCGCCGCGCAGCTATCTCGAACATATCCGTGGCGCGGTGTTCCTGTCCCCGCTCAGCATCGGCTTCGGCCAGGCGGCGATCGCGGCCAAGGCGCGGGTGAGCCCCGCGACCAAATTGCCCTTCCCCTCGGTCGTCGCGAGCGACCCTTCGCCAATGATCGAGCAGGTCCTGGCCCTGGCGGACCATTGGGGCAGCCGCTTCGTCGATGCCGGCGCAGTCCAGGGATCGCACCCGAGCAACCGCCGCGGCGGCGGAACGGCGGCCGAGGATCGGCTGTTGCAGCTGCTCGGCCTGTTCGACGCCGGGGAGATCGGCGGCGGCAAGGCGCCCGATATGGCGGTGGTGGCCCGGCTCGAAAGCATCCGCTAGCCGAACAGTTCGAGCTGCTCGCGTTTCGGCGCGACCAGAGGACGTAGGTTCGCCCGGTCGCTCAGCGCGACCGGGCGCCAGTCCTCGGCGATCAGAAATGGCCGCACCTTGGCGATCGACGCGGTCAGCCGCCCGACATCGGCAAGATGCAACCGCCGCCAGCGCCGCGCGGCGAGGATCGCGCCGACCGCCTTCACGCCCAGCCCCGGCACACGCAGCAGCATCTCGCGCGGCGAGCGGTTGACGTCGACCGGAAAGCGGTCGCGGAACTTCAGCGCCCAGGCGAGCTTCGGGTCGATGTCGAGCGGCAACATACCGGTCGCGTCGTCTGCTGCGGCAACGACCTCGCCCGGCGTATAGTCGTAGAAGCGCATCAGCCAGTCCGACTGGTAAAGCCGGTGCTCGCGCATCAGCGGCGGACGCTGCAGCGGCAGCACCGTGCTCGCATCCGGGATCGGGCTGAAGGCGGAATAATAGACGCGGCGCAGGCCGAAGCGGCCATAGAGCGACGAGGCCTTGCGCACGATATCGCCGTCCGTCGCGGCATCGGCCCCGACGATCATCTGAGTCGACTGGCCGGCCGGCGCGAATTTGGGGGCTGACTTGAAGCGTTTCGTCGCATCGCCGGTGTCGAGGATCGCCGTCTTCATGCCCTTCATCGCGCCTTCGATACGCGATTCGGACTTTTCCGGCGCCAGCCGTTTCAGGCCACTCGCCGTGGGCAGCTCGACATTGATCGAGATGCGATCGGCATACAGCCCCGCCTGGTGCACCAGCTCCGGGTCGGCATCGGGAATGGTCTTCAGATGGATATAGCCGCGGAAATGATGATCTTCGCGCAAGCTCCGCGCGACCTCGACGATCTGCTCCATCGTATAGTTGGAAGAGCGGATGATGCCGGAGGAGAGAAACAGCCCCTCGATATAGTTGCGCCGGTAGAAGGCGAGCGTCAGCTTCACCACTTCCTGCGCGGTGAAGCGGGCGCGGCGGACGTTCGAGCTCTTGCGATTGATGCAATAATGGCAGTCGAAGATGCAGCTGTTGGTCAGCAGGATCTTGAGCAGCGAGATGCAGCGCCCGTCAGGCGCATAGGCATGGCAGATGCCCATGCCGCCATCGGTCGAGCCGATTCCCTTGCCGTCGCGCGACGTGCGCTTGACGCTGCCCGAGGATGCGCAGGACGCGTCGTATTTGGCCGCATCCGCGAGGATTTCGAGCTTTTGCTGAACGTCGAGCTGCGCCATATGTTCTTCATATGTTCACGTCGCTCAGCAGTAAATAGCTGATTTTAAGGGATCGGTTTGGACCTCATTTGCCCTCGCCGACGCCCTGATGCATGCCGAGCAGTTCATCCATCGCGCGCGCGACATTCTCAAGCGTATAGGGCTTCTGCACCACCGTTCGCCCGCGATGGTCCTCGGGAAGCTGGGCCTGCTCGCCATAGCCGGTCGCGAACAGGAAGGGTACGCCCAGGTCCATCAGCCGGTCGGCGATGGCGAAGCTGGTGCGGTCGCCCAGATTGATGTCGAGCATCGCGACGCTCGGCCGGCTGGCCTCGATACTGTCGAGCGCCGCCTCGACCGTCGCCGCCGTCGCAACACTCTGCGCGCCGAGCCGGCCTGCGATATCCTCCGCATCGAGCGCGATGATCAGGCTGTCTTCGACCAGCAACAGGTCCTGCCCGGCGAGCACGCGGTGCGGCGGCACCTGCGGATGGCCGACCGCCGGGCGCGGGAATTTGATCGCGGGGCCGGCAAAGGTCTTGGGCTCCGACACGTGGCGCGCCGGGATACGAAAAACCGCCTCCACGCCGTCCGGCCGGTAATCGATCTTCGCCGCGCCACCGAGATCGTACGGCACCGACCTGTCGATGATCGTCGTGCCGAACCCCCTGCGCGTCGGCGCCTGGACCCGGGGCCCACCGGATTCGGACCATGTGAGGATGAGATCGCCCGCCTTGTTGCGGTCCCAGCTGATCTTCACTTCGCCGCCCGGCACGGAGAGGCTGCCATATTTGGTCGAGTTGGTGACGAGCTCGTGCACCACCAGCGCCATGGTCGAATACGCCTGGGGATTGAGCAGCACCGGGTCGCCTTCCGACACCACCCGCTCGCGCTCGTCGACGAAGGCGGCGGCCTCGGCGTCGATCAGCGCCTGCATCGGCGCGGGCCCCCAATGGTCGTCGGTGATCTGGTTGTGCGCGCGGGCCAGCGCATGGATGCGTCCGTCGACCACGCCGACAAAATCCTTCACGGCGGCGTCGGTCGGCTGGGACTGGCGGATCAGCCCGCGAATCACGCCCAGGATGTTGCGCACGCGGTGGTTGAGCTCGGCGATCAGCAATTCCTGCCGCGCGCCGGCCTGCTGGCGTTCGGCCGACGCTTCGTCGGCGAGACGCAGCACCACTTCGATCAGGGTCGCGCGCAACGTCTCCGCCACACGCAATTCCGACGCAGTGAAGGGCTGCGAGCGACCCTCGACCAGTTCCTTCCACTCGGCGAAGCTTTCGCGCGGCGTCAGGCGTGGCCCATTGGGGCCATAGTCGACCGGCTTGTGCGGATCGCCCGCCCAGCGCACCGAGCGGACCAGTTCCGACCGGAACAGCACGACATAATCGCGCGGCGCACGCGAAATCGGGATCGCCAGCATGCCGGCCGCGGCGGACGCGAACTCCTCGGCGCCCGGCACGATCGAGGCAATGCGATCGGTCGCATAGACCTTACCCGCGGCAGTGCCGTTCAGCGCGCGGATGATCTTGCGGAACGCCTCGGTCGGCGGTGTCGTGCCGGAAAAGGCGTAATTGCCGGAGATCCACACACCCACGCCGTCCGCCGGGATCGCGTTGGTCAGGATGTCGCCGAGCCAGTCCGGGTCCTTGAGCAGGGTCTCGTCCGACGCGACCGCGCCGAGCAGCTGGTCGGATATGTCGCGCGCGCGGCGTTCGAACTCGACCGTCTCCTGCCGCTCGCGGCTTTCCAGGCGCATCGAGAACATCTGGGCGAACAGCTCGCTGACCGATCGCCGCTCGAAGCTTGGGCAGCGCGCCGAATAATGATGACAGGCGAACAGGCCCCAGAGCCGCCCCTCGACGATGATCGAGATCGACATCGAGGCGCCGACGCCCATGTTCTTCAGATATTCGATATGGATCGGCGAGACCGATCGCAGCACCGAAAGCGACAGGTCGAGCGGCCTGCCCGCTTCGTCGAGCGCCGGGACGATCGGCACCGGCACCGCGTTCACGTCGGTGATCACGCGCAGCAGGTTGCGCTTGTACAACGCCCGCGCCTGCACCGGGATGTCGCTCGCCGGATAGCGCAGGCCGAGGAACTTGCCGATACCGGGCTTGCACGCCTCGGCCACCACTTCGCCCGAATCGTCGGGGGCGAAGCGATAAACCATGACCCGGTCGAATCCGATCAGCGCGCGCACCTGCCGCGCGCCTTCGCGGAAGAAGCTCATCGAATCCGGCGTCTGGTCGAGCCGGGTGATCATCGACCGGACCATGCCGGTGGCATCGCCATGCTCGCCTGACGCAGGCTCCGCCTCGACCACGATCTGGCCGCCGGACAGGTGCACCGCGAAGTCGAAGCGCTGGGCGCCGGGCACGATGGTGCAATCGAACAGCCGCTCGACCGCGTCGGGGCCGCGCAGCATCGCGGTGCGGTTGCGCAGCTCGTGCACGGTTTCGGCCGGGAAGAGGTCGCGCAATGGCCTGCCGATCACGTCGTCCGGAGTCCGGCCGATAAAGTCGGCGGTGTTGGCGGAGGCGCGCGCGACCATCCAGTCGGCGGTCAGCGCGAGCAGGAAACCGATGGGCTGGATCGCGCCCAGGATGTGGATGGGTTCCCGATCGCAATTGGTGAGATCGACCCGTTCGACGCCGTCAGCCAAATCAGCTCACCTTCATAAAATGCTGCCCACTGCGTTCGAACTGCCCGAAGACGGCGCGGGCCGCATTGATCGCGATCTGGATTTCACCCTTATCACGAAGCCGGGTACCCAGCAGTTCCAGCAGGCCGCGCCACGCGCGGGAATCATTCGCCCCGAGAAAGCTGGCGGGAAAGCGCGACGGCACCGACTTGCGCAGCATCGCGCCGCCCAGCCGCGACCCCTCCAGCACATAGACCGCGCCGAGAATGGCGGCTTCGCCGACGAATTCGGGTTCGGTGCCGGTAGCAGGCTCCGCCACACCCATCGCGGCCAGATCGTCGAGCAGCAGATGCGCCCGCCGCCGATCCGCCCAGTCGTGCAGCACCTCGGCGGCGCCGCCCCGGTCGAGCGCCCGCTCGACCGGAATATGCGCCGCCGCCTGGGCGGAAAGGAAGCGGCGATAGTCGCCGTCTTCCGCCAGATTCATCGCCGAAAAGATCGAATCGACTCGCTGGTGATGGTCCGCCGTCGCTGCGCGCAGGGCGGTCCTGATGTCGTTATGGCCAGTCATTGGGGGAAAGAATGCCGCAGCGGCGACAAAGTTCAATCGTGACGTTCGCGCATCGAAAACCGCCTGCTCAAATCGAGGACTCCTTTTCGCCGCAAGCGGCGCGGGACGACATCGCGACGACCGGATGGTTCAAAACCCGATCGTCGCCATGCCGCCCGGCTTCACCGCCAGTTCCGCCTCGAGCCGCGCGAGCAAGTCGCCCGCGGGAAGCGGCCCGGTCACCTTCAGCTGCCGCGCGACGACCGCGAAGTCGCCGGGCGTCAGCGTGCGCAGACGAGCCAGCCCGGCCGGCGCAGCGCAGCCGAAGAAGCGCTCGAACGCGCGCGCCGCCGATGCCGCCGACAGAGGCTGCAGCGCCAGCTTGAAGGTGAAGCGCCGGAGCGCCGCCGGATCGAGCCGCGCCTGGTCGTTGGTGGCGGCGAACACCGGCAGCGGGTGGCGATCGAGCCAGGTGAGCAGCTCGTTGACCTGAGTCACCTCCCAGCTTGCCCGCGCCGTCTGCCGGTCGAACAGCAGCGAATCCGCTTCGTCGAAGAACAGCACGCTGCCCTCCGCCGCCGCCTCGCGAAAGGCCGCCGCGATATTCGCCTCGGTCTCGCCGACCCATTTCGACAGCAGGTCGGATGCGCGCCGCGTAGCGAGCGGGCGGCCGAGTCGTTCCGCCACGTCACCGGCAAGCTGGGTCTTGCCCGTGCCTGGCGGCCCCGCCAGCAGCACCGAAAAGGCGAGCGCGGCACCCGGCCGGGTCAGCTGCTCGACCAGCCCCGCAACCGGCGTGTCGCATTCGAACAGCGACAGATCGACTTTCCCCGGCGCTTCGGCCACCGTCACCGCCTGACCGCGCAGCGAGCCGACCAGCGCCCGCGCCACGCGCTCCTCGTCGCCCGACGCGGCCCCGGCGATCCGGGCGGCCCGCATCGCGACCCGCGCCACGCTGGGCGTCTCCGGCGCCTGCCGCGCGAGTATGGCGAGGTCATCGCCGATCGCGCACGCCTCCATCGCCGCCATGCGCGCCAGCACCCGCTCACGCTCGGCGCCGCGTGGATGATCGAGCTTCAGCACGAAGCTCATCCGGCGCAGATAGGCCGAATCGACATTGTCGATCGCATTGCTGGTCCAGATGACCGGCACGCCGTTCGTCTCCAGCATGCGGTTGACGAAGATCTTCGACCCTGCCCGGTTGGCGAAGCGCGTGCCGCCATCGACCTTGTTCGCGTCGCCGATCAGATCCTCCAGCTCGTCGAACAGCAGCAGCACGCGTTCGTCGCGCTGGAGCGCCCGCTGCGCGCGAAGCAACGCCGCGACGCGCTCGTGCCGGCGCGGCTCGGTGCCGTCGCTATCGGCCTCACCAACCGCGAACAAAGCCGCGCCGACATGCGCCGCGAGCGCACGCGCCAGCTCGGTCTTGCCGACGCCGGGCGGACCATGGAGCAATATGTTGATGCCCGGCGCCCGCGACTCCACCGCGCCGGCGAGCAGCCGCGCGACGAACGCCACATCGCCCTGCATCGCGGGGAAATCGGCGAGCGCGAGCGCCGCCTGCTGGCGCTTGCCCGCCAGCGCCTCGATCAGCCGCTCGGGATCGTGCCCGCCGCGCGCGAGCAGCGTTTCGAACCACCAGCTCACATCGAGCGACACCCCGCCGCCCCGCGACATGTCGATCTCGAACAGGCCGAGCTCGACCACCAGGCTGGTACGCGCGACCGTGCCGGCACGGATCGCATCGGCGCCCGCCAGCATGCCGACGATTCGCGCCATGTCCTCATGCGCCACCTCCAGCGACCAGCGCAGCCGCGCGATCCGGGGGTGGAAGGAGAGCGCGAGCCCAGCCTCCAGCACCGCGCGGTCCTGATCGGTCAGGCTCAGCACCGTCGCGATATTCTCCGCGGCCTCGGCCAGCTCGGGCGGCAACGGGTCCTCCGCCATGTCGCCGAGCATTGTCGCCAGCTTCGCCCAGCTGATCTTGCGCACCGCTTGTTTCGCCGCCGCATTCCTGACGCGCGGCTTCGGCCCCGGCCAGAAGACCGATCTGTTCTCTTCCACCCATGCGAGCAGCGCCTGACCGGCCCGCCCATCCTTCGTCAAAGTCGCGCGCAGCATCGTTGCCAGGCGCCGCGACGTCACCGTCGTGCCCATTGTCTCATCCATGTGCCGCAAACGGACGCATGGCGCCGGCTTGCAAGCTTTAAGTTCTGGGATTGAACATGCCGGGTCCAACGACCCGGCCGGGCGCGACTAGCGCTTCGGCGAGGTCCGGACGGCGGCGGGCTCAAGCCCGAATATGATTGCCGTGGCGAACATGTCAGCCTTCCTGCACCCCGATATTGGGGCGGGTGGCGCACTAGGCGCGCGCGCGGGTTTCGTCAAGATCGTAACGGATGCGACCAGTTGCATGGGCTCAATCGGGCTCGCGTTTCGCCCCGTCCAGGGTGCGGTCGATGCGCGCCTGTTCCTCGCGTGCGACGCGCTTCTCATCCCTGGTCTGCCCGAACGAACGACGATTGGCGGACGCCGCCGCGTCCTTGTCAGCGCGGGCGCGGGCCTTGCGGGCGGTGCGCAGGTTGATGATCTCGGCCATGGCGAGAACCTATCAGTCGGGCAGCTGGTGCCAAGAGGGCGCGGCTTTACTCGGCCGCCAGCAGCGATTCCGCCCCGCCCAGATCGACCGATACCAGACGGCTCACCCCCTGTTCGATCATCGTCACGCCGAACAGCCGGTGCATGCGGCTCATCGTCACCGCGTTGTGCGTGACGATCAGATAGCGGGTCGCGGTTTCCTGCGTCATCGCGTCGAGCAGGTCGCAGAAGCGCTCGATATTGGCGTCGTCGAGCGGGGCGTCGACTTCGTCGAGCACGCAGATCGGCGCGGGGTTGGTCAGGAACAGACCGAAGATCAGCGCGACCGCGGTCAGCGCCTGCTCGCCGCCCGAGAGCAGGGTGAGCGACTGGAGCTTCTTGCCCGGCGGCTGCGCCATGATCTCGAGCCCGGCTTCGAGCGGATCGTCCGAATCGACCAGTTCGAGATGCGCCTGCCCGCCATTGAACAGCGTCGTGAACAGCCGGCGGAAATGCCCGTCGACTGCCTCGAACGCGGCGAGCAGGCGCTGGCGCCCCTCGCGGTTCAGCGTGCCGATCGAGCCGCGCAGCCGGTTGACCGCGAGGCCCAGTTCCTCGCGCTCGGCGGCATTGCCGACACTGGCGGCTTCCAGCTCGGCCAGTTCGGTTTCCGCGACGAGATTGACCGGGCCGATCCGCTCGCGATCGATCAGCAGCTTGTCGTGCGCGGTCGATTCATCCTGGGGCTCGCCGACCTTATCCGCCTCGAAGCCGATCCGTTCCGGCAACAGCACCGACGGACAATGGAAACGCTCGCCCGACAGGCGGTTCATCTCGAGTCGCCGGGCTTCCTGATTGTCCGCGCGCGCCGCGGCGCCGGCCCGGGCCTCGCGCGCTTCGGCCAGGGTCTCGGCCGCGGCGCGTGCCGCCTCTTCGGTCAGGCGCAGCGCCACCTCCGCCTCGCGCTCGGCGGCCATCGCCGTCTCCGCTTCGGCGCGCAGCGTGCCATGCGCCTGCTCCAGCCCGGCGATCTCCGCGGCGAGCTGGGCCGGCTTGTCGGCCAGCGTCTCCGCTTCGGCCGCCAGGTCGGCATCGCGCCTGTCCATTTCGGCGATGCGCCGCGCCGCCTCGCCCGCGCGGTTCTTCCAGCCCTTGCTCTCGGCATTGCCCGCCGCGAGCCGCTCACGGTCCTGCCCGATCGCGCGCTCCAGCGCGCCGCGATCGGCCCGGGCCGTGGCGACGATGGTGCGCTTGGCCTCGGCCTCGCCCGACAGGATCTGCACGCGCTCGCGTGTCGCGCTGCCATCGGGGAGCGCCGCCTTTACCGCCGCCGCGCGCGTTACCTCGCCCTGTGATTCCTCATGCTCGGCGACGATGCGCTGGCGGCGCGTGTCGAGATCGGCGCGCTGCGCTTCGATCCGTTCGATCTGGGCAGCGGCACGGTCCTCGGCACGGGCGGCATCGCGGGCATTGGTCTCCGCCCCTTCGAGCAGCCGCCGCGCATCGACTGCCGCACGGCGCGCCTCGGCGATCGCTTCGTCGATCCGGGTCAGCTCGGCATCGCAGGCATCGACCGCGCGTACCGCCGCAGGCCGCGCCGCCTCGATCGCGCGCAACCGGTTCATCCGCTCCAGCCGCGCCGCCGCCTCCGCCCCGCCTGACCTGGCGACATAGCCGTCCCAGCGCCGCAACAGCCCGGCCATGGTCACCAGCCTTTGCCCGACCGCCAGCGCCTGCCCGCCATCGCTGTCGGCGACGAAGACCTGCGCCAGTCGCCGAGCGAGGGCCGCCGGGGCGTTGACATGAGTCGCCAGGGCGACCGTACCCGAAGGCGCCGAAGGATCGCCCGGTTCGGGCGCGGCCCCGGCCCAATAGCGTTCCGCCTTCGCATCGAGCCCGGCTTCGAGATCGTCGCCCAGCGCCGCCGCCAGCGCGCGCTCATAGCCCGGCGCGGCGCGGAGTTGGTCGAGCAGCCGGTCCTTGCCGTCGCGTCGCGTCGCCTTGGCCAGCGCCGCCGCTTCGCTGTCGAGCGCGCTCAGCTCGGCATGCGCCCCGGCGCGCGCCGATTGCGCGCGGTCGCGCGATCCGATCGCTTCGCGCTCGCTCGCATCCGCCCGGGCCAGCGCGGTGCGCGCCGATTCGATGTGGCGCAGCGCCTGGGCGCGTGTTTCCGCCGCCTTGTTCTTCTCGGCGACCAACGGCGCGGGATCGCCCAGCGCCTTGGCCTCCGCCGTCACCCGGGCGAGATCGCGCTCGCTGCGCTCGGCCCGGGTCCGCGCCGACGCCAGCGCTGCCTCGGCCACCCGCGCATCCGCCGCTTCGCTCGCCTGCGCCGCCAGCGCCTGGGCCAGCGCCACCTCGGCATCGCGCGCGGCGCGCTCGGCCTCGGCCAGCGCGGCATCGAGTTGGGGCGAGCGCGTCGCTGCCTCGGCGATGCGCGACTCCAGCACCTTCGCTTCATCGGCCAGTCGGGCGATCGCCTCGGCCGCGTCACTGGCGAGTGAGCCTTCGCGTGCCCGGTCCTCGGTCAGCCGGGTACGACTGTCGCGCAGCTCGGCCAGGCGGCGTTCGGCCGCGGCATGTTCGGTGCGCAGCGCCGCGAGCCGGTGGCCCGCATCGCTCGCCCGGTCGCGCGCGCCCTGCGCTTCGGCTCGGGCCGCGGCGAGCTTTTCCGTCGCGTCGGCCTGATAGGCCGCGGCGCCGCGCTGCGCCTCGGCCGCGTCGGCGACGCGCGTCCCCGCCGACGCAGCTTCCGCCTTGGCCGCATCCGCCGCCGACGAGGCGTCGCGCCAGCGCGCGAAGATCGTCCGTGCCTCGGCCACCCGGATCTGGTCGGAAAGCTGGCGATAGCGCTCGGCCTGGCGCGCCTGGCGTTTCAGCGCGGCGGCGCGTGCGTCCTGGTCGGCGATCACTTCGTCGAGCCGGGTCAGGTTGGCTTCGGTCGCGCGCAGCTTCTGTTCGGCATCCTTGCGGCGAACGTGCAGGCCGGCGATGCCCGCCGCCTCTTCCAGCATCGCGCGGCGCTCGGCCGGCTTGGCGGCGATCACCGCGCTGATCTTGCCCTGGCTGACCAGGGCCGGGCTGTGCGCGCCGGTCGCCGCGTCGGCGAACATCAGGGCGACGTCCTTGGCGCGCACGTCGCGCCCGTCGATGCGATAGGCGGAGCCCGCCCCGCGCTCGATCCGGCGGACGACCTCGGTCTCCTCGCCGGTGATCTCGGTCAGGATCGAGACTTCGGCGAAGTCGCGCGCCGGCCGGGTCGAGGTACCGGCGAAGATGACGTCATCCATGCCCGCGCCGCGCAGCGACCGGGCCGAGGTCTCGCCCATCGTCCAGCGCAACGCCTCGAGCAGATTCGATTTGCCGCAGCCATTCGGCCCGACAATGCCGGTCAGCCCGGGTTCGATGCGCAAGTCAGCCGGGTCGACGAAGCTCTTGAAGCCAGTCAGCCTGAGCCGCTTGATCTGCACCGGGCTGACCCCGCCCCGCCGTTACAGCGCGCCCGCTGCCTTGAGCGACGGCTGAAGTCCCTTCCAGTCGGCCACGTTCGGCACGACATCGCCATTGACGATGAAGGTCGGCGTGCCCTGGATTTTGTATTGCTGGTTCGCCGCGTCGGTGTTCTTCGCGACATCCTCCAGCATCTTCGGATCGGCCAGGCACTGGCGCGCCTTGGCGTCGGGCACACCGCGCTGCTTCACGAAATCGAGATAGCCGTAGAATTGCGCGAGATAGGTTACCACCTGCGCCGGCGGCGCATTCTGCAACCGGGCCTGGTCGGCCTCGGGGATCTTATCGGTCTTGCCGATCAGCTGCTGCTGCGAGATCATCATCTGCTCGAGCATCGGGAAAAACTGATTGGGCTCGACGCAGTGGCCGAGCAGCATCGGGCCGATATCGGCCTCGGCATGGATCGGATAGTCGCGGAATTCATAGGAGAGCTTGCCCGAGGCGATCGGGCCGCTCTTCAAAGCGGGAAACCCTTCCGCGTCGAACGCCGCGCAATGCGGGCAGGTGCGCGAGCCATATTCGATCAGCTTCACCGCGGCATTGGGGTTGCCCATGCGATAGCCGCCCTCGGGCGTCTTCTCGACCACATCGGCCCAGGCCTTGCCGGCCGGCGCCGGAACGGCCGCGACAGGCGCGGCGGCGGGGGCGCTGCTGTTGCCGCCGGTCCCGCCCGAACCGCAGCCGGCGAGGATCAGGGCCGGCAGGACGGCATAGGCAATGCGGAATTTCATGGGGAGTCTCCGTTGTGAAATCTTGGATTATTTAGCGCCGACCGCGCGCAGGCTCTTCTCCAGCACGGACCATTCGGTCGTGTCGACGGTCTTGCCGTTGACCTCGAACGCCGGCGTGCCGTGGATCTTCGCCCAAGAGGCATCGGTGTTCTTCACCACCACCGCCATCTCGGCGTCATTGGCCAGGCAGGCGGCGATCGTCGCATCGGTCATGCCCCGCGCCCGCACGATGTCGCTCAGCCCAGATCCGTCGGCCAGCGCCTGGAGCTGCGCCGGCTGCGGCCGGGTCGCCAGGCGCGCGGCATTGGTCGCCTCGAAGCGCGATCCGCGCGTGACCCAATCCTCCTGCGCGGCGAACATCGCATCGGTCGTCTCGAAGAAGCGCCGCTGCCCCGTGCACCGCGCGAGCAGCGCGGCGGTCAGGTCGAGCCTGTCGCGCACGGCGTTGCGCAGCTCGACACTGGTCGATCCGGACTTCACCATCTGCCCGCGCAGGCCAGCCGCCGATTCGGCGATGAAATGGCCGCAATGCGGGCAGGTATAGCTGACATATTCGACCAGCTTCACCTTCGCGTTGGGATTGCCGATGACATAGCTGCCGTTCGCCGACTTCGTCACGGTGGCCCGCCAGTCGCGCGCCTGGGCCAGGGCGACGGTTCCGAACCCGAGCAGCGCGATCAGCGCGAGCAACATGCGTAGATGCTTCATCATTCCTCCGGCTGGCCGACCACCGGCGCTCCGCGCGTCGCGGCGACACCCGCCGCCAGCGCTTCGAGCACCGCCTTCAATTCAGGATCCGCAATGGTGCGCAGGCTCGCCCCCAGCTCGACCGGGATCGGCTTGAGCGACGGCGGTGCGGCGCGCGGGCGCGGTGCCGCGACATCGCCCTGGCGGATATTCACTCGCGACACCGCGCCATAGCCGAAGAAGCGATTGACCCGCTCGACGATCTCCGGCGCGATATGCTGCATCATCGTGGCATGCGCGCCGCGCACCACCAGGTTGAGCGTGCCTTCCGTGCGTTGCCCTTGCGGGAACTTGATTGATTCGGGTGCCGAGACGCCAGCATAACGGCTGCCGACGATTTCCGGCCAGCGACTGACGATCGCGCTCTGCACGAAGCCGAACTTGCGGAACGCGGCGCGCCCGACATCGGGCAGCAGCTCGGAGACCGCGCGCGCACGACCGCCGCGCGGCTTTTCCGCTTTAGGTTCGGGCCTGGGAGCGGGGACGCGCTTGCTCATTATCCTGTCCATGCCATAGCGATGCCGTGCCCGCCAAGCTTCCTTCCGACATCGCCGACATGCTGCTTGCCTGGTACGACCTGAACGCACGCCGTCTGCCATGGCGCAGCCCGCCCGGAACGCCCCGCGCCGACCCCTATCGAGTGTGGCTGTCCGAGATCATGCTGCAGCAGACGACGGTGGCGACGGTCCGCCCGCGTTTCGAGGAATTCGTCGCGCGCTGGCCCGATGTCGAGTCGCTGGCCAGCGCGAGCGACGCCGACCTGATGGCGGCCTGGGCCGGGCTCGGCTATTATGCCCGCGCCCGCAACCTGATCGCCTGCGCTCGGGCCGTCGTCGCAGGGGGCGGCCAGTTTCCGGCCACGGAAGACGGCCTGCGCGGCCTCCCCGGTGTCGGCGCCTATACCGCCGCCGCGATCGCCGCCATCGCCTTCGGAGAACGCGCGGTGGTGGTCGACGCCAATGTCGCCCGCGTCGTCGCCCGCCTGTTCGCGATCAGCGCGCCCCTGCCCGGCGCCATGCCCGAAGTTCGCGCCGCCGCCGACTCGATCACGCCCGACGCCCGCGCCGGCGATTTCGCCCAGGCGATGATGGATCTCGGCTCGGCGATCTGCACCCCGCGCGGGCCCCACTGCCTGATCTGCCCGCTTGCCCCCTCCTGCCGCGCCTTCGCTTCGGGCGAGCCGGAGCGTTTCCCGGACAAGAAGGCCAAGGCAGCCAAGCCGCAACGTTACGGCACGATCTTCTGGGCCGAGCGCGACGGCCAGGTCCTGCTGGTGCGCCGCCCACCCAGGGGCCTGCTCGGCGGCATGCGCGCGCTCCCGACCGGACCCTGGTCCCCCGCCCCGCCCGGGTTGGAGGAACCGCCGATCGCCGCCGACTGGGCGATGCGGAATGAGACGGTCGTTCATGTCTTCACGCATTTTCGCCTCGAACTCGCGCTTGCGGTCGCGCGGCTCCCGGCGCATTCGAGCAGCGGTGACAATTGGGGCGAGTGGTGGCCGATAGCCGATATCGAATCGGCGGGGTTGCCAACCGTCTTCGCCAAGGCAGCGGACGCGATCAGGAGAGCGGCATGAGATTTCGGGCATTGGTATCCGGCAGCATATTGATCGCACTCCTGGCCGGCGGGGCCTTCGCCTATGAGGCGGCACCCCAGGCCCAGCTTGCCGCGCCGGCCAGCCAGTCCGCCCTTCCCGCCACGCAGGCGCTGTTCGATTCCTATGTCGCGACCGGCAAGATACCCGGCATCGTCGGCGCGTTCGGCGCGGGCGACCTGCCGACCGTGTTCGTCAGCGCGGGGAAGATCTCCGACTACCCGAATGCCGCTGCGGCCGGCCCCGACAGCCTGTGGCGCGTCTATTCGATGACCAAGCCGATCACCGCCATGGCCGCGATGATCCTGCTCGAGGAAGGCAAGATCCGGCTCGACCAGCCGGTCAGCGACTTCATTCCCGCCTTCAAGACGATGCGCGTGCAGATCAGCCCGGATTCGCTCGCGAGCCGCCCCGCCGCCCGCCCGATCACCATCCGTAACCTGCTGACTCACACCGCCGGCCTCGGCTATTCGATCATCACCAAGGGGCCGCTGCTCGACGAATATAACCGGCTCGGCCTCACCCCCGGCGCGCTCAGCGTGTCGCTCGACCTCGCCGCGCGGAAAACCCGCCCGCCCACGCTCGAGGCCTTTGCCGACCGAGTCGCCGAGGCCCCGCTGATCGCCGATCCCGGCACGAAATGGAGCTATTCGATCGGGCTGGACGTGATGGGCCGGGTGATCGAGGTCGCGGGCGGCATGCCCTTCGACAGTTTCGTGCAGAAACGCATCTTCGATCCGCTGAAGATGACCTCCAGCTACTGGACCGTCCCGCAAAGCGAGGTCGGGCGCTTCGCCACCAACTACATCTTCCAGCGCGAGGCGATGAAACAGCTTTCAGCCGGCCGCCCGGTCGATGTGTCGCGGATCGACGAAAAGGCCCGCCTGCCGATCGATCCGGCGGCCAGCTCGGTCTGGCTCTCCCCGCCGAGCTGGCCTTATGGCGGCGCCGGGCTGGTCATGTCGGCGCGCGATTATGATCGCTTCCTCCACGCGCTGCAGGACGGCGGCACACTCGACGGGGTGCGCGTGCTGAAGCCGGAGACCGCCGCGCTGATGATGTCGAACCTACTGCCCCCGGGCGTCACCTACACGCCGACCCCGGACGGCACCGGCCCCGCGCCGCTGACCGGCTATGGCGCGGGTGGCTCCGTCTATCTCGCGGACAAGCCCGGCGGCCCGGGCAAGGGCACCTATGGCTGGGGCGGCGCCGCCGGCACGACCGGCTGGGTCGACCCCGCGCGGCACATGCGCGGGACGATCATGGTCAATTATTTCCCGGCCGAGCAATGGCCGGTACGCAGGGAAACCGTGGCCGCCCTGATGACCGATTTCGCCCGCTACAAATGAGCTTCATCCCATGATCGCACCAGGCTTCACCGGCGGCACACTCGACCGGGCCGATCCGCTTCGCCAAGACCCGGAGGCGCTTGCCGCCGCGACGGGCGACTGGCGCGCCCGACTGCTCGTGCTCAACGATTTCGAGCCCGAGCTGGACGGCGAGGGCCGGCTGGTGTGGACCAACCTGGCCGATGCGCCCGAGGGATCGGACCTGCTGCTGCTCGGCCTCGACAACGGCAAGCCCCATTTTGCCGCGCTGACCCCGGGCATGAAACCGCCCGCTGGCCGCCCGATGCGCATGTTCGGCCTGCTCGACCGCATCGCGCCGGGCGAGGCGGCAACCTATGCCGCCGCGCGCAGCCTGCTTGACTGGCACACGCGCCACCGCTTCTGCGCCAATTGCGGTACCCCGACCGAGATCTACCGCGCCGGCTGGGGCCGCAAATGCCCCAATTGCCATGCCGAGCATTTCCCCCGCGTCGACCCGGTGGTGATCATGATCGCCGAGCATGACGGCCGCGCGTTGCTCGGCCGCCAGCCCGGCTGGCCGGCGGGACGCTATTCGGCGCTGGCCGGATTCCTGGAGCCGGGCGAATCGATCGAGGAAGCCGTCGCGCGCGAGACCCTGGAAGAAGCGGGCGTGCGCGTGACCGACATCCGCTACATCGCCAGCCAGCCCTGGCCCTTCCCGTCATCGCTGATGATCGCCTGTATCGGCATGGCCGAGGACGATGCGCTGACGATCGACAAGCACGAGCTGGAGGACGCGATCTGGGTGTCGCGCGAGGAAGTGCTCAGGGTGCTGGCCGGCGGCGAAGGCGCGTTCCTGCCGCCACCGCCTTATGCCATCGCGTTCACGCTGCTGACGGAGTGGGCGAACAGTTGATCCTCGCCGGCACGGGGAGGGTCAAGATTACCCGCGCGCCCGAGCCTGCCGGTACGTCCCCAGCACCCGCACCCATTTCGCATGGAAACCCAGCTCGGCCAGCGCATTGTCCAGCCCCGGGTCGCCCGGCTTGCCCTCGACATCGGCATAGAATTCGGTCGCCGCGAAGGTGCCGCCGCGCTGATAGCTTTCCAGCTTGGTCATGTTGACGCCGTTGGTCGCGAAGCCTCCCATCGCCTTGTACAGCGCGGCGGGCACGTTCTTCACTTCGAAGATCAGCGTCGTCATGAACGGCCCGTCGCCGATCGGCGCATGGCCGGCGCGCGCCAGCACCAGGAAGCGCGTCGTGTTGTGGTCGGCATCGGCAATGCCGTCGCACAGCACGTCCAGGCCATAGATCGGCGCGGCCATCGGCGGGGCGAGCGCGGCCAGATGGGGGTCGCCCTTCTCCGCGACCAGCGCCGCGGCGCCCGCGGTATCGGGATAGGCGATCGGCACGATGTTCCGCTCGCGCAGCCAGTGGCGGCACTGGCCGAGCGCCTGGGGATGGCTCGTCGCCTCGCGCACATCCTCCAGCCTGCCCGATCCCATCAGCGCATAGTGAATCGGCAGGAAATGCTCGCCGGTGATGACCAGGCCCGATTCGGGCAGCAGGAAATGCATGTCGGCGACGCGGCCGTGCAGCGAATTCTCGATGGGGATGATCGCGCAATCGGCGCGGCCGTCGCGCACCGCGTCGATCGCGTCGGCGAAGTCGAAACAGGGCAAGGGCAGGCAATCCGGGAAGGCCTGCAGGGCGGCGATATGGGAATTGGCGCCGGGGGCGCCCTGAAAGGCGACGGCGCGCTCGGGGTGCGCCGCGGCTTCGTCGATCATGCGCGCGACGATGGGCCGCGCGGGGGCTGCGAAATTGTCCATGGAGCGGCGCGCTTACCGGCGCGTTTGTTCTTGCACAAGCGCGGCTTGCGGTGACGCTCCACCGAATCTAAAGGGAGCCGACTTTCCGACAGGGGCAACTTGGCAATGGACAATCGGACGAACACGATCGCGGGCTGGGTGCTCGGCGCATGCGGCGTGGCGCTGGGGCTTTCGATCGTGGGCGGCATGGTGTTCCAGCCGCATCATCTCGAGAAGATGGGCTACCCGATCGAGGGTGTCGCCGAAGAGGACGCCGGCGGCGGCGCGGCCGCCGTGCCGATCGCGACGCTGATGGCGACCGCCGATCCGGCGAAGGGCGCCGAGGTGTTCAAGAAGTGCGCCGCCTGCCACACGATCAACCAGGGCGGCCCGAACGGTGTCGGTCCGAATCTCTACGCCACGCTGGGTGAGGCGATCGCGCAGGGCAAGGGCGGCTTCGCCTTCTCCGACGCGCTGAAGGCCAAAGGCGGCAAGTGGGATTTCGAGGCGATGAACACCTGGCTGACCAGCCCGCGCGCCTTCGCCTCGGGCACCAAGATGACCTTTGCCGGCCTCGGCAACCCGCAGGACCGCGCGAATGTGATCGCCTATCTCAACCAGCAGGGCTCGAACCTGCCGCTCCCGGCGGCACCCGCCGCGGGTGCCGCGCCCGCCCCAGCCGAAGGCGCGGACGCCAATGCCGCCGCCCCGGCCGCCGCGAATCTCTCGGAAGGTGCCGCACCGGCCACCGGCGCGCCGTCGGTCGATCCGAACGCCGCGATCCAGGCCGAAAAGAAGAAGTAAGCCGCTTCTTCGGCGCGCGCCGGAGTTCGGATACGAAAAAAGGCCGTGCCGAGGGGCGCGGCCTTTTTTGTTTTTGCCGGAAGCTTCGATCAGACGAAGACGGTGCGCAAAAACCCATCCGTTCGTCCTGAGTAGCGGCTGAGCTCGTCGAAGACGCGTATCGAAGGACAGTTGGAGCACGTAACACCTGTCCTTCGATACGCCATTTCGACAAGCTCAATGGCTACTCAGGACGAACGGAGGGCATGTCACTCCGCCTCGTCCGCCGGCTCCTGATAGAAGTCCTGCACGACCTTCCACGCCTCTTCCGCCGTCTCGACGAAGGTGAAGATGTTGAGGTCGCGCGCGGAGATCACGCCTTCCTCGACCAGCGCCTCGAAATTGACCACGCGGTTCCAGAAGTCGCGGCCGAACAGCAGCACGGGGATCGGCTTGATCTTGCCGGTCTGGATCAGCGTCAGCAGCTCGAACAGCTCGTCGAACGTGCCGAATCCGCCCGGAAAGGCGGCGAGCGCGCGGGCGTGCAGCAGGAAGTGCATCTTCCTGAGCGCGAAATAGTGGAACTGCATGCTCAGCGACGGCGTCACATAGGGGTTCGGCGCCTGCTCGTGCGGCAGCACGATGTTGAGCCCGATCGATTCGTGGCCGGCCTCCGCCGCGCCGCGATTCGCCGCTTCCATGATCGACGGACCGCCGCCCGAGCACACCACGAAGTGGCGCTTGCCTTCCTCGTCGCGCGGGCAGGCGCTGGCGAGCTGGGCGAGCTCATAGGCGACATCGTAATATTTCGACTTGGCGACCAGGCTCTTTGCGATGCGGATCGCGTCCTCGCCCTGGGCCAGCTCGAGCAGCGCCCTGGCCTTGGCCGGCTCGGGGATGCGCGCGGAACCGTACATCACGAAGGTGGAGGCGATGTTCGCCTCGGCCAGGATCAGCTCGGGCTTGAGCAGTTCGAGCTGGAAGCGGACGGGCCGCAGATCCTCGCGCAGCAGGAAGTCCATGTCCTGGAAGGCGAGGCGATAGGCCGGGTTTTCGGTCTGGGGGGTGCTGATCCCGGCATTGGCGGTTTCGGCATCCTGGCGAGCGCGCGGAAAGACCCGCGACGGTACATGTGTCTCTGTCATTTGATCAGGCCCTAGCGGAAAAACGCCCGAAGATGAAGCTTAGCGGCAGAAACGCGCGCGGTCGTTTTCGAGATGCAGATGGTTGGCGTGCGCCGCGTTGTAATCCGGGCTCAGCACCGTGCCGAAGCGCTTGCAGGCGGAATTGTGAATCGCCTGCAGGAAGTCGCGGACGCGCGAGTCGTCGGATCGCCAGCCGCTCAGCACCGTGATGCGCCGCCCGTCCTGCAGCACGAAGCCGGAGATATCGACCGCGTTGGCGATGGCATGGCCCGACAGCCGCGCGGCATTGGCGGGGGAGCCGACCACGTTGCGGCAGGCATAGCTGCCCATGCTCTCGACCCGCACTAGGTCGCTACCCAGGATCTGCCGCGCGGCGGGCGCGACCGCGTCGCGTGTCCAGCCGATGAAGGTCCGCGCCAGGCCGCAGCGCATGCCCTTCAGATTGGTCACCGGAACGCCGATGTCGATCAGCTGCACCGCGCCGATCACCTGGCACCCCCCGCCGAAATCGCGGTCGGGCAAGGGGCTGAAGCGGACCTCCTCGCGCGACAGATCGGCGAAGCACGCCTGAGTCTCGCGCGAGGTCGGCAGGTTGAGCGTCACCGGCCGCGCGCCCACCGGCCGCGGCGGCGGCGGACGATCGTCCCCGCGCCCGCACCCGGCGAGCGCCAGGGTTATCGCAATTATCGCTGTCATACGCCCGTGTCGGACCGCGCTACGGGCTTCTCCAGCTGCGCCGTGTGCCCAAAGCGCCCGGCAGAATATTGGATGCACCATATCGACAAACTCCGCACCGCCGCGCCGAGGATTATAGCGCCGACCAGCGAAGGCAATGCAACGCCTGTCGGCATGCGGCGACCAGGTACTTACATTGTCCCGGCGCGCGCGCTTGCCGCAACGCAGCAGAATGAAGATTGACGTAGCGGCGTAAATCGCTAGGGCCGTCAACGGGCCACGCGGTCCCAACGCCGCGCGTGCTCTCTGTAAGGAGAGACTACATGACTGAATACCTTGCGCCTCCGGCGACGAAGCCGACGCGTCCTTATTTCTCTTCCGGTCCCTGCGCTAAGCCGCCGGGCTGGACCCCCGAAAAGCTCCAGACGGAAGTGCTCGGCCGGTCGCACCGCTCGAAGCTCGGCAAGACGCGTCTGCAATACGCGATCGACCTGATGCGCGAGATGCTCCAGCTCCCCGACACCCACCGCATCGGCATCGTCCCCGGTTCGGACACCGGCGCGTTCGAGATGGCGATGTGGACGATGCTGGGCGCCAAGCCGGTCACCGCGATCGCCTGGGAAAGCTTCGGCGAGGGCTGGGTTACCGATGCGGTCAAGCAGCTTGGCCTCGATCCGACCATCCTCCGTGCCGATTACGGCCAGCTTCCCGACCTGACTCAGGTCGACTGGTCGAACGACGTGCTGTTCACCTGGAACGGCACGACCTCGGGCGTGCGCGTGCCGAACGGCGACTGGATCCCGGACGATCGCGAGGGCCTCAGCTTCGCCGATGCGACCAGCGCGGTGTTCGCGTACGATATCCCGTGGGACAAGATCGATGTCGCGACCTTCTCGTGGCAGAAAGTGCTGGGCGGCGAAGGCGGCCACGGCGTGCTGATCCTCGGTCCCCGCGCGGTCGAGCGGCTCGAAAGCTACACGCCGAAATGGCCGCTGCCCAAGGTGTTCCGGCTCGTCTCCAAGGGCAAGCTGACTGAAGGCGTGTTCAAGGGCGAGACGATCAACACCCCGTCGATGCTCGCCGTCGAGGACGCGATCTTCGCGCTCGAATGGGCCAAGGGTCTTGGCGGGCTGCAGGGCCTTATCGCCCGCAGCGACGCCAATGCCGCCGCGCTCGACAGGATCGTCGCCGATCGCCCCTGGCTAGGCCATCTCGCGCTGGACGAGGCCTCGCGGTCGAAGACCAGCGTGTGCCTGACGGTCGAGGGCGCCGACGAAGCGCTGATCAAGAAGCTCGCCGGCCTGCTCGAAGCCGAGCATGCCGCCTATGACATTGCGGGTTACCGCGATGCCCCGGCGGGCCTGCGCATCTGGTGCGGCGCGACCGTCGACGCCGCCGATATCGAAGCGCTCGGTCCCTGGCTCGACTGGGCCTACGCCTCGGTCACCGTCGTCGCCTGACCTTCTTGTGTCCCCGCGAAGGCGGGGACCCAGTCTGGGCTCTCGCCTTCGCGGGAGCACAACCTTCCTGCGATCATGAAAGGCATCACCATGCCCAAAGTCCTCATTTCCGACAAAATGGATCCCAAGGCCGCCCAGATCTTCCGCGAGCGCGGGGTCGAGGTCGACGAGATCACCGGCAAGACGCCCGACGAGCTGAAGGCGATCATCGGCCAGTATGACGGCCTCGCCATCCGCAGCTCGACCAAGGTGACCAAGGATATCCTGGCCCATGCGACCAACCTGAAGGTCGTCGGCCGCGCCGGCATCGGCGTCGACAATGTCGATATCCCGGCGGCCTCCGCCCAGGGCGTGGTCGTGATGAACACCCCGTTCGGCAACTCCATCACCACCGCCGAGCATGCGATCGCGCTGATGTTCGCGCTCGCCCGCCAGCTGCCCGAGGCCGATGCCTCGACCCAGGCGGGCAAGTGGGAGAAGAACCGCTTCATGGGCGTCGAGCTGACCTCGAAGACGCTCGGCCTGATCGGCGCCGGCAATATCGGCTCGATCGTCGCCGATCGCGCCCGCGGCCTGAAGATGAAAGTGATCGCCTATGATCCCTTCCTCACCCCCGAGCGCGCAATCGAGACCGGCGTCGAAAAGGTCACGCTCGAGGACTTGCTCGCCCGTGCCGACTTCATCACGCTGCACACCCCGTTGACCGACCAGACCCGCAACATCCTGTCGGCCGAGAATCTCGCCAAGACCAAGAAGGGCGTGCGCATCATCAACTGTGCGCGCGGCGGGCTGATCGACGAGGTCGCGCTGAAGGCCGGGCTCGATTCGGGCCACATCGCCGGCGCCGCGCTCGACGTGTTCGTGACCGAACCGGCGACCGATTCGCCGCTGTTCGGCACGGCTAACTTCGTCTCCACCCCGCATCTCGGCGCTTCCACCTCGGAAGCCCAGGTCAATGTCGCGATCCAGGTCGCCGAGCAGATGGCCGATTATCTCGTCTCAGGCGGCGTCACCAACGCGCTCAACGTGCCGAGCCTGTCGGCCGAGGAAGCGCCGAAGCTGAAGCCGTACATGGCGCTGGCGGAGAAGCTCGGTTCGCTGATCGGTCAGCTGGCGCACGGCGCGCTGTCGGGCATCAACATCGAGGTCGAGGGTGCGGCCGCGGCGCTCAACCAGAAGCCGATCACCAGCGCAGTGCTGGCCGGCCTGATGCGGGTGCATTCGGACACGGTGAACATGGTCAACGCGCCGTTCCTCGCCAAGGAGCGCGGCATCGACGTGCGTGAGGTCCGTCACGACCGCGAGGGCGATTACCACACGCTGCTGCGCGTGACGGTGAAGACCGATGCCGGCGACCGCTCGGTCGCGGGCACCTTGTTCGGTGACGCGGCGCCACGCCTGGTCGAGCTGTTCGGCATCAAGGTCGAGGCCGATCTGGTCGGGCATATGCTCTATGTCGTCAACGAGGACGCGCCCGGTTTCATCGGCCGGCTCGGCTCGCTGCTCGGCGAGGAGGGCGTCAACATCGGCACCTTCCATCTCGGCCGCCGTTCGGCCGGTGGCGAGGCAGTGCTGCTGCTCTCGGTCGACGAGCCGGTGACGCCCGAGCTGATCGCCAAGGTCCGCGCGCTGGCCGGCGTGAAGACCGTGATGGGGCTGTCGTTCTGAACCAAAACCTCCCCGTTCGTCCCGAGCCTGTCGAAGGACTGTTCTTTCTTCCCCGGAAGGAAGTACAGGGCTTCGACAAGCTCAGCCCGAACGGGCGTTTTGGATCTCTTTCCCGGCCATGACTCATGCCCTGCTCCCCGAAGGTTTCCGCGACCGGTTGCCCCCGTTCGGCGATGCCGCCGCGCGTCTCGAAGCGGCAGTGCTGGGAGCGGCCTATGCGCATGGCTATGAGCGGGCCGACCCCGCCCTGGCCGAGTTCGAGGCAGGCTTGGCTGGCCGACTGAAGGCGGCACGCGCGCAGGACGCGGTACGCTTCGTCGATCCGGTGTCGCAGGCGACGCTCGCCATCCGGCCCGACATGACCGCGCAGATCGGCCGAATCGCCGCGACGCGCATGGGGCATCATCCGCGCCCGGTGCGCCTGTCCTATGCCGGCCCGGTGCTGAAGCTGCGCGCCTCGCAGCTCAGCCCGGAGCGCGAGCTGCGCCAGATCGGCTGCGAGCTGATCGGCCTCGACACCGTTGCCGCCGCGAAGGAAATCGTCGGTGTCGCGGTCGAAGCGCTGGAAGCGGCCGGCGTGCGCGGCATTTCGATCGATTTCACGCTGCCCGACCTCGTCCCGATCCTGGCGGATGGTCCGCTGCCGGTCGAACCCTGGCTGATCGAGCAGCTCCGCGACCGGCTCGACGCCAAGGATGCCGGCGGCGTCGCCGAAATCGCACCGGCCTATCTCCCGCTGATCGAGGCGGCGGGCCCGTTCGAGACGGCGCATGACCGGCTGTGCGCCTTCGATGTCGGCGGCGCACTGCGCTCGCGGCTCGATGGGCTGTGGCAGATCGCCTCCGGCCTCAAGGGCCGCACCGCGCTCACGCTCGACCCGACCGAGCGGCACGGCTTCGAATATCAAACCTGGCTCGGCTTCTCGATCTTCGCTGACGGCGTGCGCGGCGAGATCGGGCGTGGCGGCAGCTACACCATCGTCCATGAAGACGGCAGCGAAGAGGCCGCGACCGGTTTCTCGCTCTATGCCGATGCCATCGTGGCGGCCGGGCTGGCCGATGTCGACCGGCGGCGCCTGTTCGTGCCGCTGTATACCGACCCCGCCGTCCCGGCCGCGATGCGGGCGCAAGGCTGGGTCACCGTCGCCGCGCTCGAAGCAGGCGATACGCCCGAGGCACAGCTCTGCACGCATATTTTGGTGGAAGGCGCGGCGCGCGCGCTCTAGGCGCCGCACCGTCCCGATCGAAGGAACTCAGTTTTGGCAAATGTCGCAGTAATCGGCGCCCAATGGGGCGATGAGGGCAAGGGCAAGATCGTCGACTGGCTCGCCGAGCGCGCCGACATGGTCGTGCGCTTCCAGGGCGGTCACAATGCCGGCCACACGCTGGTCGTCGGCGAAAAGGTCTACAAGCTGTCGCTGCTGCCTTCGGGCATCGTGCGCGGTACGCCTTCGGTGATCGGCAATGGCGTGGTGCTCGATCCCTGGGCACTCAAGGCCGAGGTCGAGAAACTGGCCGGCCAGGGCGTGACGATCACCCCCGAGACATTGATGATCGCCGACAATTGCGCGCTGATCCTGCCCTTCCACCGCGATCTCGATTCGCTGCGCGAGGATGCCAGCGGCGCGGGCAAGATCGGCACCACGCGGCGCGGCATCGGCCCGGCCTATGAGGACAAGGTCGGTCGCCGAGCGATCCGCGTGTGCGACCTCGCGCATCTCGACGCGCTCGATTCGCAGCTCGACCGGCTGACCGCGCATCACGACGCGCTCCGCGCCGGTTTCGGCGAGCCGCCGATCGACCGCGCCGCGCTGGTCGAGGAGCTGCGCGCGATCGCCGATTTCGTGCTGTCCTTCGCCAGGCCGGCCTGGCGCGACCTCAACCAGGCGCGTGCGCGCGGTCGCCGCATCCTGTTCGAAGGCGCGCAGGGCGTGCTGCTCGACGTCGATCACGGCACCTATCCCTTCGTTACCTCGTCCAACACCATTTCGGGTACCGCAGCCGGCGGGTCCGGCCTCGGGCCGAGCGCGGTCGGTTTCGTGCTGGGCATCGCCAAGGCCTATACGACCCGCGTCGGCTCCGGCCCCTTCCCGACCGAGCTCGAGGACGCCACCGGCGAGCGGCTGGGCGAGCGTGGGCATGAATTCGGCACCGTCACCGGGCGCAAGCGCCGCTGCGGCTGGTTCGACTCCGTTCTGGTGCGGCAATCGGCCGCGGTCGGCGGCATCACCGGCATCGCGCTGACCAAGATCGACGTGCTCGACGGCTTTGACGAAGTGAAGATCTGCGTCGGCTACACGCTGCGCGGCGAGACGCTCGACTATTTCCCCTCGCATGCCGCCGATCAGGCAGCGGTCGAGCCGATCTACGAGACGATGCCGGGCTGGCAGGAATCGACCGCCGGCGCGCGGAGCTGGGCCGATCTGCCCGCTCAGGCGATCAAATATATCCGCCGCATCGAGGAGTTGATCCATTGCCCGGTGGCACTGGTGTCGACCAGCCCCGAGCGTGAGGACACCATCCTCGTGCGGGATCCCTTCGCGGATTGATCGGCAAGGACCGGGCGCTCAGCGCCCGGTCTGGGCCCGGTGCAGCAGTTTCTGGTCGGCCAGGACGAGCGCGACCATCGCCTCAACCACCGGTGCGCCGCGGATACCGACACAGGGGTCATGGCGGCCCTTGGTCATGATCTCGGTCGCTTCGCCGCTACGGGTGATGGTTTCGACCGGGGTCAGGATCGAGCTGGTCGGCTTGAACGCGACGCGGACGCGGATCGGCTGGCCTGTGGCGATGCCGCCGGCAATGCCACCTGCGTGATTCGCCAGGAATTCGGGGCCGTCGACACCCGGCCGCATCGCATCGGCATTCTCTTCGCCGCGAAACGTCGCCGCTTCGAAGCCGTCACCGATCTCGATACCCTTCACGGCGTTGATGCTCATACAGGCCGAGGCGAGTTCCGCGTCGAGCTTGGCGTAAAGCGGGGCGCCCCAGCCGGCCGGCACGCCGGTCGCCTCGCACGCGATGACAGCGCCGAGCGAGGAGCCCGCCTTGCGCGCGCCGTCGACCAGCGCCTCCCAGCGCGCAGCCGCTTGGGCATCGGGGCAGAAGAATGGATTCGCGTCGATCTGGTCGGGATCGAAATTGGCCGGATCGATCCGGTCGCCGCCGATCGCCTCGACCCAGGCGCGGATGCGCACCTCGGGGATGACCAGCCGCGCCACTGCACCCGCTGCCACCCGTGAAGCGGTTTCGCGGGCGGAGGACCGCCCGCCGCCGCGATAGTCGCGAAAGCCGTATTTGGCGTCATAGGCATAATCGGCATGGCCTGGGCGATAGGCCTCAGCGACCTCCGAATAGTCCTTGGAGCGCTGGTCGACATTCTCGATCATCAGGCTGATCGGCGTGCCGGTCGTCTTCCCTTCGAACACGCCGGACAGGATGCGGACCTGGTCGGGCTCCTGCCGCTGCGTGGTGAAGCGCGAGGTACCGGGGCGGCGCTTGTCGAGGAACGGCTGGAGATCGGCTTCTGAGATGATCAGCCCGGGCGGGCAGCCATCAACGACGGCGCCAATGGCCGGGCCATGCGACTCGCCCCAGGTGGTGAAGCGGAAGACGTGACCGAAGCTGTTGAGACTCATTCCAAACCCTCTCCCGGCGGGAGAGGGAGGGGCCCATGCGAAGCATGGGAGGGTGAGGGTGACCCGCTCGACCCGACATGCTCGACCATGGACCGGTCGCCCTCACCCTTCCCACCGCTGCGCGGCGGGCCCCTTCCCTCTCCCGCAGGGAGAGGGAGACCATTCACACCAAAGCGATGTCCGGCGCGTCTTCGGCCTTCATGCCGATCACGTGATAACCGGCATCGACATGGTGCGTCTCGCCGGTCACGCCGCTGGCGAGATCGCTCAGCAGGTACAGGCCAGCGCCGCCGACATCCTCGATCGTCACGTTGCGCTTGAGCGGCGAGTTCAGCTCGTTCCACTTCAGGATCAGGCGGAAATCGCCGATGCCCGAGGCGGCAAGCGTCTTGATCGGCCCCGCCGAGATCGCGTTGACGCGGATATTGTCGCGGCCGAGATCGACCGCGAGATATTGCACGCTCGTCTCCAGCGCCGCCTTGGCCACACCCATGACGTTATAATGCGGGATGACCTTTTCCGCGCCGTAATAGCTGAGCGTCAGCAGCGACCCGCCATCGGGCATCATCGCCGCCGCGCGCTGCGCCACCGCGACGAAGCTGTAGACCGAGATGTTCATGGTCGTCAGGAAATTGTCGAGGCTGGTGTCCATGAACCGGCCACGCAGCTCGTTCTTGTCGGAAAAGCCGATCGCGTGGACGACGAAGTCGATCGTCGGCCACACTTTCGCCAGATCCTCGAACGCCGTGTCGAGCGCTGTCATGTCGGAGACGTCGCAGTCGATCAGCAGGGTCGAGCCGAGCTGCTCGGCGAGCGGCCTTACCCGCTTTTCGAGCGCTTCACCCTGATAGGAGAAGGCGAGCTCAGCACCCGCTTCGCTGAGCTTCTTGGCGATTCCCCAGGCGAGCGACCGATCATTGGCCAGGCCCATGATCAATCCGCGTTTGCCCTGCATCAATCCCGTCACGCTGCTGCCGCCTCCTGTTTGTTGCTGCCGCCGAGGTCCTCTACTCCCTCATCATCGGATTCCGCCAGTGCCGCGTTCAATTCGGCGCCAACGACCAGGCCGAGCCCGACGAAGAAGAAGAAGATAAGCGCGATCATCACGCCTGCCAGGCTGCCATAGGTAAGATCATAGCTGCCGAGCAATCCGAGGATGAGCGGCAGGAGCGCGGTGACCAGCAGCCACCACGCCGCGGTGAACAATGCGCCCGGCCATTTCGGGCATTTGCTCTCGCGATATTTGCGCGGGGTGAGCGAGTAGAACACCATGTAGAGCGCCGCGAACAGCGCGAGGCCCGGGGCGAGCCGGCTGAACGACACGATCGTGGCAGCATCCGCCGCGAAGGGCAGCACGCGCAGGATGAACTGTTCGACCGCGAGCAGCATGATCTGGAAGGCGAAGGCGACTAGGATCAGGATCATCGCGGTGAGGATCAGGCCGATCGACCAGAGCCGATACTGCCAGAAGGGCCGGATCGATTTCACGCCGTACGCGCGGCGGAGGATATCGCGAATCGTCTCGATGAAGCTCGCCGTGGTCCACAGGCCGACGATCGCGCCGAACCAGAGCAGCGAACCAGAGCGCGCCGTAAGCACATCGGTGATCGGGGTCTGCAGCACCTGCGCGACGCCAGGCGGGACGGTGCGCAGGAATGCCTCGACCGCGTGGAGGCCCTCGCCGGTCTGCCCGAACAGCCGCGCAACGGCGGCCGCGACGATGAAGAAGGGGAAGAGCGTGACCAGCGACAGATAGGCGAGATTGCCGGCATGAACGAAGCCGTCGCTATAGACGCCGACAAAGACGCGCTTGAGCACCTCGCGGGCGTAGCTGCCCGGCCGCATAAAGGCCATGCGCCGGCTGAGCCTGGTCTGCCCTTCACCCGGCCTCTTGCGGCGTTCCTCGGGCGATTGGGGCGAAACTTCCTGCATCGGGCGATTAAACGCCCATGGCCGCGCGCGGGTTGCTCTTGTCGCGATCCTTCCATCCCTCGACGAACTCGGTCAGTGCCTCATCCTTGGCGGGAAGATCGACCATCAGGGTCACCAGCTGATCGCCGCGCGTGCCGCCTTTCTTGTGGAAGCCGCGCCCGCGCAGGCGGAGCACCTTGCCCGAGGTGGAACCGGCCGGAACCGTCAGCATCACGGCGCCCTCCACGGTCGGCACACGCACCGACGCGCCGAGCACGGCTTCGGACAGGGTGATCGGCAGGTCGAGCCTCACGTCATCGCCATCGCGGGTAAAGAAGCGATGCGGCTGGACGCTGATCGTGACGATCCCGTCGCCGGCGCCGCCCGGCCCGGGCTGGCCCTTGCCGGCAAGGCGCATCTGGAAGCCGCTTTCCAGGCCGGCGGGCAGCTTGAGGTCGATCGTCTTGCCGTCCGCCAGCGCAATGCGCTGAGCGGCGAGCGTCGCGGCATCCGTGAAGGAGACGTTGAGCTTGTAGGCGACATTGGCGCCCTTGGGCTGGGGCTTGCGGCCGAAACCGCCAAAGCCGCCGCCGAAACCGCCGCCGCCGCGCCCGCCGAACATGCCCTCGAAGATATCGCTGATATCCGGCCCGTCGGCCTCGAACGGTGATCCGCCGCCCGGTGCCGGGCGGAAGCCGCCCTGGCCGGCGCCGCCGAAGCCGAAGGGCGAGGCGGGATTGCCGTCGCCGTCGATCTCGCCGCGATCGAACCGGGCGCGCTTGTCCTTGTCGGTCAGCAGGTCATAGGCATTGGTGACCTGGCTGAATCGCTCGGTCGCCTGTTTATTGTCCTTGTTGCGATCGGGATGGAGCTCCTTTGCGAGCTTCCGATACGCCTTCTTGATGTCGGCCTCGCTGGCGGTGCGCGGCACGCCAAGCGTTGCATATGGATCGGCCACTTTTGCCCTCTGTTTCTATTCTGGCGCCTATTTGGGGGATCGATGCCGGAAGCGCAAACCCCGAGCGTCAAGCAACCGCCTCAAGCACCGGCGCGACGTCGACCGATACGTTCATCTTCTGGGCGCCGGACCCCAGCACCACGCCGTCGATCGGCGCGATCTCACCATAATCCCGACCGATCGCCATGATGATATGGTCGCCCGCCATCCAGATGCCGTTGGTCGGATCGACCCCGACCCAGCCAAGATCCGGCCCGCACCACAGCAGCACCCAGGCATGAGTCGCATCCGCGCCGACCAGCCGCGGCTGGCCGGGCGGCGGGATGGTGCGGATATAGCCCGAGGCATAGGCAGCGGGCAGGCCCGCGGCGCGCAGGCCGGTGATCATGATCTGCGCGAAATCCTGGCAGACGCCACCGCGCTTGGCGAAGGCCTCGTGCGGGACGGTGTCGACCAGGGTCGCTTCGGGATCGAAATCGAACTCGTTCTGGATGCGCCGCGCGAGGGCGATAGCGGCCTCGAGCGACGGGCGGTCGGGGTCCAGATCCTGCGCGCACCAGTCGGCGATGTCGCGGTCGAGCGGGATCAGCGGCGAGGGGAAGAGGTAATTGGCCGGCCCGGCGGGCGAGGCATCGCGGCTGGCGCGCGCGGCGATCGCGACCTGGGCCAGCGTCGGGTCGCTGTCCGACGGCATCGGCACCTGCCGGTCGACCAGGATGCGCGACACGCTTTCGATGACGAGATGGCGCACCGGCTCCTCGACCACCAGCCGCATGACATTGGCTAGCCCGGCCTCGGCACGCGCCGGCGCGGTGCGGCCCGAAGGGCTGATCGACAGGCGATAGTCGCGCAGTTCCTGGCCCGACCAGTGGATCGGCTTCAGCCGCAGGTTGCAGCGCGCGAACTTGACCGAGGCGCCGTAATCGAAGCGCGTCACGTGACGGATATCGTAGATCATGCCAGCGTCAGCCCGCCGGCCCTTAGCGGCTCCGCGCCCTGCAGGAAGTAGCGCCGCGCGACCGCGTCCGACAGCGCGAACAGCCGCCGTTCGAGATCGCCCAATATGGTCTCGTCCAGGGTCGCCGCGGTCGCCGTGGAGACGATCGAGACCAGCACCGTGGCGACCGCCTGTTGCGGCTCGTCCATGCCGTCGTCGCCAAGCACCGGCAGCGCGCGCATATGCTCGCAGATGCGATCGACCTGGAACGCGAGCGAGCGCGGATTGCCCGGGTCGAGCGCCACCAGATCGACCACCGGCACCCGGGCGATGCCGGTCAGATACCGCTGGCGGTAGCTGATCTGGCTGTCGGCGAGATCGAGCAGAGTCGACAGATCGTCGACCGTCCCATTGGCCATGCCGAACATGCGCACCGCGCGCGTCACGGTCAGCGCGCGTTCGAGCCGACGCCCGAGGTCGTGGAAGCGCCACGCCGCGGTCCGCCCCATATGCTCGGCCGACAGGCCGGACAGTGCGGCGTAGCGGCGCTGGAGCGTCCCCGCCTTGTCGAGCATGCCGCCCTTGGTCGGGAAGGGCGCGTCGAGCAGTTTCACCATGTCCGCGGCCAGCCGGTCGCGCGAGCCGCGCCCGATACCGCGGGCGAGCCGGTTGATGGCGCGCACGCTGTGCCAAGCGCCTTCGCCCGATTCCATCGCGGTGCGGGCAAACAAGGTCAGGTCGGCGCGGCGCAGGCTCGCCGGGTGCGGTGCGGCCCCGATATTGACCGCCATGCCGACCAGCCGACCGACCGTATCCGGCCCCAGCGCGGCGCCGGCATCGGCGTCGATCGAATTGCCCAGCATGACGCGAATCACGCCGAGCAGCGCCTCGCCGCGTTCGAGATAGCGGCCGAGCCAGAAGAAATTGTCGGCGACGCGGCTCGGCAGGGTGCCGGGGTTGCGGCGGACATGAATCGAATCGCTCGGCGGCAACAGCGAGACCGGCGCGACCGGTTCCGGCCCGTGCACCGCGACATCGGCCGACCAATTGCCCTCGCCCATCACGACGGCGCGCGGATCCTTGTGCTCGCCAATGCGGGCGAAGCCGCCGGGCATGACCGCCCAGCTGCCGTCCGCGCCGCGCGCCGCGAAGACGCGCAGGGTGAAGGGCCGTGCCGCGAGCCCCGTGTCGGTGACGACCGGCATGGTCGACAGCCGGATGATCTCCTGCCCGACATAATCCTGAGGCCGGCTGGTCATGTCGTCGAGCAATGCCGTGCGCGCCGCGCCGACTATCTCCGCCCCCGGACGCGGCATGACGCCATCGAGGCCGAGCGGCTGGACGCCGAACGCCGGGCCGACCAGCAGCTGATCGAGATCCTCGATCACGCGCGCGCGCTCCCTGTCCTGTCCGCACCACCAGGTGGCGATATTGGGAAGGAGCAGATCCCGGCCAGTAAGCCGGGTCGCGAGCATCGGCAGGAAGGCGGCAAAGGCCGCGGATTCGAGCACGCCCGCGCCGGGCACGTTCGAGATGACGACATTGCCCGCCGCCATCGCGTCGATCAGCCCGGGCACGCCGATGCTCGAATGCGAATCGAAGGCGAGCGGATCGAGCAGCCGCGGATCGAGCCGGTTCCAGATCGCATCGACTCGCTTCAACCCGCCGATGGTGCGGACATAGAGCTTGTCCTCGAGCGCGGCGAGATCGGCACCCTCGACCAGCAGCAGCCCGAGATAGCGGGCGAGATGCGCCTGTTCGGCATAGCTCGGATTGTAGCGGCCGGGGGTCAGCAGGCCGATGCGCGGGTCCGAGCGGCGACAGGCAGCGGCGAGGCCATCGCGATAGGCAGCGAAGAAGGGCGCGTGGCGCTTGACGTTCAGCCGGCCCTGCAACCCGCCCAGGGTGCGCGAGATCGCCAGCCGGTTCTCCAGCGCATAGCCGGCGCCGGCGGGCGCGCGCAGATGATCGGCCAGCACGCGCCATTCGCCGGTCGGCCCGCGGCCGAGATCGATCGCGATGAAATGGAGGTGATGCCCGCCCGGCGGCACCAGCCCCGCCATCGGCCGCAGGAAGAAGGGGCTGCCCGCGACCAAGGCAGCAGGGATCAGTCCACGCTCGACCAGCTTCGCGTCGCCATAGAGATCGGCGAGGATCGTCTCGAGCAGTTCGGCGCGCTGGGCGACACCGGCCTCGATCCCGGCCCATTCATCGGCCTCGATCAGCAGCGGGACGGGGGACAGCGGCCAGGCGCGCTCCTCGCTCTCGCCGATGATGCGAAAGCCGGTGCCGATATCGGCGGCGTGGCGCTGCACCCGGTCCCGCGCCTGGGCGAGGTCGTCGCCGGCGACGGCGGCCAGTTCCTCGAACATCGCGGTCCAGGCCGGGTCGCCCTGGCCCGCGCAGAGCACATCGCCCGCCTTCTCCCGGGCGCAATAATCAGCGACCCAGCGCAATGCGTGGATCGATGGATCGAGCAGAGAGGGCGCTGCGAGCGTGGCCATGGCGATTTGAGGCGTTCCCCTAGAACCCGACGACTCGACCACAATCCCTTCGCGCGTGCAACAAGGATCAGAGATCGGGCAGCACCTGATCGGCAAATCCCCAACCCGCGAGTTCGCGCGAATTGGCGCGTTCGAGCAACTCGGCGCCATCGCGCACGCCCCAGCGATGGGCATTCTCGATGTCGCGCAGCTCGGTCCAGGTGACGGGCGCGGCGACCGGCGCGCCGGACCGCGCCCTTGCGACATAAGGCAGGACCGCGGTCGAGCCGCGCTGGTTGCGCAGATAGTCGAGGAAGATGCGGCCCTTGCGCTTGGCCTTCGCCATGTTGGCGACATAGCGTTCCGGCTCGGCCTCGGCGAGCGCGCGGCAGAAGCGTTCGGCGAAGTCCTTCACCGCCGGCCATTCGGCCTGGGGCTTCAACGGCACCACGACATGCACGCCCTTGCCGCCCGACAGCATCGCGAAGCTGACCAGCCCGATTTCGGCGAGCTGGTTCTTGATGTCCTCCGCGGCCTTCTTGACCACATCGAAGCCGAGTTCCTCGTCGGGATCGAGATCGAACACCATGCGGTCGGGCTGTTCGAGCGTTGCGACCGACGATCCCCAGCCATGGAACTCGATCGTGCCCATCTGCACGCACATCACCAGGCCATCGACGTCGTCTATATAGAGATAGTCCTCGACCGACCCGTCCTTCTCGCGGATCGGCACTTGATGGACATGCTCGCCAAAGGTGCCGGCATCGTGCTTCTGGAAGAAGCAGCGCTTGGCGCGACCCTGGGGACAGCGCACCAGGCTGATCGGCCGATTGGCCGCCCAGGGCAGCACGGCGGGCGCAAGGCGCGCGTAATAATCGGCGAGATCGCCCTTGGTGACGTCCGAATCGGGGAAGATCAGCCGGTCACGGCTGCTGACCTTCACATGCACCTCCGGGACCGGCGTGGCATCGACGGGGATCGGCTTCTCCGCGACGACATCCTTGGCCGCCTTGTCCTCACGCAGGCCGAGGAAGCTGGAGTGGCGCAGCACCCCATCGGGCGTGGTCTCGGCAAAGGCGATCTCGGCGACCAGCTTCGGCTCGACCCAATGCGCGCCGCGCACGGCGGCACGCGGCGCTTCGACGGTCGGCTTCTTGACCTCGAGCTTCGCCAGCTTCGCACTCAGATCGAGCATCGTGTCGGTGTCGAACCCGGTGCCGACCTTGCCGGCATAGATGAAGCCGTCCGGCCCGTTGAGACCGAGCAGCAGCGCGCGGAAGCCGCGCGACTTGTCGGACGGCGTCCAGCCAACGATCACGAATTCCTGGCGCCTGATGCACTTCACCTTGAGCCAGTTCTTGCTGCGCTGGCCGCGATAGGGCGCATCGGCCAGCTTCGAGATGATGCCTTCATACCCTTCGCGGCACATCGTCTCGAACAATTGCTCGCCCGAGCCGAGGATGTGCTCGGCGAATTGCAGGCGAGCGTCGGTGCCCTGGATCAGGGGGCGCAGGCGTTCCTTGCGCTGGATGTTGGGCAGGGCGGCGATATCCTCGCCGTCCAATGCGAGCAGGTCGAAGGCGAACAGGGTCATGTCACCGCCCTTGGCGATCGCGTCCTGCAGGGCAGAGAAACTGGGCTTGCCGTCCTTGAAGGCGACCACTTCCCCGTCGATCAGCGCGTTGCCGAGGTTCAGGGTCGCCGCGGCTTCGGCGATGCCGGGGAATTTCTCGGTCCAGTCGAGGCCGGAGCGGCTGTAGATCTTCACCTTCGTGCCGGCGATCGCGAGCAGTACGCGGTAACCGTCGTACTTCACCTCGTGCAGCCAGCGGCTGCCGGTTGGGACGCTGTCGACCAAAGTGGCGAGCTGGAAGTCGCGAAAGGCTGGCAAGGTGCCGGAAGCCGGCTTGCCACCGCTGGCGCGTTTGGGGCGGCCCCCTCCACCAGCTTCGCTGGTCCCCCTCCCCCGCTTCGCGGGGGAGGATTTGGGTTTGGCGCCTTCGGCGATCTCGACCATGGTGCGGCCGGTCGCGACGCTGGTGAGGGCGGTTTCCACGAGCGTGTCGGTGCCGCCGGCCTCCGCATCGTCGATCTTGCGCAGCAGCCAGTTCTCGCTCTTTTCCTTGCCGCGCGGCTTCAGGCGGATCAGCAGCCATTCGCCTTTCATGCGCTCGCCATCGAGCACGAAATGGAGGTGGCCTTTCTCCAAGTCCTTGGCGCTCTTGCCCTTGATCGGGGACCAGGTGCCGCGATCCCACAGCATCACCGTGCCGCCGCCATATTGCCCTTTTGGGATGGTGCCCTCGAAAGTGGCGTAAGAGAGGGGATGATCCTCGGTGCGGACGGCGAGGCGTTTCTCGTTCGGGTCGAGGCTGGGGCCGCGGGTGACGGCCCAGCTCTTCAGGACGCCGTCGATCTCCAGCCGGAAATCCCAGTGGAGGCGCGAGGCGTCGTGCTTCTGCACCATGAAGCTGTTGCCATGGCCGGGCGCGAGCGTGCCCGCCGGTTCCGCGGTCTGAGCGAAATCACGCTTGGCGTTGTAGAGCGCCAGCGGGTCGGTCGCGCGTACCATCAATTGTGCTCCCGCGAAGGCGGGAGCCCAGTCTGGACCCCCGCCTTCGCGGGGGTACAAAGGTCGGCGCTATGCACGTTTCTTCGCCGCCGGTTTCTTTGCAGGCGCTGCAGTTGCTTTCTTCACTGCGGGCTTCTTGCTGGCTGCGGCCGGCTTCGACGAAGGCGACGCACCCGGCCGTTCCATCGACTTCTTGAGCGCGGCCATCAGGTCGACCACATTCGAGCCCGAGCGGCCGGTCGGCTCGTCGCTGGTGTCTTCCAGGATCTTGCGGCCCTTGGCCTTGCGCTTGCGCTCGATCAGGCCCTTCAGCGCCTCGACATAATGATCGTGGAAATCCTTCGGATCGAACGCGCCGGTCTTCTTTTCGATCAGCGCCTCGGCCAGTTCGAGCAGATCCTCGTCGGGTTTCGAATCGGGAATGTCGCGGAAATAGCCCTGCGCCTTGTTGACCTCGTCCGCATAGCGCAGCGTCTCCAGCACCATGCCGCGCCCGCAGGGTTTGAGGCTGACGACATATTCGCGGCCGCGCATGGCGAGCTGGCCGAGCCCGACCTTCTTCGTCCGTCGGAGCGCCTCACGCAGCACGATGAACGCTTCCTCGGCAAGGTCGTCGGCCGGCACCACGAAATAGGGCTTTTCGTAATAGAGCACGTCGATCTCGCTCGCATCGACGAACTGGGTGAGTTCCAGCGTCTTCTTCGATTCGAGCTTCACCGCATCGATCTCGTCCTGCTCCAGCAGGACGAACTCGCCCTTCTCATATTCGAAGCCCTTCATGATCTCGTCAGTGTCGACCGGGCCGATGCCCGTCACGACCTTCTCATAGTGGATCGGCTTGCCGGTCGGTTCATGGATCTGCTTGAAGCTGACCTGCGCGCCGGATTTGGTCGCGGTGTAGATCTCGACCGGAATCGAGACGAGCGCGAGCCTGATCTGTCCCTGCCAATAGGCGCGTGCGGCCATTTTCCGGTTCCTTCGTTGCCCCGATTGCCTTGGGGCCGATTCAATCGATAAGCGACGGTTCCGTTCCTCGACACCCGTCCATGGCGGCCGTAAAGCGCGACCATGGTACAGGATCCCTTCCAACTGTTCGACCTCTGGTACACCGAAGCGCGCGAAACGGAGCCGAACGATTCGAACGCGATGGCGCTGGCCACCGCGGACGCGGAGGGCCGCCCTTCGGTGCGCATGGTGCTGCTCAAGGGCCATGGGCCCGACGGCTTCGTCTTCTACACCAACCGCGAGAGCCGCAAGGCAGCGGACATCGCCGCCAATCCGCAGGCCGCCCTGCTGTTCCACTGGAAGTCGCGGCGCCGGCAGATCCGCATCGAGGGGCCGCTGAGCCGGGTGACCGACGCCGAATCCGACGCCTATTTCGCCAGCCGGCACCGCGATTCGCAGCTCGGCGCCTGGGCGTCCGACCAGTCGCGCCCGCTCGATTCCCGCGCGACCTTCGAGGCGCGGTTCGCCGAGGTGCAGGCGCGCTTCGAGAGCGGCCCGGTGCCGCGGCCGCCGCATTGGGGCGGGTACCGGCTGACGCCGGACCGGATCGAATTCTGGCAGGACCGCGCGCACCGGCTTCACGAGCGCCGCCTGTTCGTGCGTGACGGAGATGGCTGGAGCGAAGGGCTGCTGTTCCCATGACCGAGGACCAGCGCCGCGCCATTCCCTATGTCGTGCGCGCCGCCCTTGCCAGCGTGGCGATGGCATTGTTCCTGCTCGGGCTGAAGGGCTTTGCGGCCTGGCATACCGGATCGGTCGCGATGCTCGGGTCGCTGGCCGATACCGCGCTCGACCTGCTTGCCTCGCTCGTCACGCTCTACGGCGTCCGGCTCGCCGCGACGCCGGCCGATCACGACCATCGTTTCGGCCATGGCAAGGCCGAGGCGCTGGCCGCGCTGTTCCAGGTCATGCTGATCACGGCGTCGGCCGCGGGTATCGCCTGGCGCGCGATCATGGCGTTCAGCGAGACCGATCCGACGCATGACGCCGAGTTCGGCATCGGCGTGTCGGTGATCGCGATCCTCGCGACCATGATGCTGCTGGTCTATCAGCGCAGCATCATCCGGCGCACCGGATCGGTCGCGATCATGGCCGACAACATGCATTACCAGTCCGACGTCCTGCTCAACGGATCGGTCATCGTCGCCTTGGTGCTCGACCAGTATCTCGGCTGGAGCGGCGCGGATCCGCTGTTCGGCATCGTCATCGCCGCCTGGCTGGCGTTCGGCGCGTTTCGCGCGTCGAGCAACGCGATCGACCAGCTGATGGACAAGGAATGGCCCGAGGAGGAACGCAAGCGCTTCATCGAGGCGGCGGCGCAGCATCCCGAGCTGCGCGGCATCCATGATTTCCGCACGCGCCGGTCGGGCAGCCATGATTTCGCGCAGTTCCACATGTATGTCGCGGCGGAGATGACGGTGGCCGACGCGCATGTCGTGATGGATGCGGTCGAGGCGAAGATCCGCAAGCAATTCCCCAAGGTCGAGGTGCTGATCCATCTCGATCCCGACGGGCATGTCGACACCGACAATCCGCTGATCGAGGCGGACGTCACCCCCCATTGGTTCGGGAAGCGCATATGAGGATTCCGTTCGTCCAGATCGACGCGTTCGCCGCCAATCCGTTCGAGGGCAATCCCGCGGCGGTGATGCCGCTGAGCAGCTGGCTGGACGATGCGACGCTGCAGGCGATCGCGGCGGAGAACAACCTCGCCGAGACCGCCTTCATCCTGCCCGACACGAGCGGAGCGGCGGATTTCGAGCTGCGCTGGTTCACGCCGACGGTCGAGGTCGCCCTGTGCGGCCATGCGACGCTGGCGAGCGGGCATTTCGTGCTGTCGAGCGATTCGACGATCGACAGGGTGACGTTCCGCACGCGCACATCGGGCGTGCTCGAGGTCGCGCGCGCCGGCGACGGATATGAACTGGCGCTGCCGGCCTGGGCACCCGAGCCCGGGCCGCTGCCGGAGATCGTCGCGGCGCTGGGGCTGGACGGCACCGTCGAGACCTTGTGGCGGACCGGGGGATATGCCCTGATCGTACTGGAGAACGAGGCGCAGATACGCGCGCTGAAACCCGATTTCCGCAAGCTCGCGGCCGAGGGCGATGTGCTCACCATCGTGACTGCGCCGGGCGACGAGACCGATGTGGTCAGCCGCGTGTTCGCGCCCGGCGCGGGCATCGACGAGGACCCGGTGACGGGCTCCGCCCATGCCGTGTCGGTGCCCTATTGGGCGAAGCGACTGGGCCGCGACAGCTTCACCGCCTTCCAGGCGAGCGCGCGCGGCGGCCGGCTGGCCTGCCGTCTCGACGGCGACCGGGTGATCCTGGGCGGGACCTGCGTGACGGTGATCGAGGGGACGTTCTTCCTCTAGGTCCAAGGCGTCCCGGAAGTAATATGCCACTATTCTGGGTGCCATGAAGCGTATTGGCGCGAGCGGCGCTTGGGCGAAACAGTCATCACCGGGGTCGCCCCCGCACTCCGCGCAACTATTCGGGCATTTTTGCCAGCCAACGTCGACCCGAAAATTCCGAAGCCTTTTCTCGGTTCGATGTCTCGTGTTGGACGCGATCATTCCGGCAGTTGGACATCTCCAACGACAATAGCTCATGACGCGCGAAATATAGCCTGAATCGCGTGGCCTTTTACTTGACGAATTATGAGAATTGGTCGGATATAGCCTGACCTTTACTTGCCCGACCCGGTTCGCCTGAATCATCGTCATTCCCCGCAGCCCGCCACGCGGCGGACCGATCGCAAAGGGTAGGGGATGATCCTCCCAGCTTGAATCGAAGCGTCTCGTCGTCCCCGATTGACCCGCCTGGGCAGGGATCGGCCAGCCCTTTACCGGGCCTGGTCCGTCGCAAGCTGCCGGGCGCACAACCCCTGAGGGTGCCAGTCGTGAGTCAGGGTGGTGGGCGGCTGGCCGGCATCGTGGAGGATCAGCGCGAAGCCCTGGCGTGGCGCGGTTCCGATGGCCATCAGCAGCATCGGCGGCCCCGCCCTGATCGTCAGGCTGTTGCCGGGACCGCGAGCGATCCGAAGACCGTCCGGCGTCTCGAGGCAGGTATCGCCGCTGACCGCGTAAAAGGCCTCCGGACCGGAATGCGTGTGGAGGGGGGCGGTCGCGCCGGGAACGAAGATCGAGCGGAGATACTCGGCCGCATAGGTCGAGGCCGGCTCCACCGCGAGCGGGCCGATTTCGGCAACATGCCTGCCTCCCCTGGGCCGCCACCCGGCATGCTCAAGGGTGAAGAGCCAGGTCGATCCGAACGCCTCGACGACGACGCTCGTTGCGATGGCGGCCTTTTCGGCGGCCTGTTTCGAGGGAAACCGGTCGAGTAGCCAGAAGGTCTGTCCGGCCGGAAGAGCGGGGAGTTCCTTGCGGGCGAGCAGGCAGGCCGGGCCCGGCTCCTCGGCCGCGCCACATTGACGCGTGGTCGCCTGGCTCCATGCGGGCGAAGACCATGCCAGAGCGGCCAGCAGGGCCAGACGAACGAAGGTGCTTCGCATGGCGTTTCCTCACCGAGATCCGGTTGCGAGCATGTCTGCTTTCGGGGTGCGCCTCAAGCGTCGCGAAGAGTGCGCCCCGGGGGCCGAGCCGCCCAGGACCAAAAATCACTCTGACCCCTTTTCCGCGACGGGGGTGGTGCCGGGCAGGGGCGCCCCCTGCGCGTAGAGAAGGGGAAAGACGGCCTCCAGCGGCCTGGTGTCGGGCAGGACATAGACATAACCACCCTTTTTCCGGAACAGCGGCGCTATGGTCTTGCCGTAAAGGGCGAGCGGTACGTTGATGCAGCCGAAGGTGATGCGGTTGTCGTCGGACGTCGGCGACAGCATGCGCTCGCGGCGGCGTTCCTTCCGGCTGGCGCCGGGCGGGATCGGGTGAAGCGCCACCGAGGTCGCGTAATCGACCCACAGCACTTTCTGCCGCCCGGCGGCGAGGCCGAATTTGGCGAGGAAGCGCCCGGCGGGCGTGGTCTTCTCGGCCGGGCCGATCTCGGCGAGATTCTTGCTGCCGATGCCGGGGGTGGCATCGTCGCCGACAGCGACGCCGATCAGGACCGGCCCGTTGCCGAGCGGTGTCCCATCCGCACCGAACAGGAACAGCGACGCCTGCTGCTTGTCGATGACGATGTACGGCAGCGACCCGTTGTCGCCGGACGCCGCGATCCAGTCGGCAACGCGCTTCGCGGCCGCCGACTGGATCGGCTCTTCCGCTGCCGGACGTTCCGGCCGCGACGATTCGGGCGCGGCGGACTTGGCCGCCTGTTCCGCCCGCGAGGGTACGGTAACGGTCAGGGCAAGCCCGGCCAGCGCCAGGAGGTGAATCGCTCGAACAGGACCGGTCGCCGCTCCGCGGGAGCGGCGGACGCGGGCCATCACGACATGGTCAGCATATGCTGGCGAGCGTCGTCAGTTACGCGGCCGCTTGCGCTGCGCTTCCTGCAGCCTCTGCTCGATGCCGTCGACACGGGCATTGAGCTGATCGATGCGCTGACCGTTATTCTGGGCCTGGCCGGATGCGGCCTGGGCCTGCGCCAGCGCCGACTTGGCGGTGCTGGCGGTTTCCTGCAGTCTCGACTCGAGCGCGTCGACGCGCTGGCTGACGGGCGCGATCTGATCCCGCACATATCCCTTGGTGGCGCAGCCACCCAGACCCATCGCACCCACAAGAACCAGGGCCGCGGGGGCCAATTTCGTCACGGACGGCAACATCGCATACTCCCAAATGATCAGCGAACTGCGCGAACAGCAGCCAATCAATCGGGTTCCATCCTTTCGGATCGGCCGTGCCTCCGGTCCGGTGAACCGACGGAAAACGGCAGTTTGGCGGTAAGGGTGGCACGATCGCGCCTCCTGCTTGACCGGCGCTTCATCTCACTGTACTAAGTCACATAGTACACACAGACAGCGAGTCGTCCTTTGGCCCGAACCGTCCCCATCGCCATTGCGATCGTCACTGGCGACAGCCGATCGATCAGCCGCCAGATCGTCGACGCGATCCGCATGCAGGTCACCACGGGCGATCTGGCGCAGGGCGCGCAGGTGCCGAGCGTTCGGGGGCTGGCGCAGCAGCTCGGCATCAACCCCAATACCGTGGCCAAGGCCTATACGATCCTGACCTCCGAGGGCTGGCTCGAATCGCGCCAGGGGCTGGGGCTGTTCGTCGCGGCGCGGCGGCAGCAGTTCAGCGCGGAGGAGCGCGAGCGGCGCTTCGACGATGCGCTCGGGCGGTTCGTCAATGAAGTGGTGGCGATCCAGTACCCGCATGACGTTGCGATCACGCGAGTCGGGGATGCGCTCGACCAGGTCGCGCCGAGGAAGATCGCGTGAGCGATCTCGCGATCGAGACGCGCGCGCTGACGCGGCGGCATGGCAGGAAGGTAGCGATCGACCGGCTCGATCTCGCACTGCCGCGCGGAGGCATCCACGCGGTGGTCGGCGCCAATGGCGCGGGCAAGTCGACCTTGTTCCGGCTGCTGCTCGGCTTCATCACCGTGGATTCGGGCGACGCGTTCATCCTCGGCCGCGACAGCCGCGCGCTGACGCCGAAGGATCGCGGGCGGATCGGCTTCGTCAACGAGGAGCATATTCTGCCGGGCTGGATGACGGTATCCGCCGTGGCGGAGATGCAGCGGCGCCACCATAGCGCGCGCTGGGACGAGCGGGCGTTCCATAATGTCATCGGCAGTTTCGACCTGCTGGCGCAGCAGCGCGTGTCGCAGCTGTCGCGCGGCGAGCGGGCGGGGCTCAACCTCGCCATGGCGCTGGGGCAGAATCCCGAGCTGCTGATCCTGGACGAGCCTACGCTGGGGCTCGACGTGGTCGCCAAGCGCCGCGTGCTCGATGCGCTGATCGACGGCGTCGCGGCAGAGGGGCGCACGATCCTCTATTGCTCGCACCAGATCGAGGAGGTCGAGCGGCTGGCCGACAATCTGATCGTGCTGGAGCGCGGGCGGCTGCGCAATGTCTCGGCGCCCGACGATTTCTGCGAACGCATCCGGCTGTGGGTGACCGACATCCCGTTCAAGGGGCCCGAGCCGGGGGGCGTGCCGGGGCTGCTCCAGCATCGCCGGATCGACGGGGTGCATCATTATACCGTGATCGACCAGGGAGATGCGTTTGCCGACTTCCTGCGCGGGCACGGCGCGAAGACCATCCAGAGCCAGGCAGTGCCGCTCGACCGCGCAGTCGACGCCTTCCTGACTCGTCATCACGCCGGCCCCACGGGCTGAGGAGTTTTTCATGGTCGAACTGTTCAAGGCCGAGTGCCGCCGCTTCCGCTGGCTGGCGCTCGGTGCCGCCGGCCTGCATGCCGGGGTGCTGCTGTTCTTCGACCGGGTGGTCGATGCGATCCAGCAGCCGCTGATGGTCTATCAGCTCGTCGCGGGCATTTACGCCGTCGCGGGCATATTGTTCGGCCTGTACCAGGCGGGCACGTACCGGCGCACCAACCAGTGGATCATGCTGCTGCACCGGCCGCTGGCGCCGGGGCGAATCCTGCTCGCGGTGGCGGGCGCGGGTGCGGCGATGCTGGCGGTGGCGGCGGCGCTGCCGGTGCTGGTGCTGCTGACCAGCCACGGCGCGATCGGCGCGCGTTTCGTCGATGCACGGCACTGGCTGTTGCCGGTCGCGGCGTTGCTGATCGCGCTGATCGGCTATCTCGCCGGCATCTATGCGATGCTCGGCCCGCGGCGCTACGCCTGGCTGGCGCTGGTGCCCGCCTTGCTGCCGACGATGAGCGCTGCCTCGGGATGGGGCGCGATCACGGTGCAGGCGATGGTCGCGGCGCTGCTGGCGGCCCTGGTCGCGAGCGTGTTCAAGCCCGACCTGGAGGAGACGCCGCGCGGTGGCGCACTGGCCGGGACCGCGCTGAGCGTGGCGATGGGCGCTTATGTCGTGGCGGTGGTGGCGGGGGACATCGTCTTCCAGATCCTGTGGATCGCCACGGGCACGCATCCGCTGAACAGCGTGCCGCCCAAAGGCGGTGTGGTCGAAGCCGTGCGCGCCGAGGGTGGAGCTTTGATCGAAGCGGGGCTCGCCGGCCGGCGTGACCGCGAGGCCGATCTGTGGCGCGAGCAGGTGAAGCTCTCCGAAGTTTTCTATCTGCCGCCGCAGGCCGCGCGGCTGCCCGCGCGGGGCGGTCTGACCAATGTCGTGCCGATCGAGTTCGACGACGAACGCAGGGGCACGCGCTGGACCTTCAGCCATGACGATATGCGCTTTCACGGCGTACGGCTGGCGACGCTCGAGCGGGCCGGGGTGCTCGGCCTCGATGGCGGCGCGGCGTTCCGGACGCCGCCTTTGCCGGTCGCCGGCGGGCAGCTGATGGCGGCATCGCAGATCGCTGCGTTCAACGAGGATGACGGGCGGCTCCATACGCGCATCACGCTGCCCGCGGCCGAGACGATCGCGAACGGACCGACGAAGATGGGCGATGCGATCGGGCTGGTGAGCGACCGGGCGCTGCGGATTTACGATGCGCGGGTGCTCGACGAGGGCGACCGGCTTCATCCGGCGCTGGCGACGATCCCCCTGCCCGCGCCGATCGGCGGCATGTCGCGGATCGATGCGATCGAGTTGCTCGACGGTTATCTGATCTCCTTCACCTATGGGCATGGTGCGATCGACGGGCCGGGCCGGGCGTGGCAGCAGATCGTGCGAGTCGACGGGGCGGGACATGCGGCTGCGGTTGCCGAGCGGACGCTCAACCCGGATTTCCCGGCAGTGTCGCGCTATGCGCCTTACTGGTTGTCGCTGCCATTGAAGGTCGTGCGCGATGCGGCCGAGGGGCTGTTCGGCGAGCATGAGCCGCTTGAGGTGCGCATGCCGGTGGTGTTGCCGGTCGGGGTGATCGTGAGGATGACGGTGCTGCATCTGCTCTCAGCGGTGATCGCCTGGCTGCTGGCGCGACGGCGGGGGCTGGTTGCACGGGCGCAGGCGGTGTGGAGCGTCGCGACCTTGATCCTGGGGGTGCCGATGCTGGTCGCCTTCGCGCTGATCCGGCCCAAGCCGCAACGCTGAATTCTGGAGACGGACGATGACTGATGATCGGCGGCTGCGCCTCGTCGCGGCCGGGGTGATGATGCTTGCCTTAAGTGGGGCGGCAGGCGCATCGAACATGATGCGAAGCTCTCCCGGGCTGACTAGTCTCTCACCGTTCGGGCTGAGCTTGTCGAAGCCTTGTCCTTCCTTCTGCGGAAGAAAAGTACAGCCCTTCGACAAGCTCAGGGCGAACGGAGGGGGTGGATCTCTGTTATCTGTTCTGAGAGCGAATCTCGCCGCCGAACGGGCTCGGCCGGTGCCGGCGCAGATCCTGCGCGATGCGTTTCTGGTGGAACCGACGATCAGCGCGGTCACGATCGCGCCCGATGGCGGGCATGTCGCGTGGCTGCGCAAGGTCGGCGAGGAGACGAGTCTGTGGCTGAAGCCGCGCGGAGGCCCCGCGCGCAAACTGCTTCGGCGCGCCGATGCGGACGAAACCTTCTGGTCGCATGACGGGCGCTGGCTGTTCCTAGTGTCGAGCCGCGCGCTGCGGCGGATCGCGGTGTCGGGCGATCTCGGGTCGGGGCTGGTGGCGCAGATCGGCGGGTCGACCGGGCTGCGCTTTGCCGGGATCGATCCCTGGCGTCCCGCCGCCGCGATCCTCAAGGAAGAACTGCGGGTCGACGGGCAGCGTGCCCCGGTCGGCTATCGGCTATGGCGCGTCGAGCACGGCGGCACACGCCAGCTGATCGCCTTTGGCCGCCGCGATCCGGTCGATTTTGCCATGGCTCCTGACGGCCGCGTCGCGTTCGCCAAGCTGGTCGAAGGAGATCACCATGTCATCCAGGCGCGCCGCGCCGACGGGCGATACCGAATCCTCGCGCTGTGCGTGCAGCTCGAGCGCTGCGATCTGGCCGGCACCACGGCCGATGGGCGCGGCCTGTATCTCGCGAGCGATCTTGGCGGCGATCTGCGCGGGGTGATGCGCATCGACGCCAATGGGCGCCGCACGATCCTGCACCGCGATCCGTCGGGCGAGCGCGATCTCGATTCACTGGCGATCGATCCGCGATCGGGCGTGCCGCTCATCGCCGGTTATCGCGGCGGCACTCCGGCAAGCCACGGCCTGACCGACGATTCGCGGCAGGCCATGGCGCTGCTGGCGAAACGCCTGTCCGGCGACATCACCGTGTCCCCCACTTCGGGCCAGTGGCTGGTGCGCGAGCGCGGGGCGCGGTTGCAAGGCCAGCGCTGGTTCCTGTTCGATCCGCGGACCGGCCGGCTGGACCCGATGCTCGACGATTCGGGCAAAAGGCCGCGCGTGCCGGAAGCGGCGCTCGCAGCAACGGTGCCGGTCAGCTTTCCCGCTTCCGACGGCATGCTGATCCATGGCCTGCTCACCGTCCCGGCGGGCCGCGACCTGCGGCACGTGGCGCTGATCGCCGCCGTGCATGGCGGCCCGTGGTCGCACGACGAGCCCGATTACAGCACGACCACCCAGCTTCTCGCCAATCGCGGCTATGCGGTGTTTCGTCCGCAGTTCCGCGGATCGACCGGCTATGGGCGCGCCTATATGCTCAGCGCACGCGGCGATTTCGGCGATGGCCGGGTCCAGCGCGATATCGAGGAAGGCGTGCGCTGGCTGCTGGCGCGCGGGATCGGCGATCCGAAACGGGTCGGCATCGCCGGCGCCTCGTTCGGGGGTTATTCCACCTTGCAGGCACTGTCGAACGGATCGGGCCTGTTCCGCGTCGGGGTCGCGATCGTACCGCCGGCCGATTTCGGTTGGGTGTCGCGCCAGGTGGTCGATCGGGGGACTATCGGCTCGAGCGGCGGCATCGCCTTCGCGACGACCCTGCGCCTGCTTGGCCTCGACGCGGGCGACCCGGCGATCGCCCGGCGGCTGACCGCGCAATCGCCCTATGCGCGCGTGGCGGCGATGCGCACGCCGCTGCTCATCATCGCCGCCGGCCGGGACGAGCGCGTGCCGATCCGCAGCGTGATCGATTATGCCGCGCGCCTCAGGCAGCTCGGCCGAAACGCCGAGGTGATCGTCGCGCGCAAGCAGCCGCACGCACCCGACGACCCCATGGCCCGGCGCGCCTATCTCTATCTCATGGAGACGATGCTCGCGCAGTACCTCAGCGGCCCAGCCGCCGCGCCGCCCGCCGAGGATCTGCGCCAATGGATCGGCGCGAACCTCGACGCGTATCCGGCACGCGAACCACCGCGCCCGGCCGGATGAGAAGCCGGCCGGGAGGCGTCGCGTCCTTTGCCTAGTGAGCGGCGCGGCCGACCGTCTTCATGTCGCTGAAAAAGGCGGCGCGGCTCGGGCGGAGGTTGGACAGTTCGAGCGGACCGGGCACGCCCCAGGCGCCTTCGGGACGGATCGTCACCATCGGATCGTCGCCGATGCCGATCGGATGCTCGTCCGCCTCGCCATCCAACTCCATCTCGCGATAGTCGACATCGGCGAATTTGAACAACGGGCGCTCCGCCATTTCGCGGAAGCCGAACATCGCCCAGAACGGCACCAGATCGAGCCGGGCATGGCCGTAGAAACGGCGAAAACCCTTGTGCCGCGCCAGCGCCAGCGCCTCGCGCACCAGCTTGAACGCCAGCCGGCTGCGACGATATTCGCGGCGTACCGCCAGCCGCTCGACCTTCACGAAATCGCCGAAATAGCGCATGCGGATGCACCCCGCCGGATCGCCGTCGATGAAGCCGATCAGGTGAGTCGCGCAGAAGTCGTTGCCGTCGAATTCCTCGGAGTAGAGGCAGAATTGCTCGCTGATGTAGGTCGAGGAGCGCACGGCGAAGATCATCGCCATGTCCTCGAACGAGCGGACCGGGCGCACCTCGATCTTCGGGGCCTGGCGCGCCGGCGCCGTCATCCGCGTCGGGATCGGCGCCATCTCCGCCCGGGGCAGGACGACCAGCAACCAGTCGGGCGCGCCCGGATAGACCCGATTGGCCTGCTCGAAGCCCATCGCGGCGTTGAGTCGCGCGGCATGATCGGTCACGGCGCGGGAGAAGAGCGGACAGCCATCGGGCACCAGCTCGGAAAAGATCCGTGCCATGCCGGGAAGCGCGCGGGCCAGCCGACCGGGCGTCCAGGTCATCCAGATATAGACCGCGGTCGGAATCTCATGCTCGGCGACGATCCATTCCGGCTTCGGCTCGCGGCCGTTGAGGGTGCCGGCGAGCAGATGCTCCGCGCCCTCGGCGGACAGCGGCAGATAGGCGATCATGGTGGGGTCGTCCGCGTCGCTCAGCCCCTCGATGACGCGGACGATGGCGGGATTGCGCTTGCGCATCCGGTCGATCGCGCTGAACGGCGCGACCGGGAAAAGGCGTCCGGCCTTGTCGAGCACGGCCTGGATCTCGGCGTCGCTGGCAGGCCGCGATACGGGCGGCGATTCGGTCCGCGACAGGGTGCGCTCGACCTTTTCGGAGAAGCGAAGCCTGCCGAAACTGTCGGAATTCCGTTTGTGCGGCTCTGCTCGCATTTTGTCGCTCCCACTGTTAAGTTAGCCTCGGACAGGAGTGTAATGGCGAGCAAGCAACCGGCCGCGATCCAAAATCCGGACCATGGTGTTCCCAGGTGGAACGCCACGCACGTTCGCACGCTCGTTCGGGACCTGGACTGGGACGATCTTCGCGCGCTCCTGCTCGTCACCGAACATCATAGTTTTCGTGCTGCGGCAGACAGTTCCAGGCTGTCCCTCAATACTTTGCGCCGCCGGATCGAGCGGCTGGAGGACCGGATCGGCACCAAATTGCTGGGTCGGTCGAGAAGCGGCGTCGTGCCGACCGATATCGGCCTGATGCTGGCCCGCGCCGCGCGCGAGATGGCGGGCGCCGCCCTGTCGGCCGAGTCGGAGGGTGATGGCGAGGCCAATGTCCTGATCAATCCCGGTGAACTGACCATCGGTTGTACCGAAGGGCTGGGCAGCCTGTGGCTGACGCCGCGCCTGAACGACCTGTCGCCCGCATTGTCCAACCTGACCGTTTCGCTGCAGCTCGATTACGACGTCGCGCGCGACCGCAGCGACGTCGTCGATGTCGGCGTCGCGTTCAGCGAGCCGCACCGGCGCGATCTGGTCCGGGCCAAGCTGGCGACGGTGCATTACATGCTGTTCGCGTCCGAAGCCTATATCCGCCGCAATGGCGCGATGACGTCGCTCGATCAGTTCCGCGAACACCAGTTCGTCGAGCAGAGCGGGCCGGGCCTCAACCCCGGACTGATCAAATATCTGGTCGGATCGGACTGGCCGGCGAGCTTCATGCCGATCCGGTCGAACTCGGCGCTGTCCGTCTATTGGGCGGTGGTCAATGGCGCCGGCATCGCCGCGCTGCCGACCTATGCCCGGGCAGTGTCGAAGCATCTGATCCCGCTCGACGTGCCGTTGCCGCTGCGGTTCGACCTCTGGTATTATTTCCATGCCGAAGCGCGGCATTCGCCGGCGGTGCGTGCGACGATCGACTGGCTGAAGACGGCGTTCGACTCGGACCTCTATCCCTGGTTCGCCGATCAGTTCGTGCATCCGCGCGATTTCGAGAAGAACCGTACCGGCAAGGTCATCCGGCTGTTCGAAGGGCTGCTCGACCCAAGAAAATAGTCAGGCCGGCCGCGTCCAGGCGCAGCGGCCGGCGACATAGGTTCGGGCGATCGCGCGGTCATCGCCCAATATCTGGAGCGCGAACAGCTTGTCCGCGAGGCCCGCCCCGGCGGTGCGCCGTGCTAGCAACGGCGTGGCCGCAGGATCGAGCACCACGAAATCGGCCTCCTGCCCGGGCTGAAGCCCCCCGATCCGGTCGGCGAGACCGAGCGCCCGGGCGCCACCGGCCGTAGCGAGATGGAGCGCGCGGAACGGATCGAGCGGCGTGCCGCGCATCTGCCCGATCTTATAGGCCTCGCCCAGGGTCGCGAGCAGCGAGAAGCTGGTGCCCGCGCCGACATCCGTGCCGATCCCGATCTTCACGCCGTGGCGATCGGCGCGCGCCAGATCGAACAGGCCGGAGCCGAGGAACAGGTTGCTGGTCGGGCAGAAGGCGATGCTGGACCCGGCGTCGCGCAGCCGGGCAAGCGCGCGATCCTCCAGATGGACACAGTGCGCGAACACCGATCGCGGGCCGACCAGCCCGAAGCGATCATACACGTCGAGATAATCCAGCGCCGTCGGGAAGCGGCCGGCAACCGCGGCGATCTCGCCCCTGTTCTCCGCGAGATGGGTGTGCATCAGCACCTCGGCGTGCGCGGCGACCAGATCGCCCGCCCCGGCAAGCTGCGCATCCGAGGAGGTAAGCGCGAAGCGCGGCGTCACCGCGTAACCGAGCCGCCCGCGCCCGTGCCACCGCGCGATCAACGCCTCGCTGTCGGCCCGGCCGGTCTCGACCGAATCGCGCAGGGTCTCGGGGCCGAGATCCATCAGCACCTTGCCCGAGACGATCCGCATGTTCCGCGCGAGCGCTGCCTCGAACAGGGCATCGACGGAATGGGCATGGACCGTCGCGAAGACCAGGGCGCTGGTGGTGCCGTTGCGCAGCAGTTCGTCGAGGAAGAAGGCCGCGACCGCATCGGCGTGAGCGCGATCGGCAAAGGCGGCTTCGGCCGGGAAGATATGGCGTTCGAGCCATTCGAGCAGCTGGCCGCCATAAGCGGCGATGCTGTCGGTCTGCGGATAATGGATATGCGTGTCGACGAAGCCGGGGACGAGCAGTCCCGACAGGCGTTCGACGGGCATGCCGGGGAAGCGCGGGGCGAGATCGGCGTAGTCGCCGAACGCCACGACCAGGCCGTCCTCGATGACGAGCAGCCCGTCTTCATGGTGGCGGATCGTGCCGCCTTGCGCCGGATCTTCCGGAACGCTCAGCAGTTCGGCGCGGAAGCCCTGGGCGGTCATGCCGCGTGCCGGGCGAGCGAGAGGATCTGGGCAAGCGCCGCGATGGCGATCACCGCCGGTTCCTTGCCGGTCACGCCGGGCAGGCCGATCGGGCAGGTGAGGCGCGACACATCGATCCCCTCGTTCGAGAGCCGGGAGAGGAAGCGTGCGCGCTTGGTGGCCGAGCCGATCAGGCCGACATAGGCTGCGGTTCCGGCGAGCGCCGCGGCGGTGAGGCGGTAGTCGAGGGCGTGATCGTGGGTGACGATCAGGATCGCGGCATCGGCGGGAGCGGTACGGGCGCAGTCGACCATGGCCTCTTCGTCGACCTGCATGACGCCGGGATAGTCGGCGGCGTCCTCGCGGCTGTCGAACCAGGCGAGGTGGAGGGGCAGCCCGGGCGAACGATCGGCGATGGCGCGGCCGACATGGCCTGCGCCGAAGAGGATGAGGGGGGTGCCCGGGGTTTCGGTAGGTTCTACAAAGCGGATGCCGGCGACGGGAAGCGGGCCGCGAGCGAGAAGCAGGACCGTTCCCCCGCGAAGGCGGGGGTCCAGAGTCGCAGACATCGACGCTTTTGGCTCTGGACCCCCGCCTTCGCGGGGGAACAGCTCGCGCTCGATGCGATCCTCGAGCAGGCTAACGACGGTAGGTCGACCCTGATCCAGAATCTCGATCACGCTCTCGTCCAGCCGCTCGACCAGCACCCTTACCCGCCCGCCACAGCATTGCCCGAGCAGCGGCCCGAGCGGATAATCCTGCACGCGCCAGCTCCCCGCCGGCAGCGCCAGGATCGCACGCGCCTGTTCGGTCACCCGCCATTCGAGCGCGCCGCCCCCGATCGTGCCGTGGAGCGCATCCGCCGTCACCACCATGCGTGCGCCGGGCCCGCGCGGGGCGGAGCCTTTGGTTGCGAGGATCGTCACCAGCGCGGTTGGGCCCTGCGCCAGCGCCGCGCGCGCCGCTTCGGCCCATTCAGCCATGACGGCCCCGCAGGCGATCGATCGCGGCGAGGATTCGTTCGGGTGTCGCCGGCGCGTCGAGATCGGGCAGGCCCTTGCCCGGGGCGGCCGCCGCGATGGCCTGAGTCAGCGCGGAGAAGACCGAGATCGCCAGCATGAATGGCGGTTCGCCGACGGCCTTGGAGCGGTGGATGGTCGGTTCGGCATTGCGGCCGCGTTCCCATAGCCGGATGTCCATGCGGCGCGGGCGGTCGCTGGCGGTCGGGATCTTGTAGGTCGACGGCGCATGAGTCAGCAGCCGGCCGCGATCGTCATAGACCAGCTCCTCGGTGGTCAGCCAGCCCATGCCCTGGACGAAGCCGCCCTCGACCTGGCCGAGATCGATCGCCGGATTGAGCGAGCGGCCGACGTCATGGAGGATATCGACCGCCAGCACCTTGTGCTCGCCGGTGAGCGTGTCGATCACCACCTCGGACAGGGCAGCACCATAAGCGAAATAGAGGAAGGGCCGGCCGCGGTGCGTGGCGCGGTCGTATTGGATGCTGGGCGTGGCGTAGAAGCCGGTCGAGGACAGCGAGATGCGGCCGAGATGGGCCAGCCGGCAGAGCGTATCGAACGGCACGGTCTCGCCGCCCGCGACGACGCCGTCGCGGGTAAAACGCACGGCCTCGGCCGAGCCGCCGAACCTGCCCGCCGCGAACTCGGCGAGGCGCGCGCGGATAGTCTCCGCTGCATTGAATGCCGCCATGCCGTTGAGGTCGGCGCCCGACGAGGCAGCGGTCGCGGAGGTGTTGGGCACCTTGTCCGTCCGGGTCGCGGAGATGCGCACGCGGTCGACCGGGACGGCGAAGACGTCGGCGACGATTTGCGCCACCTTGACCATCAGCCCCTGCCCCATCTCGGTGCCGCCATGGTTCAGATGGATCGAACCGTCGGCATAGACATGCACGAGCGCGCCGGCCTGGTTGAGATGCGTGGTGGTAAAGCTGATGCCGAACTTCACCGGGGTCAGCGCGAGGCCCTTTTTCAGCACCTTGTGGCTGGCGTTGAACGCCTCGACCGCGGCGCGGCGCGCGTCATAACCGGTGCGCGCTGCCAGCTCGGCGATCAGTTCGGGCGCGACATTGTCCTCGACCTTCATGTGATAGGGCGTGACATCGCGGCCCGGCGCGTAGAGATTGATCCGGCGCACGGCGAGCGGATCGAGCCCGCGGGCGGCGGCGATGGCGTCCATCACCCGCTCGATCGCCATCATGCCCTGCGGCCCGCCGAACCCGCGAAAGGCGGTGTTGGAGACGGTGTGCGTCTTCAGGCGGTGGCTGACGATCTCGACCGCGGGCAGCCAGTAGCAATTATCGGCGTGGAACATCGCGCGGTCGTTGATCGCGGGCGACAGATCGGCGGTGGCGCCGCAGCGCGAGGCAAGCTCGAGGCGGATGCCCTGGATCCGACCTTCGTCATCGAAGCCGACGTCATAGCCGATCTCGAATTCATGGCGCTTGCCGGTCATCACCATGTCGTCGTCGCGGTCGGCACGGATCTTGGCCGGGCGGCCGGTCTTCGCCGCGACCAGCCCGCAGGCAGCGGCATAGGCGGCGGCTTGTGTTTCCTTGCCGCCGAACGCGCCGCCCATGCGCCGGACCTCGACCGTGACATCGGCATGGCTGCGCGCCAGCACCTTGGCGATGAGGTGCTGCACTTCGCTTGGATGCTGGGTGGAGGACAGCACATGGACGTGCCCCCCCTCGCCCGGCGTGGCGAGCGCAGCCTGGCCTTCGAGGTAGAAATGCTCCTGCCCGCCCATCTCCAGCCGGCCCGACAGGCGGTGCGGCGCTGCGGCGAGCGCGGCATCGGCGTCGCCGCGGGCCATGCGCTGGCTGGGCTCGATCAGCGATCCTTCGGCCAGCGCCTGGGCGATGGTGACGAGCGCGGGGAGTGGTTCGACGATGGCGTTACCCAAGCGCGCGGCGCGGCGGGCGGCGGCGGCGCTCGTCGCGGCGACGACAAACAAAGGCTGGCCGGGATAGAGGATTTCATCCTCGGCGAAGAGCTTGTCGTCGCCCGCGACCGGGCTGACATCGTTCTTGCCGGGAATATCCGCCGCGGTGAGCACCGCGACCACGCCAGGGGCTGCGCGGACGGCGTCGAGATCCAGCGCGGCGAGCCGGCCATGCCCCTCGACTGCCAGCCCGAAGGCGAGGTGCAAGGTGCCGGGCGCTTCCGCGACATCGTCGACATAGAGCGCGCGGCCGGCGACATGCGCCTCGGCGCTGTCGTGACGCAGCGGCCGATGGACCGCGCCGGGAGGAAGCTCGGTATCAGCCATCGGCCAGCACGCTGGTGACGTCGCCCGACTGCTCGGCCCAGAGGCGGCGCAGCAGGTTCGCGGCGACGGTCAGGCGATAGGCGCTGGAACCGCGCGCATCGGTGAGCGGGGTATAGTCGCGGGCGAGCGCCTGGGCGGCAGCTTCGATCGTTTCCTCGGACCAGGGCTGGCCGGTCAGTGCCGCTTCGCAGGCGAGCGCCCGTGCGGGCGTGCCGGCCATGCCACCAAAGGCGATGCGCGCCGCCGTCACCCGGCCCTGCTCGACGGTGATGGCGAAGGCGCCGCACACTGCGGAAATGTCGCTGTCGAAGCGCTTCGACAGCTTGACGATGCGGACAATCGTCCCGGCCGACGGGTGCGGTACATGGACGCTTTCGACGAACTCGTCGGGCGCACGGTCCTGCACGCCGTAACGGAGGAAGAAGCTTTCCAGCGGGATCGTCCGCCGCGCATCGCCGCGCCGGAGCGTCAGGGTCGCGCCGAGCGCGATCAACGCGGGCGGCATGTCGCCGATCGGCGAGCCATTGGCGATATTGCCGCCGATCGTGCCCGAATTGCGCACCTGTAGCCCGCCGATCCGCCGCGCCAGCTCGCCCAGATCGGGGTGAAGCCGCGCCAGCGCCGCCTTCGCCTCGGTATAGCGGACGCCCGCGCCGAGGGTGAGGCCGTCCGCGTCCTCGGCAATGGTGCGCAGATCGGCGACATCGCCGATGAAGATCGCGGTGCCGAGATCGCGATATTGCTTGGTCACCCAGAGCCCGACATCGGTCGCGCCGGCGACGATCCGCGCGCCGGGGTGCGCGACCAGCAGGGCGGCGAGTTCGTCGGCAGTCTGCGGGGCGAACCAGCCAGTGCCCGAGTCCTGGCGGGCGATCCCGCGCAGCAGCGCTGCGATATCGGCGTCGTCGGACTCGCCCGGCGGCACTGCCTCGCCGGCGTCGAGGATCGGGCCGTAGCCGGTGCAGCGGCAGAGATTGCCGGCGATGACGTCCGCCACCGGCTCACCCTTTGTACCCGCCGCGCCGATGCTGCGGCCATAGAGCGACATCACGAAACCGGGTGTGCAGAAGCCGCATTGCGAGCCGTGCCGCTCCACCATCTCGCGCTGAACCGGGTGGAGTTCGCCGTCCGGCGACAGGCTCTCGACCGTGCGGAGCGCCTTGCCGTCGAGCATCGGCACGAACAGGATACAGGCGTTGACCGCGCGCCATGCCACGACGTCATCGTCCAGCTCGCCGAGCAGCACGGTGCAGGCGCCGCAATCGCCCTCGGCGCAGCCTTCCTTGGTGCCGGTGCGGCGGAGCTTGTAGCGGAGCAGGTCGAGCACGCTGTCGGTGGCGGTCGCCTTGACCTCCATCACCGCGCCGTCGAGGACGAAACGGACGGTGCCGGTCATGGTACGGCCTGACTTACTTCAAGCCCCTCCCCTTCAGGGGAGGGGTTGGGGGTGGGGCAGTGCGGCAAGAACTGGCGCCTGCATATGCGGGACTGCCCCACCCCAACCCCGCACCGGGTGAAGAGCGCCCCGCGCTCTTCAGGCCATGCCGGGGGCATGGCCGACCCGGTGCGCCTGAAGGGGAGGGGCTTTAGAAAAGATTGCCGCGCCCTCATCTCGGTGCCCCGGCAGCGATCCAGGTGCCGAGTTTCTGGCGCTCGAGCTTCGTCATGTCGGTGGCGTTGCCGAGCGGCATGACCTCGGAATCGACCGCCACCTTACGGATGCGCGCCGACAGGGCGCGGACGTGACCATAATTGTCCATCACCACGCCGAGCGGCGGGGCGGTGAAGGCGGGGTTGGTCGGGTGCACGCTGTGGCAACCCACACAATGCTTCGTCAGGATCGGCTCGATATCGGCGAACACGACAGGCGCGGACGGTGCCGGCTGCTCGCCCGCATCGGCAGGCGCCGCCGACACCGCGGCGCTCTTCTCCATCGAAACATAGGTCACGCTTGCAAAAGCAAGCACCGCCGCCACGACCAACGCCGCCCCGGTCGGCTGCGCGCGGTGGCGCAGGTTGAAGACATGGCGAACCGCGACGCCGGTCAGGCCGAGCAGCGCCAGCACCAGCCAGGGCCGCTGCGCGCCATAGGTCATCGGATAGTGATGGCTGATCATGATGAACAGCACCGGCAGGGTCATGTAGTTGTTGTGCAGCGAGCGTTGCTTGGCCGCTTTGCCCAGCGCGGGATCGGGCGTGCGCCCGGCGACCAGATCGGCGACGACCTTGCGCTGGTTGGGGATGATGACGAAGAACACATTGGCGACCATCGCCGTGCCCATCATCGCCCCGATATGCATATACGTCGCACGCGCATTGAACACGCGGTCGAGCAATATCGCCGCGACGAGCAGGAAGGCGAACCAGACGATTCCGAGCAGCCGGTTGTTCCTGCCCAGTGGCGAGCGGCACAGCAGATCGTAGAACAGCCAGCCGACCGCCAGCGCGGCCAGGCCGATGGCAATCGCCTCGGCGGGGCTGAGCGCTGCCTTGGCCGGATCGATCAGATAACTCTGCGCGCCGACATAATAGACCAGCACCAGCAGCGAGAAGCCGCTGATCCAGGTGAAATAGGCCTCCCATTTGAACCAGTGCAGGCGATCCGGCATCTGGCTCGGCGCGACCTGGTATTTCTGGTTGTGGTAGAAACCGCCGCCATGGACCGACCAGAGTTCGCCCGAGGCCTCGCCTTGCGCGGGCGGCGTCAGGTGATTGTCGAGCCAGACGAAATAGAAGGACGACCCGATCCAGGCGATGCCCGCCGTCAGATGCAGCCATCTGATCGCCAGGTTGAGCCATTCGGCGAGGTCGATCGTCATGGTCTCAGCTGCCCCGATAGGTTGAATAGCCATAGGGCGAGACGAGCAGCGGTACATGATAATGCCCGCCATCCGCCGCGATGCCGAAATCGACCACCACATCATCGAGAAAGGGCGGATCGGGCAGCGCGACGCCAAGGCCACGGAAATAATCGGCGACGGAAAAGCGGATCGCGTAGCGCCCCGCTACAAGGCCCTCGCGCATCAGCTCCGGGCAGCGGCCGTCCGCATTGGTCGTGCCGCGCGCGATCTCGCCATGCGGCCCGGTCAGCGCCAGGCTCAGCCCGGCGGCGGGCCTGCCGTGCATGGTATCGAGCACATGGGTGGAAAGACTGTTCATGCCATGTCCTTGAGGCGGAGGCGCACGATCTGGCCGATCTCGGCGATGGCAGTGGCGATCTCGGTCTCGCGGTCATTGCCCAGCCGCTGCTCCATCGCCGCGAGGATGCCGGCCTTGTCGGTCAGCCGCACGCAGAGGATGAAGGGGAAGCCGAAGCGCGCGCCGTACGCAGCGTTGAGGGCGTGGAAGCGATCGAACTCCTCTTGTGTCAGGCGGTCCAGACCCGCCGAGGCCTGTTCGGCGGCTGATTCCGCGGTGAGCGTCCGGTCGATCGCTGCCTTGCCGGCCAGTTCGGGGTGGGCGCGGATCAGCTTGAGCTGTTCCTCGGCCGTCGCCTCATGCACCACCGCCATCAGCCCGGCATGGACGTCGCCGAGCGGCAGTCGGGCGGCGGCACGCATCACCACCCAGGGGCTATGCTCGAACAGTCCCCCATAGTGGCGGATAAAGGCATCGGGATCGGTCTCGTCGATCATGACGTCGTCCCTTCGATCGAGACATGCGCTGAGACGATCTTCCAGCCATCAGCGCCCTTCACCCAGGCCTGGCTCTGGCGGCCGCGCCTGTCGCTACCTTCCCGGAAGAATTCGGCATTGGCGGTGGCGAAGCTGTCGCCATAGGTCGTGATCGCGACGCGGCCGAGCCGGCGCTGCGGCGATCCGCCCCGGCCCTTGCGGAATTCCCTGATCTCGTCCGCGCCGTAGAGCACTTCGCCCACGCCGTAGCGGATCGTGGTCGGCGCATCGGCGAACAACCGGTCCATCGCCGGGATATCGTCCGCCATCAACGCGCGTTCGTATTCGTGGAACGCGGCGGTCACTTCGGCCAGGATGCGGGGATCGTCGATCGTCATGCCGGGTACAGTTCGAGCCAGTGGCGGGCGATGTCGATGCGGCGCGCGACCCAGGCGTCGCCGCTTTCCAGCACATGATCGAGGAACTGCGCGACCGCGATGGCGCGACCGGGGCGGCCGGCGATGCGGCCGTGCAGGCCGACGGACATCATCCGACCGCCTTCCGCGCGGAGCTGCTCATAGGTGTCGACGAGGTAGCGGAAGAACTGCACACCCTCGGTGAAGCCGTTGAGCGCGACCATCTTCATGTCGTTGGCGTCGAGCGAATAGGGGACGATCAGCTGCGGCTTGCCGTGCCGGCGGTCGTAATAGGGCAGGTCATCGGCATAGCTGTCGGCATCGTAGAGGAAGCCACCTTCCTCGGTGACCAGCCGCGCGGTGTTGGGCGAGGTGCGGCCCTGGTACCAGCCGAGCGGGCGGGTGCCGGTCAGGCGGGTATGGAGATCGATGGCCCTGGTGATGTGCTCGCGTTCGATCTCTTCGGCGACATATTGATAATCGATCCAGCGATAGCCGTGACTGGCGATTTCCCAGTCGGCCAGGGCCATCGCCTCGACCGCGGCGGGGTTCATCTCCATCGCCGAGGCGACGCCGAACACGGTGATCGGGATCCGGCGCTCGGTGAACAGCCGATGGAGGCGCCAGAAGCCGGCCCTCGAGCCATATTCGTAGAGGCTTTCCATCGCCATCGCACGCGCCGGGTGGCTTTGCGCGCCGACCATGTCGGAGAGGAAGGCCTCGGAACCCTTGTCGCCGTTGAGGACGCTGTTCTCGCCGCCTTCCTCGTAGTTGAGCACGATCTGGACGGCGACGCGGGCGTTGTTGGGCCAGCGCGGGTTGGGCGGGGTCGGGCCGTAGCCGATGAGGTCGCGGGGAGCGGTCATGCGGAGCGGCACCAATTTCCCTCTCCCAGCGGGAGAGGGAGGGAGCCGCGAAGCGGCGGAAGGGTGAGGGTGATCATCCGGACGAGCGCTATCATTCACCCTCACCCTTCCCATGCCTCCGGCATGGGCCCCTTCCCTCTCCCGCTGGGAGAGGGAGATCGATGGCCCCCCTCACCGCCAGACCTCCAGCGCCGCATCCACGCCAGCGCCCGGCAGTGTCGCAAATCCTTCCGCCCGCAGCACCGCCTCCAGCGCACCCAGCGTGATCGCCACCTTATGCTTCATCGCATTGTAGCCCATCGCCCCGATCCGCCAGATCCTGCCCTGGAGCGGCCCGAACGCCGCGCCGATCTCGATCTCGAAATCCTCGCGCATGCGTCGCCGCACCGCTTCGCCGTCGACGCCTTCGGGCACAAATATACCGGTGACGTTGGTCATGCGGTGCGCGTCGTCGCCGAACACGGTCAGCCCCATCGCCCGCGCGCCGGCCACCACCGAAGCACCCGCGAGGCGATGCCGCGCGAACCGTGCCTCGAGCCCCTCGCCCAGCACCACGCGCGCGCATTCGCGGGCGCCGTAGAGCATGGTGGTCGCCTCGGTATGATGGTTGAGGCGTTTTTCGCTCCAATAGTCCATCACCATGGCGAGATCGAAATAATTGGAGCCGATCCGCGCACCGGAGCCGTTGGTGATGTCGTCGCGGACGATGCCCTTTTCGACATGGCGACGCGACGCGATATGCTCCGCCGCGCGGTCTGATATCGTGATCGGGGCCGAGCCCGAAGGCCCGCCCAGGCATTTCTGCAACCCGCCGGTGACCACATCGACGCCCCAGGCATCGGCCTCGATCGCCATGCCGCCGATCGTCGCGGTCGCATCGACATAGGAAAGCGCGCCCGCCGCACGGCACAGGGCGCCGAGCCCGGCGAGCGGCTGCGCCATGGTGGTGGAGGTGTCGCCATGCACCGCGGCCACGACCTTCGGCCCGGTCCGTTCGATCGCGGCGGCGATCGCCTCCATCGGCACCACTTCGCCCCAGGGCGCGTCGACCGTCTCTATAGTGCCGCCGATGCGTTCGACGATTTCGCGCAGCAGCAGCCCGAAGCGGCCGAAATTGACGATCAGGACGGTGTCGCCGGGCGCGATCAGGCTGACCAGAGCGGCCTCGATCGCGGCGCGCGCGGTGCCGTCGACCAGGAAGGTCCAGGGATTCTCGGTCCCGAAGATCGGACGGTAGAGCGCCATGACCTGATTCATATAGGCCGTCATCTCCGGGTCGAACTGGCCGAGCAGGTCAGCCGACATCGCGCGCAGCACGCGCGGATGGGCATTGACCGGACCGGGGCCCATCAGCAGCCGCTGCGGCGGATCGATCTCTCCGAAAAGGTCAGGCGTCAAAACTGTCTCCCAAGAAGCGTTCGCCGAGCCGGTCGATGAAGCCGAGCATCACCCGCCGCGCGATCTCCGCGTCAGCCGGATCAACGCTTTCTGCCGGGTTGTGGCTGATGCCGCCCGCGCAACGGACGAACAGCATAGCGGTCGGGCAGAGCGATGCCATCACCATCGCATCATGCCCCGCCCCGCTGGCGAGGCGGCGTTCCGGCTGCCCCTCTGCCGCCATGGCGTCGGACAGCAGATCCATCAGCGTCGCGTCACAGGGGCTCGCGGGCAGATCATGGACGCGGTCAGCCGAGACCGCGATCTTTCGCCGGGCGCCGATCGCCTCGATCTCGGCGAGAATCGCGCCCGCGACCGCGTCGCGGGCGGCCGGATCGAGCGCGCGAATGTCGATCGAGAAGGCGACATCGCCGGGGATGACGTTGACCGCGCCGGGCCTCGCCTCGAGCCGGCCAACCGTCGCAACGAGATCGGACGTTCCGCCGCTGCCGAGCCGCTCGATCGCCAGGACCATTTCCGACGCCGCCGCCAGCGCATCGCGGCGCAGGCCCATGGAGGTGGTGCCGGCATGACCCGCCACGCCTTCGACCCGGACATTATAGCGACGTTGCGAGGCGATGCCGGTGACCACGCCCACTGCAAGGCCGCCCGCCTCCAATGACGGGCCCTGTTCGATATGCGCCTCGAGATAGGCGATGACGGAGCCTCGGGCGCGTACGGCCCCACCAACACCGTTCGTGTCGAGCGTAGTCGAGACACAGGTTTCCCGACTTCGCTCGACACGAATGGGAGGAGCGTAAGCTCTCAATGCCTCTATAATCGACACGCCATCGCTGTCCGTTACGTCGAGCGCCTGCGGATCGAACGTCCCCGCCACCGCCCGGCTGGTCAGCATCGGGGCGGGGAAGCGCGAGCCTTCCTCGTCGCCGAACGCAATCACGTCGATCGCGAAAGGCAGGCGCCGGCCCGCCGCGTTCAGCGCGGCCACGCATTCGATGCCCAGCATCACGCCGAGCGGCCCGTCATAAGGGCCGGCATCACGCACGCTGTCGAGATGGCTGCCGATCAGCAATGCGGGGGCGCCGGGGGTCGTGCCTTCATAACGACCGATGAGATTGGTCGCGGCGTCGAGGCGGACGGCCATGCCTGCCTCAGCCATCCAGCCCGCGACCGCCTTCTGCGCGGCCGCGAAGGCGGGCGACAGCCAGGCGCGGAACAGGCCACCCTCCATATCGCTGAACGGCGCGACGCCCAGCGCGTCGCAGCGTTCCACCGCCCGCTGCCCGCTGCTCACCATGCCGACACCTGCCCGTCGCTGCGCGGATCGGTCGCGCCCTCCAGCATGCCGTCGGCATGGCGGACGATCGCGCCGGCATGGCCCATGGTCGCGGTGAAGGCCGGCATCAGCTCGACCTGATGGCCCGCGGCGACAAGGTCCTCGTACAGATCGGGCGCGAAGCGATCCTCGATCTTGAGCGTGGTGCTGTCATCGCCCCAGGTCCGCCCGAGCAGCCAGCGCGGGCGGCTGATCGCTTCCTGCAGGCCGATGCCGTAACGGGCATAGCGCGTGAAGATCGCCGCCTGAGTCTGCGGCTGCCCTTCCCCGCCCATCGTGCCATAGGCCATCACGCGCCCGTCGTCGAAACGCGCCAGCGCGGGGTTGAGCGTATGGAAGGGTTTGCGCCCCGGCCGCAGCGCGTTCCAGCCCTGCTCCGTCAGGCGGAAGCTGCTGCCCCGATTCTGCCAGGTGATGCCGGTCCCGGGCAGGACCAGGCCCGACCCGAATTCGAAATAGGTACTCTGGATCGCGCTGACGACGCGCCCCTCGGCATCGGCCACGCCGAACCAGCAGGTATCGCCTGCCGAGGCCGGCTGCGGCCAGGGCAGTGCGCGGGTGAGGTCGATCCGGGCCGCCAGCCGATCGAGCCCGGCCGGGTCATCGAGCAACGCCTGTGGATCGATCTCCATATAGGCAGGGTCGCCGACGTGCCGGTCGCGGATCAGAAAGGCCTGCTTGGTCGCCTCGACCAGGCCATGGACATGGTCGAACCCCTCAGCCCCGGCGGCATGGAGCCGGTCGAACAAAGCGAGGATCAGCAGCGAGGCGAGACCCTGGGTGGGCGGCGCGGTGTTGAACAGCCGCGCGCCCGCGATCGGCACGCTCAGCGGCGCGGGCCGGGTGGCGCGGTGCGCGGCGAGGTCGATCGCCGAAACAGGACTGCCGAGCCGGCCGAGATCAGCGGCGATCGATCGGGCCAGACCGCCCTCGTAGAAGCTTCCCAGGCCGTCGCGCGCCAGTATCGTCAGGGTCGCGGCGAGCTGGGGCTGGCGCAATATCTCGCCTTCGACCAGCGGCCGCCCCTGAGGCTCGAACGTTGCCGCCCAGGCGCCCGGCTGGTCGCGCAGTTCCGCGCCCTTGGCCGCGGCGATCTCCGCCCCGCCGCGCGTCACCGCGACACCGAATTCGGCATGGTGAATAGCATCGCGCAGCAGCCGCGCGAGCGGCAGACTGCCCCCGCTCGAGTCGAGCGCCGCCGCCCAGCCGGAGATCGTGCCGGCCACGGTATTGGCGGCGAGCGGCCCGCGCCAGGGGATCACCTCATGCCCGTTATAGAAGCCAAGGTTGGCGGCTACCGCTGCCCCGCCGCATGCATTGATCGCGTGCGTCCGCCCGTCGGGCTCGGCGATCAGCCAGAAGCCGTCGCCGCCGATGCCGGTCATGTGCGGATAGACCACCGCGAGGCACGCCGCGACCGCGACCGTCGCCTCGACCGCGTTGCCGCCATCCTGCAGCACGCCGAGCCCGGCCTGTGCCGCCAGATGATGGGGCGCGGTCACCATGCCGCGCAGGCTTCTCACTTCGTTACGCATCACGACGGCAACATGAACCTGTAATCATCCGGCCGCCAGCCATGCGAAGCGCAGGATGAACAGCGCCGCGAGTACCAGCAGCAACCAGTCGGTCTTCGTGATCTTGCCGCGCAGCAGCTTCAGCACGGCATGCGCGGTGATACCGAAGGCGAGGCCGTTGGCGATCGAGAAGGTCAACGGGATCAGCGCGACGGTCAGGAAGGCGGGGATCGCCACTTCCGGATCGTCCCACGCCACCTCGGCGAGCGGCATCATCATCAGCGCGCCGACCAGGATCAGCGCCGGCGCAGTGGCCGCGGCTGGAATGAGCTGGGCATAGGGCGCGACGAACATGGCTGCGAGGAACAACAAGCCGGTCACCACCGCCGTCAGCCCGGTGCGGCCGCCCGCCTCGACGCCCGCCGCGCTTTCGACATAGGAGGTGACGGTGCTGGTGCCGGCCAGCGCACCGATCATCGTCGCGATCGCATCGGTGAACAGCATGCGGTTGAGCCGGGGGATGCTGCCGTCGGGCGCGACCAGGCCGGCGCGCTTGGTCACGGCGACGAGCGTGCCGATATTGTCGAACAGGTCGACGAACAGGAACACGAACAGGATTTCGATCACGCCGAGGCCGTGCCTGCCATCGGCGCCGAACACGCCGCCGAGATCGAGCTTGAACGCCGTCTCGGTCAGCGCCTCGAACGAATAGGGCTGGGGCGTGAAGGTGACGAGGCCGAAGACCCAGCCGATCAGCGTGGTCGCGACGATGCCGATCAGCACCGCGCCGCGCACCCGCCAGACGCTGAGCACCGCGATCGTTACCAGCCCTATCAGCGCCAGCGCCGCGCTGGGCGCGTGGAGATCGCCGAGGGCAACGCTGGTCGCCGGATTGTTGACGACGATGCCGGCGTTCTTCAGCCCGATGAAACCGATGAACAGGCCGATACCGCCGGCGACGGCCGCGAGCAGGTGCGGCGGGATCGCGGCGAGGATCATCTGGCGGATGCCCGCCGCGGTGAGCAGCAGGAAGACCACGCCCGATATCAGCACGCAGCCGAGCGCGACGGGCCAGGGCACACCCATGCCCTGCACCACGGTGAAGCTGAAATAGGCGTTCAATCCCATGCCCGGCGCGAGCGCGAGCGGCACATTGGCGAAGCAACCCATCAGAATGCTGGCGACACCCGCGGCAAAACAGGTCGCCGCCGCCACCGCGGCGATCGGCATACCCGCCGCGCCGAGGATCGCCGGGTTGACGACGATGATATAGGCCATGGTGAGGAAAGTAGTGGCGCCGGCCAGCACCTCGGTCCGCACCGTCGTGCCGCGTTCGGCAAGCTCGAACCAGGCGGCGAGCCGTCCCGTCCTCTGCGTTTCCTCGGTCGTCGACATTGGCGGTCCCCCGGCTGCCCCAGATCCGCTCCCGTCCTTCCGGTCGGTGCCGGATCGGCCACGAGCATAGCGCGACTTTACGCGAGCGGAAGAGGGTTCAGGCGGGCGGGCTGAACCCGGTCAGGCCCTCCGCCTCGAGCCGCTCCGCCAGGGCGAACAAAGCGCCTTCGCGACCGGGCACGCCGACGAGTTGCAGCCCGAGCGGCAACCGGCCCGGCCGGCGCAGCGGCACCGCGATCACTGGCAGGCCGATGAAGCTGAGCGGCTGAGTCAGCCGGCCGAGATGGGCGCGGGCGGGCACGCGGGCGCCTTCGACGGTGATGAAAGGATCGTCGATGCGCGGTGCGACGTCGTCGACACAGGGTGCGATCAGTGCGTCGTGGCGTTCGAACAGGGCGTGTACGGCGGCGCGGAAGGTCTCGCGAAAGGCCTGGGCCGTCAGATAGTGCGGTGCGGGGAGCATCGCGCCGGCGATCAGCCGGTCGCGAGTTGCAGGGTCGAAGTCGAGCGGGCAGCGGCGCAATTCGGGCAGATGCCGCGCGCCGCCCTCGGCCGCGGTCATCAGAAAGGCGGCGGAACGGGCGCGGTCGACCTCGGGGAACTCGACGCGTTCCAGCCCGCCGAGATGCGCGTCCACCGCGTCGATCGCCGCTGTCAGCTCGGGCGCGATGGTGCGGTCGAACCAGCCGCCGAGCCGGGCGATGCGGGTTCCGGTCGCGCCACTGACGCCACCGAGAACTTCCCATACCAGCTTCAGGTCGGCGATCGAGGTGGCGAAGGGGCCGATATCGTCGAAGCTGTCGACGAACGGGTAGACGCCCTGCATCGGCAGGCTGCCATGCGCCGGCTTGAGTCCGTACAGCCCGCACAAGGCGGCCGGCACGCGGATCGACCCGTTGGTGTCGGACCCGAGCGTCAGCGGCAGCATGCCGCTCGCCACCGCCGCCGCCGATCCGCCGGACGATCCGCCGGCGAGACGATCCGTGTCGTGCGGGTTGCGCGTGGTGCCGAAGGCCGCGTTGACCGTCGCGAAGCCGTAAGCGAACTCGTCCATGTTGAGCGTCGCGACCAGCACCGCGCCTGCCGTGCGCAGGCGCACGATCGCTTCGGCATCGGCTTTCGCCGGCGGCGCATTGCGCAACATCGCCGCGCCCGCGGTAGTCGGCAGGCCGGCGACGTCGAACAGGTCCTTGACCCCGTAGGGCACGCCCGCCAGCGGCCCGGGATCGCCCCCAGCCGCGACGATCGCATCGACCGCCCGCGCCTCGACCAGCGCGCGTTCGTCGAGCAGCCGCGTTACCGCACCGATCGCCCCGTCGCGTTCGTGGATGCGTGCGATTGCCTCTTCCGCGACCGATACGGCCGATCGATGACCGCTGCGCACGGCCTGGGCGATAGCGAGGATGCTCTCAGTCATTGGACTGCTCGACCAGCTTCACATGCCCGGCCAGGACATCCAGGTTCGTCCGGACACCCGGCAGGCATTCCGGCGGGATATCGAGATCGAGCAGTGCGCGCGCCATCTCGACGATTGCTGTGTCGGTAAGGGGGGTATCGTCCATCGGGCCAGCTTACGGCCAATCTCCATCGGACGATATGCGGCTTTGCGGCCCCCTCACCTCCGGCGTCACCCCGGACTTGTTCCGGGGTCCATCGTGCCGCGAACGAAACGCCGGCGGCGCTTGCGGAAACATGGATGCCGGAACAAGTCCGGCATGACGAAGATGGGAATGTGGTCGCGCTCCACCACGCAAACCCATTGCGGCGTTTCGCCGATCGCGCGACACGGGCTGATGCTGAAACGTTTCCTCGTCATCTTCGAGCCGTTCATCCTGATGTTGATCGGCACGGTCGTGCTCGCCTCGATCCTGCCGCCGCGCGGCGCGGGCGTGCCGCTGTTCGGCGCCATCGCGGACATCGCGATCGTGCTGCTGTTCTTCCTCCACGGCGCCAAGCTGTCGCGCGAGGCAGTGCTGGCGGGGATGAGCAACTGGCGGCTTCACCTCGCCGTGTTCGCCGCGACCTACATTCTGTTCCCGCTGCTGGGGCTGGGCGTCGCGGCCCTGCCCTTCCTGACGCCGCCGGTCGCGATGGGCATGCTGTTCCTGACCTTGCTGCCCTCGACCGTGCAATCGTCGATCGCCTTCACCGCGATCGCGCGGGGCAATGTCGCGGCGGCGGTGTGCAGCGCGTCGATCTCCAACATCCTCGGTATCGTGCTGACCCCGGCGCTGACCGCGGTGCTGATCCATTCGAGCGGCAGCGCGGGCGTATCCTTGTCCTCGGTCGAATCGATCGTCGTCCAGCTCTTGCTGCCCTTCGTCGCCGGGCACCTGCTGCGGCCCTGGATCGGGGCCTTCGTGACGCGCCAGAAAAAGCTGCTGACCATCGTCGATCGCGGATCGATCCTGCTGGTCGTCTATACCGCGTTCGGCGCGGCGGTGGTCGACGGCATCTGGCACCGGCTCTCGGCGGAGGAGCTCGCCGTGATCCTCGCGGTCTGCGCGGTGCTGCTCGCGCTGGTGCTGCTCGCCACCTGGGGCGCGGGAAAGCTGATGGGCCTCAGCCGCGAGGACTCGATCGTACTGCTGTTCTGCGGGTCGAAGAAGAGCCTGGTGTCGGGCGTACCGATGGCCGGCGTGCTGTTCGCGCCCGCGCAGGTCGGCCTGGTCATCCTGCCGCTGATGCTGTTCCACCAGCTCCAGCTAATCGCCTGCGCGGTGATCGCGCGGCGATATGCGGACGATCCCGTACCTTTAGCAGCGCGGCAGGATGATTGAATCGATCGCCTGCGCCACGCCGTCCGCGTCGTTCGCGCCGGTGACGAAATCCGCCTTGGCGCGCACTGCTTCAGGCCCCTGCCCCATCGCGATCGACAGACCGGCACGGGCGAACATCGCCAGGTCGTTGCCCTGGTCGCCGAGCACTGCGGTCTGCGCGAGCGATGCGCCCAGCGCCTCGGCAAGGAGCGACACGCCGTCGCCCTTGTTGGCGGCAAGCGCCGTCACGTCGAGATAATAGGTCTGGGATTGCACCACGGTCGCCCGCGTGCCGAACGCCGCTGCCGCCCGTTCGGCCAGCGCACCGAGCAAGGCGGGATCGTCGCTGACGAAGGTGAGCTTGTCGGCCCGGTCGTACAAAGCGGCGAAGTCGGCGACGATCACCGGCGCCTGGTTCGACGAGACCCGCTCGGAATCGACATGGTGCCCCTGGTCGGTGCTGGCGTACCAGAGGTCGTCGGCGAACACCCAGATATCGACCGCCGCATCGCCGACCAGATCGAACACACCGCGAACCACGTCGGGGTCGATGCGGTGCTGCTCGATCACGGTGCCGTCGCGGCGGAAGATGGTGCCGCCGTTGAACGCGCCCATCACGTCATCGATCGCGAGCGCGTCGGCGATCGGCATCATGCCGGATCGCGGCCGGGCGCTGATGATGGTGAAGCCCACTCCGGCATCGCGCAGCCGGCCGACCGCCGCGATGGTCCCGGGAGTCAGTTTCTTCTGCTTGTCGACCAGGGTGCCGTCGAGATCGGAAACGACCAGCCGGATTGTTTCGCTCGGTCCGTTGCCCACTATTGGGGCATCTCGACATGGCCGCCGAACCCGAAGCGCATCGCCGACAGCAGCTTGTCGCCGAACGTATGATCGACCCGGCTGCGATAGCGCGCGAACAGGGCGGCGCTGAGCACGTTGACCGGCACCGCTTCCTCCATCGCCGCTTCGATCGTCCAATGGCCCTCGCCCGAATCGGCGACCTTGCCGGAATATTTGTCGAGCTGCTGATCCTCGGCGAGCGCCGAGGCGGACAGGTCGAGCAGCCAGGACGAGATCACGCTGCCGCGCCGCCATACTTCGGCGATGTCGGTCAGGTTGAGATCGAAGCGCTCGTCCTCGGGCAGCTTGTCCGAAGACTTGCCGGCGAGGATGTCGAAGCCCTCGGCATAGGCCTGCATCAGGCCGTATTCGATGCCGTTATGGACCATCTTCACGAAATGGCCCGAGCCGGGAGGGCCGGCATGGATATAGCCCTGCTCGGCGCGCGGATCCTCGCTCTTGTCGCCGCGATTGGGCGTGCGCGGGATCGTGCCGAGGCCCGGCGCCAGCGCGGCGAGGATCGGATCGAGCAGGTCGACAGCCTCCTTGTCGCCGCCGACCATCATGCAATAGCCGCGCTCCAGCCCCCAGACCCCGCCCGAGGTGCCGACATCGACATAGCGGATCTGCTTTTCCGCGAGTGCCTTGGCGCGGCGGATATCGTCCTTGTAGAAGCTGTTACCGCCATCGATGACGATGTCGCCGGGCTTCGCGAAACCGGCGATCGTCGCGATCGTATCCTCGGTAGGCGCGCCGGCGGGCAGCATCACCCAGAAGATCGCCGGGCTGGCGAGCTTGGCGTGCATGTCCTCGAGCGAGTCGGCACCGACAGCGCCGTCCTCGACCAGTTCGGCGATCGCCTCGGGCGAGCGGTCATAGGCGACCGTTTCGTGCCCGGCACGCATCAGCCGCCGCGCGATGTTGCCCCCCATCCGGCCGAGGCCGATCAGTCCGATACGCATGGCAATCTCCGGATGGGTCGTTGTGGACAGGTCTTGGATCAGTTCGCGGGTTCGGGATGCTTGGCGCCGATTGCCCCGAGCAGATCGTCGAACGCCTTGGAGAAGGACGCAACGCCTTCCTCGACCAGGGTATCCGTCACCCCGGTCAAATCGAGTCCGAGCCGCTCCGCCTCGGCGAGCGTGTGGCGGGCGCCGTCGACATCGGCCGTCAGCGTCTCGGCGGCAGTGCCGTGGTCGCGGAACGCATCCATCGTCTTGGGCGGCACGGTGTTGACCGTGTCCTTGCCGATCAGGGTGTCGAGATAGAGCGTGTCGGGATAATCCGGGTTCTTGGTGCCGGTCGATGCCCAGAGCAGCCGCTGCGGCATCGCGCCCCTGGCGGCGAGCGCCTGCCAGCGATCCGAGGCGATGAATTCCTCATACCAGGCATAAGCGAGCTTGGCATTGGCGATCGCGACCTTGCCGCGCACCGCCTTGAGCGCGTCGGATTCGGCATCGCCGTCCTTGACGCGCGCATCGATCTTGTCGTCGATCTTGCTGTCGATGCGGCTGACGAAGAAGCTGGCGACGCTGGCGATCCCGTCGACCGGCTCGCCGCGCGACGCCCGGTCCTCGAGGCCGTCGACATAGGCAAGCGCGACCGCCTTGTACGCCTCGATCGAGAAGAGCAACGTCACGTTGACGTTGATCCCGGCATCGATCGTCGCGGCGATCGCGGGCACGCCAGCGGGCGTGCCCGGGATCTTGATCATCAGGTTCGGCCGGTCGACCGCCGCCCACAGCTTCTTCGCTTCCGCGATGGTGCCGTCGGTGTCGTTGGCGAGATAGGGCGAAACTTCGAGGCTGACATAGCCATCCTTGCCGCCGAGCCGGTCATAGACCGGGCGCAGCGTATCGGCCGCGGCCTGGATGTCCTGGATGGCGAGATGCTCGTAGCGCTGCATCGCCGGCGCGCCGGGATGGTCGCGGTCGAACGCGGCGAGCGCAGCATCATAGGCGTCGCCGTGCCCCATCGCCTTTTCGAAGATCGACGGGTTGGAGGTGACGCCAGTCAGCCCGTCCTCGTCGACCAGCTTCTGCAAGCCCCCCTCGGCGAGGAACTTGCGGTCGACGAAATCGAGCCAGACGGCCTGGCCCAGGGCGGCGAGATCGTTGAGACGGCCCATGATCAATCCTTTCCGAGCAATGCGCGGGCGACCTTGACGACATTGTCGACGGTGAACCCGAATTTGTCCTGCAGCTTCGCGATCGGGGCGGAGGCACCGAAGGTCGACATGGTCACCGTCTTGCCGTCGAGCCCGACATACCGGTCCCAGCCGATCTCGCCGCCCATCTCGATCGCGATGCGGGCGGTGACGGCCTTGGGCAGGACCGATTCCTTATAGGCCTGATCCTGCAGTTCGTAGCGATACCAGCTCGGCATCGACACCACGCGAGAGCGGACGCCCTGTGCCGTTAGCGCCTCATGCGCCGCGACCGCCAGCGAGACCTCGCTGCCGGTGGCGATCAGGATCACCTCGGGGTCGGCGTCGCCGGCGAGAACATAGGCGCCCTTCATCAGCCCTTCGGCCGAAGCATATTTGGTGCGGTCGAGCGTCGGCAATGCCTGGCGCGACAGGACCAGGGTGGTCGGGCGATGCTTGTGCTCGAGCGCGGCGCGCCAGGCCCAGGCGGTCTCGTTCGCGTCGCCCGGGCGGATCGTGTCGAGGCCGGGAATCGCGCGCAAGGTCGCGAGATGCTCGATCGGCTGATGCGTCGGGCCGTCCTCGCCCACGCCGATCGAGTCATGCGTGAAGACGAAGATCGAGGGCAGTTCCATGATCGCGGCAAGGCGGATCGGCGGACGCATATAATCGGCGAAGACCATGAAGGTGGAGCCGTAGGAGCGCAGGTGCGACAGCGCCATGCCGTTGACCACGGCACCCATGCCATGCTCGCGCACGCCGAAATGGAAGTTGGAGCCGCCATAATTATCGGCCTCGAACGACGCCTTGCCCTTCACGTCGGTCTTGGTCGAAGGCGCGAGATCGGCCGAGCCGCCGATCAGGAACGGCACGCGGTTGGCAATGGCGTTGAGCACCTTGCCGCCCGCGTCACGCGAGGCCACGCCCTTTTCGTCCGCGTCGAACACCGGGATATCGGCATCCCAGCCTTCGGGCAGATCGCCCTTGAGCAGCAGGTCGAGTTCCGCGGCCAGATCCGCATTGTCCTTGCGATACTCGGCGAAATTCGCCTCCCATGCCTCGCGCAAAGGACGGCCGCGATCGGCGATCGACTTCTCGAATGCCTCGGCGACGCCGTCGGGCACCAGGAATTGTGCGTCCTCGGGCCAGCCATAGGCCAGCTTGGTTGCCTTGATATTGTCGGCGCCAAGCGGCTCGCCATGCGCCTTTTCGGTGCCGGCGCGCGGGGAACCCCAACCGATGATCGAATGCACGACGATGAAGGTCGGGCGGTCGTTGGTCGCCTTGAAGCTGGCGAACGCGTCGGTCAGCGCGCCGATATCATTGGCGTCGTCGACATGGATGACGTTCCAGCCATAGGCCTGGAAGCGCATGCCGACATCCTCGTCGAACGCGAGCGCGGTGTCGCCTTCGATGCTGATGTGATTGCTGTCGTAGATCCAGCACAGATTGGAGAGCTTGAGGTGGCCGGCGAGCGAGGCGGCCTCGGCCGAGACGCCCTCCATCATGTCGCCATCGCCGCACAGCGTGTAGACGTCATGGTCGAACAGGTCGAAGCCAGGCTTGTTGTAGCGCGCGGCGAGCCAGCGCTCGGCGATCGCCATGCCGACCGAATTGCCGCAGCCCGCGCCGAGCGGGCCGGTCGTGGTCTCGACACCGGTAGTGTGGCGATATTCGGGATGGCCGGGCGTCTTGGAGCCGAGCTGGCGGAAATTCTCGATGTCCTCGAGGCTGACCGCAAGATTGCCGGTGAGCTTGCCGTCGCGGTCGATCTCCTTGACGCCGGCGAGATGCAGCAGCGCGTAGAGCAGCATCGAGGCATGGCCGACCGAGAGAACGAAGCGGTCGCGATTGGGCCAGTCGGGCTTGTCCGGATCGGTGCGCAGGAATTGCGACCAGAGCGTGTGGCCGACGGGCGCGAGCGCCATCGGCGTGCCGGGGTGTCCCGAATTGGCCTTTTGCACTGCATCCATCGCGAGCGTGCGGATCGTGTCGATCGCCAGGCGTTCCGGCGAGCCGTCCTCGTGGAGGCCGTTGGCGGGCGAGCCGCCCTCGTGAGGGCCCTTGGCGGGTGCGCTGGCCGTGGCGGCATCGGACATGAGAGAAACTCGCTTTCTATCGGACAGTCGAGCGCTGTCCGTCGCTGGTGGTTGCCTTATCTTTCGAGCCGGATCACGCGGCCGCCCCCGCCGATATAGGCGCAATCCACCTCGTCAAGGAAAAGGCCATGCCCCAGAACGCCGGGGATCGCGGAAAGCCCCATGGCCAGGGCGCAAGGATCGGGCATTTCAGCGAAAAAACAGTCGATGATGATATTGTCCTGATCGGACAGCGCGACGCGCACACTCGTCTTCGCGCCGAGTCCCGCCAGCCGAGTCGCGACGAAGGCCCGGCCGAACGGCAGTATCTCGACCGGCAGCTTGGCCTTGCCGATACGCTCGACCCGTTTCGACGAGTCGGCGATGACGATCATCCGGCGCGAGGCCGCCGCCACGATCTTCTCGCGAAGCATCGCGCCGCCGGCGCCCTTGATCGCGAACAGCCGGTCGTCGATCTCGTCCGCACCGTCGATGGTGAGATCGACCGACTCGACCTCGGCGAAATCCAGCATCGGGATGCCGGCCATATGCGCCATGGACTCGGTGCGCCGCGACGTCGCCACGGCACGGATGTCGAGCCCGCCCCGCACCAGCTCGCCCAGCCGTTCGAGCGCAAAGGCAGCGGTCGAGCCCGTGCCGAGCCCGACCAGCATGCCCGGCCTCACCTCTTCCACCGCGGCGAGCGCCGCGGCGCGTTTGTCGTCATCGGTCATGGGCGGCCACTTCCTCTATCAAACGCCCGATACCACTACTCCGTTCGTCCTGAGTAGGGGCTGAGCGAAGTCGAAGACCCGTATCGAAGGACATGGGTGAGGCCTGTCCTTCGATACGCCATTTCGACGAGCTCAATGGCTACTCAGGACGAACGGCGTAGTTTCCGCAATCCCCTGCCTCACCATTTTTCCACTGGCGACACGCACCCTCTTCGTCGAAAGGGGGAACCCATGATCGAGAAAATCCTCGCGATACTCGCGACCTTCACCATCGCCGTGATCTCCAAGGGAGGGTATCTCGGCATCGTCCTGCTGATGGCGATCGAATCGGCCTGCATTCCGCTGCCGTCCGAGATCATCATGCCGTTCGCCGGCTATCTCGTCTCGATCGGGCGGTTCGACCTGTATCTGGCGGCGACCGCCGGGGCGATCGGCTGCAATCTCGGCTCGATCGTCGCCTATGAAGTCGGCAAGCGCGGCGGCCGTCCGCTGGCCGAGCGCTGGGGCAAATATGTCCTGATCGGCCCGGGCGAGCTCGACATGGCCGACCGCTTCTTCGATCGCTGGGGCAATCAGGCCGTGCTGATCGGCCGGCTGCTGCCGGTGATCCGGTCGTTCATCGCCTTTCCCGCCGGCGTCGCCCGGATGAAGCTGATCCCCTTCCATATATATACCTTCATCGGATCCTGGCCGTGGTGCTTCGGCCTGGCCTGGCTCGGCATGGTGCTGGGCGAAAAGTGGAACAGCGATCCGCGCGTGAAGGCAGCGTTCCACAGCGCCGACGCGCTGATCGGCGTGGTGCTGGTCGTGCTCGTCGGCCTTTATATCTGGCACAAGGTACATGGGCTGAAGGCCAAGCCGAAGGAATAGATCCGGGGCCGCTCCGGCAAGTATCGATAACCGACTTGCCAGTACCGAACTGATATCTCGGCCGTTTCCAGTCAAGTATTCGGGCATTTTTGCCAGCCAACGTCGACCCCGATTTTTCGGGTCGCGCGCGTGTGCCCGGGGGCGTTTTTCTGTCGGCGCGATACACGATATTTGGGGCTCGTCGATGGTTTCGACGATGTTTCGCTCAGCCTTCATGCGTTTTACGGACACGTTATTCGCCGAATTATGAGAATCGTATGATGAGATCATTGTCGGTTCTTACCTGAGCGAGCGGCGGTCGGAACGGAGGCCGCTGGCCACCCTTCGCCGTGATGATGCGACGGCCCGCCGGTAAAGTGAATCGGCGGCCAGCCATGATTGACGGGCGCCGCCTTTCGATCGGCCACTGAGCCTATATTTCGGCGCGTGGTTCGTATCGGCGCGATGGCGCGCGGCATAAGCCCCAAATCCAATTGGGGTCTCCACCGAGATAAGATGTTTTGTCGTGCGGGCGCCGCCGCGACATCGTCGCGGGAGCAATTGGGAGAGCGAGCGATGAAGTGGATGGTTTTCGGCGGCGTGGCACTGGCGTCAGTAGCGGCGATGGCCAAGGCGCAGGCGGACGATCCGCTGACCCGGCCGATCGCGCCCGAATCCGCCAGACGCTGGCTGGCGCCGCAGGCGCCGGTTCATGTGCATGGCAATTTCTATCTGGTCGGTTTCGGCGGCCTCAATGTCGGTCTGATCCGCACCAGCGCCGGGCTGGTCCTGATCGACGGTTCGGTGCCGCAGGCGGTGAAGGACGTCGAGGCGCATATCCGCCAGCTCGGGTTCAGGGTGAAGGACGTGAAGTTCATCCTCAGCACCGAGCCGCATTTCGACCATGCCGGCGGCATCGCCGCGCTCGCCCGCGACAGCGGAGCGCGGGTGATCGCCAGCCGGGCGGGCGCGCAGGCGCTCGGGCTCGGGCACAGCCTGGCTGACGACCCGCAATTCGGGCAGCTCGAGGCCTTTCCGGCGGTCGCCAATATCCGCACGCTGGAGGACGGCGAGAAGCTGCGCGTCGGCGATACCGTCATCACCGCGCGCGCCACGCCGGGTCATACCGCGGGCAGCATGAGCTGGACCTGGCGGTCCTGCGCCGGCGGCACCTGTCGCGACATGGTGTTCGGCTCCAGCCTCAATCCCATTTCGGCCGAAGGTTATCGTTTCTCCGATCCCGCCCATGCCGCGACAGTCGCACGATTCCGCAGGACCTTCGACGTCTTCGCCGCGCTGCCCTGCGACATCCTGGTCACCTCCCACCCCGACGCGTCGGGCGGCGACGTGAAGCTCGCCAGGTTCCGCGCGCGCCGGACACCCAACCCGTTCGTCGATCCGGGCGCCTGCCGCGCCTATGCGGACGAATATCGCGGCGTGCTCGACGCGAGGATCGCACGCGAGCGCGCTGGGTCGCCCGGCTGATCCCGGCCCCGCAGATGCGCCGGACTCAGGAGATGCGCGCCATCATCCGCGCCGCCGCTGCCTCGGTCCGCGCATCACGACCCGGCGCCGATTTCCCGGCCAGCGCCTGATACCGCGCCAGCGTCTCCGCGTCCGCCCGTTCGGGCGAGCCCGAATCGAACGGGGGCGACGGATCATATTCCAGGCTGAGCTGGACCAGCCGGGCATGTGCCTCACCCCGGATCGCGGCGGTCAGCGCGAGGCCGAAATCGATCCCCGCCGTCACCCCGCCCCCGGTCGCCCGGTCGCGGTCGATCACCACGCGTTCCTTGACCGGGATCGCCCCGAACGCAGCGAGGTGATGGTGCGACGCCCAGTGCGTCGTCGCGCGATAACCCCTGAGCAGCCCGGCCGCGCCGAGCAGCAGCGAACCGGTACAGACGCTGGTGACCCAGGTCGCGCCGGCCGCCGCCTGTTCGACCCAGGCGAGCGTCGGCGCAGTCTCCATCGCATCGTTCACGCCGAAACCGCCGGGGATGCAGAGGATATCGGGCTGTGCCGCATCCTCGAACGTCGCGGTCGGCAGCAGCGCGAACCCGGCATCGGTGGGCACCGGCGACGGATCGCGCGCGACGAGATCGATCGTGGCATTGCCCAGCCGCGACAGGACCTGGGCCGGGCCGGTCAGATCAAGCTGGGTGACGTTTGGGAAAAGCAGGAAGGCGACGCGGATCGGCGAGAGATCGGGCATGGTGACACTCCTTCGGATCGAGGGTCTGCCCAGGCGAGCGGCTTTTCAGGTCCCGCGCTTCCCCGTGGTGCTCCACGATTCGCCAGTCACGCGAGAGGTGTCGTGATATGCCGGGGCGGCGACGGCGACAAGATCGCCTGCCGGATCAGCCATGCCAGCAGCGGCAGCGCGACAACGAGATAGGGGATCAGCCCGAGCCAGGGCGTCCAGCCCCAATAGTCGCCGGCGATGGTGTTGACCTGGCCGTTGAAAAGATCGGTCATGACCGGGGCGACCAGCGGGAAACGATAGCCATGCGGCGCCGCGATCTCGCACGCCGCGACGGCGAAGTTGATAAAGATGCCCGAGGCGATGAGCCCGGCGATCCAGCCTTTGCCGGTCGCTTTCCACCCCTGCCAGAGCGGCGCGATGCCCAGGCAGAGGAACCCGATCATCGGCACTGAATGGCGTGGCCCGGTCGAGTGGCCACCATCCCAATAGACATAGGCGGCATTGTACAGCAGCACCGCGACGGTAATCGTGGTGCAGAGCCAGCCCAGGTCGCGCGTTCCGGGCGCGCGGATCAGCCGGACCAGCCCGAAGGGCGCGAGCAGCAGCACCGGCGCCAGCCAGAGCATGCCGCGTTCGGTGCCGAAGACGATCTGCCACAGCACCTCGGCCTTGGGATAGGTGAGGCCGAAGAACCCCTGTTGCATGCCAGTGAAGCCGACCACGCCCTGATAGCCCACCTTGAACGGCGTGCCGAAGGCGATGGTGTTGTAGGCAAGCAGCGGGAGCAGCGCGACCAGGCCCGCCGCCGCCGCGACGCCGAACAGCCGCGCGCGGACTGGCCAGGCGACTGCCCGCGTCCGCCACAGCACCCAGATTCCGATCGGAAAGGCCGGGATGACCGCCGGGAACTCCACGACCAGCGCCCAGCCGAGCGCAAGGCCCGCGATAACCGGATAGCGCAGCCGCGCGATCTCGCGCGCGTCCGAGGTGCCCCGCCAGATCGCCCAGGTCGCGATCAGCAGCAGCGCCCCGACCGGCGCATGGCCGAACAGGGTGGTCGACCAGCCCCAGACCGGGGTCGCCAGCGCATAGGCGAGCGCCGTGACCAAGCCGGCGCGCACGCTGCCGGTGATGCCGGTCGCGAGATCGAGCAGCAGCACCGCAGCGAGCGCCGTGAGCAGCGCGACCGTCATCGCCACCGCGATGCGCAGCCGCAGCCGCATATAATCCCAGAGATCCTTGTTGCCGATCTCCTTGGGCATGCGCGTCGCGGTCGTGCCGGTCATCACGTCGCCGAGCCACACCGCGGGCATCGCCATGATCGTCATGCCCGGCGCCTTGTCGAGATAGGTGTGCTTGCCGAATTCCGCCTTGTCGATCGTCAGGTCGCGGAACTCGTCGATCGTCGCGTCATGCTGCTCGACCAGCGAAATGGACGCGAACATCCGCGTCGCGTTGTTGGCATTATAGGGGGAGGACCCGAACCAGCTGACCGACATCCACACCAGGAGGAACAGGCCGAGCGCGAGCTTGTACGGCACGCGCACGGCCGTGGAGGACGTCGTCAGGGTCATGATGTCAGCCGAACAGCCAGGCGCCGAGCATGCGGCCGAAAGGGAAGGTGAAGAAGCCGGCGATGAGCAGCGCGCCCGTCACCATGCCGCGCACCATCCTGCGGTGCTGCCGGACATTGTGATTGCGCGCCGTCCACCAGATCAGCGGCGCGACGATGACGACATAGGCCGAGATGAGATGAATGATGCTGAAGCCGCCATGGTGACTCTCGCGCACGCCGAAGGAGACCAGGGCGGTCAGGAACATCGCCGCCACCCAGATCTTGCCGAGCAGCCGGTGGCGCGAGTCGCCGCGCGGGCGCAGCAGCATCACCGGCGTGAGCGCGAGCGCTGGCAGGATCGTCGCGAGATGCGCCCAGACCAGCGGCGGCACCGCACCCCAATGCGGATAGCCCCGCGCGAGCGCGACCAGCACCGTCGCCAGCAGGGCGATCGCGGCGACCGCCAGAAATTTCTCATATCCGTCGGCCGCGAGCGGCTTTGCCCGCACCGTTCCGGCCGTCACCGTCGCCATTGCCCTGCCCCTTAGCGGAATAAGGCGGAGTCCCTAACCGAAGCGTCGAGGCAAGGTCAAAGCCTCAGGCGTCTAAAGCAGCGTGCGGTAAATCTGAACCACCGCCGTTCGTCCTGAGTAGCCATTGAGCTTGTCGAAATGGCGTATCGAAGGACAAGCGTCACGCGCCACACCTGTCCTTCGATACGGGTCTTCGACAAGCTCAGCCCCTACTCAGGACGAACGGTTCTGATTTTACGCACGCGGCTCTAAGGCTCAGGGTAGCGAGTCCTCGAGTCGCTTCTGCTCGGCCTTTTTCTGCTGGCTCTCGCGCTTGGCCTGTTGCGCCTGCTGGAGGAAGCAGCCGCTCTGCCCGCCGGCACCCACCGTGGAACAGCTGCCTATGCCGCCAGCTACGGTCGGATCGTTGACCAGGCCCTGCGCCTTCACCGCCCAGCTCTGGTTCTCGGGCGTGATCTGCAACTCGCGCACGTCCTTGGGGATACGGAACTGCTCGCTCGGGTTGCCGCGCACGCACACCACCACTTCGGCGCCATCGGCATTGGTCGGGCAGCGCTCGTTGCCGAACAACGTGATGACGCCGTTGACCGGCGCGCTGCGCGAGACCTCGGCCGGGCCCTGCGGCACCACCACGCGCGGGCCCGGCAATGCCGGTCCGGCGACCTGGGCTGCGGCCGGGCCGGTCGCGACCAGCGCCAGCGCCGACGCCATGATCCTGACAATCATCACACTCTCCCGTCTAATCCGCTCAATCAGAGTCTTTTGGCGGTCGCGATCGCCGCCTTGCAGCCGAGGCGGATCAGTCCGCTCAACAGGGGATACCCCAGGGCACGCTCTGCCCCGGAAGCGAGCGCGGTGTCGCGATGCTCGACCTCCTCGGCCTGAAAATCCGCGATCGCCTCGGACAGTTCCGGATCGCTCTCGCCGAGCGCGGCGAGCTGTTCCGAATAATGCTTGTCGATCTCGGTCTCGACCGCGGCGGTGCAGGCCATCGCCGCCTCCGGCCCGAGCGCCGCCGTCACCGCGCCGAGCGCGAAACCGGCCACGTCCCAGAAGGGCTGGAGCAGGGTCGGCCGAACGCCGCGCCGGGCCATCATCGCATCGAAAAAGGCGCGGTGGCGCTCCTCCTGCCCGGCCATGCCGGCGATCTTCCGCGCGGCCGGGGTCCGGTCGCCCATCACGGCGAGCTGTCCGGCATAGATGCGCGTCGCGCCATATTCGCCCGCCTGATCGACGCGGATCATCGACTGCGTGGCGCGTTTCGCGTCGCCGGGCCGCCAGCCGTTCATTTCGCGAAGGCCGAAATCTTGCGCGGGCGGCGCAGCAGCCACAAGATCGCCAGGCCGCCAGCGAGCGAGAAGATCGCGTTGAAGCCCGCGAGCGAGACGCCGAACAGCGACCATTGCGGCACGTCGCAGCGCACGACCGGCGCATCCATGATCCGCTTGAGCATGTCCTGGACCGAGCCGCCGGTGCCCTGCATCGTCGTCGAACAGGCCGTGATGCCCTGCCACCAATGATATTCGACCCCGGCATGGAACACGCCGATCGCGCCGCTGACCAGGATGGCGAGCGCCGCGAGCACGACCAGCCCGCGCTTCAGGACGGCGCCCGGCACCACGAAGGCGAGCGCGGCCAGCACGATCGCGGTGTAATGCGGCCAGCGCTGCCAGTGGCACATCTCGCACGGGAACAGCCCGCCGATATATTGCGACCCCAGCGCGCCGGCCATCAAGCCGGCGGGGAGCAAAAGGGCGATCCAACGGGCGGTGGGGAAACGGTTCCGAGTCATGCCCCACGCACTCCGTCACCCTGAACTCGTTTCAGGGTCCAGGCGCGGCCAGTCGTTCCACGAGCGACGCCCTTGATGAAGCGACCGCGCGTGGATGCTGAAACAAGTTCAGCATGACATATGTGGCATGTGCTCACTTCTTCGCGACCGCCGCGACCTGGGGCGCCGGGGTCGTGGCGAGCCGGCCGATCGTCTTCAGCGCATAATCGAGCTGGAAATCCTCGATCCCCTTCTCCTTGAGCTGCTCCGGCGTGGCGGCGAAGCGCGGATCGGTCTTGGTGTCTTCCTCGAGCACCGAATTATCGGCCTTGACCTCGTTGATCAGATGGCGGCGCAGATCGGCCTCGCGGAACACCGGGCGCGACTTGTAGTCGACGTCGGAGATCTGCGGCACCTTGATGTCCGGCTCGATCCCGCCTTCCTGCACCGATCGGCCGGAGGGTGTGTAGTAGCGCGAGGTGGTCAGGCGCAGCGCGGTCGAATTGCCGAGATCGAGCACGGTCTGCACCGATCCCTTGCCGAACGAGCGTTCGCCCATGACGAGGGCGCGGTGATGGTCCTGCAGGGCGCCGGCGACGATCTCCGAGGCGGAGGCGGTGCCGGCATTGGTCAGCACGATCACCGGCAGGCCGCGGGCATAATCGCCATTATGCGCATAGAAGCGCTGGATGTCGTTCTTCTCCCGGCCGCGTTCGGAGACGATCTCGCCATAATTGAGGAAATTGTCGGCGACGCTCACTGCCTCGTCGCGCAGCCCGCCGCCATTGTCGCGCAGGTCGACGACATAGCCGAGCGGGGCATGGCCGAGCGATTTCTCGATGCCGAGGATCGCCGCCTTGGTCGCCTCGCCGGTATTTTCCGAGAAGGTGTTGATGTTGATGATGCCGATGCCGTTCTTCACTTCCCACTTCACCGGCTTCTGCACGATCTTCTCGCGCACCATCGACACCTCGATCGGCTTGTCGCGGCCGGGGCGGATCAGGGTCAGCTGGATCTTGCTGCCGGGGGGGCCGCGCATCTCGGTGATCGCTTCGTCGAGCGTCTCGCCATAGATCAGCTTGCCGTTGATATGGGTGATATAGTCGCCCGACTTGACGCCCGCGCGCCAGCCCGGCGTATCTTCCTGCGGCGAGATCACCTTGACCGCGCCGTCCTCCATCGTGACGGTCAGGCCGAGCCCGCCATAGCTGCCGAGCGTCTGGATGCGCAGATTGTCGTAATCGAGCCCGGTCTCATAGGCGCTGTGCGGATCGAGCGCGGCGAGCATGCCGGAAATCGCGCCCTTGATAAGCGTCTTGTCGTCGACCTTGTCGACATAATCGACCTTCACCCGGTTGAAGACGTCCATGAACTGGTCGATCTCGCGATAGGTATTGCTGTCGACTGTAGCCATCGCGCTGGTGCCGATGGGAATGATCGCAAGGACCGCGGCGATCGCGGTGGCCTGAAGAAGTGCACGTGACATAAGCTTTTACCCAAACCGGTTTGCGGGCATCGTAGCGCTCAAACGCCGCGGATGAAAGCGCGGCACGGCTGAACGGGAGGTGACTCCGCGTCTTTCCGCCGCCCGCGCGGGAGGCAGGCGTCCTTTTATCCCAGCAGCGGCGTCATATCGACCGCTCGGTCGCGCCGGCGCAGCTCGATAGTAATGCGCGCATCCTCGCCGGTGCCGGCCCGGCCGACCGGCGATCCCTGCGCCACCGTCTCGCCGACCCGGGTGGAAACCGTACCGAGCCCCGCGATCAGCGAGGTCCAGCCGCCGCCATGATCGATGATCACGATCGTGCCATAGCCGCGAAAAGGGCCCGCATAGGCGATCCGCCCCGCCGCCGGCGCGATCACCATCGCCTCGGCGGCGCTGGCGATGGTCAGTCCACGCGCACGCACGCCGGCGTCCGAGAGCTCGCCCAGCCCGGTCACCACCCGTCCCGCGACGGGCAGCCGGTAGGGCGGCGTGCCGCCCGACCAGGACAATGTCTCGATCGGCGAGGCGACTTCACCCGGGCGCGCCGGGCGCGGCAGCGGGCCGGGCAGCGACTGCAGCGCCTCCCGGGTCGCGGCCTGGTCGGCGAGCTGGTCCATCAGATCGACGATATCGCGGGCGCGCTCGCCCAGCGCGATCGCCCGGTCCGATTCGAACAGCGCGTCGCGCCCGAGCGCCTGCGCGCGCAGGCGGTGCGCGACCTCGAGCCGGGCGAGCGCGAGGCGCTGGTCCCGCAGCTGCGCCCTGCTTTCGGCGAGGCGCCGCGCGGCAAACGACGCGCCTGCCTGGAGCTGGCGGGTGCGGGCAAGGTCGGCGCGGACATCCGCTGTACGGGCGCGGACGAGTGGCAAGGTGCTTGCCAGCACCGCACGGACATGGACGATATCGCTGACCGATCCGGGCTGAACGATGCCGACCAGCGCCGGCCGCCGGGCCAGCGACTGCAGCGCCGCCATCAGCCGCGTGACCGGCCCCTGCCGCGATGCGAGCCGCGCGCGCTGCGACGCGAGCAGCCGGTCGATGATCGCGATCCGCGCCTGGCCCGCGGCGATATCCGCCTCGGCCTGCTGGATGCGCGCGGCGACCGCGGCCTCCTGCGCGCGCGTTCGGGCCGCCTCATCCTGTTCGCGCACTGCGTCCTGCGCGAGCCGGGCCGATCGCGCGGCGGCGGCGGCGGATTGCTGCCTTGCCGCGATCAGGCGCTGCTGCTCCGCGGCGGGTGTCTGGGCCGAGAGGGCCGCGATGCCGATGCCGGCCAGGGCGGCCGCAAGGGCGATCGATGCTATCCATGCCCGGCGCATGGCCTATCCTTCGCGGTGATAGGGATGGTTGGCAAGGATGCTCGTCGCCCGCCACAATTGCTCGGCGAGCATCGCGCGGGCGAGCAAATGCGGCCAGGTCGCGCGGCCGAAGGACAGCAGCAGATCGGCACTGGCGCGCTGCGCATCGTCGAAGCCGTCGGCCGCGCCGATCAGGAATCGCGCCTCGCGCACGCCGCCGTCGCGCCATTTCTCCAGCCGATCGGCGAAAACGCGGGAGGGCAGCACCTCACCGGTCTCGTCGAGCATGACGATGCGCGTACCCGGCTCGATCGCGGGCATCCTGCCGCCGGTATCGGGCAGTTCGGTCAGCTTCACCGGCCAGGCGAGCCGCTTCACATAACGATCGACCAGCTCGGCTTCGGGCCCGCGCCCGATCCGGCCGCGCGCGACGATATGGAGCAGCATGCCGGACCCCTAGCCCGTTCGCCCTGAGCTTGTCGAAGGGCTGATCTTCTTTTCCGGCGTCGAAAGAAAGAACAGTGCTTCGACAGGCTCAGCACGAACGGAAAGATGATTACGCGTCAGGCGTCGGCGTCGCGCCAGGCGAATCCGGGGTCGGCAGCGGCGCGTCGCCGAACGCCCACATCCGCTCGAGATTGTAGAAGCTGCGCACTTCCGGGCGGAACAGATGGACGATCACGTCGCCCGCATCGATCAGCACCCAGTCGGCAGTCGGCAGGCCCTCGATCCGGGTCGACCGGCCAAGCTCGCCCTTGATCTTCTCGGCGAGCTTCGATGCCATCGAGGCGACCTGGCGCGTCGAGCGGCCGCTCGCGATCACCATGTGATCGGCGATGCTGCTCTTGCCCGCCAGCGGGATCGAGATGGTATCGACTGCCTGGTCGTCGTCGAGCGACGCCAGGACGAGCTTGTGCAGCGCCTCCACCTCATCGGGTTCGGACGCACGATACGCAGGGGAAGATGAGGCCAAGACGATTCCTATGTTGAGGGTGTGAGGAGCACTGGTCGCGCAAAACGGCGCTGCCAGGCGGGATCGGCCAAACGAAGCCGGGTCGCAGAAGTCGGGTCGGGGCGGAATCGCAACAGCACGAGTGCCGGCATTCTCCACTTCGTCCAGCTCTTTGCCTGGTCCACGGGCCGGATGAAGCGCCGCAACCAACCCATCGCGGGGGCCGCGTGGGCAGCGCCATCATAGCCCGGACGGGCGACCACCGCAATCGGAACCTCGCGTGCTATGCCGCGCCAGTCCTTCCACCGGTCGAACTGGGCGAGATTGTCCGATCCCATCAGCCAGATGAAGCGTTTGTTGGGGTAGCGGCGCCTGAGCGTGCGGATCGTATCGATGGTGAAGCGCGTGTGCATGTCGAGCTCGATCGCGCTCGGCCGGATCGGCGCATGCCGTGCCATCCGCCGCGCCGACGCGAAGCGGATCGCAAAGGGCGCCATATCGCCCGCCGCCTCCTTGAGCGGATTGCCGGGCGAAACCAGCCACCACACTTCGTCCAGTCCCAGCGCGCGGATCGCGGCGAGGCTGATCGCGCGGTGGCCGCGATGCGCCGGATTGAACGAGCCGCCGAGGATGCCGATCCGGATCATTCGGCCAGCCAGTCCGCCGCGCCGTGCCTGACGCGACGAATCTCGATGTCGTCGCCGCGAACGACGTAGAGCAGCACGAATGGCGTGTGTCGTACACTCCATTTGCGGACATCGAGCGTCACCAGCGGCCGGCCGATATGGGGATTGGCCAACAGCACCGATGCGGCACCATCAATTCGATCGACGATCGCTTCGGCAAGGTCGGGATCGATCGCATCATAATAGTCGGCGATCGCAAAGACATCGTCGCGAGCGGGCCGCGACCAGAGGAGGCGCATCAGGCAGCGCGCTTCCGGCCAAGCTTCCAGCTCTTGATATCCGCGATCATTTCCTCATGGGTCAGATAATCGCCGCGGTCGATCGCATCCTCGCCTTCCTTGATGAAGGCACGAAACTCGGTTTCTTCCTTCACGTACCGCTGGATGGCCTTGGCGACGAGCCAGGCGCGCGTGCGTTCCTGACTTTCGGCCAGCGCGTCGAGGGATTGAAGCGTCTGTTCATCGACTCGCGCGGTGATCACTGCCGTCTTGCTCATGTATCGAACGTATACATCCGATACATCCTTATCAATCCCCGCGCGGCGGCTGCTTCAGCACATTGTCGCGATAGGTGGCCTGAAGCGCGGTCATCCAGCCGGGATATTCCGCCGGCAGCGTCGATACCGCATCCAGCGTCGCCAGCTCGTCGGCACTCAGCGCGACCCTGGTCGCCCCGAGATTGTCGTCGAGCTGGTCCTGCCGCTTCGCCCCGACGATCACGCTGGTGACGTGCGGCTGGTGGAGCAGCCAGGCGATCGCGATCTGCGCGACCGACACGCCATGCGCCCTGGCGATCGACCCGAGCGCATCGAGCACCTTGTCGCCGCGCGCCTTGTCGACCGGCGGGAAATCGCGCGTGGCACGGCGGCCGTCGCTGTCGCCATCGCGATATTTGCCCGAGAGATAGCCGCCGGCGAGCGGGCTCCACACCATCAGGCCCAGGCCTTCGGACTGCAGCATCGGCACCACCTCGCGCTCGAGATCGCGGCCGACGATGGTGTAATAGGATTGCACGCTCTGGAATTTCGCCGCGTTCAGCCGCTCGGCGATGCCCAGTGCCTTGGCGATCTGCCACGCCGCCCAGTTCGACACGCCGACATAGCGGACATGGCCCTGACGCACGAGATCGTCGAGCGCGCGCACCGTCTCCTCGATCGGCGTCAGCGCATCGAAGCCGTGGATCTGGTAGAGATCGATATGATCGGTGCCGAGCCGGGTCAGGCTCGCCTTGACCTCGTCCATGATGTGCCCGCGCGAATTGCCGCGGCTGTTGGGCCCCTCGCCCATCGGGCCCATCACCTTGGTGGCCAGGATCACCTCCTCGCGCCTCAATCCCAGATTCTTGATCGCCTGGCCGGTGATCTGCTCCGACAAGCCTTGCGAATAGACGTTCGCGGTGTCGATGAAGTTCACGCCGGCATCGACCGAGGCCCTGAGCAAGGCATCGGCCTCATCCTGCTTCACCTGGCCCATATAGGCGAAGAAGCCCTCGCCGCCGAAGGTCATGGTTCCCAGGCACAGTTCGGACACGAACAGGCCGGTGCGCCCGAGCGGATTGTAACGCATGCTTGGGTCCCCTTATCGATGCCACTCCCGTCGGCGCTGCGGATATGCGTATCCGTCGGCAGGGCGACAATGGGTTTGTTGAATAAGAGGGTTTGTTGAAATAATGGGCGGGCCTAGGGCCGCGTCTGCCCCGTCCCACGAACGATCCATTTGTAGGTCGTCAGCCCTTCCAGCGCGACCGGGCCCCGCGCGTGCAACCGGCCGGTGGCGATGCCGATCTCCGCGCCAAGGCCGAACTCGCCGCCATCGGCAAACTGAGTCGAAGCGTTCCACAGCACGATCGCGCTGTCGACGCCGGCGAGGAAGCGTTCCGCCACGCCCTCATTCTCCGCGACCACCGCATCGGTATGGTGGGATCCGTGCGCCGCGATATGCGCCATCGCGCCCTCCACCCCGTCGACCATCGCCACCGAGGCGATCGCGTCGAGATATTCGGTGTCCCAATCGGCCGCGTCGGCGGGCCTGGCAGTCGGCACCAGCGCGCGGATCGCCGCGTCGCCGCGCACTTCGCAGCCGGTATCGCCCAGCACCTTCACCAGCTCGGCCGTGTGCGCATAGGCGCGGTCGATCAGCAGGGTCTCCATTGCGCCGCACACGCCGGTGCGGCGCATCTTGGCGTTGACCGTGATCGCCTCGGCCATCGCCGGATCGGCCGAGGCGTCGACATAGACGTGATTGATCCCATCGAGATGCGCAAGCACCGGCACACGGGCCTCAGCCTGGACGCGGGCGACAAGGCTCTTGCCGCCACGCGGCACGACCAGGTCGATCATGCCCTCCGCGCCGAGCATCGCGCCGACCGCCGCGCGGTCGGTGATCGACACCAGCTGCACCACATCGCCCGGCACGCCCTCGCGTTCCATACCGGCGACGAGCGCGGCATGAATCGCACGGTTGCTCCCGATCGCTTCGGACCCGCCGCGCAGGATCACCGCATTGCCCGATTTGATGCACAGCGCCGCCGCGTCTGCCGTCACGTTCGGGCGGCTTTCATAGATGATGCCGATCACCCCGATCGGCACGCGCACCCGGCGCAGCACCATGCCGTTGGGGCGGCGGGTCTCGTCGATCAGCTGGCCGACCGGATCGCGCAGGCCGGCCACCGCGGCGACGCCCGCCGCCGTGGATTCGATCCGTCCGGCGTCAAGGCGCAGCCGGTCCAGCATGGCGCCCGACAGGCCCGCGGCCCTGGCGCGCGCCATATCCTCGTCGTTGGCGGCCGCGATCGCCGGCGCGGCCTCGCGAATCGCCTCGGCGGCGGAATCGAGCGCCCGCGCCTTGACCGCACTGGACAGGCCGCCGAGCACATGGGCGGCGGCGCGGGCGCGGCGCCCCATATCGGCGATCAGCGCAACGGAATCGGTTTGGACATCGGCCATGGCGGCGTCGCTACCACGAGCGTCGATCCTCGCCAAAGCGCTATCGCCTTTTGCCCCCTCAAGATGATATTCGCATCGCATGAGTGGGGGAATCGAAGCAGCCGGCGACATCGCCACCGGCGTCCTGATCGGGCGCGCCGTCGAACCGCATGCCGGCGAAGGCCATGCGCACGGCACCGGACATGGCCTGTGCCTCAATTGCGGCACGGCGCTGATCGGCGACTATTGCCATGCCTGCGGCCAGGCCGAGCATGTCCATCGGTCGCTCGCATCGATCGGGCACGACCTGCTCCACGGCGTGTTTCATTTCGAGGGCAAGATCTGGCGCACCCTGCCGATGCTGGTGACTCATCCCGGCGCGCTGACCCGGCGCTACATCGCCGGCGAGCGCGCGCGCTTCGTGTCGCCGCTGGCCCTGTTCCTGTTTTCGGTGTTCCTGATGTTCGCGTCGATCCACACTTTCGACGGCGACATCGAACCCCCTGGCAGCATCAGCCCGGCCAAGCGCCAGGAGCAGATCGCAGAGATCGACGGCCAGCTCGCCAAGGCGAAGGTCGAGCTGAAACAGGCCGAGGCCGCGCACAAGGACAATGGCATTCCGGACGGCGATCTGATCGCCGCCCGCGCCGTGGTCAGTTCGCTCACCACCGCGCGGCAGGGAATCCTGTCCGGGAAGGACGGCATCCCGGTCACCGATTTCGACACCAAGCTCGGCTGGCCCGCGCTCGAGCATGGCGTCAAGAAGTTCAAGGCAAATCCCGGCCTTGCGCTCTACAAGCTACAGTCGAGCGCCTATAAATATTCCTGGGCGCTCATACCCATCTCGGTGCCGTTCGTGGCGCTGCTGTTCCTCTGGCGGCGCCAGTACAAGCTGTACGACCATGCGATCTTTGTCACCTACTCGCTTGCCTTCATGATGCTGCTGGTCGTCACGCTCAGCATTGGCGGCACGCTCGGGCTATCCGGCGGCCTGATCGCGCTCGTCGCCATCGTGGCGCCGCCGGTGCACATGTTCGCGCAGCTGCGCGGCGCCTATTCGCTGCGCAAGAGATCGGCCTTGTGGCGGACCGTGGTGCTGCTCCACTTTGCGTTCATCGCGCTGCTGGCCTTCTCGATGCTGCTGCTGGTGCTCGGGCTGATGAAATGAAGACGCCCAGGAACAGGCGACTCAGGGACAGGGGACTCAGGGACAGGGGTACCGCTTGTCCATGAAGCTGTAGAAGGCGGTCTTCACGCTTATCCCGCGCTTTCCCTCCGGGAGGGTCTGGAAGGACGCGATCAACGTATTCGAATCGATCCTGGCCTGGCCCTTGGGCGGCGGGCAGCTGCGCGGCTTGCGGCCGGCCGCCTTGTCCGCGTCGATCTGGGCGCGATAGGCCTCGGCCGCGGTCGTCACCTCGCCGCGCAGCAGGCCGAGATCGGACGACATCATCGCCGCCATGCCCTTCGCCTTGAGTGCCGCCGCCTTGGCGAGAAATTCGTCGACCGTCATTGCCTGCGCCGCGACCGGCAACACCAACAGCGCCAGCGCGCCCGCCATCATCGATCTGCGCATTCCCATCCCCTCATCCGCACGCGCGCCCACGATGGCGGCCCAGCCGGTGAACCGAAAATGAACTGAAACGGGGCGCCCGGGCAATCCGGTGCTTCACCGCCGCGAGCCGTGCGGTTATGCGGTTGAAATCAGGGTGGGGACCAGCGCACGCGATGATCATCGGAATCGATCTCGGCACGACCAACAGTGCCGCGGCAGTGTGGAAGGACGGCGCGGCGACGCTGATTCCCAACCGCCTTGGCCAGACGCTGACGCCCTCGGCGGTCAGCATCGACGACAATGGCACGTTGCTGGTCGGCCTTGCCGCGCGCGACCGCCAGGCGAGCCATCCCAAGGCCACCGCCACTGCCTTCAAGCGCTATATGGGCACGAAGCGCACCACGCGGCTCGGTGGGCGCGATTACAGCGCGGAGGAGCTCTCCGCACTGGTGCTGCGCAGCCTGAAGGAGGATGCCGAGGCCTATCTCGGCGAGCCGGTCACCGAAGCGGTGATTACCGTACCCGCCTATTTCAACGACCAGCAGCGCAAGGCGACTCACCGCGCCGGCGAGATCGCCGGCCTGCGCGTCGAGCGGTTGATCAACGAGCCGACCGCCGCCGCGCTGGCATATGGCATCCACAATCTCGATCGCGAGGCACGTTTCTTCGTGTTCGACCTGGGCGGCGGCACCTTCGACGTCTCGATCGTCGAGATTTTCGAAGGCATTATCGAAGTCCGCGCCTCGACCGGCGACAATCAGCTGGGCGGCGAGGATTTCAACGAAGTGCTGATCGGCCTGATGCGGGCAAGGTTCGCCGACGACTGGAAACGGTTCGAGCGCGACGACGCGCTCTACCAGAAATTGCGCGAGGCGGCCGAGCGTGCCCGCCGCGACATGTCCGCCGCCCCGTCGGCCACGATGCGCCTGGTCTGGCAGGACATTCCCTATGAGATCGAGATCGAGACCGCCGCGTTCGAGACTCAGGCGGCCGCGCTGATCGAGCGGCTGCGCGAGCCGGTGCTCCGCGCGCTGCGCGACAGCAATCTCCGGCCCGAGGCGCTGTCCGACATCATCCTGATCGGCGGCGCGACGCGCATGCCGGTGGTGCGCCGCGCGGTCGCGCGCATGTTCGGCCGTTTTCCCAACGCGACGGTCAATCCCGACGAGGCAGTGGCGCTCGGCGCCGCGGTCCAGGCCGGGCTGAAGGCGCGCGATTCGGCGCTGAAGGAAGTCGTCGTTACCGATGTCTGCCCCTATTCGCTGGGCGTCGAGGTCAGCCGCCAGCTTCCCGGCGGCGGCTATGAGCACGGCCTGTTCGCGCCGATCCTGGAGCGCAACACGGTCATTCCGGCGAGCCGCATCCACAGCTTCTCGACCCTGCAGGCCAACCAGACCGACGTGGTGTTCGGCATCTATCAGGGCGAGGGGCGGCTCGTCCGCGACAATGTGAAGATCGGCGAGACCAGGGTGAAGGTGCCGCGCGGCCCGGCCGGCGAGCGGATCGACGTGCGTTTCTCCTATGACGTCAGCGGCTTGCTCGAGGTGGACATCCTGGTCGAGAAATCGGGGCTGCGCACGCAGCTGCTGATCAACGACGATCCGGGCGGCGACGAGAAGGCGATCGCCGAGCGCCGCGCCGCGCTCGCCGCGCTCAAGACGCATCCGCGCGAGGACGAGCTCAACCGCGCGGCGCTGGCGCGCGGCGAGAAATGCTTCGAGAATTTCCTCGGCGACGAACGCGCGGCGATCGATTACCTGATCTCGCAGTTCCAGCGCGTGCTCGACGGACAGGATCCGCGCGCCGTCGAGCATGCCCGGCAGGAATTCCACGAGGCACTGGACCGGATCGAGGGCGAGCGCTTCCTGTGAGGAGCGTCCGGCCATGAACAGCGTCTGGGACGTCCTGGAGATTCCCCGGGGCAGCGACCGCGACGCCATCCGCCGCGCCTATGCGAAAAAGCTGCGCGTCACGCATCCGGAAGACGATCCCGAAGGATTCAAGCAATTGCGCGAAGCCTATGAGGCAGCGCTCGAACAGCATGATTATGTCGCCCGCTGGGCCGATGATGAGGATGATGCGGACGGCGGGATAGAAGGCGACCCCGCCGAAGCGGCACCTCATGACTGGAGCGCGCGCGCGCGGCGCGATGATCCCGGCGATCCGGTCCCGGCGCCCGCGACGCCCGAGCTCGACGCAATGCTTGCCGGGCGCGAGGAGGAACTGGCGGCGCTGCGCGCGGCAATGGCCGATCTCGAAGCGGGGCTGCGCGGACCCTGGCGACCCGGCGACGCGGTGCTCGAGAAGCGGCTCGAGGCGATCCTGACGTCGCCCGCCATGGGCGAGATCCGTATCCGCGACGATGTCGAGCCCTGGCTCGCCGACCTGCTCGCCTCGACCATCCCGCAGAGCGACGCCGTGCTGATGCAATCGATCCAGGCGTTCGGCTGGGGCGGCGACGATCATCATCTGCGCGGGACGAGCTGGTCGATCTCCGCGGTGCTCGGCCGGCTCGACGAATGGCGGATCATCGAGGGGCTCAATCATCACAGCCATGCCTATCACCCGGCCTGGCGATCGCTGACCCGGCCACCCGGGGCGTGGTGGTCGTGGCGGCTGGACGCGTTCCGGCCCGGCATGATCGACGGGGTGGAGACGTTGCTGGGCGAGCATGGCGAGGTCGCACCCGGCCTGCATCATTCGTTCAAGAGCGATTCGGTCGCCCGCTGGCGGACCTTCCTCGCCAGGCCGCGCCTGACTCTCGGCATGCTCGCCATGATGCCGATCGCGTTCCTGGCCGCGCTGTGGCTCGGCTATGTCGTCGCCGGAACCGGCGTGGTGCGCGAAGCCTGGCTGATCGCGGGCATGGCCGCGATCGGCTTCGTGACGCCGGTGGCGATCCTGCTCCTTCTCGCGCCGGCGCGGAAACGCTGGCGCGCGGCGGAGCACCACCCGCGCTGGCAGCGCGAGGGTTGGCTTATCGCCTATGCGCTGCTCGGTTTCGTCGCGTCGGCGCTGCCGCGTCCGTGGTGGCCGGCGCTGATCCTGCTGCCCGCCATCGTCATCGCTGGCTGGGCCTATGTCGCGACCCCGCGCGCCGAACCGGGCCCGTTGCGGATCGGCGGCAGCGCCGTGACCTTTGCCATCGCAGGCTTTTTCGGCCTGGTGATGTTCGACCAGCTCGCGCCCGCCGAAGCCTTCGCGCTCGGGACGATGGCTGCGCTGCTGGTCTATCTGCGGATCGGGGCCTGGCCGGCGGTGCGGACCATGATCGAGGATCTGCTCTGGCAGCACCGCGAATGGATCATCCTGGGCAGTATCGTCGCCGGGCTCGGGACAGCCGTCGGCATCTGGCTGCTGCGCGAGCTGTGGCAGCCGGTCCTGCCCTTCTATCCGGTGGCGCTCGCCGCCATCGCGCTGGTGCCACTGGTCGGCGCGCCGGCACGCGGTTTTGGCGGGCCACCGCGCTGGATCGCGCGCACGCTGTTGATCCTCGCCTTTTTCTGGGCGTTCGGCGCATCGGTACCACCGTCAGAACCCCGGACGTCGACCAACGCCAGCGGCGTACCCTTTGTCCTGGGTGGCGACCTTGGGAATGCCGATGCGGATATGAGGCGGATGGAGGCCAATGTCAGCGGCTTCTCCCAGGTCCGGCAGGGCAATCCCGATCTTTACGACGCCATCCGCGCGGTGATGGTCCGGTATCGCAGCAACGAGATCACCCGCGATCAGGCCAATGCGCAGATCGGGACGCTCGTCACCGCGGAGCTTCGCGAAAGATTGCCCGAGGCGCAGACCGGCCCGCTGGTCGAATGGCTGCGAATCCGGATGGACCGGCTCGAGGCACTACGAAGGGCCAAGCCCGCCCTGTGCGCCTCGGAAAAGACCGCGATGGACGACGACATGGTACCCGAGCGGATTCGCCGGCGGGCCAGCGCCCAAACCTATGACATCGTCTCCACGACCTCGGCCACGCCCGAGGAGATGGCCCGGGGCCGGGTCATCAGCGGCAGCACGCTTGTCCGCCGGGCGTCGGCCGCGCTGCACATCGACCAGCGGGCGCTGATCGAGCGGCTCGACGGAAAGCGCGGCGACGTGCTCGCCTGCGACGCAAAGATCGCGCTGACTCAGACGCTGCTCGACAGCGACAGTCTCGACGATATCGCCGCGACCTTGCGGGCCGAATTCAGCCGCGCGCGGGATGCCAAGCCCGTCCCTGCGCCGGCGCAGGAAAAAGCCGGCGGCCGCAAGGTGCAGCCGCCGGCTTGAGATGGGGATCGTCCGGGCAACCCGCCCGGGCAGCTCAGGACCGTAGGATCTCAGGCGCCCTGGGGCGCCGGCGTTCCGAACGGGCCCTTGGGGCGCCGCGTGCGCGGGATCGAGGTGCCGCCGGTCGGCACCGCCGGGCCCTTGGGACCGCTGTCGATGCGGCCGATTTCCTCGCCGGCGATCAGCTTCTTGATCTCGTCGCCCGACAGAGTCTCATATTCGAGCAAAGCGCCGGCCAGCAGATGAAGCTGGTCGAGATGCTTGTGGAGCAGCTCCTTGGCGCGGTTGAGGCCGCCCTCGACGATCGTCTTGATCTCGTCGTCGATCAGTTGCGCGGTCTGGTTGGACATGCGCACCGGGCGGCTCGACGAATAGCCGAGGAAGCTTTCGCCCTCGGGCTCGGCATATTCGAGCGGGCCGAGCTTGTCGGACATGCCCCAGCGCGTGACCATGTCGCGGGCGAGGCCCGTGGCATATTGGATGTCGCTCGACGCGCCGGACGAGACCTTGTCATAGCCGAAGATCACTTCCTCGGCGACGCGCCCGCCCATCGAGACGGCGAGGTTCGCGTACATCTTGTCGCGGTGATAGCTGTAGCTGTCCCGTTCCGGCAGCCGCATGACCATGCCGAGCGCGCGACCGCGCGGGATGATCGTCGCCTTGTGGATCGGGTCCGATGCCGGCTCGTGGATCGACACGATCGCGTGGCCCGCCTCATGATAGGCGGTCATGCGCTTCTCGTCCTCGGTCATCACCATGGAACGCCGCTCGGCGCCCATCATGACCTTGTCCTTGGCTTCTTCGAACTCGGCCATGGCGACCAGCCGCTTGCCCTTGCGCGCCGCGGTCAGCGCCGCCTCGTTGACGAGGTTGGCGAGATCGGCGCCCGAAAAGCCCGGCGTGCCGCGCGCGATGACCCGCGGATCGACGTCGGGCGCCAGCGGCACCTTCTTCATATGGACCTGGAGGATCTTCACCCGGCCCTCGATGTCCGGACGCGGCACCACCACCTGGCGGTCGAAACGGCCCGGCCGCAGCAGCGCGGGATCGAGCACGTCGGGACGGTTGGTCGCGGCAATGATGATGATGCCTTCGTTCGCTTCGAAGCCGTCCATCTCGACAAGGAGCTGGTTCAGCGTCTGCTCGCGCTCGTCATTGCCATTGCCGAGGCCCGCGCCGCGATGGCGGCCGACCGCGTCGATCTCGTCGATGAAGACGATGCACGGCGCTGACTTCTTGGCCTGTTCGAACATGTCGCGCACGCGGCTGGCGCCGACGCCGACGAACATCTCGACGAAGTCGGAGCCCGAGATGGTGAAGAAGGGCACGCCCGCCTCACCCGCGATGGCGCGGGCGAGCAGCGTCTTGCCCGTACCGGGCGAGCCGACCAGCAGCGCGCCCTTGGGGATCTTGCCGCCAAGGCGGGCGAACTTGGTCGGGTCCTTCAGGAACTCGACGATCTCCTGCAGTTCCTCGCGCGCTTCGTCGATGCCGGCGACGTCGTCGAAGGTTACCTTGCCTTCGCGCTGAGTCAGCATCTTCGCGCGGCTCTTGCCGAAGCCCATCGCGCCGGAGCCCGAATTCTTCTGCATCTGGCGCAGCACGAAAAAGGCGATGCCCAGGAACAGCAGGAACGGCAGCGACTGGACCAGCAGATATTGCCAGATCGGCGGGCCATCCTCAGGCCGCGCCGTGATCGTCACATTCTTGTCGCGCAGGCGGTCGGTCAGCTTGGGATCGGCCGGCGCATAGGTGCGGAACTTGCTCGAATCCTTCAGCGTGCCGGTGATCACCTCGCCCGCGACGTTGACGTCCTGGACCGTGCCGGCCTCGACCTTGTCGAGGAACGTCGAATAGGGAATGGTGCTGCTCGCCACCGGCTGGGCGCGACCGTCGATCAGCGTCACGAACAGCGCAAGCGCGACGAGGATGCCGACCCAGATCAACAGGCTCTTCATCCAGGGGTTGCCGCCCCCGCTGTCCGGGCTCGGCTGCTTGTCATTCTCGTTCATGGGTATCCGGTACCTTTCACGCTACAAGATAAGCGGTGTGAGGTTAATGGCAATGGAACAACGCAATGCTTTCGTTGATCAGTGTGATCGGCGCGGCGGAGCCTCACGAAAGTGCCACAGATCACCTTTTGCCGACGCCATCACCTCGGCCTGGGTGGCGGCTTTTCCGGCTTCGAGCGCGTCGAGCAGCGATTCGATGTTGGTGGAACGGGACCAATGGCCCCCGCCCATGCCGTTCATCATGATCACATGGTCGATCGCCATCCGCGCCAGATAGCGGCGGATCACCCGAGGCAGGCCCCCGACATCGATCTTCGCCTCGAAATCCCCGGCGGGCAGCGCCCGCTCCTGCCATAGCCACTGGCTGATCGCGAGCAGATCGGCGTCAACGTCCGCCAGATAGGCCGCGGAGCGCCCGATCTGGACGGGATCGATCCACGGCGCGCCGGTCAACCACCGGCGAAAGCGCGTCCGGTCGAACCGGTCGTCGTCATTGCTCGGATCGTCCACGAATGGCAGCCCCATCGCCTCCGCCAGCGCCACCAGTTCCCGGTGACGCCAGCCAAGCAGCGGCCTGACGAGCAGCAGCGGCGCATAGGAGATCGCCAAGCCCATTTCTTCCTCGACGACCGACATCGGCACATCGAGCTCCTGCCGCGCGCGCACCGCGGCGAGCCCGGAAAGGCCCGCGCCCCGCGCCGCCCGCATCAGGAAGGTTTCGGCCTGATCATCGGCATGATGCGCCGTCGCCAGCGCGACCGCCCCCGATTCGATTGCCCAGCGCCGCAGCAGCACATATCGTTCCTGTCGCGCCCAGGCCTGGATATTGTCGCCGGCATCGGGTGGAACGGCGATGCGCAGGCTCCGGTGCGCAATGCCCGCGCCGGCACACCAGCCTGCCACCATCGCCGCCTCATCCGCGGATTCGGGCCGCAGGCCATGGTCGACCGTCGCCGCGATCGTCCGTCCGGGAAAGGCGGCAGCGGCGAGCGCGAGCATCGCCATGCTGTCGGGTCCGCCGGACACCGCCAGCGCGATCGGCTCGTTCAGCGCCGGGAGACGGCCCAGCACCGCGTCGACATCTTTGCGGAATCGATCGACCGAGGCGGAGTCCGGCGCGCTCACGCGCACTTGCTTAGCTGGATCCCGGCCTGCGCCGGGATGACCCGCCGGCGCGGGTCACTTGCACTTCGCCTCGGTCCGACCGCGCGCGATGTCGGCCTTCATCGTCGCGCTGATCTTCGCTGCATAGACGTCGCTCAGCTCGCCATAGACCTTGCAGGCATCGCCCGGCTTGCCGAGCTTCATCAGCGCCGATGCCAGATATAAAAGGCTGTCGGGCGCGCGCTCGCCATCGGGCATCTTCTTGTAATTGTCGTAAAAGGCGATCGAGGCGAGCGACGGCTTGCCCTCGTCGAGATAGGTGCGGCCGAGCAGGTTCTGCGCATAGCTGGCGCGCTTGTGCTTGGGATAGGTCGTGACGACCTTCTTCAGCTGCACCTCCGCCTCTGGATAGAATTGGCCCTGCCACAGGCGATAGCCATAGAGATAGGCATCCTCGGCCGGATCGTCGCTGACCGACTTCTCGACCGCCGCCAGTTTCTGGGCGCGCACCGGATCCTTGGCCGCGCTGGCAGGCGCGGGTGGCGTCGCGGCCGGGCGGCCCGGCGTCGCCGCCGGTGGCCGCGTGCTCGACCCCGCCCGCGGCGTCACCACCTCGGCCGTGCCGGCCACCGGCGCACCGACCGGGCCCGCACCCGGAGCACTGCTCGCCGACGAGGCATTGTCTTCCAGCGCGCGCAGCCGCGTATCGACCGTGCGCTTGTACGCCTCAAAGGCTTCCTCGACCTGGCGAATCCGGTACTGGCTGGTCTCGACTTGGCCGGTCAGGCTGGTGATCTGCGATTCGAGCGCGTTCACCCGCGCGACGAGATCTGCGACCGGGCTCGATGCCGGGCTTCCCGGGATGTCGGGATTTTGCTGAGGCGCGGTGATGTCGGGCTGGACGAACTGATCCCTGCCGCCCGGAAACACCTTGCGCTGCACCGCGCGCATCTCGCTCTCGAGGCGGCCGACGCGACCCTCGATCGCCGCCTGGCCCTGGGCGACACCCGGCACGAGGCCAACCCCCGCCACCATCATCGCCGTCGTCGCCATCATCACGAAATTACGCATCTACACGTCCCGCTATCCTGAGTGTCAGGCTATAGCTGACACCGACATTCTGTCGCCAGCCTTAAGGTGTCGCGGTCGGGGCGGGCGCCGGGGCGAAGGCCGGCGGCGCGGCAACGTCGGTCGGCGTCGGGGCCGGCTCGACGGTCGTGCTCCGCGCGCGCCGCGTCGGCGCCACTGCCGCCGGTGCGACCGGCAAGGGCGTGCCATTGGCCCGGGCCTGCAGCGCGGCCGCCCCGATCGGCACGTCCTTGATCGCCACCCTGCCGTCGCCGAGCGGCGCCACCAGCGACCCGTTGAGCATCACCTGCAGCTTGTCCGGCCGCCCGATATTGATCATCGGATTATTCGCATCGGCCGGCACGTCATAGCGGTCGCCCGGCTTCAGCGTGTTTTCGTAGAGCGTGGTGCCGGCCGCGTCATAGACCCGCATCCACACCTCGTCGGTTGCGGTCAGGGTCACCTGCCCGCTCGCGGCCGGCGTGGGCGTCGGGGCGGGCGCCGGCTGCTCTTCGGCGGTCTCGCTCAGCACAGGGGCGGGCGCCTCCTCCGCACGGAACAGGCTGGTACCGTACCAGAGCCCCCCGCCGATCGCGAGCAACAGCGCAAGGATGCACGCGATGATCGCGATGCCGGCAGTCGGCACCCGCGAGGCCTCGGCCACCGTATAGGTTTCATAATCGGTGCGGCGCACGCCCTGGTCGTTCTGACTGCGTACGTCGCGCGCGATCGCGACCTCGTCGGCGCCGACCGCCCGGGCATAGGCCTTGGCGAAGCCGACCGAATAGGTGATCGAGGGCAGCGCCGCGAAGTTGGATGCCTCGATCGCCTCGAGCTGACGAATCGGAATGCGGGTCCGCGCCGCGATCTCGGCCAGCGACAGGCCCTGCGCCTCGCGCGCCTCGCGCAGACGCTCGCCAGCGGTCTTGGGGAACAATGTCGCTTCTTCGCCGGAATCGGTGTCGGTCATGATCTTCTCCGGCGAGGCAGGTTGCGCCCTCTATGATTTTCCCGCGCCGCCGCGTGTCTCACAAAGGGACTGCGCTGAGTCAACGGCCTGCGGTGCTGCCTGTCACACTATCATGCCAGTTCGACGCCGCTTTTTGCCGCCCAGGCCGTCAGCGCCCCGCGCATGTCGCGCGGCGGCTTCGCCAGCAGCTCGTCCATGAACGCGACCAGCGCGGCGCGGTCGAGCGAACGGACCATCGCCTTGATCGGCCCGACCGCGGCGGGCGTGATCGACAGCCGGTCGATGCCGAGCCCTATCAGCGCCATCGCCTCGAGCGGCCGCCCGCCCATCTCGCCGCATACCGCGAGCTGGACGTTCGAGGCGCGCGTCGGCGCGACCAGCCGGCGCAGGAAGCGCAGGATCGCCGGACTCAGCCAGTCATAGCGTTCGGCAAGCCTCGGATTGGCGCGGTCCGCGGCGAACAGGAACTGAGTCAGATCATTGGTGCCGACCGACAGGAAATCGATATGGGGCAACAGCAGGTCGAGCTGCTCGGCCAGGGCCGGTACCTCAAGCATCGCGCCGTAGCGAATCTCGGCCGGCAGCTTGCGCCCGCGCGCCGCCATCCAGTCGCGCTGCGCCTCGAACAAACCGCGCGCCTCGTCGAACTCCCAGGGCTCGGAGACCATCGGAAACATCACGTTGAGCGTGCGCCCCGACGCCGCCTCGAGCAGCGCGCGGGCCTGAACCTTCATCAGGCCGCCGCGATCCAGCGCGAGCCGGAGCGCGCGCCAGCCCATCGCCGGATTCTCCTCGTCGGCATCTTCCTTGTTGAGATAGGGCAGGGCCTTGTCGCCGCCGATATCGACGGTGCGGAAGATCACCGGCCGGTCGCCCGCCGCGTCGAGCACGTCGCGATAGAGCCGCTGCTGCCGCTCGCGCGCCGGGAGCGTCGCCGAGATCAGGAACTGGAATTCGGTGCGGAACAGGCCGATGCCGTCAGCACCGGTCAGGTCGAGCGCGGCGACATCGTCGCGAAGACCCGCATTGACCATCACGGTCACCCGGTGTTCGTCCAGGGTGATCGGCGCTTCGGTCTTGAGCGCGGCGAAGGCGGCGCGGCGCTTCTGGCGAAGCTGCAGCTTGGTCTCGAACGCTTCCTCCATCGCGGCCGAGGGGCGCGCAAAGACGGTGCCTTCGGTCACGTCGAGCAGGAGCAGATCGCCCTCGCCGATCAGCTGGCGCACGCTCTTGACCCGACCCAGCACCGGCACGCCCATGGCGCGCGCGACGATCGTGACATGCGCGGTGAGCGAGCCTTCCTCGAGCACCACACCTTTCAGCCGGCGACGGTCATATTCGAGCAGTTCTGCAGGCCCGAGATTGCGCGCGATCAGGATGGTGTCCTGCCGCAATCCCATCTGCGCCGCGGTGCCCATCTGGCCGGAAACGATGCGCAGCAGCCGGTTGGACAGGTCCTCCAGGTCGTGCATCCGGTCGGCGAGCAGCGGATCGTCGATCTGTCGCATGCGCATCCGGGTGCGCTGCTGCACACGCTCGATCGCCGCCTCGGCGGTCAGGCCGGAATCGATCGCCTCGTTGATCCGGCGGCTCCAGCCCTCGTCATAGGCGAACATCTTGTAGGTCTGCAGCACCTCGTCATGCTCGCCACCCACGCCGAACTCCGCCTGCGCCGCCATGCGCTCGATCTGCTCGCGCATCTTGTCGAACGCGGCATAGACGCGGTGGCGCTCCGCCTCGGTATCGTCCGCGACGGTATGCTCGATGGTGATGCGCGGCTGGTGATAGACGGCATAGCCCGACGCCATGCCATCGACGAGCTTGAGGCCCGGGATGCGCATCGGCGCGGTGGACTGCGGACGCGCCGAGGCGCCGCCGCTCGCATCGGCGAGATCGGCATTGGCGATCAGCTCGCTCAGCACCATGGCGACGGTCTGCAGGGCTTCGATCTCGACATCGTCATATTTATGGGGATCGGCATGCTGGACACACAGCACACCCACCGCACGTTCGCGCCGGATGATCGGAACGCCGGCGAAGCTGTGGAATTTCTCCTCGCCGGTTTCGGGCTTGTAGGCGAAATCGGGGTGCGACGCGGCCTCGTCCAGGTTCAGCGTCTCGACTTCCTGCGCGATCGTGCCGACCAGGCCCTCGCCCATGGCGAGCTTGGTGACGTGCACCGCCTCCTGCGCCAGACCGCGCGTGGCGTAGAGTTCAAGCACGCCGTCGCGCAGCAGATAGATCGAGCAGACCTCGCTCGACATCGCCTCGCCGACGATCTGCACCACTGAATTGAGCTTTGCCTGCGCCGTGGTGCGCGACGCCATCAGGTCGTGGAGGCGGACGAGGATCTCACGGGCGGAGGCGGCGGCGCTGGGCATGATCTGGCGCTAACAGATTGTGAAGGGCTGGGCCATAATGCTGCGCAACATGATTGCTGTTCCGGGAAGAAGTGGCGATCACCGCTCGCCACGGCCCTGCTCGCCGCTGCGGATACCAGCCACACCGCGCTCAGGGCTTGGGCCTCCAGCATGATTTCAAGCGCGCGAGGCTATCCTCGACCCAGTCCGCAAGCGGCGTGCCGACATCGCTCGTCCACGTCATGCGGCTGAGCCCAAGCTGATCCTCGACCGGCATCGTGAGTCCATAGCCGATTCCGTCAACCAGAATTTCGGTCGGCGCGGGTCCGAGGCCGGGCGGCACGATCGCCGGCGGCTTCAGGGCGCGAAGCCGCGCCATCACCATATGTACGGCGGGGCAACTCCGGCTGTCGGCCCAAACGCGTGTGAGAGAGCCGTCACGAAAGCGCTGCGTCAGCCGCAGCTTATATTGCACGACGCCGCCCGCGTTCCCGTCGGTCCCGATATCAACCGTTTCGGTCCGATGCTCCAGCGTGGGGCTTCGCGAGAAGTGGCCCCAGGCACGATCTGCAAACGGGTCAATGGGCGGCGCAGCTATTTGCAGCACTATCGCCATCACTGTGAGCATCGCGAGTCCTCGGAATAGTCAAGAACGGATGGAGCGTAGTGGTAAAATCGCGAGGTCGACAGAGGCGTTCAACCGAGGACAAGCGCTCCAGGCTAGTCGAACAGCCCATCCTGCGTACTGGCCGGTGGATTGAGCCCAAGATGTTTCCACCCCCCCGCATTGAGCATCCGGCCCCGGGCGGTGCGCGCGATCAGGCCCAACTGGATCAGATAGGGCTCGATCACTTCCTCGACCGTGTCGCGCGGCTCGCTGAGGCCCGCCGCCAGCGTCTCCACCCCGACCGGCCCGCCGCGATAGACATCGGCGATCATCATCAGATAGCGCCGGTCCATCGCGTCGAGCCCGAGCTTGTCGACTTCGAGCCGGTTGAGCGCCGCATCCGCCGCCACCGCGTCGACCGTCTCGCGCCCGGCGACATTGGCGAAATCGCGCACCCGCCGCAGCAACCGCCCGGCGATGCGCGGCGTGCCGCGCGACCGGCGCGCGATCTCGTGCGCGCCATCGGGCGAGACATGCAGGTCGAGCAACGCCGCCGCCCGGGTGACGACCTTTTCCAGCTCTTCGACGGTATAGAAATGGAGCCGCACCGGAATGCCGAACCGGTCGCGCAACGGCGTGGTGAGCAGGCCTTGGCGTGTGGTCGCACCGACCAGAGTGAAGCGCGGCAGATCGATCCTGACCGAGCGCGCCGAAGGTCCTTCGCCGATCATCAGGTCGAGCGCACGGTCCTCCATCGCGGGATAGAGCACCTCCTCGACCGCGGGCGCGAGGCGGTGGATCTCGTCGATGAACAGCACGTCGCCGTCCTCGAGATTGGTCAGCAGCGCGGCGAGGTCACCCGACTTGGCGATGACCGGGCCGGAGGTGGCGCGGAACCCCACGCCCATCTCGCGCGCGATGATCTGCGCCAGCGTGGTCTTGCCGAGCCCGGGCGGGCCGAAGAACAGCACATGATCGAGTGCATCGCCGCGCGATCTCGCCGCCGAGATGAAGACGCGCAGATTCTCCCGCGCCGCCTTCTGCCCGACAAACTCGTCGAGCGACTTCGGACGCAGCGCCGCGTCGATATCCTCGGGCTTGCGTCCGGGCGTGATAAGGCGGTCGCTGTCACTCACTGAGCGGCGATAGCGCGCCGACGCTGGCGGGGGCAAGGCGCGCGCACTATGAGGGCGCAATGAACGACCTTCCCGACCTGTATCTCCCCGCCGCGATGGCCGGCCCCCTGATGGACGAGCTGGAAAAACGCTTCGTCGTGCACCGCGACAATCCGCCACCGACAACGCGCGCCATCGTCGGCGGCGGATCGGTGGTGGTCGACCAGGCGCTGCTCGACCGGCTGCCCGCGCTGGAGATCGTCTCGGTCAATGGCGTCGGCTATGAGCGGATCGATCTCGACGCGGTCCGCGCGCGCGGCGTGCGCGTGACGACCACGCTCGATATCCTCACCGACGACGTCGCCGATCTCGCCATCGGGCTGATGCTGGCGGTCGACCGGCGCCTCGCCTTCAACGACCGGACGGTTCGCGCAGGCGGCTGGAACGTCCCGCTTGGCCGGCGCTCCAGTGGTCGGCGAATCGGCATTTTCGGCTTCGGCACGATCGGTCAGGCGATCGCGAAGCGCGCCGCGGTGTTCGCCAGCGAAGTGCTTTATACCGCCCGGCACGAGCGGCCGGACTCGGGCTATCGTTTCGTGCCCGACATCGGCGCTTTGGCAGAAGCGTGCGACACGCTGATCCTGATCGCGCCTGGCGGCGACGCGACGCGCAACATCGTCAATGCCGATGTGCTGGCCAGGCTCGGCAAGGACGGCGTGCTGATCAACGTCGCGCGCGGCAGCCTGGTCGACGAGCCTGCGCTGATCGCCGCGCTGGAGGCAGGGACGATCCGTGGCGCGGGCCTCGATGTGTTCGCCGACGAGCCGCATGTCCCGGAAGCATTCCGGACTATGGATCAGGTCGTGCTCATCCCGCACCAGGGCAGCGCCACGGTCGAGAGCCGCACGGAAATGGCGGCGCTGGTGGTGGCCAATCTCGACGCGCATTTCGCGGGCAAGCCGCTGCTCACGCCGATCGCTTGAGCCCTGTTCCAGCGTTAGACGGGTCTTCCTCTCCCCGTTCGGGCTGAGCTTGTCGAAGCCCTGTTCTTTCTTCCGCCCAAGGGAAGAACAGCCCTTCGACAAGCTCAGGGCGAACGGGGGGTGAATCACCCTACCCGTCATGCAGCTCATAATGCGTGACGTGCGGCTCCAGCTCGATCAGGAAATCCCGGTCGAAGTCGTAATATTTCGCGACCTCATGATCTTCGCCCGCAAAGCGCCTGATCGCTTCCAGGTCCGGCCAGAAGCTCAGCATCTGGAAATGCACCACCGCGCCCTCGGCCCGGTGCAGGCACCAGGCGCCGAGATTGCCCGGCGTCGACTTATAGTCGGGAAGGGCAACCTCACGCATATGCGCCAGATAGGCCTCCGCCTTGGCTGCCGGGACGGCGCCATGCCACAGCCGCGCGATCACGCCCTGGACGCCTTGCGCAGCGCCAGCCGCACGAGCGCGTCCAGCGTGGCACCCGAACCCAGCTCTTCCTCCGCCGCGGCAACCGCGGCGCTGGCCTCCGCGGGGCGGAAACCGAGGTTGAGCATCGCCGAGATCGCATCCGCGCCCGCGCCGCTCGCCGCGACCGGGGTCGCCCCGCCGATCGCGATGCCGCCGATCCTGTCCTTCAGCTCGCGCACGATGCGCTCGGCGAGCTTCGGCCCGACGCCATTGGCGCGGGCGACCATCGCCTTGTCCTGCGCGGCGATGGCGCGGCTGAGGTCGGACGGGTCGAGCGCCGACAGGATCGCCAGCGCCACGCGCGCGCCCACGCCCTGGACGCCGGTCAGCAACCGGAACCAGTCACGCTCGCTCGCGGTGGCGAAGCCGACCAGGCGGATGAAATCCTCCGCGACCAGCATCTCGGTGTGCAGCATCGCCGCCTCGCCGACCGGCCCGATCGCAGCCAGGGTGCGGGACGACGCGCCGACGAGATAGCCGACGCCGCCGACATCGATCACCGCATGATCGATACCGAGGGAGTCGAGGCGGCCTTTGAGATGGGCGATCATGGGCCAAAAATCTTCCGTTCGGGCTGAGCTTGTCGAGCCGGAGGCCGGCCGCAGGCCAACCCCTGTTCTTTCTGGCTACCGTAGAGAGAAGAACAGTCCTTCGACAAGCTCAGGACGAACGGGAGAGGGAGCGCGCGCTCGCGATGTGATGCGCATGGCAGATCGCCACCGCCAGCGCGTCGGCGGCATCGGGGCCGTCGATTTTCACGCCCGGCAACAGGCGCCCCACCATGGCATGGACCTGCGCCTTTTCCGCCGCGCCGGTGCCCACCACGGCCTTCTTGACCAGTCGCGCGGCATATTCGCCGACCTCCAGCCCCGTCCGCGCCAGCGCACACAGCACCACGCCGCGCGCCTGGCCGAGCTTCAGCGTCGATTGCGGGTTGGCGTTGACGAACACTTCCTCGACCGCCGCCGCGTCGGGCGCGTGGTCGACGATCAGCGCGCCCAGCATCGCATCGAGGTGCGCCAGCCGGCGGGGGAGCGTCGCGGCGCTGTCGGTCTTCAGCCGGCCATTGGCGAGGTGCGACAGCCGGTTGCCATCGGCACGGATCAGCCCCCAGCCGGTCGTGCCGAGCCCGGGATCGAGGCCGAGGATGATCACTTCTGCTTCCCCTCCCGCTTGCGGGAGGGGACCGAGGGGTGGGCGCCCGGCCACCGCAAGCGGCTCGCTTGAGGAAAGCGCGAGCCCACCCCTCGATCCCCTCCCGTAAACGGGAGGGGAGGAAGGAAGGTCACCCTAATTTCTCCAGCACGGCGTCGGACACGTCGTAATTGCCCCATACCTGCTGCACGTCGTCATCCTCATCGAGGACATCGATCAGCTTGAACAACAGGCCGGCATCGTCCTCGCCGACCTCGACCATGGTCTGCGGCTTCCAGGCGAGCTTCGCGCCCTCGGGCTCGCCGAGCACCGGGGTCAGCGCCTTCACGACTTCGTGCAGCGCGTCGTTCGAGGTCCAGATCTCATGGCCGTCATCGCCCGATTCGACGTCCTCGGCACCCGCGTCGAGCGCTGCCTCGAACACTTTCTCGGCATCGCCCGCGCTCGCCGGATAGGAGATGAGGCCCATCCGGTCGAAGCCATGGCTGACGGAGCCGCTCGCGCCCAGATTGCCGCCATTCTTCGAAACGGCGGTGCGGACATTGGTCGCGGTGCGGTTGCGATTGTCGGTCAGCGCTTCGATGATCAGCGAGACGCCGCCGGGGCCGAACCCCTCATAGCGGATCTCTTCGTAATTCTCCCCATCGCCCCGCTCGGCCTTGTCGATCGCGCGCTGGATATTGTCCTTGGGCATCGACTGCGCCTTGGCGGCGTTGACCGCCGCGCGCAGCCGCGGGTTCATGTCCGGATCGGGCGTGCCCATCTTCGCCGCCACGGTGATTTCGCGGCTGAGCTTGGAGAAGGCGGCGGACCGTTTCTTGTCCTGTGCGCCCTTGCGGTACATGATGTTCTTGTATTTGGAATGGCCTGCCATGGGACGTCCTGAAAACTAACCGTTCGGGCTGAGCTTGTCGAAGCCCTGCCCTTGCTGCACCTGAGGTAGAAGAAAGAACAGTCCTTCGACAAGCTCGGGACGAACGGAAAAGGGTGGCTTAGTCGAGTCCGAGCGCTGCCTTGTAGGTGTCGAGCAGCATCTCGGCCTCGTCGCGGTGATGCTTTTCCATCTTGCGCAGCTTGACGATGGTGCGGATCGTCTTGGTGTCGAAGCCGGTCGATTTGCATTCGGCGTAGACGTCCTTGATGTCGTCCGCGATGCCCTTTTTCTCTTCCTCGAGCCGCTCGATGCGCTCGATCAAAAGGCGAAGCTGGTCGGCGGCGATCACGTCGCTCATGAAATAGTCCCCGGGGTTGATTCGTTGGAAAGGTGGGGGGCTTTAAGCCAGCGCGGCGCCCCCGTCACGCATTCTTCACGCATTCTTCGCGACGCTCTCCGCCATGCGCCGGAGCTGCTCGGGCGACGCCTCGCCCTGATGGTCCGCCTTCCACTGCGCATAGGGCATGCCGTAGATCGCTTCGCGCGCGCCCTCCTTGTCGAGCGTGCTGCCGGACGCCTCCTGCACCCAGTCGGACAGACAGTTGCGGCAGAATCCGGCGAGTCCCATCAGGTCGACATTCTGCGCGTCGCTGCGGTGGCGCAAATGCAGCACGAGCCGGCGGAAGGCGGCTGCCGCCACGGCATCGTCGATCGTCTCCAATTCGGCCATTTTACGCGCTCCACGGTTGATCCCCCCGTGATAGGGGTTAGAGCCAAGCGCGCACAAGCCGAGGAACGCGTTACATGACCAAGGCCATCAGCCCCCGATCGCGCAAGGTGCGCGTGCTCGCGACACTGGGGCCCGCCAGCAGCACCGCCGAGATGATCGGCAAGCTGTTCGAAGCAGGCGCCGACGCTTTCCGCGTGAACATGAGCCACGGCGACCAGGCCTCGAAGGTCGCGGTGATCCAGGCGATCCGCAGTCTCGAAAAGAAATATGGCCGCCCTACCACCATCCTCGCCGATCTGCAGGGCCCGAAACTGCGCGTCGGCAAGTTCGAGGGCGGCCGCACCGAGCTGGTCACCGGATCGACCTTCATCCTCGACCGCGACAAGACGCCGGGCGACGCGACCCGGGTCGAGCTGCCCCACCGCGAGATCTTCGAGGCGATCGAGCCGGGCGCACGGCTGCTGCTCGACGACGGCAAGCTGGTGCTGCGGGTCGAGAGCCATGAGGAAAAGAAGATCGTCACCACCGTGGTGGTCGGCGGTGCGCTGTCCAACAACAAGGGGCTGAACGTGCCCGACGTGGTCGTGCCGATGGCGGCGCTGACCGAAAAGGACCGCAGCGACCTGGCCTTCGCGATCGACCAGGGCGTCGACTGGATCGCCCTCAGCTTCGTCCAGCGCCCGGAGGACCTCGCCGAGGCGCGCAAGCTGATTCAGGGCAAGGCCGCGCTGATGGCCAAGATAGAGAAGCCGTCGGCGATCGACCGGCTGGAGGAGATCGTCGAGCAATGCGATGGCGTGATGGTCGCGCGCGGCGATCTCGGCGTCGAGCTGCCACCCGAATCGGTGCCGCCGCTGCAGAAGCGCATCGTCGAAACCGCGCGCCGCCTCGGCCGTCCGGTGATCGTGGCGACTCAGATGCTCGAATCGATGATCACCGCGCCGACCCCGACCCGCGCCGAAGTCTCCGACGTGGCAACCGCGGTCTATGACGGCGCCGACGCGATCATGCTGTCGGCGGAAAGCGCGGCGGGTGCCTGGCCGATCGAATCGGTCGCGATGATGAATTCGATCGGTGAAGCGGTCGAGCGCGACCCGATGCACGGCGACCGAATTCATTTCACCGTCACCCGCCCCGACCCCACCACCGCTGACGCGCTGGCCGAGGCGGCGAAGAACATCGCGGCGACCGTGACCGCGGCGGCGATCATCTGCTTCACCTCGTCGGGCTCCACCGCCCGCCGCGTCGCACGCGAGCGGCCTTCGGTGCCGCTGCTGGTGCTGACCCCGAAGATCGAGACGGCGCGGCGGCTCGGCCTGCTCTGGGGCACGCATGCGGTGCACACCCGCGACGTTGAATCCTTCGAGGACATGGTCGCCAAGGCCAAGCGCATGGCGATCCGCCACAATATCGCCAAGGCCGGCGACCGGCTGATCATCATCGCCGGTGTCCCGTTCCGCACGCCCGGCTCGACCAATGTGCTGCACGTCGTGCGGGTGATCGGCGACGAGTTGAAAGGCTATGGCGGCTAGTTCCTAAGGCGTAAGCGCCAAAGGGTGGCTGGCCAGCAACCGGTCACGGGTAAGCAGTTTGACGCCCAACTCCTGTGCCTGGATCAGCAGAATTTCTGCGAACGGGTCTCGGTGCGGTGTCGGATGCTTTAGCCATGCGACGGCCTGATCGGTTGTCAGGACCAGGATGCCGATGCCCAGGATATCGAGCCCCGCTCGAATCTCGACCGGATCGGCTGCCCCCTTTCTCGCACCCGAGGCCGTGACGCGCTCCCATTTGAGGCGCAACTCCCAGAGCGAGATCGCCGATACGAGGGAATCATTTTCTTCGATCGCTGCCAATTCCGCCGGACGCAACACGCTCGGGTCGCGGACGAGCCAGAGTGCGATATGCGTATCGAGCAGCAGTGTCATTGCGGTTCGACGTCAGGATTCCCATCAAGCATCAGTGCCCTGCGACTATATTCCGGATCGTTGAAATCAGCCGGCCACATTTCTTCGGCCGTAAGAGCGCCCCAACCCCGATCTTGGCGAAATCGTTCGAGTGCCCTCCAGTCCAGCGTCTTCCTTGCCGGAGCCGGACCGAGTTCCGCCACCGCAACGCCGTGTTTGGTGATCGTCACACGTTCGCCGCGTTCAACCGCGGCGAGAGCCCGCGCAAACTGCGCCCGTGCCTCGCGAACCGACATTTCCATGATCGCCTCCAGATATGTACACGGTGTACACAAATATGCGCATGCGGACAAGCAGCCTCGATTCAACGCAGGCGCCGATCATGAGAGCGTGACGCGGTCCGCAAGCCGGGCGCGCTCTTTGACATGGCTGGATGATGTTGGACGATAACCGCGCGGTGCCACGCCCCTGTTACGCGGAAAAACCGCGCCGTTTTCGACATTTTTTCGGCATTTTTTCCGCTGTTACGCCGTAACAGGGAAAAGCCACCTCAACCCGCTGGAATCGCTCGCCCAAATCGGCCCGGAATTCCAACATAACAGCGAAAGAAAAAAGGGGAGCGGCGTAACAGCAAAAAACCCGGGTCGCTGTTGGACGAATCAGGCGCGGAGTAGCCCCAGCGCGCTGAGCTGCCCGCGCAACGTCGGAGCGTCGACAAACTGCAGGCCGCGCATCCCGACTCCGTTCGCCGCGGCGACATTGTCCTCGCGGTCGTCGATGAACACCGCCTCGCCAGGCTGAAGACCGAAGCGGTCGAGCGCGAGGTGGTAGATGGCGGGATCGGGCTTCACCAGCCGCTCGTCGCCCGAGACCACGATATCGCGGAACCGGTCGAAGGTGGCGGCTTCACGGTCACGGAAGGGGCGCCAGAACTCGCCCGAGAAATTGGTGATGGCGAACAGCGGCACGCCGGCCGCGTCGATCTCCTCGACCAGCTCGCCCATGCCCGGCAGCAAGCCCGGGATCGTGTCGCTGAAGCGCGGCCCCCAAAGGGCGATCATCTCGGCATATTCCGGGTACAACGCGCTCAGCTCCGCCGAGGTCTCGGCGAAGGGGCGGCCCAGATCGTGCTGGAAATGCCATTCCTTGGTCGCGACATCGCGCAGGAATGCATCGAGCGCCCGATCGTCCTCGATCAGGCGCTCGTAAAGGAACCGGGGGTTCCAGTCATACAGGACGTTGCCGACGTCGAAGACGACGGCAGCCGGCCGGCTCACTTAGCCCTGGCGGGCCTTGAAGCGGCGGTTCGTCTTGTTGATGACATAGGTGCGGCCACGGCGGCGGATCACGCGGTTGTCGCGATGCCGGCCCTTGAGCGACTTCAGGGAATTGCGGATCTTCATGATCGATTCGCTTCTTTGATTCTCGGGTTTTGGAAAGAGGCGTCCGCATATGGACGAGCGGGTCCCAAGTCAACCCGCGCGACACGGAACCCGGATGCGTCTATCGTGCGTTATCGCTTACAGCGTTACAGTGACGCAACGATCGGTTCGAAGGACAGGCTAAGATGACGGGCAGCATGACGACGGCACGGACATTGTTCATCGCACTCGCGGCGACCAGCCTGGCAGGATGTGCGACGACCGTCAGCGGCCCGGTCCAGGTGACGCGCTTCCATCTCGGCGCGCCGCTCGAGCGCGGCACCGTCACGGTCGAGCCGCTGCCCGGCGGCGGGCCGGCGAGCCTCGAATTCGCGACCTATGCCTCGGCGGTCGAGGCCGAGCTGGTCCAGTCGGGCTATACCGCGGCGCCCGCCGACGTGCGCGGCCAGTATCTCGCCGTGGTCGGCTTCACCCGCACCACGCTGGAGGGACCACCCAAGCCACCGCCATTCAGCATCGGCCTTGGCGGCGGCTCCTATAGCGGCGGGCGTGGCGGCGGAGTCGGGGTCGGCGGCGGCGTTTCCTTCCCGATCGGCAAGGCGAAGTCGCGCTATGTCGTCGCGACGGAGCTGTCAGTGCAGATCCGCCGGCGCAGCGACGGCACGACCATCTGGGAAGGCCGCGCCCAGACTCAGGCCGACGACAAGGCGCCCGAGGCGCAGGCAAACGCGGCGGCGAGCAAATTGGCCCATGCCCTGTTCCTGGGGTTCCCCGGCGAATCCGGCCGTTCTATCACCGTCAGATGAGCACTCAGATCAACGCCGCCTTCGATGGCGGCAACATCCGCCTGGTCGCCATTGCCGGCGACCGGATCGACCTGGAGATCGTGCAGGATCACCAGTCGGACTTCTTCCAATGGTTCTATTTCCGCGTCGCCGGGGCGAAGGGGCGCAAGCTGACCTATCGCATCGTCAATGCGGGGTCTTCGGCCTATCCGTTCGGCTGGCCCGGCTACAAGGCACGCGTCTCGACCGACCGGATCGACTGGCGCATGACCGAGACGCGCTATGCCGACGGCGTGCTCGAGTTCGACTGGGAGGGCGATAGCGAGCTGGTCTGGTTCGCCTATTTCGCGCCCTATACGATGGAGCGCCACGACGCTTTGGTCGCCGCGACCGCACTGCAGCCCGGCGTGACTCACCGCCAGCTCGGCCAGTCGCTCGACGGCCGCGCGATCGACTATTTCCGCATCGGCGAGGGGCCGAAGCAGGTCTGGCTCTATGCCCGCCAGCATCCCGGCGAATCCATGGCCGAATGGTGGATGGAGGGCGCGCTGGAACGGCTGACCGACACCGAGGACGAAGTCACCGCCGCGCTGCTCGCCAAGGCGACCTTCCATGTCGTGCCGAACATGAACCCGGACGGATCTTTTCGCGGCCATCTGCGCACCAATGCCGCAGGCGTGAACCTCAACCGCGAATGGCACGCCCCGACGCCCGAGAAGAGTCCCGAGGTCCTGTGCGTGCGCAACGCGATGGACGAGACCGGGGTCGCCTTCGCGATGGACGTGCATGGCGACGAGGCGATCCCCGCCAATTTCCTCGCCGGCTTCGAAGGCATTCCGGGCTGGACCGACGACCTCGGGGAGAAATTCTACGACTATGCCCGCCGCCTCGCGGCCCATACCCCCGATTTCCAGATCGAGAAGGGTTATGAGAAGTCGAGCCCGGGCAAGGCCAATCTCACCATGTCGACCAACCAGCTCGCCGAACGCTTCGGCGCGGTGGCGATGACCTTGGAGATGCCGTTCAAGGACCATGATCCGAACCCGGACGCCGAGTTCGGCTGGTCGCCGGAGCGGAGCAAGCAGCTCGGACACGCCTGTCTCGAAGTGCTGGCCGAGGTGATCGACTCGATCTGAGGGAAGAGCGCTCTCATCCCGTTCGTGCTGAGCTTGTCGAAGCACTGCTCTTTCTTCTTAACCGCCAAAAAGAAGAGCAGCCCTTCGACAAGCTCAGGGCGAACGGGGAGGGTGGCGGTTCGCTAGAACAGCTCTGCCAGGAAGCCCTTCATCGCTTCCCAGCTCCGCCGGTCAGCGCGCTCCTCATAAGCCACCCCGGGCCGGGTGGAGGTTTTCGCCGCATGGTCGGTAAAGGCGTGGCCGGCATTGCCATAGACATGGATCTGCCAGTCGGCCCCGCCCTCGGTCAGCTCGCGGCTGAGCGCCACCATTGCATCGGCTGGCGCCAGCGGGTCGTCCCAGCCGTGGCAGACGAGCAGTTTCGGCTTGATCGGCACGGCGTTGGCATGGTCCGGGCGGTCGTACACGCCGTGGAAGCTGACACAGCCAAGCGTGTCGAGCCCGGCGCGCGCCATGTCGAGCACGCATTTGCCGCCGAAGCAGAAGCCGATCGCCGCGGTCTTTGCCGGATCGACCCGGTCGAACCCCTTCAACGCATCGAGCGACGCCTGCAACCGGTCGCGCAACAGCCCGCGATCGGCGTTCAGTTCGTTCATATAGACCGCCATGTCGGGTGACTCATGCGTGGTGCGCTTGCCCTGGCCGAACACATCGCAGGCGAACCCAACATAACCGAGCCTCGCCAGCGCCTCGGCCTTGAGTGTGTCGGCTTCCTTCTGCCCGCGGATGTTGGGCACGACGAGCACGCCCGGCCGCATCGTGGTGATCTCGTCCTCATAGGCGATCACGCCCTCGAACGGCCCGCCCGGCCCGTTATATACGAGTGTCTGCCGTACGATCGCCATGGAGAGTCTCCTTTTGCGGTCAATTGCCACGCCGGGAATGCACAGGGCAAGTTGCCTCATGGACATCAATCGTTAGAGACGGGCGCGTCATCGATAGCCCGGGAGAAACCATGCCCACCCTCGTCCTGATCCGCCACGGCCAGTCCGCCTGGAACCTCGAGAACCGCTTCACCGGCTGGTGGGACGTCGACGTGACCGAAAAGGGCGCCGAGGAAGCCCGTGCCGCCGGCCGGCTGATGAAGGAGAAAGGCCTGGACTTCGACCTGACCTTCACCTCGCTTCAGACCCGTGCGATCAAGACGCTCAACCTCGCGCTCGAGGAAATGGGGCGGCTGTGGCTACCGGTCGAAAAGGACTGGCATCTCAACGAGCGGCATTATGGCGGCCTGACCGGCCTCGACAAGGCCGAGACCGCGGCGAAGCATGGCGAGGAGCAGGTCCATATCTGGCGCCGCAGCTTCGACATCCCGCCGCCGCCGATGGAAGCGGGCGGGCCGTTCGACCTGTCGCAGGACCGCCGCTATGCCGGGATCGCCATTCCCGACACCGAGAGCCTGAAGGACACGATCGCGCGCGTGTTGCCCTATTGGGACGGCCGCATCGCCCCCGCGCTCAAGGCCGGGCAGCGCGTGCTGATCTCGGCGCACGGCAATTCGCTGCGCGCGCTGGTCAAGCATCTCTCGAATATTCCCGACGACGAGATCACCAGCCTGGAGATCCCCACCGGCCAGCCGATCGTCTATGAACTCGACGAGGCGCTGAACGCGACCGATCGCTATTATCTGAGCGAGCGCTGACCTTTTGAGTAAGTACGTTGCCCTTGCGGTGTCCCATGGTTAGGAAACCGCTCCTTTTTCACCGGGGTATTTCATGTCGGATCATCCCCTTGTCGGCATCATCATGGGCAGCGCGTCCGACTGGGACACGATGCGCCATGCCGCAGACGCGCTCGCCGCGCTGGGCGTGCCGCATGAGACCAAGGTGGTGTCGGCGCACCGCACCCCGCAGCGGCTTTACGACTATGCCGCCCAGGCCGAGCATCGCGGGCTGAAGGTGATCATCGCCGGCGCGGGCGGGGCCGCGCATCTGCCCGGCATGGCGGCCGCGATGACTCACCTGCCGGTGCTGGGCGTGCCGGTCGAATCCAAGGCGATGAAGGGGATGGATAGCCTGCTCTCGATCGTGCAGATGCCCGGCGGCGTGCCCGTGGGCACGCTCGCCATCGGCAAGGCCGGCGCGAAGAATGCCGGCCTGCTCGCCGCCGCGATCCTCGCCACCAGCGACGCGCTGCTCGCCGAGCGGCTGAAGAAGTGGCGTGCCGCACAGACGGACAACGTCGCGACCGACCCCGAATGACGATGCTTCCACCCGGCTCCACGATCGGCATCCTCGGTGGCGGCCAGCTCGGGCGGATGCTCGCGGTCGCGGCGGCACAGCTTGGCTATCGCACCCAGATCCTCGCGCCGGATGCCGAGAGCGTCGCCGCGCAGACCGCGTCGAGCTTCACCCGTGCCGATTATCACAGCCGTATCATCCTCGACGAGCTCGCCGCCTCGGCCGATGTCGTCACCTATGAGTTCGAGAATATCGCGATCGACCCGGTCCGCTATCTCGCGACCAAATTGCCGGTGCACCCTGCCCCCGCCGCCTTGGAAGTCGCGCAGGACCGCGCGACCGAGAAGAGCTTCGTCGACGGCCTCGGCGGCCGCACCGCCCCATGGCGCAAGGTCACCACGCTCGACGAGCTGAAACAGGCACTGGCCGAGATCGGCGCCCCGGCGATCCTCAAAACCTTGCGGCTCGGCTATGACGGCAAGGGCCAGGTCCGGCTCCGCACCGCCGACGATGCGGAAAGCGCCTGGGCCGAGATCGGCGCGCGTCCGGCGATCCTCGAAGGCTTCGTCACCTTCAGCCACGAATTCTCGATCATCCTCGCGCGCGGCGTCGACCGCGCGATGGTCAGCTATCCGCCGCCCTGGAACCAGCATGTCGCGGGCATCCTCGACCGTTCCTCGCTGCCCGCCCCCGCCGAGATCGCGCGCCACTGGGCCGAAGCGGCGGCGCTGGCCGGACGCCTGGCAGATACGCTCGGCTATGTCGGCGTGCTGACGCTGGAGTTCTTCGCGACCGAGGATGGTCCGGTGTTCAACGAGATGGCGCCGCGCGTCCATAATTCGGGGCACTGGACGATCGAGGGCGCGGTCACCTCACAGTTCGAGAATCATATCCGCGCGATCTGCGGCCTGCCGCTCGGCGACACCGGGCTGACCGCGCCGGGCGTCGAGATGGAAAATCTGATCGGCGAGGACGCCCATCGCTGGGCGGAGATCCTCGCCGAGCCGGGCGCGCATCTGCACCTGTACGGCAAGACGGTGCGGCCGGGCCGCAAGATGGGCCATGTGACCCGGCTGGCGCGCTCATAGAAAAAGCCCGCCTTCCTTGCGGAAAGCGGCCTCTTCATGTCACCAGAGCCGGCGGATCAGCCGGTGCGCGTGCCCGTCAGCGGGAAGCTGCCGAACGCGCCGGCGCCGACCGAGCCGGCCAGCGTGTCGCCGTCCGCGGTCGCGGTGCAGTCCAGCGTCATCGGCATCGGCACGGTGATGTTCATGCTCCAGTGGATGGTGTCGCCGTCCACGGTGCCGTTGATGTCGGTCGACCCCATCGCGCCGCTGTTGGTACCGGTGAAGGTGCCGCCATCGGTCTTGATCGTCAGCGTCATCTTCTGATCGCCAAGCGGCGACTTGACCGTCGCATCCCAGGTGCCGTCGATTCCAGCCATATCCGTCTCTCCATGAATCCCTAGCGCACGTCCGCGACGGACGCCGCGGGCACCACCTCAACCGGCAGCCCGAGGCTGTCAAGCTGGGGCCGAACTGTCTTCGCATCGCCCACGACCACCCAGATCAGCTTGGACGGATCGATTACCGCGCGTGCCGCAGCGTCAAGCTGGGCAACCTTCAGCCCGCGATAGACCTGGGGAAGTTTCGCATAATAATCGTCCGGCCGCTTGTAGAGGCTGTTCGACTGCATGCCCGACAGCACCGCGCCCGCCGTTTCGAAGTTTCCGGGCAGCGAGCGAATCGTGCCCGTGATCGTCCGGTCGAATTCGAGCGGGGTGATGCCCTTGGTCGTCAGGAAGTCTTGCACGTCAGCCCGAACCGCCGCGATCGAGGCGCCGGTCTTGTCAGCCTGGACGGGCGCCTGGATGACATAGGGCGCGGCGAATTCGGCACGCTGGAAGCCGCCGCCGGCGCCATAGGACCAGTGCTTGTCCTCGCGCAGATCCATGTTGATCCGCGACAGGAAGCCACCGCCAAGCGTGTCGTTGGCCGCGAGCAGCGGCACGAAATCGTCCGTGCCCTTCAGGCTGGTCGGGGTCGCGGCGTAGATCAGCGACTGCGGCGAATCGGGCCGGTCGATCAGCACGATCTTCGGCGCCGAGGGCGTCGACGGCGCGGAGAAATCCTTCACGCCCGCCGCACCGGTCGGGGTCCAGTCGCCGAATTCGGCGTCCAGTGCTGCCTTCACCTCGGCGAGCGGCCGATCGCTGACCACGAAGATGCGGGCCTTGTCCGGTCGGAGCCAGGCATGCTGGAACGCAATCAGATCGTCGCGGGTCAGCGCCGCGACGGCCTTGGGATCGCCGCTGCCGAACGATTTGGCATAGGGCGAGGCCGGGCCGTAGACGAGCCGCGGCATGACGCGCGTCGCGAGCCCACCCGGGTTGGTCAGCTCGGCCTGGATCTGCGCGAGCTGCTGGTTCTTGACCCGGTCGACCTCGGCCGGCGCGAAGGCCGGGTTGCGCACGATATCGGCGAACAGGTCGAGCGCCGGCACCAGGTTCGGGCTGGGCGCCGACAGGGTCAGGCTGGTGCGGTCGGAACTGGCGCCGGAGCCGATCGCGGCGCCGAGCCGCTCCTTCGCCTCGGCGATCTGGATCGAATCGAGCGTGGTCGTGCCTTCGTCCATCATGCCGAGGGTCAACTGCTGCGTGCCGAGCCTGGTCGCCGGATCGGCCGCCACGCCGGCATCGAAGCTGATCACCGCCTGGGTGATCGGCACGGCGCCGCGCTGGGCATAGATCAGCTCGATGCCGTTTTTCAGGCTGGTGTGCACCGCCGGCGGGAAATCGATGTCGGAGATATTGGCCACGCCGGGCATTGCGCCGCGCGTACCCTTGACCGGCACGTCCGTCGACGGCTTGGGCTCGACCGGCGCTGCCTCGGTATAGGCCTCGCGCGGGCCCGGCACGACGGTCAGCGCATAGACCGGGCGAGTCAGCCATTTGGCGGTCGCGGCCCTGACGCTCGCCGGCGTCGCGCCCGCCATGGTCGCGAGCTGTTTCTTGTAGAAGGCCGGATCGTTCGAATAGAGCGCGCCCTGCGCGAGCTGCGCCGCCTTGCCATTGCCGCCGCCGACCGACTCCAGGCCCTGGATCGTGCTGGTCACGCTGCCCGTGGCAACACGCTGCACTTCGTCGGCGGTGGGGCCCTTGGCGACCAGATCGGCCATCACCTCATCCAGTCGTTTCGCGACCAGCGCCGGATCGACACCCGGCTTCACATCGGCATAGACTTCGAACAGACCGATCTGCGCGAAGGTCTGGTTGCTGGCCGAAACGCGGACCGCGATCTTTTCCTTGCGCACCAGCGCATTGTCGAGCCGCGAGCTCGACAGCCCACCGAGCACGCCCGCCGTCACGTCGAGCAGCACGGCGTCCTTGTCGTTGACGCCGGGCACCGCCCACATGCGGTAGATGCGGGTGGTCGAGACCCGGTCCTTCATCACCTCCGCCTTGGCGGCGGCGAGGTCGGGGACGTCCGCCTTGGGCACGACGCTGACCGGGCCGCGCGGAATCGCACCGAAATATTTCTCGACGAGCGGCTTCGCCGTGGCGAGGTCGATATCGCCCGCCAGCGACAGGATCGCGTTGTTCGGCGCATAATGATCGTGGAACCAGTCCTTCACCGTGGCGAGGCTGGCGGCATCGAGATCGGCCATCGACCCGATCGTCGAGTGGCGATAGGGATGGCCCTCCGGGAAGAGGGCGTCGAGCTGGCTGTATTCGACCAGGCCGAAGGGCTGGTTGTCGCCCTGGCGCTTCTCGTTCTGGACGACGCCGCGCTGCTCGTCGAGCACGCCCTGCGTGACTGCGCCGGTGAGATAGCCCATGCGGTCGCTCTCGAGGAACAACGCGCGGTCGAGCGCGGGCGTCGGCACCGTCTCGTAATAATTGGTGCGGTCGAACCAGGTCGTGCCGTTCAGGTCAGTCGCGCCGACTTCCTTCATCGGCCCGAAATAATCGCCGGGCGCATTCTCGCTGCCATTGAACATCAGATGCTCGAACAGATGCGCGAAGCCGGTCTTGCCGGCTGGCTCGAACTTCGACCCGACATTGTACCAGACCGAGACCGCGACGATCGGGGCCTTGCGATCGGTATGGACGATCACGCGCAGGCCGTTGGCGAGGGTGAATTCCTGGTATGGAATGTCCACGCTCTTCGCGAGCACGGAGACGGGGGCGGGCTTGGCCGCAGCTGGTTTGGTCGCCGCCTGGGGCGGCGCCGCCACGACGGGAGTCGCCAGCGCGCCGAGCGCCACGCCCGCAAGCGCGAACAACTTGATGTTCATGAAAATGCGTCCTCGAAAAGCAATTATATTGCGCAGGTATAACGCGACGATTTCAGCGCGCAATCGGGGCGATCAGGGCCGGTAGACCCGCTCGATATGGCCCCTGAGCTGCGCCGGATCGAACCATACGGGTTTCAGCTGATGTCGGACGAACAACGGCGCCTGATCGGCATAATGCGGCGAATCGGGGCGCGTGGTGGCAGCGCCGAAGGGCTGGATCGACTGCGAGCTGACCCTGCCCTGCCTGTCCCAGGCAATGAACATGATGAAGCTGTCGCCATGCTTCACCGCCAGCCGGCCATCGGCCGCCTCGTCCCACAAGGCGGCGGCGCGGAGCACGTCGGGGCCGCCATCCATCGGCAGATCGACCTTGCCCTGGCGCACACGGAGCACGACGCCGAGCGGCGGATCGAGCCGCCCGAAATGTGTCGTCAGATAGGCAGCGGCAGTGGCGAGTTCCTCGCGCGGATCGGCCTCGGGCCTGCGCTGATAATGCCATTTGTTGCCGGCGCGCAGCAGCAGCGCGGCGATGGCGTCAGCCGGGCCCTTGCCGTCATAGTTCCAGTCCCATTTCGCCAGCAGCGCCTGGGCATCGACCAGCGTCTTGTCTCCTTTGGGGTCGACCGCCGCGATATCGGCGAACCATTTCGCCGCCCAGCTCACCCGGCTGACGCCGGTATCGAACTTGATGCGGTGCAGGTCGGCGTCGCTGATCGACGGATCGGCGCCCATCAGCTCAAGCGCGCGGGTCGCGCGGTTGGTCGTGTCGGTCTCGATACCGAGCAGCGGCGAATAGTCCGCCGGGTTCATCTCCGAGCCCGCCCCCGCCGCCTGGAAGGGCGTGTTGTTGGCGTTGACCAGGAAGCCCGAAGCGGGGTTCACGTTGCGCGGCACCTGCGCCCAGGGCACGGTGCCGGGCGCGAGGTCGCGCGAGGTGTCACCCGGCAGCGCCCCGGCATAATCGTAACCCGGCTTCCGGTTGAGGAAGCTGGCATTGTAGAAATAGGCGATGTTCCCGGCCGCGTCGCCATAGAGGAAATTGGTCGCCGGCACGCCCTGAATCGCCAGTGCCTTCTGCCACTCGGCAAAATCACGCGCGCGGTTCAGCCGATAATATTCCTCGACCATCTTCAACTGGTCGGCCCCGCCATAACGGAGCGCGAAGGCGCCTTTGGCATTCTCGACCACGGGGCCCTGCACCGCCCGCAGCACCGTCTTGGGCACCGGCAGCACGAACGGACCCCACAGCTTCACATGCAGCCACACCCGCGTTTTTTCGAGCGGGCGCCATTTCCCGTCGAAACGATAGGCGTCGCCCGCCGCGTTAAGCACCAGCTTGTAGACATCGATCAGATCGGGCCGGTTGACCGTGTTGGTCCAGCCGAGCGTGCGATTATGGCCGAGCAGCGGATAGGGCGCCCCGGGGAAGGTCGCGCCGGCGAAATCCCAGCCGGTCCGCGAATGCACCACCAGCTCATACCAGGCAGCGCCGCCGCGCCATGGCTGGTGCGAGTTGGAGACGAGCCGGGTGAAGCCGTCCGCCGACCGTTTCGGCGCGACGACAAAGGCGTTGGAGCCATTCTCGTTGCCGTTGGGGCCGATCGGCGTGATGTCCGGCGCGTCCGGCACCGGGCCGGCACTCTCCTTCGGCAGCGGCGTGTCGCCGGCGAGAGCGCCCAGCACGGCATCCAGCCCGAAGAAGAAGGGCGAGCGCAGCACGAAGCCGGTCGCGACATCCCGGCCCTCGACCGGGAAGAGCTTCGCCAGCCGCACCTCGCCCGGATGCTTCTCGGCATAATGGTTGAGGCCCGAGGCATAGCCGTCGAGCAGCGCGCGCACGTCCGCGGGCTGCTTCATGTAATCGCGTGCCACCGTCTCGCGCGCGCCGAGCAGATGAAGCACATAATCCGTCTTCGCCCCGTCTCCGCCGGTCATCGCGCCGAGCCGCCCGCGCGTCATCGCGAGCACTTCCTGCAGGGTCGAGAAATCATCCTCGGCATGGGCATAGGCGATGCCATAGGCGACGTCGGGGTCGGTCTTGCCGAAGATATGCGGCACGCCGAAAGTGTCGCGCGCGATCGTCACGTCATAGGCATGCGCCGGGGGCGCAGGCGGGGCGGACGCGGTCAGCGGTTCCCACACCGCGAGGCCGATGGCGAGCAGCAGAAGAAGTGCAAAAAGCCCAAGCCCGAGCCGCTTTACCATGGTCATTTCGACGTTCCTTCGGATGGCGCTCCCGAGCCGCCGATAAAGGCGATCTTGCCTACCCCCGCGTCCGCAATGACCTTTTCGATCGGCGCGACGCACTGATAGGTCGCGCTCAAGCTGGCCCGAAAATGGACATCCGCCCCTTCCGCGGCCCAAGCCGAAGACCTCGCGCGCAGCACATCGAGCATGATCCGCCGACCATCGAGCTTCAGGCGGCAGCGTCGGTCGACCTCGACGACGACGCGTCGTGGTGGCGGTTCGGATATGAAGCCGATCTTCGTGAAACCCACGGCTTGCAACGTGTAGATAACGCCGCCGATACACCGGTAAGGCGCGTCCACCTTCCCGTCGATGTGAATGCCTCGTTTCTTGTCCTCAGCCGACACTGTTCTTGCGCGGTCGAGCAACGCTTCGTCGTCGACAGTCTCACCATTCCAGATCGTGACGCACTTGCCTGATGAGTCGGCCAATATCCGGACATGAGGCGCACCACCGGAGGGATCGGCAGATAGCACTGCCAGCAACGCCACAATCGCCGTCATGCCCACCCCTGCCGTATGGCGCATCGTCAAGCGGCGCCAATCGCAATCAGGGTAGCAGGCTTTTGCCGGGCGTCGCTAGCCAATCGCCGCCGTTCCCACCCGAAGCGGGGAACGGCGGCGGCGTAGCGATCAGAAAGCGGTCTTCACCGTGACGAAGAACTGCTGCGGCGCGCCGGCGAGCAGCGTCTGGTTGTCGCCGCTGTTGCCGAACCCGTTCGACCCGATGGTCGAGACATATTTCTTGTCGAACAGGTTGGTCGCGTTGAGCTGCACCTCGACCTTGCGATCGCCCGGCAGGGTGACGCGGGCGCCGAGGGTCGCGTCGAAGATCACCTGGCCCGGCACCGACTGGTCGTTGGTGTAGGTGAAATAACGCCGGCTCATATAATTCGCGCCGAACCGGCCGAAGAACATGCCCTGGTCATAGGTGATCTCGCCCTTGGCGAGGTGCTTCGGGCTGTCGACGGTGGTCTTGCCCTTGGTCAGCACCGTCGCGCTGACATTGTCGCGATAGGTCGAGTCGTTATAGCTGTACGAGGCGAAGACGCCGAAGCCGTACGGCAGCTTCACTTCGCCCGCCGCCTCGAACCCGTAAGCGCGGACCGAGCCGACATTCTGCAGGATCACCGGATTGCCGACGATGCCGGCACCCGTCGTCACGCCGAGCAGGCGGTTGCGGAAATCGACATAATAAGCGGCGATCAGGCCGTTGAACCAGCGGTTCTTGAAGCGGCCGCCCAGCTCATAGGTATCCGATTCCTCGGGCTTGAGCTTGGCGGTGGTCAGCAGCGCATCGAACCCCGGCTGAGTCGTCGCGAACGGGCCGGTCGTGGCCGACGACACGAAGGCGCGCTTCACCTGCGTGAAATCGCCGAACAGCTCGGCGCTGTCGTTCAGCTTGTAGTTGAAGCCGGCATGCGGCTGGAACCAGTCAGTCACCTTGATCTTGCCGGCGGCGAGGCCACCCCCGATGATCGGCGCGGCCGCGTTGCGGACGTCGAAGCCCTTCCACCCGAAATCGAGCGTCAGGGCACCAAGCGCGATCTTGTCCTGGACATAATATTGGACCGTCTCGGTATCGTAATTGAAATCCCACTGGGTGAAGAAGGGATTGGTCTGGAAGTCGAGCGAATCCCGCGTCGAGACGTTGCGGCTGGTCAGGCCGTAGAAGCGCCGCGCCTGGCGGAAATCATTCTTCTCGTACCAGCCGCCAACGGTGATGTCGTTGAAGGCCAGCATGCCGCCGACCGAGCCGAACACGCCCTTGCGGCGGATGTCATATTCCGTGGTGCGCACGGAGAGCGGCGCGCCGCCGGGCGTCGCGGTGTACGGCGTGTACCAGATGCCCTGGCCATGGTTCGAATGATAATAGGCCTTGAGCATGCCGTGGATCGGCGCGTCCTTCGCCGTCTCGATGCCGAGCGACGCGAGATAGTCGACGCGGAGACCGGCGGCATCGAAATAGACGTCGTCGGCGGTGCCATAAGGTGCGGGATAGGGGATCGGCGCGGTCGGATGCGCGCTGTTATACGCCAGCGTATCGGCGATCACGACGGCGAGCGGATAATTGTTCGAGATATTGTCGTTACGCAGGCCGAGGCGGTGGATCATGTCGAGCGACAGATCCTGATAGTCGTTCTCGCGCCGGTCCGAGAAATCGAAGGTACCGACGAGCCGCATGGCGCCGACCGGGGCAGTGAACTTCGCATTGATCTGGTGCTGGCGCTGCGAGCCGAACCCCTTCCATTTGTCGGTGTCGAGGAAGCCGTAGGAGACATAGGCGCTCGGGCCGTTGTCGCCGAGCACGCCGGTGTCGAGCCGGCCAAAGGCGCGCACGGTGTTCTCGCTGCCATAGGTGCCGTTCAGCGTCATGCCGAAGACGGGCTTGGGGTCGCTCGACAGGAACTCGATGGTGCCGCCGAGATTGTTGGTCGCCTGAGTCCCGATCGACCCGGCGCCCTGCGACACGATCGTCTGGCCGATATTCTCCGACGAGATCGCGCGGCTGATGTGCAGGCCGTTGGTGTTGCCATAGCTGCCGTCGCCGAGCGGGATGCCGTCGAGCGTGAAGCCGATCTGGTTCTGATTGAAGCTGCGGATCGAGACGCGTTCCGACCATTCATAGGCGCCAAAGGCATCGGCCGACTGGAAATTCACGCTGGGCAGCTTGGCGATCGCCTTCAACGGGCTGGTGCCCGCCGGCAGGCGCTCGATATCGACCTGGCTGATACGCTGCACCTGGCGCGTTTCGCCGCGGCCGATGACGATGATGTCGGCGGTAGCGTCGTCGTCGGCCACGGGATCAGCCGTCGTCGCATCGGTCGCGGCGGCGGGCTTGTCTTCGATGACGGCGGCGTTCGCGGCGAAAGGCGAACACAAAGCGGTGCCAGCCAGCAGCCAGGCGTGAAGATGGCGCATGTCGATTGTCCCCCTTGGGCGTGAATTGGGCGTGTTTTTCCGCGGCGCCCCACTCCCGGCGCCTCGGAGCCGCCTAGGCGTTGTGCGTTGCACAATTATGGGAGGAACAAGTCATTACCGCGTGACTGGTGAGACAGGTTCGTGACACGTATCTATCTGTCGACAGCGAGGGCGAAAAAGTCGGGCGCAAGAGGCTTGTGTTGCATATATACAACACCATATCCGTGCCGGACCTGGAGGGACAACAATGAACCTGGAAAAATTCACCGACCGCGCAAAGGGCTTCCTGCAATCGGCACAGACCGTCGCGATCCGGATGAGCCATCAGCGCATTGCGCCCGAGCATATCCTGAAGGCGCTGCTCGAGGACGAGCAGGGCATGGCGGCAGGGCTGATCACCGCCGCCGGCGGCGACGCAAAGCGCGCGGCGACCGAGACCGACGCGGCGCTGGCAAAGGTGCCAGCCGTCTCGGGCGGCGGCGCACAACAGACGCCCGGCCTCGACAATGACGCGGTGCGCGTGCTCGACCAGGCCGAGCAGGCCGCGACCAAGGCGGGCGACAGCTTCGTCACGGTCGAGCGGCTGCTGCTCGCGCTTGCGCTCTCCACCACGACCACTGTCGGCAAGGCACTCGCCGCGGCGGGCGTGAAGGCCGATGCCCTGAACGCCGCGATCAACAAGATCCGCGCGGGCCGCACCGCCGACAGTGCGGGTGCCGAGGACCGGTTCGACGCGCTCAACAAATTCGCGCGCGACCTCACCCAGGCCGCGCGCGACGGCAAGCTCGACCCGGTGATCGGCCGCGACGAGGAAATCCGCCGCACCATCCAGATCCTTGCCCGCCGCACCAAGAACAACCCGGTGCTGATCGGCGAACCCGGCGTCGGCAAGACCGCGATCGCCGAAGGTCTTGCGCTGCGCATCGCCAATGGCGACGTGCCCGACACGCTGAAGGACCGGAAGCTGATGTCGCTCGACATCGGCAGCATGATCGCCGGCGCCAAATATCGCGGCGAGTTCGAGGAGCGGCTGAAGGGCGTGCTCGATGAAGTGCGCGCCGGCGAAGGCGACATCATCCTGTTCATCGACGAGATGCACACGCTGATCGGTGCCGGCAAGACCGACGGCGCGATGGACGCGTCCAACATGATCAAGCCGGCGCTGGCCCGCGGCGAGCTGCACTGCGTCGGCGCGACCACGCTCGACGAATATCGCAAATATGTCGAGAAGGACGCGGCACTGCAGCGGCGCTTCCAGCCGGTGTTCGTCGGCGAGCCGACAGTCGAGGACACGATCTCGATCCTGCGCGGGCTGAAGGAGAAATACGAACTTCACCACGGCGTGCGCATCACTGACGCCGCGATTGTCGCTGCCTCTACCCTTTCAAACCGATACATCACTGACCGCTTCCTGCCCGACAAGGCGATCGACCTGATGGACGAAGCGGCTAGCCGAATCCGCATGGAGGTTGAATCGAAGCCCGAGGAGATCGAGACGCTCGACCGGCGGATCATTCAGCTCAAGATCGAACGCGAAGCGCTGAAGCGCGAGACCGATGCGGCCTCGCGCGATCGCCTCGTCACGCTCGAGGCCGAGCTCGCCAATCTCGAACAACAATCGGCCGAGCTGACCACGCGCTGGCAGGGCGAGAAGGACAAGATCAACGCCGAGGCGAAGCTGAAGGAACAGCTCGACGCGGCGCGGCTCGAGCTTGAGCAGGCGCAGCGCGCCGGCGATCTCGCCAAGGCGGGCGAGCTGTCCTACGGCACCATCCCGCAACTCACCCGCCAGCTCGACGAGGCGCAGGCCACCACCAAGGGCGCGATGCTGCGCGAGGAAGTGACTGCCGACGATATCGCCGCCGTGGTCAGCCGCTGGACTGGCATCCCGGTCGACCGGATGCTGGAAGGCGAGCGCGCCAAGCTGCTCGGCATGGAAGAAGCGCTGGGCAAGCGCGTGATCGGCCAGGCCCAGGCAGTCCGCTCGGTCTCGACCGCGGTGCGCCGCGCGCGGGCCGGGCTGCAGGAGCCGAACCGGCCGCTCGGGTCCTTCCTGTTCCTCGGCCCGACCGGCGTCGGCAAGACCGAGCTGACCAAGGCGCTCGCCGAGTTCTTGTTCGACGACGCCAATGCGCTGGTCCGCATCGACATGAGCGAGTTCATGGAGAAGCACGCGGTCGCCCGACTGATCGGCGCCCCTCCCGGCTATGTCGGTTATGAGGAAGGCGGCGTGCTGACCGAGGCGGTGCGGCGCAGGCCCTATCAGGTCGTGCTGTTCGACGAAGTCGAGAAGGCGCATGGCGACGTGTTCAACATATTGCTGCAGGTGCTCGACGACGGGCGGCTGACCGACGGCCAGGGCCGCACGGTCGATTTCTCGAACACGCTGATCATCCTGACCTCGAACCTGGGCAGCCAGTATCTGTCGAGCCTGGGCGACGGGGAGGACGCGTCCTCGGTCGAGCCGCAGGTGATGGAGATCGTGCGCGGGCATTTCCGCCCGGAATTCCTCAACCGGCTGGACGAGATCATCCTGTTCCACCGGCTCGGGCAGAGCGAGATGGCACCGATCGTCGATATCCAGGTCTCGCGCGTGCAGAAGCTGCTGGCGGACCGCAAGGTGGTGCTGGAGCTGACCGATGGGGCACGCGCCTGGCTCGGCCGGGTCGGCTACGACCCGGTCTATGGCGCGCGGCCCTTGAAGCGGGCGGTGCAGCGCTATCTGCAGGACCCGCTGGCCGACCTGATCCTGCGCGGCGACGTGAAGGATGGGTCGACGGTGAAGGTCGATGAGGGCGACGGGAAGCTGGAGCTTGCGGTGGGGTGATGTCCCGGGCCCCGGCCCCGCAACACCGACGGACAAAAAAGGGGCGGATCCCGAAGGATCCGCCCCGATTTTTTCGTTCTGCGTGGCTTAGAAGTTGAACTTCGCGCCGGCGCGGAACTGACGGCCGAAGATGTTGTAACCGGCCTGAACCGGGTTGTAGAGATACGCACCATAGGTGACCGGATCGACATCCGGCATCGCATTGGTCAGGTTGAGCACGTTCGCATAGAAGGTGAACTGATCGTTGACCTTAACCGAGAGATTCGCGTCGACTGTGATGTACCTTGCGACACGGCAGCCCGTGTAGCCCGGCGACAGACCGCAGTCACCATACCCAGTGCCCTGGTCCATCGCCGACAGGTCATAGCCCGAAGTATAGTTCACGGTCCCGGTCAGAGCGAACTGGTTGTATTCCAGCGTGTTCCGCCAGTTGCCGCGCCAGCGGAACGTGCCCGAGCCAGCGGTCAGGTTGAAGTTGCCGAGCGTGTCGACATAGGTTTCCTTCGTGCCATCCGGGAAGGTCGTGCTGAGCTCCAGGATCAAGCTCGCGTCGAGGTTGGAGGTCCACTTGACCGCGCCAAGATCAAATTTCGCGTTGGCGCCGAAATCGATGCCTTCCGATTTGATCGTGTTGGCGTTGATCAGCGACGACTGAACGAACGCGATACGCGGCTTGACGGTCGGGTTGTTGATGTCCGGCGCATCAGCGATGACGTTATAGCCGGCCGGGATCGGCTGGCCGGCATAATAGGCCGCAAGGGCCGGTGCCGAGGACGGCGAGGTGATCGCGCCAGTCTTCTTGATGTTGTAATAGTCGACCGTGAACGAAACGTTGCGCATCGGCTCGAAGAGAATACCGGCGGTGAAGCTGCGCGACTTCTCAGGCTTCAGGTTCGGCGAGGCGAGCGTCGTCAGGCCGATCGAGTAGTTGGTGAGATAGGACGGGCAGGTGCTGGCATCCGCACCGCAACCATAAAGAGCGCGGAAGTTCGCCGGGATGTTGGCGGCAACCTGCGACACGTAACCGGTCGTCGGCAGGGCGTTGGCCTCGCCGAAGGACGGGATACGATAGCCCTTCGAATAGGTGCCGCGGAGCATGATCTGGCGGATCGGCTTCAGCTTCACGCCGAACTTCGGCGAGAATGCGCTCTGGCCCGACGAATAGTGATCGTAACGGCCCGAGGCGTTCAACTCGATCTGATCGATGATCGGGGCGTTCAACTCGTAGAAGGCCGAGGAAACGGTACGGTTACCCTTGGTGCCGAACGCGTTGAGCGTGAAATAACGCTGGGTCGGGCCATTGACGTCGGAGTTCGCGCTGGGCGCATCCACCGCCTCGTAATAGACCGATCCGCCAACGCCGAGCTGCAGGGGGCCGCCCGGGAGCTGCGCCAGTTCCTTGCCCAGGCTGATCTGCCCCTGGAACAGGTCGGACGACGAGTTCGTGACGTTGTCAGGCGTCAGGTAATCCTGCGCGGCCTGGCTGTTCGCACGGGGATTGACGAAGTTGTAGGACCCGTCGTTCACCACATCGAGCAGGTGCTGGATGTACACATAGCCACGCGACGTGCGCTTCAGGTCGGTGTGCATCGCCGTGAAGTCGACCTTGTAGCTGATGCCGTCGAACACATCGCCGGACACACCGGCAGCGGCGCGGTACACGCGGCTGCGCGTCAGGTTGCTGGTGACCTGCGGGATCGTGCCGATGACCAGCGCGCGCTGGCCGGCAGCCGCGAACGGATTGTTTGGATTGAGCGTACCGTTGGTGGCGGTGCAGGCCGCGATCGTGCCGCGCGGGCAGACATAGGTCGGCAGCGACAGGACGAACGAGCCGGGTGCACGGATCGCCGCGGCGCTCGACGTCGAGAACTGCGGATAGAAGATGCCGGTCGGCGCGTTGGCACGAATGCTCGGCGGGCCGCCGTCATAGGACGTGCTGGCCTGCTGGAAATTGCCCTGGAAATAGCCTTCCGTATTGTCGCCGAGCATCGCGGTGACCTTGAACGAGGCCCCGAAACGCTCGATGTGCGGTGCAACCGTGCCATAGTTGCTGACGCCGTCTTCGCGGCAGACGGTGGTCGGCAGGTTGGCGTTGAGCGACGGTACGCGATCCGCGGCAGTCGGGTTATAGGCAACGCCGGCGTTGCAGACGCCGGGGTTCAGCAGCTGGTACCGCGTTCCCGTGACTGCCGTGTTGGTCTGATCCGCCGGGCGGACATAGATGTTGGACAGGTTGAAGTTGCCGTCCGCCTGCGCGGTCAGCACGCCGTTATTGGGCAGCACGCCGTTTTCGAGGCCATAGGCCTGGCCGTTATGACCGCCGATGCCCGTCTGGTCCGACGAGTTGAACGGATATTTCAGGTCGCGATTCTCGACTTCCTCGGCGCGATAATAAAAGCCGCTGATATAGGCATTGAAGCCCTTCTCATCGAGATCGCCGATGCCGGCGGTCAGCGACAGGCGCTGGTTGCCGCCGAAGCCGCGCTCCGCGACGCCGGCTTCCGCGCGGCCCTGAACGCCAGTGACCGAACGCTTGGTGATGATGTTGACCACGCCCGCGATCGCGTCTGCGCCGTAGGACGAGGACGCGCCGTCGCGCAGCACTTCGATCCGCTCGACGATGTCGTCCGGGATGGTGTTGAGATCGACGAAGTTGCGCGAACCGTCATCGGCCAGCGGATAATAAGCGGCGCGCAGGCCGTCGAACAGAACCAGGGTCGAGTTGGTCGACAGGCCGCGCAGCGAGACCGACGACGCACCGCCGGCGAACGCGCCGTTGGCGGTGAAGGAGTTGCCGAGCGCCGGACCGTTGTTGGACGACAGCTGCTGGATCGCGTCCTGCACGGTGTTGATGCCGCGGGCGTCCATCGCCTCAGTCGTCACGACCGTGACCGGCGACACCGTCTCGGTGTCGGTGCGGCGGAACAGCGTACCGGTCACGACGATGTCGCTACCGTCGTCCGCAGCAGCCGTCTGGCCTTCCTGCGCGGCCGGAGCCGGGGTCTCCTGCGCGAACGCAGGGGTGGCCGCCAGCACCAGCGCGAACGGCGCAGCGGTGGCGAGCAGACGCGCCTTACGCGCGAAATTGTCTGGATTGATCACGAATTTTTCCCTCGCTTGACCCCTCCGGCCGCTTTGCGCGGTCCGGCAAGGTGATTGCCAAGCCCCCATCGGCCGCACGCAATACGGCCCCAAGAGACATGGCGATGTGATGGGGCAAGCCGTCAGTTTCTGTAAAGGTGGCATTCATCTTCGCTGCGCTGCTTTCGCCCTAGCTGTATCCAAAAAGACACAGAAACGACGCGTTTCGGCAGCAATCGGCCGGTATCGCAGGATACCGTGCTGCGCCTGCGAAGGCCTGACTTGCTATGGAGTAACCGGCATCGGACCCGCCACGAGCAGCGGATCGATGCGGGAATCGCGCCACTTCATCCCCCAGTGGAGATGGGGTCCGGAGGCCCGGCCGGTCATGCCGATCAGGCCGACGGGCTGGCCGCGCCGCACCTTGTCGCCGACCCGGACGGTGATCTTCGACAAGTGCAGGAACGCGGTGTTCAGGCCCATGCCGTGATCGATCATCAGCAGATTGCCCTCCAGCGTGAAGGGATGGTCCGCGGCGAGAATCACCACCCCGTCAGCGGGCGCGACCACGATGGTGCCGGTCGGACGGGCGATGTCGAGCCCGGAATGATAGCTGCCCGCTTCGCCATTCTTGTAGATGCGCTGCGACCCGAACAAGGTGGAGATGCGCCCCGTCACCGGCCAGATGAACGGCCCGCGCCAGCCGTCCGCATCCGTCCCGATCCCGCGCGCGGCGGTGATCTGGGCAAGCTCGGCCGGGCGCAGTTTCTCGAACTCGGGCTGCGGCACCGGATATTTGGGCACGGTGTCGAGCTTCGAAATGTCCCAGGCGCGCGGCGCGACCGTCAGTGTGTCGCGCACATCGCCGCCGCGGGCCAGAGTCGCCACCAGGCTGGCGGTCGGTTTCGCGTCGCGGTCGAACGCGATCAGGAACCGGCCGTCGGGCGCGACCGGGATGGCGGTGCCGTCGAAGGTGAGCTGGCTGGTGCCGGCGGGCGCGATGCCGATCACCAGGCCGCCCTGGATCATGCTGCCCGAATAGCTGAAGCGCGCCGGAACCGGGGTCGGCCAGGGCGGGACGGTCGGCGCGGCTTGCGGGCTTGCCACGGGCTGCCCGACCCCGGGCGCCGCCGGCGACGCCCTCACACAGCCTCCGGCGACGATCAGCGCGGCGATTCCAACCACACCGCGCCAGGCTGGCGTCATTGCGGCGCCATCGCCTGCATCGCCAGTTCCGGGGTCGCATAGGGCTCCTGCCGCGCGACGCTCCAGTAGCGCAAATCCTCGAGCGCGATCCGCTGGCCTGAGACCGCGCAGACGACATGGTCGCCGGTCGCGAGCACGCGGAAGCCATTGGCCATGTAATGAAGCCGCGCCGGGCGATCGCTGTTCGACATCAACATCGTATTTCCGCTCACAAAAGGCTCGGCTGTTCCGGGCTTGCCTTGTCATATGTCTTGCCGCCCGCCCGCTCAACCCGCGCATCGACGGGCCCGTCGCGGAAGTGGAGCGTGATGGCCCCCGCCGTGCGCGCGGCCGCGCTGGTGGTGACGACGGCGCCCGAGGGCCGCGCCGAGACGCGGACATAGCCGCGCTCCAGCAATTTGTCGGGATTGAGCGATTCGGCCAGTCGCCAGGTCCGGTCGAGCCGGGTCTGCGCATCCTCCAGCCGGCGCTCCAGCACCGACAGGCGGAGCGCGCCGGCCGAGCGGTCGAGCACGCCGCGCGCGAGGGTCACGCGCCGTTCGAGCCCGCGGTCGAGCCGTGCGCTAAGATCGTCGGCACGCTGGCGCTGCGGCCCGAGCAGCGCGTCGCGCTTCGGGATCACCCGCACCAGCGCCTCGAGCCGTTCGCGGCCGCGCTCGTGATAGCGCCGTGCGCAGCGTTCGGTCCGCTGGCCCATCGCCTCCAGCGTCAGGCGAAGATCGGCGAGGACCGGCACTGCCATCTCGGCGGCGGCGGTCGGCGTCGGGGCGCGCAGGTCGGCGGCGAAATCGGCCAGCGTCGTGTCGGTCTCGTGCCCGACCGCCGAGATGATCGGGATCGAACAGGCAGCGATGGCGCGCACCACCAGTTCCTCGTTGAACGCCCAGAGATCCTCGATCGAGCCGCCGCCGCGCGCGACGATGACCAGATCGGGGCGCGGCACCGGCCCGCCCGGCTGAATCGCGTCGAACCCGCGCAGTGCCGCGGCGACCTCGGCCGCTGCGCCGTCGCCCTGCACCTTGACCGGCCAGACCAGGACGCGGGTCGGGCAGCGATCCTCCAGCCGGTGCAGGATGTCGCGGATCACGGCACCGGTTGGCGAGGTGATGACCCCGATCACCCGGGGCAGATAGGGCAGCACCTTCTTGCGCGCATTGTCGAACAGCCCCTCGGCGGCGAGCCCGGCCTTGAGCTTCTCCAGCAGCGCCATCAGCGCGCCCTCGCCCGCCAGCTCCATGCGCTCGATCACGATCTGGTATTTGGAGCGGCCGGGATAGGTGGTGACCTTGCCGGTCGCGATCACCTCGATCCCGTCCTGCGGCTGGAACGGGATGAGCGCGACCTGGCCCTTCCAGATCACGCCGTCGATCACGGCGCTGTCGTCCTTGAGGCTGAGATAGGCATGGCCCGAGGCGACGCGCTTGTAGCCTGAAATCTCGCCGCGCAGCCGGACATGGCCGAACTCGCCCTCCACGACGCGCTTGAGCTTCAGCGCCAGTTCGCCCACGCCGAGCGGCGCGGCGTTGTCGCCCGGCATCTGCTCGGCTACGAGCCGCCCGGTCTTGTCGTCGAGATCGTCGTAAAAGGGGTCGGTCATGAATGTCCTGCTGATCGGCTCCGGTGGCCGTGAACATGCGCTCGCGTGGCGCCTCGCGCAATCGCCGCGCCTCGGCAAGCTGTTTGCGGCGCCCGGCAATCCGGGCATCGCCGAGCATGCCGATCTGGCCGATCTCGACCCGGCGGATCACCGCGCGGTGATCGATTTCTGCCACCGCCAATCGATCGGCCTGGTCGTGATCGGCCCCGAAGCGCCGCTGGTCGACGGGCTTGGCGACAATATCCGGATGATGGGCATTCCAGTGTTCGGCCCGAACAAGGCGGCAGCCCAGCTCGAAGGATCGAAGGGCTTTACCAAGGATCTGTGCGCGCGCGCCAACATTCCGACCGCCGGCTATGCCCGCGTCACCTCGCGCGACGTAGCGCAGGCGGCACTCAGCGAGTTCGGCCTGCCCGTGGTGGTGAAGGCGGACGGGCTCGCCGCCGGCAAGGGCGTGACGGTCGCGACCACCCGCGCAGAGGCCGAGGCAGCACTCGACGAGCTTTTCGCGGTGCGCGGCGCCGAAGCCGTCATCGAGGAATTCCTCGATGGCGAGGAAGCCAGCCTGTTCGTGCTCACCGACGGCGAGGCGATCCTGGTGTTCGGATCGGCCCAGGACCACAAGCGCGTCGGCGACGGCGATACCGGCCCCAATACCGGCGGGATGGGCGCGTACAGCCCGGCGCGCGTGCTGACGCCCGAGCTGGAGCAGCAGGCGATCGACACGATCATCCTGCCCACCGTGGCGGCGATGAAGGCGGCCGGCATGCCCTTTTCGGGCGTGCTGTTCGCAGGGCTGATGCTCACCGCCGACGGGCCCAAGCTGATCGAATATAATGCCCGCTTCGGCGACCCCGAATGCCAGGTGCTGATGACCCGGTTCGAGGACGACCTGCTCGACCTGATGCTCGACACCGCCGAAGGCCGGCTGGCCGGTCGCGCGCCGTTGCGCTTCTCGACCGACACCGCGCTGACCGTGGTGATGGCGGCCAGGGGCTATCCCGGCACGCCCGAGACGGGCGGCGCGATCGCCGGGATCGATGCCGCCGAGGCGCTGGGTGCGCGCGTCTTCCAGGCAGGCACGCGCCTCGACAAGGGCAGGCTCGTTGCCTCGGGCGGGCGCGTGCTGGCGGTCACCGCGACCGGCGCGGATATCGCGACGGCGCAGGCGGACGCTTATCGCGCGGTCGATGCGATCGACTTCCCGACCGGCTTTTGCCGCCGCGACATCGGCTGGCGCGAGGTCAATCGCGCCCGTTGATCTGATTGATGGTTGCGGCGGGGCATTTCTTACGATGCGATCATCCCTGTTCCGGGGAGAAAACAGGGAAGGACTTTTTTCCGTCCGAATTAGAGCCCTCTTTCGGGGCAAAATCGCCGTAATTCCTCTTTATAATCAGGTATTTGATGTCCGTTTCCCTGTTATTCGACAACAGGGAACGGGGGCCGGCGTAACAGCGAAATTCTACCGGCGAACAGGGAACCGCCCCTCCCCCGCAACAGAGTGCGTTCGACCAGGTCCGGACACGGAGAAAGCACCGCAGCGGCATCGCCCACCTCAGCCGTCACGCTGCGCTATTCCTGCGAAAAATTGAATCAAGGTCTCTGGATTTGCCGGATCGCTTGGCAACGTGCGTATTATGTCATACCATTACATAAAGGGAGAGTATGTAGGGAGAGAGCCCATGAGGTTTCGCCCCGCGATCGCTTCCGGTTCGATCAGTCTGTTGCTTACGGCCGGATTGATCAGCCTGTTGATCACCTCGTCATCGCGGCCGCCGATGCACGCGCGCTGGCGGGCAGCTAGCAGCACATCTGGCGGCAGGAATTCGTCAGGCTGACCCGCCTCGCCGACAGGAAGCGCGCGGGCGAGTGACGATCCGGTGGCGTTGCCCGGCCATCCTGCGATAGGGATGGGCGGCAACCCACGGAGCCGAAGCATGGAAACGACCGCCCTCCTGATCCTGATCGCGCTGCTCGCGATCGTCGTGATCGCCGGCATCATCTGGGGTATCAAGCTCCGGCGCGAGCGCCGCGCCGCCGACGATATCGTCACCGAGAACCGCGCCGCGGCCGAGCAAGGTTCGCCCGGATCGACCGTGCCGCCTGCTGTCGCGCCCAGCCCGCCGCCGCTCGCCAACGAGCCGATCGTGGCGGCCGCCGCGTTCGATGCGACGCCCGCCTCGATCGCGGTGGAGATGGCCGAACCGGTAGCCGAACCTGCCCCCGCTCCCGCACCGGCACCTGCCTCCGCCAACTTGACTCAGCTCAAGGGGCTCGGCCCCAAGCTGGTCACCACCCTGGCGGAGCTCGGCATCACCCGGATCGACCAGATCGCCGCGCTGACCCCCGAGGAGGCGCAGGATCTCGACGCGCGGCTGGGCAATTTCCGCGGCCGGCTGGCGCGCGACCGCTGGATCGAGCAGGCCCGCCTGCTCGCCGCGGGCGACCGCGCGGCCTATGAGGCCGAGTTCGGCAAGCTGGGTTAGAACAAGATAAATTCAGGTCGACCCGTTCATCCACTCGTCCGTTCGTCTTGAGAGACAGGTGGTGCCGCCCGGAACGGTGCCTCGATACGAGCCCTCGATACGCGCCTGCGGCGCTACTCGGTCTCTACTCGGCACGAACGGACGAGGAGACGGGCAGCCCAGCTGAAAGCCTTCCCGGCCTAGCGCTTCTTCTTCGCCTCGCTGACCAGCAGCTTGTCGATGCGCCGGCCATCGAGATCGACCACTTCGAATTTCCAGCCCTGCTCGATGAAGCTTTCGCCCTCGCCCGGCAGGTGGCGGAACACCGCGAGCGCGAGGCCGGCGACCGTCGCATAGTCGCGATCCTCGGGTAGATCGATGCCGAGCCGTTCGGCCAGCGCATCGACCGCCATCTGGCCCGCGACGAGCAGCGACCCGTCGTCGCGCTCGACCACCGACGGCGCTTCGTCCGGATCGGTGTCCGACGCGAACTCGCCGGCGATTGCCGCGAGCAGATCGGCGGGCGTCACGATGCCTTCGAAATGACCGTACTCGTCATGGATCAGCGCCATCGGGACTTCGGCCTGGCGCAGGGCATCGAGCGCGTCCATCGCGTCGATCTGGTCGATCACTACCGGCGCCTGGCGCATCAGCACGCGCAGATCGAGCGGCTCGCCCTTGAACAGCGCCACCGCGATGTCGCGCGCCTGGACCACGCCGATCACCGCATCGACCGATCCGTCGGCGACCGGCATGCGACTGTGCGACGCCGCCATCAGCGCGGCGCGGATGCCGGCATCGTCGAGCGTCGCGTCGATCCATTCGACATCGGTGCGCGGCGTCATCACTTCGCGTACCGGCCGGTCGGCCAGGCGGACGACGCCCGAGATGATCGAGCGCTCATGTTCCTCGATCACGCCCGACTTGCTGGCCTCGGCGACGATCAGATGAAGCTCTTCGGCCGTCACATGATCCTCGGTCTCGCGCTTCAGCCCCATCAGGCGGAACAGCGCGCCGCTCGACGAATCGAGCAGCCAGACCACCGGGGCGGTGCACCAGGCGAGAGTCAGGAGCGGACCCGCCATGAGCGCGGCGATCGGTTCGGGGGCCCGCAGCGCGATCTGCTTCGGTACCAGTTCCCCGACGACGAGCGAGGCATAGGTCGTGATGGCGATGACGATGCCGAAACCGACCGTCTGCGCGATCTCGTCCGACAGGCCGAGAAAGCCGAGGCGCGCCGCCACCGGCCCACCCAGGCTTGCGCCCGAATAGGCACCGGCGAGGATGCCGATCAGCGTGATGCCGATCTGCGTGGTGGAGAGGAACTTGCCGGGATCGGCCGCCAGGGCCAGCGCCGTACGCGCGCCGCGCTTCTTCGCGCGTGCCATCGCCTCGAGCCGCGCCTTGCGCGACGAGACGATCGCCAGCTCCGACATCGCGAAAACGCCGTTCAACACGATCAGCGCGAAGATGATCGCGACGTCGATCCAGGGGAAGGGGGGAAGCGGTGCCATGGCGCGCTCCAAGTCTTTGGCGGGTTTCTCGCGCCTGCACAACCGCCTGTGACACGGAAGTTCGAATCGGAGGCGGAACAAGCGGGCGGCCAGGCGTGTTGAAACGGGGCAAAGCGGCGCCTCAGCGCGCCGCGACAGGGAGAGAATCATGACGCTGTCACATCGGGCGCTCGCCGCCACCGCCCTTGCCGCCCTGATGGCGACGAGCGCCTGCACCACTGACCCGGTCACGGGCGAACGCCGCATCTCCAAGGCGGCGATTGGCGGAATCGGAGGGGCGCTCGGCGGTTATCTGCTCGGCGATATCGTCGGCGGCCGGCACGACCGGACCGAGAAGATCGTCGGCGCCGGCATCGGCGGCATCGCGGGTGCCGGGATCGGCGCCTATATGGACAAGCAGGAACGCGATCTGCGCGCACGCACCGCCGGCACCGATGTGCAGGTGATCCGGCAGGGCGACGACCTGATCCTCAACATCCCGTCGGGCATCAATTTCGCCTATAACAGCGCGGCGGTCGCGCCGCAGTTCCAGCGCACGCTCGATCAGGTCGGGCAGGTGCTCGGCCAATATGACCGCACCTATGTCGATATCTACGGCCATACCGATTCGACCGGCAGCGAAGCCTATAACCAGGACCTGTCGGAACGCCGCGCCGGATCGGTCGCCGACTATCTCGAGACGCGCGGCGTGAAGTCGGCGCGAATCGGCATCCGCGGTTTCGGCGAGCTGCAGCCGATCGCCTCGAACGATACCGAGGCAGGTCGCGCGGCGAATCGGCGCGTGGAGATCAAGATCGTGCCGATCTCCGAGAGCGATGTGCGGTAAAAGACTGCCTCTCCCGCCCGGTAGAGGCCGAGAACCGTCTTTCGAGAAGGGAGAGGGCTCGGTCGGAACCGGTCGTGAGGCTCGAACTGGCCGTTCCGACCGAGCCCTCTCCCTCGCTGCTGCGCAGCTTGCCCTCTCCCGAAAGGGAGAGGGCGATGATCAGCGACGTGCCGCGAAGAAATCCCTGAGCAGCGTGGCCGCCTCGCCTTCGCCGATCCCGGGATAGATTTCGGGCCGGTGGTGCACGGTCGGCTGGGCGAACAGCCGCGGGCCATGTTCGACCGCCCCGCCCTTGGGGTCGCCGGCGCCGTAATAGAGGCGCGCGATGCGGGCATGGGCGATGGCGCCCGCGCACATCGCGCAGGGCTCGAGCGTCACCCACAGATCGCAATCGGACAGGCGATCGCCGCCGATCGCCTCGGCCGCCGCGCGAATCGCCAGCATCTCGGCATGGGCGGTGGGATCGTGAAGCGCGCGCGGCGCGTTGGCCGCGACCGCCAGGATCTTTCCATCACAGACGATCGCTGCGCCGACGGGCACTTCCCCGGCGGCAGCAGCCTGGGCGGCGGCGTCGAGCGCGGCGCGCATCGGGGCAGGAATCGGGAACATGCCGCCCCTTTGCCTCAGCATCGCCGCCCGGGCCAGCCCGGCGGCGATGCTCAAGGGGCGCCGACGCTTACCGCGCGGTGTTGGTCGACGCGTCGACGGGCTTGTTCACATTCACCGTCGGCACGCTGATCGTCTTCTCCACGGTGGTGACCTTCGGCACCTCGATCGTCTTGTTCGCGGTGCCGACGCTCACGGTCGCGACATTGGCATCGACCGTTGGCGCGGCGCCCCCATTGACGCTGACCTGGGGCAGCGAGCCCGGCGTGGTCTTGAGCGTCAACAGGCCGAGCGACAACATCACGACGACGACGACGGCGGCGATTCCAACCAGAGCTAACAAGGCGCGCATTGGCATTCTCCAAAAACGAGGCAATCGAATCGTTACCGTAATCAACTGACGGGGGCGCACTAGGTTGCATCGGCGCATCAGGATGCACGGGAATGCGTGAATCGGTTGACGCATCGTCCCGTTGCGGCTATCCGCGCCGCCTTTACGGGACCAGCCAGCACGGTCTGGCCGAAACTCAGGAATACGACTCATGTCGCGCATTTGCGAACTGACCGGCAAGGGCCGGCTGGTGGGAAACAACGTCTCCCACGCCAACAACAAGACCAAGCGTACCTTTCTGCCGAATCTGCAGAACGTCACGCTGATGTCCGAAGCGCTGGGCACCAGCGTCAAGCTGCGCGTCTCCACGCACGGCCTGCGCTCGGTCGAGCATGTCGGCGGCCTCGACAACTGGCTGGTCAAGACCTCGGACGACAAGCTGTCGCTTCGTGCCCGTCGCCTGAAGCGCGACGTCCGCAAGAAGCTTGGCACCGTCGCGGTGGCCGCTTAACCTTTTCGATCGAATCGAAAAACGCCGGCCTGCTTCCCCTCGGGGAGCGGGCCCGTTGCGTTTCAGCCCAGCCCCCCGTCGAATCGGGGCGGCCGACTCGGGGTCGGCGAATCGGGCTCGAGCCTGAACTTGAGCAACAGGCTGCGCTGCAGGAACAGCTTATTGTCGTCGGACACGATCCAGACGATCGTCGCCTTGCCCTCCCGCGTCACCGCCATCCCTTCGAAATTATCGTGGACCATCGGGCTGGCCAACGTCGCGATCTCGCGTCCGCGCACGACAGCGCCCGGGCGAATCGCCCGTGAATCGATCAGGACCAGCTTGGTCGAAAAGGCGAACGGGACCGCGAATCGACGGTTGAGCACGAGCAGCCTGCCATCGGGCAGCACCGCCATGTCGCTCGGATCATAATGCGCCGGCGGGATATAGCTGAAACGAAAGCCGCGATCGGGCCGGTCGACCGGATCGCCCGAGAAGCGAATCGCCGCCCTGCCCCTGCGGCCGGGCCAGGGCTCCCGCTCCCCGATCACGATGAATCCGCCATCGGGCAGACGCGCCATGGCCTCGGCCCCCGAATTGACCGGCCAGTCGGCCATGGCGCGCGGAACGGCATGTGCCTCGCCGCGCGCCAGCCCCGGTGCAAAGCGCCAGATCGCGTTCGCCCGCTCGAACCCGACCCAGAACCGGCCGGTGATCGGGTCGGCCGTCATCGATTCGCTGTCGCGGTCTTCCTTCAGCCAACCAGTACCGGGCCCGGCAGCAAGATTGGCAAAGGATCGCTCGCTCAGGCGCCCATGCGAATCCAGGCGGAAGCGCACCACATTGCCGCCGTCGCTGAGCAGGGTGACGCGATCGCCCAGGACCGCCATCGCCGAGAACCCGCCAAAGGCCGGGTCAGGGCTCGTCAGTTCCACGCCGCCGAGCCAGGTCAACTGCCCCACGCGGTTCAGTGCGGGATTTGCCGGGTCCAGGGAAACGCGCTTTGCTTCGAACGCCGGGTCGCCGCCGAGCAGGGCCAGCCTCTTTTCCCCCATCCATGGCGGCGTCAGGAACAGCAGCAGCAGGACGGAAGTGAGGATGCGCATCGCCGCCGCCCTGATCGACCCGGCGCACCGGCGCAACCGCGATCGGCACCTGAACGTCCGCTAACGACTCCATTCAGGACGAGCTCAAACCGACTCACCCATAAGGGCTCCAACGACACGGCATTCAGAGGAGACTCGCCATGTTCAAGAAACTTTCCCTGGCCGGTGCGGCCCTCGCGATGAGTGCCACCGCCCTGATCCCCGCGACGCCCGCCGCCGCGCAGAATTACGACCGCCATTATCGCGGCGACCGCTACGACAACCGTTACGACAATGGCTATCGCGATTACGATCGCGGCTATCGCGACGATCGCGGCTACGACAATCGCCGGAGCTATCGCGGCTATAACCGCAGCTACCGCGCGCGCTGCAACAACGACACTGGCACGGTGGTCGGCGCGATCGCCGGCGGCCTGCTCGGCAACACCGTCGCCGGCCGTGGCGACCGCCTGCTGGGCACGGTGCTCGGTGCCGGTGCCGGCGCGCTCGCCGGCCGCGCGATCGATCGCTCGGACGATCCGCGCTACTGCCGCCGCTAACGGAATCCCTCGCGTGGTGTAACGAGGGCGAGGGCCGGTGCCGCAAGGTGCCGGCCCTCAACTTTTCGGGGGTGCCGGGTCCAGGCATATGAGCGGCACCTGATCGTAACTGCCCGCTGGAAGTCCCTTGTGTTCCCGCGAACAAGAAGCGCGCGCCGGCGGCAAAGCCGCCGTCGGTCGGGTTGGGCGAGCCCACCCGCCGGCCGTGCCGGGCGCTGCGCTTCGCGCATCGGGGTCGTCGTAACGACCCCTGCGCCCGTCAGTACATATGTTGCCCGCCATTGATCGACAGCGTCGACCCCGTCACGAACCCGCCTTCCTCCGAACACAGGAAGGCAACGCCCCGCGCGATCTCGTGGGCCTGGCCGAGCCGCCCTACCGGAATCTTCGCCACGATCTTCTCCAGCACATCGGCCGGCACCGCCGCCACCATGTCGGTGTCGATATAGCCTGGCGCGATCGCGTTGACCGTCACCCCGGCGCGCGCGCCTTCCTGCGCCAGCGCCTTGGTGAAGCCGTGAATGCCCGATTTCGCGGCGGCATAGTTCACCTGGCCATATTGGCCGGCCTGGCCGTTGATCGACCCGATATTGACGATCCGCCCCCATTTGCGCTCGCGCATGCCGGGGAACACCGCCTTGGCCATGTTGAAGCAGCCACCCAGATTGGTGTCCATGACTTCCTTCCACATCTGGTAGGTCATCTTCAGGATCGTGCCGTCGCGGGTGATGCCGGCATTGTTGACCACGACGTCGACCGGCCCGAGCTCCTCGGCGACTCTGGCGCAGCCCTCCTGGCAGGCATCGTAATCGCCCACGTCCCACTTGTACGCGGCGATGCCGGTGCGTTCGGTGAACTCCCGGGCGCGCTCGTCATTGCCGGCGTAATTGGCCGCGACGGTCATCCCCATGTCCTTGAGCGCGAGGCTGATCGCCTCGCCGATTCCTCGGGTGCCGCCGGTGACGATCGCGACGCGTGCCATATAGATCTCCTGGGGTTCAGATATCGTGGCGGAGGCTAGGCGGGCCGGTTCCAGCCTTCAAGCTCCCGTTGCAGCAATGTGCGCAACATTTCCATGCCCACCGCGCTGTCGTTGAGGCAGGGCAGATAGGCGAAATCAGTGCCCCCGGCAGCCAGGAAGCTCTCCCGCCCGCGAATGTTCAGTTCCTCCAGCGTCTCCAGACAGTCGGCGGAGAAGCCCGGCGAGACGATCGCAACTTTCGTCACGCCCTTGGCCGGCAATGCCTCGAGCGTGCGGTCCGTCGCGGGTTCGAGCCATTTGGCGCGGCCGAAGCGCGACTGGAACGCGACGATCAGCTCGCGCCCCATGGCCTCGCCCAGCAACCGCGCCGTCTTGCGGCAGTGGCAATGATAGGGATCGCCCAGCGCGAGCGTGCGCTGCGGCATGCCGTGGAAGCTGGCGACGATCGCCTGGGGTTCGAAATCGAGCGCGGCGAGCGACGCCTCGACCGACGCCTTCAGCGCGGCGATATAGGCCGGATCGTCATGATAGGGCGGCAGGGTGCGGATCGCCGGCTGCCAGCGCATGCCGGCAACGGCCGAAAAGGCCTTGTCGTTCGCAGTCGCCGTCGTTGCTGCGCAATATTGCGGATAAAGCGGCGCCAACAGGATCCGCTCGCAGCCCGCGTCCTTCAGCGCTTTCAGCCGGTCGGCGATCGCCGGATTGCCGTAGCGCATCGCCCAGTCGACCATCACCCCGGGGCCGAACGCGCCCTGAAGCGCCGTCGCCTGCGCCCGGGTGATCGCGGCGAGCGGCGAGCCGTCCTCGCGCCAGACCAGACCATAGGCATGCGCCGACTTTTTCGGGCGCGTATTCAGAATGATACCGCGCAATATCGGCTGCCACAGGACAGGCGATATCTCCACCACGCGGCGGTCGGAGAGGAATTCGCCCAGATAGCGCTTCACCGCCCCCGCATCCGGCGCGTCGGGCGTGCCAAGGTTGATCAGCAGCACGCCGATCCTGGGTTCGGGAATCGCCGGGTGTGCGGTGGGGAGGGTCATGCTTCGCCGGGCATCAGGGGGAGGGTGCGCATGCGGAAACCCGTAGAGGCCTGGAGCGCATTGGCAATGGCGGGGGCGACCGGCGGCACGCCCAGCTCGCCGACGCCGCCGGGATCGGCCTCGCTGCGGATCATCTCGATCGTGATGTCGGGGGTATCCGCGAGGCGCGGCAGGCCGAGATCGCCGAAGCTGCGGGCATCGCCGACATTCTCGGTGAAGGTCGTGGCGCCGCCCAGCGCCGCCGCCATGCCGAAGATCAGCCCGCCTTCGATCTGCTGGCGCACCACGTCGGGGTTGATCTGGCGCCCACAATCCACCGCCGCGACGATCCGGTCGACCACCGGCCGCTGGCCCTCGTCGATATGCGCCTCGGCCAGCACCGCGATATGGCTGCCGCGGAAGCTGTGACAGGCAATGCCCTGGCCGCTGCCCTGGATGCCGCCTTCCCAGCCGCCAAGCGATGCGGCGGTCGACAGGCACCGCGCCAGCCGCGCATCGCCGCCGAGCATGCCGATGCGGAACGACAGCGGCTCCGTCCCCGCGACATGCGCCAGCTCGTCGAGGAAACATTCCGTGAAGAAGCTGGTATAGCTGTGCGCGCCCGAGCGCCAATGGCCGGTCGGCACGCCGATCTCGGCCGGGTGATGATCGACCGCGTAGGACGGGATGCGGTAGAAGGGCCTGGCCCCGGCGACGGCATAAGCATCACCCACGCCCGGCAGCGCCAGCGCGGCCCGCGCCGCCTTGTCCGCGCCCATCAGCCGCCCGGCCAGCTCGCGCCCGGTGGTCGGGGCGGCGATCTTGGCGAGCCAGCCGAGGATCTGCCCATTGGGCCCGAGCCGCGCCGACATGCGCGCCGCGGCGGGCGGACGATAGCGGTCGTGCGTCAGATCCTCGCTGCGCGACCAGACGAGCTGGACCGGGCGCTTGAGCTTCTCGGCGAGGATCGCTGCCTGTTCGGCGGCGAGATGTTCGAGATTGGCGCCGAAGGAGCCGCCGATCAGCATCGGATGGACGACCACCTTGTCCTCGGCAATGCCAAGCACCGCCGCCGCCGCCGCGCGGGCAAGCCCCGGCGCCTGAGTCGGCAGCCATAATTGGAGCCGGCCGTCGCTGTAATGCGCGGTGGCGGTCATCGTCTCGACCGCGGCATGGACCGCGAGCCCGGCGCGGTATTCGGCGGTGACCAGGCGCGCGCCCTTGAACGCGGCCGAGAGATCGCCCGCGGTCGCCATACGCTCGCCGGGTCCATCGAGCGCCGCGGTCAGAGCATCGTCGATGCTGGTCGAATTGACGATCGCGCCGCGCGTCTCGAAGCGCGGGCGCATCGCCCCCAGCGCCTGGTTCGCCGCCCACCAGTTGTTGGCGATCGCCGCGACCCAATTGTCGTTGGTCGCGACGGACAGCACGCCCCGGATGCGATCGGCGGCGGCAAGATCGACGCTGAGCAGCTTCGTATCGCCGACCGGCCCCTGACGGATCGCGGCGAACACCATGTCGGGCAGACGGACGTCTCCCGCGAAATTGGCCGAACCATCCACCTTCGACGGTACGTCGAGCCGGGGCAGCGACTGGCCGAGCAGGCGATTCGTGTCGCCGCTGCGCAGCGGCAGCGGATTGGGCAGCGATCCGCCGACCGCCTCGGCGGCGAGGTCCCCGAAACGCAGCCGGTCGGCGCCGTGGATGACGAAGCCGCCGGCCGTGCCGCAGGCCTGCCAGTCGACCTTCCAGCGCTTCGCCGCCGCCTTGCACAACAGGACGCGCGCGGCGGCCCCGGCATCGCGCAGATCATTCTCGAACGCCCGGATCGACGTCGAGCCGCCGGTCAGCACCAGCGCGGTCCGCGCCGCATGGCCGGAGCGCAGCGGCGCCGGCAGCGCGTCGAACACGCCCTCGAACAGCACGTCCGCCGCCATCGCATTGGCGTAGAGCGGGTTGAGCGGCGCCGGCTGCACCGCGACGGTGCGCCAGTCGGCGCCAAGCTCGTCGGCGAGGATCTGCGGCAGGGTGGTATAGACGCCCTGGCCATGCTCGGCCTGCGGCACCGCGACGGTGACATGCCCGTCCGTGCCGATCTTCAGCCAGGCGCCGAAGATCGTCTCGCCCTTAGTCGCGGTGAGGTTAGGCGCGTAGCTGCGCGGCCAGACGCCCCAGGCGACCAGCAGGCCGACGCCAACGCCGCCCCCGATCAGCAGCGTGCGCCGGTCGATGTCGGGGAGTGCGTCGCGGACCGCCATCATGCTGCTCTATCGTGCGGCGAGTATTGGGGAAAGGCCCGCCCCCTCACCCGTTCGTTTCGAGCGCAGTCGAGAAACAGCCCCAGGTGCTTTCCAGGGTGTCTCGACTTCGCTCGACACGAACGGAAGGGGAGTCAGGCCGCCGCCTCGGCCGCCGCGATTGCCTGGTATTTGGCCCGCAGCCCGACCTTGTCGATCTTCTCGGTGCCCAGCCGGGGCAGTGGTACGGCCGAGGTCCAGATGCGCTGCGGCACCTTGAATGCGGCGATATGCGCGTAGAGATAGGCGCAGAGCTGGTCGGGCGTCAGTTCCGCGCCGTCGCGATATTTCACGACCGCGCCCGGCACTTCGCCGAAACGCTCGTCCGGCAGGCCGAACACCGCCGCCTCGGCGACGGCGGGATGTTCGTAGATCGCCGCCTCCACTTCCTGGCAGGAGATGTTCTCGCCGCCGCGGATGATGATGTCCTTCTTGCGGTCGACGATGAAGAGATAGCCTTCCTCGTCGAGATAGCCGATGTCCCCGGTCAGGAAATAGCGGTCGGCGGTGAAGGCGGCGGCAGTCGCCTCGGGCCGGTTCCAATATTCCTTGAAGTTCGCGACCGACCGGATCGCCACTTCGCCCCGCTCGCCCGCCGCGACGGGCCGGCCCAGCGCATCGAGGATGGCGAGATCGACCAGGGGCGCCGAGGCGCGGCCGGTCGAATTGGGCTTGGCGAGATAATTGTCGCGCCAGTTGCCGCAGCCGATGCCGTTGGTCTCGGTCAGGCCGTAACCGAGCAACGGCGCGCCGCCGCCCATCTCCTCCTTGATCCGCCGGACATGCTCGACCGGGCGCGGCGCCCCGCCGGCGGCGAAGTCGGTGACGGTCGACAGGTCGTAATTGGGGCGGTTGGGATGAGTCAGGATCTCGAAGCTCATCAGCGGCACGCCGACGAAATAGCTGATCGCCTCGGCCTCGATCAGCCGCATCGCTTCCTCGGCATCCCATTTCGGCATCAGCACCAGCTTGCGGCCCATCGCGAAGCTCTGGAGGAACACCGGAACCTCGGCCGTGACATGGAACAGCGGCACGTTGAGCAGGGTCGCGGGCTGGCCCTGGGGCGGGTTGCCGTCCTTCGTCGCGATACCGAGCATGACCAGCGCCTGGGCGAGATAGTTGAACACGGCTTGCAGCACCGCGCGGTGATCGCTGAGCGCGCCCTTGGACTGGCCGGTCGATCCCGAGGTGAACAGGATCGTCGCATTGTCGTCCCCGCTCAGCGCGGGCAGCGCAACATCGGGTGCGTCGCGGGTGACGGCGTCCATCGCCCTGGCCAGCGGCAGCGCATCGTCGATCTCGACCACCGGCACCGTCATAGCCTCGATCGCCGCGAGCCGCTTCGCGCGGGGCGGATCGGCGAACACCAGGGCGCAGTCGACGTCGGCGATCGCCTCGGCCAGCTCGGCCGATTGCCACCAGCCGTTGAGCAGGGTGGCGACTCCGCCCGCCATGGCGATGCCCATATAGAGCGTGATCCAGGACGGCGAGTTGCGCATCGCGATGCCGACGCGGTCGCCCGTTTTCAGCCCCTTACCGACCAGGCTCCGCGCCACCTTTTCGGCCTCGGCATGGACCTCGGCGAAGGTCAGCCGTTCCTCGCCCGCGACGAGGAAGGTCTTGTCCCGATGCTCGGCGGCATAATGCGCGAAATAATGCGGCAAGGCGGGCGGCACGGTCGCGATCAGCGGCAGGTCCACCCCATTCAACGCGATCGTGCCGAGCGCCAGCGGCGCCCCTTCTCCCGTGAGCCCGGCCAGCCCTTCGTCCATTCGGCGGTCAAGCTCAGTGCGCATGCTCTCTCCCCTTGGGTTTGTCGTTACTGGCCTTTATGGAGACGCGAACCCTTGGGGAAAAGCCTTGATCCTGACAACGCTCGCCAGCGCATCGAACCATATCCATTTCGAGAGCCTCGGCCTTCATCCGGTGGCCGTGCCGCTCGGCTTTTTCGACATCAAATGGTATTCGATCGCCTATATCTCGGGCATCCTGCTCGGCTGGTGGTATCTGCTCAAGCTGATCGCCCAGCCCGGCAGCCCGATGGCGCGGCGCCATGCCGACGATCTGGTGTTCTACGCGACGCTCGGCATCATTCTCGGCGGGCGGCTCGGCTATGCGATCTTCTACGCGCCGTCGATGTTCGCCAATCCGTTGCAGATCCTGAAGCTGTGGGACGGCGGCATGTCCTTCCATGGCGGGATGATCGGCACCTCGCTCGGCATCATCCTGTTCGCCCGGCGGCACAAGCTCGACTGGCTGCGCATCCATGATTATCTCGCCTGCTGCGTGCCCTTCGGCCTGTTCTTCGGGCGCCTCGCCAATTTCGTGAATGGCGAGCTGTGGGGCAAGCCGACCGATGTCGCCTGGGCGATCGTCTTTCCGCGCACCGTGGTCGGCGGCCTGGATCCGGCCCGCCATCCGAGCCAGCTCTACGAAGCGGGGCTGGAGGGGATCGTGCTGTTCGCCATCCTGTGGTTCGCCTTCTGGCGCACCAAGGCGCGCTACGACCCGGGCAAGCTGGTCGGCTTGTTCCTGCTGTTCTACGGCCTTGCCCGCTTCACCGTGGAATTCTTCCGCGAGCCTGATTCGCAGTTCGCCGGGACCTTCTTCGCCACGACGATCCATATGGGCCAGGTGCTGACCCTGCCGATGATCGTCGGCGGCATCTATCTGATCGCGACCTCGCAGAAGCGCCGCCAGCGCGTCGAGCCGATCGCAGGGAGCGAGAGCGTCGCCTGATCTTCCTCCCCTCCCGCTTGCGGGAGGGGCCGGGTGAGGGCATGTCGCCACTGAACCAATGGAACCCACAAGCCCTCCCCTAACCCCTCCCGCAAGCGGGAGGGGGATTGAAGCGCCGCTCGCCGATCGGCTCGCCCGCGCGATAACGCTGGCGGGGCCGATGTCGATCGCCCAGTTCATGTCGGCCGCCAACGCGCATTATTATGCGACGCGCGATCCGCTGGGGGCGGCGGGCGACTTCACCACGGCGCCCGAGATCAGCCAGATGTTCGGCGAGCTGATCGGCCTGTGGTGCGCCGATTTGTGGGACCGCGCGGGCCGGCCCGACATTGCCTGGGTCGAGCTCGGTCCGGGACGTGGCACGCTCGCCAGCGATGCGCTTCGCGCCATGGCCAGGGCCGGGCTCACCCCGGCGGTGCATTTCGTGGAGACCAGTCCGACGCTCCGCGCGGCGCAGGCGGAGCGGTTGCCCGCGGCAAGCTGGCATGACGACGTCTCCACCCTGCCCGGCGACCGGCCGCTGATCGTCATCGCCAACGAGTTCTTCGATGCGCTGCCGATCCGCCAGCTCGTCCGCGCGCTGGAGGTCTGGCACGAGCGCTTCGTCGCCTGCCAGGACGTGCTGTTCCTGCCGATCGCCGGCAAGCCGGTGCCGGCCGAGATCATCCCCGATGCCTTGCGCGATGCGCCGCCGGGCTCCGTGATCGAGACCTCGCCCGCCAGCGTCGCGGTGATGCGCGCGCTGGCCTCGACGATCGCGCGGCAGGGCGGCGCTATGCTGGCGATCGATTATGGCTATGAGGGGCCCGCGATCGGCGACACGCTCCAGGCGGTGCGCGGCCACCGTTTCGCCAATCCGTTCGATGCCCCGGGAGAGCAGGACCTGACCGCCCATGTCGATTTCGCGACGCTTGCCGCCGCTGCCCAGCTGGAGGGCGTGACAGCCTATGGCCCGATCGGCCAGGGCACGCTGCTGACCGCGCTCGGCGTGGACGCACGCGCCGCCGCGCTCGCCAAGGCCTCGCCCGACCGCGCCGAGTCGATTGCGGCCGATCGCGCGCGGCTGACCGTCGCGATGGGCAGCCTGTTCAAGGCGCTGGCGGTCACCGGCCCCGGATGGCCGATTCCGGCGGCCTTCGCATGATCACCTACCGCGATGCCCGGACGATCGACGGCCCGGCGCTGTCCGCCATGGCGCGACGGTCCTTCACCGAGACCTTCGGCAATCTCTATCGCCAGTCGGATCTCGCGGCGTTCCTCGACGATGCTTTCGGGGCGAATGGCCTGCCCTCGCAATTGTCCGATCCCGACTTCACCGTGCGGCTGGCGCTGGAGGACGGGGAGATCATCGGCTTCGCCAAGATGGGGCCGGTGACCTTTCCCGGCGAATGGCGGCCCGACGCGATCGAGCTCTATCAATTCTATGTGCTCGGCCCCTGGCAGGGCCAGGGCGTCGCGCCCGAGCTGATGGACTGGGCGCTCCAGCATTCACGCGATCACGGCGCGAAGGAGATCATCCTCAGCGTCTATGTCGACAATCACCGCGCCCGGCGTTTCTACGAGCGCTACGGTTTCCAGGAGATCGGCCGCTACGCCTTCCGGGTCGGCGAGACGATCGACGACGACCGCATCATGCGGCTGGTGCTGTGACGATCAGCTATCGCACCCCCGGCGAAGCGGACGGCCCGGTGCTGTCGGCGATGGCGCGCCAGGCGTTCGTCGACAGCTTCAAGGGCGTGATCGATCCCGAGCCGCTCGCCATCTATCTCGAGCAGGCCTATGGCCCCGCCGGCCAGATGCAGCGCGATCTCGGCGACCCCGCGATCGACTGGCGCGCCGCCTATCTCGACGGCGTACCGGCGGGCTATATCAAGCTCTCGGCGATGACCCTGCCGTTCGAGGCAGCACATCCGGACGCGATGGAATTGCGCCAGCTCTATGTCGTCGAAGCCTGCAAGGGCCGGGGCGTGGCCGATGCGCTGACCGAGTGGCTGATCGACACGGCGCGGTCGCGCGGCGCGCCGGAAATCTACCTCGCGGTGTTCGACCACAACCAGCGCGCCAAGAGATTCTATGCGCGGCACGGCTTTGCCGAGGTCGGGCGCTGCGATTTCGTCACCGGGCCGCAGGTCCATGACGACCGGATCTGGCGGCGCTCGCTATGAGCGTCGAGGTCATCCGAGCCAAGACGCTCGACGGCGTCGCGCATGGCTTTCTCGGGCGGCGTGGCGGCGTCTCGACCGGGCTGTATGCCGGGCTCAATGTCGGCATCGGATCGGACGACGATGCCGAGATCGTGGCGGAGAATCGCCGGCGCGCGAGCGAGGCCGTGTTGCCGGGCGTCCGGCTGCTGACGCTGTACCAGACTCATTCCGCCGATGTCGTCCGCGCGCTGACCGCGTTCGACGACCGCCCGTCGGGCGACGCGCTGGTGACTGAACGGCCGGGCCTGGCGCTGGGCATCCTGACCGCGGACTGCGCGCCGGTGCTGCTGGCCGACCGCGAGGCCGGCGTGGTCGGCGCGGCGCATGCCGGGTGGAAGGGCGCGATCGGCGGCGTGACCGACGCGACGATCGCGGCGATGGAAAAGATCGGCGCGCGGCGCGAGCACATCGCCGCCGCGGTCGGCCCGTGCATCGCCCGGTCGAGCTATGAGGTCGACGATGCGTTCGCCCGGCGCTTCGAGAGCGACGACCCGTCCAATGAGCGCTTCTTCGCGCCCGGCAAGCCCGGCCATCACCAGTTCGACCTCGAAGCCTATGTCGCGCACCGCCTCGCCAGGGCCGGGCTCACCCGCATCGAGATGCTCGGTCTCGACACCTATGGCGATGCGGACCGTTTCTTCAGCTTCCGCCGCGCGACTCATCGCGGCGAGCCGGGTTATGGCCGGCAGATCTCGATCATCGGCATCGCCGGCTGACCTTCGCCCTTCGTCCAACAGCCAGGCTGTTTTTCGACAGCTTTTTTCTTCCGCTGTTATGTTGGATTTTCGGGGCCCTTTTCCCCCGATAGTTCAGTGCGTTGCGGACCGTTTTCTCTGTTACGCGTAACAGCGGAAAAAATGCGTGCCTTTCCGCTGTTCCGGCCATAATTTTCCGCTGATCGACGGCGGAAACCGTCCAACATGCCTCACGATGTAAAAAGAGCAGGAGGACGCTGAAGCCACCCTCCGGCCCCTGATGCCGCGATCGCCGCGTCTCTTGAATCGGCGACATTCCCAGACGGCGACGGAACGAGCGCCGTATCGATCCGTTACCGCAACGACGGGCTAATGACGTCGCCTTGCCTGCCGAGCAGGAAAGTATCAAATGCGACTATTCGCGTCGGACGGCGCACTCTCTTACCCAGGACGCATCCATGGCGATCAAGAACGAAGACGAAGCCGACCTGACCGGCGTCGCGCCCCGCACCAAGCCCAAGCCTTCGGTGGAGAAGATCGGCGACCGCAAGCTGAAGCCGTCCACGCTGATGATGGGCCATGGCTATGACCCGATGCTGTCGGAAGGATCGCTCAAGCCGCCGATCTTCCTGACCTCGACCTTCGTCTTCCCCAATGCCGCCGCGGGCAAGCGGCATTTCGAAGGCGTGACCGGCAAGCGCCCCGGCGGCGCCGAGGGGCTGGTCTATTCGCGCTTCAACGGGCCGAACCAGGAGATCCTCGAAGACCGGCTGGGCATCTGGGAAGATGCCGAGGACGCGCTTGCCTTCTCCTCGGGCATGTCGGCGATCGCCACCCTGTTCCTGTCGATGGTCCGCCCGGGCGACACGATCGTCCATTCGGGCCCGCTCTATGCCGCGACCGAGACCTTGATCGCGCGCATCCTCGGCCGCTTCGGCGTCCATTGGCTCGACTTCCCGGCGGGCGCGACCCGCGAGGAGATCGACGCGGTGCTGAGCAAGGCGGCAACCGGCCGCGTCGCTTTGATCTATCTCGAAAGCCCGGCCAACCCGACCAACGCGCTGGTCGACATCCAGGCGGTCGCCGCGAGCCGCGACGCGATCTTCAAGAACGCCGCGGAAAAACCGCCGATCGCGATCGACAACACCTTCCTCGGCCCGCTCTGGCTCAAGCCGCTGGAGCATGGCGCCGACATCGTCGTCTATTCGCTGACCAAATATGCCGGCGGGCACAGCGACCTGGTCGCGGGCGGCGTGCTCGGCTCGAAGGAGCATATCAACACCATAAGGCTGATGCGCAACACGATCGGCACGATCTGCGACCCGCATACGGCGTGGATGCTGATGCGCAGCCTGGAGACGCTGGAACTGCGCATGAGCCGCGCGGGCGAGAATGCGGTGAAGGTGTGCGAATTCCTGCGCAGCCACCCCAAGGTCGAGCGGGTCGGCTATCTCGGTTTCCTGGAGGACACGCCCGGCATGGAGCGCCAGGCCGATATCTATCGCCGCCACTGCACCGGCGCCGGATCGACCTTCTCGCTGATCGTGAAGGGCGGCGAGAAGGAGGCCTTCGCGTTCCTCGACGCGCTGAAGATCGCCAAGCTGGCGGTGAGCCTGGGCGGCACCGAGACGCTGGCGAGCCATCCGGCGGCGATGACGCATCTGTCGGTGCCCGACGCGCGCAAACAGGCGCTGGGGATTACGGACAATCTGGTGCGGATTTCGATCGGGGTCGAGGATGCGGACGATCTGATTGCGGATTTCCGGCAGGCGCTGGATTCGATCTAAGAGTCGGCCGCCCCTATTTTCGTCATGCCGGACTTGTTCCGGCATCCATGGCTCCGCAAGCGCCGCAGTGGTTGCGTTTGCGGGACGATGGACCCCGGAACAAGTCCGGGGTGACGGCAGTGGTGGGGCAGGCGTCCCGACTCAGTGCAGCTTCAGCCTCGGCCGGATGATCGTGTTCACCCGGCCGATCACGATCAGCCCGATGCCGCGCAGCCAGCCATGGATCGCGATCAGGTGCATGCGGTAGAGCGAGACATAGACGAAGCGCGCCAGCCGCCCTTCGATCGCCATGCGCCCGCCGACGAGATTGCCCATCAAGCTGCCGACGGTCGAGAAGCGGCTGATCGACACCAGCGAGCCATGATCGTGATATTCGAACGGCTTCAATGGCCGGTCGTTCATCAGCCGCACGAGATTGTGGAACACGGCGGTCGCCATCTGGTGCGCCGCCTGGGCGCGCGGCGGGACCGGGCGGCCGGTCGCGGGATCGAGGCAGGAGCAGCAATCGCCCAGCGCGAAGATGCGGTCGTCGAGCGTGGTCTGCAGCGTCGGCTTGACCAGCAGCTGGTTGTTCCGGTTGGTCTCCAGCCCGCCGATATGATCGAGCGTCGCAGCGCCCTTGACCCCGGCGGCCCAGACGCGCAGCTCGCTGACGATGCGCTCACCACTCGCGGTGACGATCGCCTCGTCGGTCGCCTCGGTCACGCGCGTATCGGTCAGCACACGCACGCCGAGCATCTCCAGCTCGGCCTGCGCCGCCGCCGCGAGCTTCTCGGGAAGCGCGGGCAGGATGCGCGGCCCGGCCTCGATCAAGGTCACTTCGAGCCTTTTTTCATCGAACGTCTCCAGCCCGTAGAAACGCAGCGCTGCGGCTGAGTTGAACAATTCGGCGGTCAGCTCGACGCCGGTCGCGCCGCCGCCGACCACGGCAATGCGGACATGCTCGTCCGAGGCCGGATCGAGGCTCATCGCGCGGGACACGCGCAGGCAATGGTTGAGCAGCCGGTTGCGGAAGCGATCGGCCTGAGCGCGATCGTCGAGCACCATGCAATGCTCGCGCACCCCCGGGGTGCCGAAATCATTGGTGACCGACCCCACCGCCAGCACCAGATAATCATAGCGGATCGCGTGGCGGCCGATCAGTTCGCTGCCGTCGTCGTCGAGCAGGGGCGCGACCCAGAGCTCGCGCCTGTCCCGGTCGATGCTTTCGAGCGTGCCGAGGAAGAAGCGATAGCCCCAGCGATAGCAATGGCTGCGATAGCCGACCTCGTCGAGATTGGCGTCGAGCGACCCGGCCGCGACTTCATGCAGCAGCGGTTTCCAGATATGGGTGCGGTTGCGCTCGACCAGGATGATGTCGTGGCGCTTGCGGCCATATTTCGCGCCGAGCCGCCGGGCGAGCTCGAGCCCGCCGGCCCCGCCCCCGACGATCACGATCTGAATCTTGCGCTCGGTCATTCCTGTCCCCCGGATGCCTGGCCGAAGCCGCACGATAGCAGCCGGCCCGCAGCTGGCGAGGAAGATTTGGCTCTGAAGGCCTGCCCTTGAACTTCGCCGGAAAGGCGGCCAGCGTTCGGCGACGACGCGGGGGAGCAGCATGACATCAGCCGAACAGCCGGGCATCGACCCTCGTCCGTTGCTCGGCGACTTCACCAGCGACCTCTGGTTCCCGCATTATGCCCAGGGCGTCTGGGGTCCCTGGTCAGTGCGGATCATCGCGATGCCTTCCGCGCGGGGTTATTGGGGCCAGGTCTATCGCATGATGGGCACTGTGATCCTGACCGGGCCGGTCGAGCAGGGCGAGGTGAGCTGGATGTCGATCGTGCCGATGGAGGTCGAGAGCCAGGAGATCGGCATCGCCGCGGCACGCGGCCACACCGTGGTGCTGGGGCTGGGCATGGGCTGGTGCGCGGCCAATGTCGCGCTCAATCCGGCGGTCGACCGGGTGACGGTGGTGGAGCGCGACCCGCAGGTGATCGCGCTGATCGAGGCGCTGGGGATCTTCGCTCAATTGCCGGACGAGGCGCGCGGGAAGCTGCGCATCGTGCAGGCCGATGCGCTGGATTGGCGGCCGGACGCGCCGGTCGACAGCGTGCAGGCGGATATCTGGGCGAAGGTCGTCGAGCCGCGGAAATGGGCCGATGTCCGCCGCATGCAGGAGAATATCGGCGCGGCGAGCCTCTATTTCTGGGGACAGGAGATGGAATTGTGGCGGCTTGCCTGCCGGGAGGCGGGCGGGGTGCCCGAGGGAATCGATCGCGAGGGGATCGTGCGACTGATCGAGGGCACGGGTTTGCCGTTGGTCTGCCCCGACTGGCCCGATTATGGCGAGCGTATCGTGGCGGCCGCGCCGTGGTGGACGCCCAAGCGCGACGGTTGGTGGGACGAGGTTTAGGGAGAGCGATAAACCCGCCGTTCGTCCCGAGTAGCCATCGAGCTTGTCGAGATGGCATATCGAGGGACAAGCGTGCCGCGCCTCACCGATACCTCGATACGGGCCCTCGATACGGCTTTGCCTACTCGGTCCCTACTCGGCACGAACGGCGTGGGGATGAGGCGGGTAGAAAGTCTCAGCCGTCGCTGACGCGCTCGATATCGGCACCCACCGCGCTCAGTTTCTCTTCGAGCCGCTCGTATCCGCGATCGAGGTGATAGACGCGCTGGACCTGAGTCTCGCCCTCGGCGGCGAGGCCGGCGAGGATCAGGCTCATCGAGGCGCGCAGGTCGGTCGCCATCACCGGCGCGCCGAGCAGCTTCTCGACGCCGCGCACCACCGCAGTGCGGCCGCGCACCTGGATGTCGGCGCCCATGCGCGCGAGTTCCGGCACGTGCATATAGCGGTTCTCGAAGATCGTCTCGGTCAGCACGCTGGCGCCGTCGGCCAAGGCGAGCATCGCCATGAACTGCGCCTGCATGTCGGTGGCGAAACCGGGAAAGGGCGCGGTCGACAATGTGAGCGGGCCGAGCCGGCCGGTCGCCTCGACGAACAGGCTGTTGCCGCGTTCCTCGACCGTGACGCCCGCCTCGACCAGCGCGGCGACGGTCGCGCGCATATCGTCCATCGCGACGCCGACCAGTTCCAGCGCACCGCCGGTGATCGCGGCGGCACAGGCATAGCTGCCCGCCTCGATCCGGTCCGGCATCACCGCATAGGTCGCGCCGTGCAGCCGGTCGCGGCCTTCGATCTCGAGCGTCTCGGTGCCGATGCCCGAAATCGACGCGCCCATCGCGACGAGCATGTTGCAGAGATCGACGATCTCCGGCTCGCGCGCGGCATTCTCGATGATCGAGCCGCCCTTCGCGGTCGCCGCCGCCATCACCGCATTCTCGGTCGCGCCGACCGACACGATCGGGAAGGTCACCCGGCCGCCGGGCAGCCGACCGCCCGGCGCAGTTGCCTTCACATAACCCGCGGCCAGTTCGATCTCGGCGCCCAGCGCTTCCATCGCCTTCAAATGAAGGTCGATCGGGCGATTGCCGATGGCGCAGCCGCCCGGCAGCGACACGGTCGCCTCGCCGGCGCGGCCGATCAGCGGGCCGAGCACCAGGATCGAGGCGCGCATCTTGCGCACGATGTCATAGGGCGCCTCGGTCGCGGTCAGCTTGCCGGCGCGGATCGTCATCACCCGGCCGAAATCCTCGGGCCGCGCGCCCTCGATCTGGGTCGAGCAGCCGAGCTGGTTGAGGAGATGCCCGAAGCTGTCGACATCGGCGAGGCGCGGCAGGTTCCTCAGCGTCACCGGCTCCTCGGTGAGGAGCGCACAGGGCATGAGGGTGAGCGCCGCGTTCTTGGCGCCGGAGATGGGGAGGCGGCCCGAAAGCCGGTTGCCGCCGCGGATGAGGATACGGTCCATTGGCGGCTTCTATCGCCTGCGCGTGCCCACGCAAGTGGCGCCTTGCGTAAGTGTTACATGTTGCGTCGCGGTGACAGCGCTTGATCGACTTTAATGCACTGATTCTCCTGCAATGCTCTGGCTTGTCAGCGTTGGGGGGAATGTTGGCGTGCCGGGTAGTTGTTTCGCTGAACGATTGAGCGACATGGTCGCACTGACTCCTGGCGAGCACCGCGCACTGGAGCAGCTGGAGGACCGCGAGCGCAGCCTGCGCCGCGGCGCGACCTTGCAGCGCGAGAATGATCGCTGCAGCGAGCTGTTCATCCTGCGCAAGGGCACGATGATGAGCTCCGTGCTGCTCGACGACGGCAGCCGCCAGATCCTGCGTTTCCTGTTCCCCGGTGACATGATGGGGGTCTCGTCGCTGGTGTACAGCGAAGCGCCGGAGACGATCACCGCGCTGACCGATGCCGTGGTCTGTCCGTTCGAGCGCACCGCGATGAGCAAGCTGATCAGCGACCATCCCCGGCTCGCTGCGCTGATCATGGTCTATAACCAGATCGAGCGGGCGGCGCTGACCGACCGGCTGGCGGCGCTGGGCCGGACATCGGCCAAGGCGCGGGTGGCGGGGATCCTGCTCGAGATGCGCAACCGGATGCGCATGCTCGACAAGGCGACCAACACCAGTTTCACCCTGGGCCTGACCCAGGAGGAGATTGGCGACGCGACCGGGCTGACCGCGGTGCACGTCAATCGCATGCTGCGGCAGCTGGAGGAGGAAGGCATCATCGCCCGCGAGGGCGGCCGGGTGACGCTGACCGACGAAAGGTCGTTGCAGCGGGCGGCGAATTTCGTGGATCGCTATGCCGGGCTGGATCTGGCGTGGTTGCCGGCGGCGCGGTGAATTTTATTCCTCCCTCGCGAAGCGGGGGAGGGGGACCACGAAGTGGTGGAGGGGGCTTGGAGCGCGGCCACGTTGCCGCGCTCCAAGCCCCCTCCACCATTCGCAGAAGATGCGAATGGTCCCCCTCCCCAGTTCCTGGGGGAGGAATTAAGAGATCACGCTTTTTCCAGGGTGCATTGCAGGGGGTGCTGGTTCTGCCGGGCGAATTCGATGACCTGGGCGACCTTGGTTTCCGCCACTTCGTAGCTGAACACGCCGCACACCCCGACGCCCTTCTGGTGAACGTGGAGCATCACTCGCGTCGCAGCCTCCATGTCCATGCGGAAGAAGCGCTGGAGCACCAGCACGACGAATTCCATCGGGGTGTAATCGTCGTTGAGCAGCAGTACCCGGTACGGAGTCGGCTGCTTGGTCCGCGTGCGGGTGCGGGTGGCGATGCCGAGGCCAGTGCCGTCGTCATCGCCCCCTTCGCCGTCGCGGCGCTCGGCCATGGCCGTGATGCTAAGCTGGTTGATCATGAGAAGCGAAAATATGGCATGCCGCGGCCCAAGGGCAAGAGGGTGCGAACGATCAACCTCGTTTGTGGCGTCTTTCGACGCGCTGGCGCTGCCCTTGCCGACGCACGGCACCAATAAACGAAAAAGGGCGGCCCCGAAGGACCGCCCTTTTCCTATTCGACGATCGTGCGCGGCATTACGCGGCGATCTTCGCCTTCTCGGCGGCGAGCGCGACGCGGTTCGAGATCGGCTGAGCGACCTCGCCGGCGAGCTTCAGCATCGCTTCGGTGTTCTTCGAGGTCTGGGCGACGATCGAGTCGAACGACGAGCGGACATAGTCGCTCTGCAGCTTGAAGAAGTCGGTCGGCGACTTGATCGTCGACAGGCTCTTCAGCGCGGCGGTGGCGCCTTCGAACTGCTTGCGGCTGTAATCGGCAGCGTCCTGGCCGAAGGTCTCAAGGCCCTTGGCGGCAATCTTGCCGGACTCGACGATTGCTTCGATGTTGCCCTTCGAGAACTCATTGGCTTCCTCGAACAGCTTGGTGCCCTTCTCGACGGCGGCCTTGGCGCGCTCGTTTGCTTCAGCGAACAGGGTCTGCGCCTTTTCGGCGGCATTCTTCAGATTGGCTTCCATGGTCTTCACTTCCTTCTGGATCAGGGCGACCGGCGTTTCGACGACGGGCGTGATGGGTTCGATAGTCTTCACTGCGGTGTCGGCTGCTTTTTCGATCACCCGTTCGACCGCCGGTTCAACGGCGGCGACGGGCGCGGGCAGCTCGATCTTGGCGGCGACCGGCGGAACCGGCTGGGCCGCGACAAGTACCGGCGCGGCGACTGCCTTCACGGCGGCCGGAGCGACGGGCTTGGTGGCGGGCTTAGCGACAGTCTTCGTCGCTGCTGCCGCCTTTGGGGCTGTTGCCCTCGGCTTTGGCGCTGCCGCCTTGGCCGGACTTCCGGGCTTGGGACCCTTGCTGGCCATAAAGGCCTCCCTCACGTTACTTGTTGCACTGCAATATAGCGCATGCTGCGCGTTCCGCAAGGCTTTTTGTTGCACCGCAACATAAGCGTCATGCTACAGGTGTAGCGTAACGATTCGAAAGACTTAGCGCGCCCTCACATAGCTGCCGGGCGCGTCCTCGATCACCGTTAGGGGGCCTTCGCCCGGCTTGCGCGCGCCGCTGACCGGTACGGTCGAGTCGTCCTGCTGGTGCAGCCAGCCGAGCCAGTCGGGCCACCAGCTGCCCTTGGTCTCGGTCGCGCCCGCAACGAACTCGGCGAGCGTTTCGGCGGGCTTCGGATTGAGCCAATATTGATATTTGCCGAGCGCCGGCGGGTTCACCACCCCCGCGATATGCCCCGACCCGGCCAGCACGAACTTCACCGGGCCGGTGAAGATGTGCGTGATGTTCCACACGCTTTCGGCCGGGGCGATATGATCGTCACGGCCGGCCTGGATATAGGCGGGCGTCTTCACCCGGGTCAGATCGATCGGCGTGCCGCCGGCGGACAGCATGCCCGGCTTCACCAGCAGATTGTCGCGGTAGAGATCGGTCAGATAGCTCATATGCCACTTGGCAGGCAGGTTGGTGGTGTCGCCGTTCCAGTGGAGCAGATCGAACGGCGTATAATCCTGGCCGAGCAGGTAATTGTTGGTGACGTAATTCCAGATCAGGTCGCGCCCGCGCAGCAGGTTGAAGGTCAGCGCGAGATAGCGGCCGTCGAGGAAACCCTCGGGCGAGAGCGTGGCGATGGTCTTGAGCTGTTCGTCGTCGACGAAGTTGAGCAGTTCGCCGGCGCGAGAGAAATCGACCTGGGCGGTGAAGAAGGTCGCGCTTTTCACCTTGTCCGCCTGTTCCCGCGCGGCGAGCACCGCAAGCGTTGCGGCGAGCGTCGTGCCGGCGACGCAATAGCCGATGGCGTGGACCGCATCGACCCCGAGCCCCTCGCGCACCGAATCGATCGCGTCGATCTGCGCCGCGACATAATCGTCCAACACCACGTCGCTCATGCTGGCATCGGCGGATTTCCAGGAGACCATGAAGACGGTGATGCCCTGGTCGACCGCCCAGCGGATGAAGCTCTTCTCCGGCGTGAGATCGAGGATGTAGAAGCGGTTGATCCAGGGCGGGAAGATGACCAGCGGCGCGGCCAGCACCGTCTCCGTCGTCGGGGAATATTGAATCAGTTCGTAGAGCGGGGTGCGCCTGACCACCTTGCCCGGGGTGGTCGCGAGGTTGCGGCCAAGCTCGAACGCGTTGGGATCGGTGTGGGTGAGCTGGCCCTTGGCGATGTCGGCCAGCATGTTCTGCAAGCCCTTGAGCAGATTCTCGCCGCCCGTCTCGATCGTCTTTTCCAGCACCACCGGGTTGGTGACGGGGAAATTGCTCGGGCTCATCGCCTCGAGAAAACCCCTGGCGGCGAAGCGGAGCTGCTCCTTCTGGCGATCGTCCACCCCCGCCAGCGCATCGACATTGGCGAGCATGTGATCGGAGATCAGAAAATAGCTCTGGCGGATCCAGTCGAACAGCGGATTGTCGCGCCATTGCGGGGCGGCGAAGCGTTTGTCGCGGGCATGCCTGCCGTCATCGGCGGGCGGCGCCTGGGGATCGAGGAAGCGCTGCCAGAGCGTGAGGCTGTCCGTCCAGAAGGCTTCCGCGCGCGCGATCGTCGCGGGATCGTTGAGGCCGGGAATGACCGGCACACCGAGATCGCGCTGCTCGGCCGCGGCGGTCGAGAGGCCGCTTTCCAGCATCATCTGCTGCGCGCGGCCCATCACCCAGGTCCAGTGCTGGAGTTCCGCGAGGCTGGGCAGGTCGGGGGCGTCGGATTCGGCCATGGTTTCCTCGGGTGGCGAATTTCGACCACCCTAACGCACGAGGCGATGTCCGTCATTCCCGAGCGGGCGCAAATAAACTAAGGGTCGTCGCTCCTCCAACCGGAAGTGAGCCATGTCCGACGATTTCTACCGCATCAAGCGCCTGCCCCCCTATGTCATCGCCGAAGTGAATGCGATGCGGGCGGAAGCGCGCGCGGCAGGCGAGGACATCATCGACCTGGGCATGGGCAATCCGGACCTGCCACCGCCGCCGCACGTCATCGACAAATTGTGCGAAGTGGCGCGCAAGCCCGATGCGCATGGCTATTCGGCGTCGAAGGGCATCCCCGGGCTGCGCAAGGCCCAGGCCGGCTATTACCAGCGGCGTTTCGGCGTCGAGCTCAATCCCGATACCGAAGTGGTGGTCACGCTCGGCTCCAAGGAGGGCCTGGCCAATCTCGCCCAGGCGATCACCGCGCCGGGCGACGTCGTGCTCGCGCCGAACCCGAGCTATCCGATCCACACCTTCGGCTTCATCATCGCAGGTGCCACGATCCGCAGCGTGCCGACCACGCCCGACGAGCAGTATTTCGAGGCGCTGGAGCGGGCCATGGCCTTTACCGTGCCGCGTCCGAGCGTGTTGGTGATGGGCTATCCGTCCAACCCGACCGCCGAAGTGGTCGACCTGGCGTTCTACGAGCGGGTCGTGGCGTTCGCGAAGGAGCACAAGCTCTGGGTACTGTCCGACCTCGCTTATTCCGAGCTCTATTATGACGGCAAGCCGACACCCTCGATCCTGCAGGTGCCGGGCGCGAAGGACGTCGCGGTCGAGTTCACCTCGCTGTCCAAGACCTATTCCATGGCCGGCTGGCGGATCGGCTTCGCGGTGGGCAATCCGCAGCTCATCTCGGCGCTGACGCGGGTGAAATCCTATCTCGATTACGGCGCCTTCACCCCGATCCAGGCCGCCGCGGTGGCCGCGATCAACGGGCCGCAGGATATCGTCGAGCAGAATCGCCAGCTCTATCAGCGCCGCCGCGACGTGCTGATCGAGAGCTTCGGCCGCGCCGGCTGGGACATTCCGGCGCCCCGCGCCTCGATGTTCGCCTGGGCGCCGCTGCCGCCGGCACTGGCGCATCTCGGCAGCCTGGAATTCTCCAAGCAGCTGCTCACCCATGCCAAGGTCGCGGTCGCGCCGGGCGTCGGGTACGGCGAGAATGGCGAAGGCTATGTGCGCATCGCGATGGTGGAGAATGAGCAGCGGCTGCGCCAGGCGGCGCGCAACGTGAAGCGCTATCTCCAGAGCATGGGCGTGAACACGCCGGCGCGCACCGGCTGACCGCCGGCGAGCAGGGCGGGGGAGCGGGGCCGGGGGCGATCGGATTGACGGCGGGGCCGGCGCGGGCCATCGCCGCCGCATGACTCGCCCCGGCTTCGCCTTCTCCACCCGCCTCAAGGTCCGCTATGCCGAGATCGACGGGCAGAAAGTGGTCTTCAACTCGCGCTATCTGGAATATGCCGATGTCGCGGCAACCGAATTCTGGGACTGGACCGGGATCAGCGACACGCTGGGGGCCGCCTGGACCGAGACCGAATTCCATGTCCGCCGCACCGAGATCGATTATCTGAAGCCGTTCGTGTTCGGCGATTCACTCGACGCCTTCGTACGGATCGAGCGGATCGGCACGTCGAGCATGACTCAGCGGTTCGAGCTGTGCCATGCGGTGACGGGCGATCTGCACACGGTGATCGACATGGTCGTCGTCAATGTGCACCTGCCGACCGGCAAACCGGTCGCGATCGGCGCCCCAATCCGGGCGTTCCTGGAAGGGTTGCGGCAGGAGTAGGAACATGTTCCGTTCGGGCTGAGCTTGTCGAAGCCCTGCCCTTTCTCTGAAACGAAGAAGTGCAGCCCTTCGACAAGCTCGGGGCGAACGGGTGGTTTAAGTCCCCGCCCCCTATTCCGCCGCGCGCATCTCGGGTTCGTGCACGACATCCTCGGCGAGTGCCCAGAGCAGGTCCTGCTTGGTCAGCACCCGCCCGTCCCAGGCGCGCACCTCGATCGGGCCGATCGGGCGCATGTCGCGCGCGTCGACCAGCACCGGGGTGGCGGGCATGCCGGTCTCCCAGCGTTCGCCCCATTGCCGGAGCGCGATCATCGTCGGCAGCAGCGCCGCGCCCTTCTCGGTCAGGCGATATTCGATCTTGCGTCGATCCTCGGGCATCGCCTCGCGCGTCAGGATGCCATGCTCGACCAGCCGGGCGAGCCGGTTGGCGAGGATGTTGCGCGCGATGCCGAGTTCCGACTGGAACTCCTCGAAATGATGGAGGCCGTTGAAGGCGGCGCGCAGGATCATGAAGCTCCAGCGTTCGCCCATGGCCTCGAGCGCGGCAGGCAGGCTGCAAACGCTCAGTACTTCACGGATTTTACCGCCCATCTCGTTCCTCTCGACCCATGGAGCCTAACCCAAATCGCTCGTCATGGAAATGACATATAAGTTTTCAGTTGCAACTTACTACCTAATGCAGTAGGTAGTGATTCGCAACTGGATTCAAGGAGGACTAACAATGACCCGCATTCTTTCAATCGCTGCCGCGCTCGCCGGTTCCGTCATGGCGCTGTCGCCGACCGTCGGCATCGCGCAGGGCCCGGGCGGCTATTACACCGCGACCCCGGTCGCGCAGCCGGCCAAGACCAGCTTCATTACCAACAATGTGATGTGGAAATGGCGCGACACCAATTTCACCGCGAACAAGACCAGCGCGCGCGACAACATCGTCTGCCAGATGATCGTGCAGCGCGCCGGCGCGCTGAGCGAGTTCACCGCCGGCGGCCAGGCGTTCGACGCCGAGGCGCTCGCCAAGTGCAACGCCCGCGCGAAGTGATATCCCCTCGGCCGCGGCAATCGTACTGCCGCGGCCAGCTTTTTGTTGCAAAGCAACAGTTCGCGGCCCCATCTTAAGGCGTGCTGCGCCAATATGAACTTGTAGACCGGGTCCTCGACTATGACCCGCAAGCCGACGAGGCGCTGCTGAATCGCGCCTATGTCTTCTCGGTCAACGCGCACGGCACGCAGAAGCGCGCCTCGGGCGACCCCTATTTCAGCCATCCGATCGAGGTGGCCGGCATCCTGACCGAGCTGCATCTCGACGACGAGACGATCGCGACCGCGATCCTGCACGACACGGTCGAAGATACCGTCGCGACGATCGAGGAGATCGAACGGCTGTTCGGCCCCGCGGTCGCGCGGCTGGTCGACGGTGTCACCAAGCTGTCGAAGATCGAGGCGCAGACCGAGAATGAGCGCGCCGCGGAGAATCTGCGCAAATTCCTGCTCGCCATGTCGGACGATATCCGCGTGCTGCTGGTCAAGCTAGCCGACCGGCTGCACAATATGCGGACGCTCCACTACATCCCCAACCCCGACAAGCGCCGCCGCATCGCGCGCGAGACGATGGACATCTACGCCCCGCTCGCCGAGCGGATCGGCATGTACGAGTTCATGAAGGAGATGCAGACGCTCGCCTTCAAGGAGCTCGAGCCGGAAGCCTATGAATCGATCACCAAAAGGCTGACCCGGCTCAAGGAAGGCGGCGGTGACCGGATCGCCAAGATCGGATCGGGGCTGAAACTGCTGCTGTCCCGCCACGGCATCGACGCCGACGTCTCGGGCCGCGAGAAACACCCCTATTCGATCTGGAAGAAGATGGCCGAGCGGCACATCAGCTTCGAGCAGCTTTCCGACATCATGGCGTTCCGCGCAATCGTGCCGACCGAGGAGGCCTGTTACCAGGCGCTGGGCGTGATCCATCGCCGCTGGCCGATGGTGCCGGGGCGGTTCAAGGACTATATCTCGACCCCCAAGCGCAATGGCTATCGCTCGCTCCACACCAGCGTGATCCATGCCGACAATACCCGGGTCGAAGTGCAGATCCGCACCGAGGAGATGCATGAGGAGGCCGAGCTCGGCCTCGCCGCGCACTGGGCGTACAAACAGGACAAGGTACGCCCCGAGACTCAGGTGAGCTGGATCCGCGACCTGGTCGAGATTCTCGACAATGCCGAGAGCCCGGAAGAGCTGCTCGAGCATACGCGCATGGCGATGTACCAGGACCGGATCTTCGCCTTCACCCCCAAGGGCGAGCTGCACCAGCTGCCCAAGGGCGCGACGCCGATCGACTTCGCCTATGCCGTGCATACCGATCTGGGCGACCAGGCGGTCGGCGCGAAGATCAACGGGCGCGTGGTGCCGCTCAAGACCAGCATCGAGAATGGCGACCAGGTGCAGATCCTGCGCTCCAAGGCGCAGGAGCCCCAGGCCAACTGGCTGAGCTTCGCCATCACCGGCAAGGCCCGCGCCGCGATCCGTCGCCATTTGCGGTACAAGGAGCGCGAGGAGACTCAGGCGCTCGGCCGCAAAATCTATGACGAGATCCTGTCGCACCTGCCCGCGCCGCTGGCGGCAGGGGCGATCGGCGCGGCGCTGAAGCGGTTGAAGCTGCCCGACGAAGCCGCGCTGCTGGAGGCGATCGCACGCCGCCGCATCACCGACCCCGAAGTGATGGAGGCGCTGATGCCCGGCTCCGGCGGCACCGCGACAGCACGGGCGACGCCGATCCAGACCAGCGCGATCTCGATCAAGGGACTGACCCCGGGCGTCGCGTTCGACCTGGCCGAATGCTGCCACCCGGTGCCGGGCGACCGGATCGTCGGGCTGCGCCGCCCGAACGAGGGCATCGAGATTCATGTGATCAACTGCCCGCGGCTCGCCGACAGCGACGATGCCGACTGGGTCGATATCGCCTGGGGCGACAAGACCGAGGGCGCGACCGCGCGCATCTCGGTCGAGGTGAAGAACGAGCCCGGCGCGCTGGGCGTGATCGCGACGATCATCGGCGCGCAAAAGGCCAATATCGTCAACATGCGGCTCGACAATCGCGACACCGGATTCCACACCAACACGATCGATGTGGAGGTGCACGACCTGCATCACCTGACCCGGCTGATCGCAGCGCTGCGCGCGGCCGACGCGGTGAACATGGTGGAGCGGGTCTGACGATCGGCGACGCGCGCTTGGACGATCAAGTCCAGATATTTATGTTATATTTTAATGTCTTGAATTACGCCAGGACGTAACGACCAGCAGTCGCGAAAGCGGTGGGGATCGGAGCAGCGTGCCGTCAGGCCCCTCATCGCCACCAGTCTGTCGGTGCGACCGGAACAGCGACATCGAGCTGGCCGAGACGAACCAGCGGTATGCGGCGCTCCTCGCCTGGCAGCGCCAGCGTGACGGCGAAGCGGAGGACGGCCGGATCGTCCTGCGGCGGGGTGGCGGCATGCCAGTCAAGCAGCGCGTCGGTCACTTTCCGGCGGAATGCGTCGACCGGGACTGAGCCTTCCGACACGTCCGGGGACAATGCGAGGACGGCGTCCGCCAGGCATATCGGAACGCCGACGTCCGCCTGACTGTCGCCGATGCCCAGCGAGACCCGCCAGGACGCTTCGATGTCGATATGGATATCGCGAAGCGCGGGGCCCGTCGGCACCGGCTCGGGCAGCAAGGACGCGAACAGATCGCCCATCGCCTCCGACAGCGTCGCCGCCCCCGCTCCGATCCGGAAAGGATGCGATGGCAGATCGGCCAACGGAACCAGGGGTTCCAGCCCTTTCACCAGCGGCGTCGTGTGGATGAACGCCGGATCGACCAGGGTGCCGTCGGGCGAGTCGGGCGGCGCCAGATTGGCGTTGCGCCGCGCTTGAGCCGCGACATCGACCTTTCGCGCCTGGATCATGGGCGGCATGGCCCAGGTGAAGGTCAGCGGTCCGCCCGCAGGATGAGCGGCTAAGGCCCGATAGCTGTCGCAGGCCTGGCCGGGCCCGGCCGGCGCGACGAAGCCGGTGATCGCCGGCCATGGCGGCATCCCGTCGTCGCCGGGAAAGCGCGTGACGCGAAGGTCCGGCAGCGTCCGGAAATCGACGGCGTAGCGCCAGATGGCCGCGCCAGCGGATGCCGTGTCGACATCCGCGCGCTCGATCGGCAAGTCCCGCGCGCGCCAGTCCGGCCATGTCGAAACTACATCGCCGATCAGCGCGTCCCATCGTTCCAGCGCGGCGCGCGCCACGGTCGCGCTGCCGCCCGCCAATGCCGCCGCGAGCTGCGGTGCGATCTGCGGCCACTCGACGATTGTCCGGGCCAGCGCGTCGAACAGGGTCGTGGCCGCGGCCGCCCGGGGCATTATCGCCCCGATAGCCGGCCCCGTCGCCGGATCGACCGGAGACGGATCATTCATGATGAGAGACAGTAGCATCTCGTCCTGGGCGGCCTGCGAGGTTTCGATCGTGACCACGCAGTCCCATAAAAGTGCCGCCGCGATCGACACCGGCGCCGGCGCGGTGACGGCGCCCATGGCGCGGATCGAGGGCGGTCGCGGCCCGAACGGCAATGGGGCGCCGTTTCCATGCGGGGCATAGGCAGTGCCGAGACGGTCGAGCAGGGCCTGGCGGAAGAGCGCGCGCGCCTCTTCCATCGCGGGCACCTGACCGGGGACGACAAGGACGGGGAGCAGAGTCGATGCGAGGATGTCGGCGAGCTGTTGCTTGTGCCCGGCGAGCGAGGCCGCGCGATCGGGATCGAGCGCGACGATCGCCGCGCGCATGCCCGGCGCGAACAACCCGTCGACGGCGTCGAGGAAGATGGCGGCCCAGGCCGTCATGTCGATATCGGTAAAGGCATGCACGCGACCGGGCAGGAGGATATCGCTGTCGTCGCCGACCCAATCGTCCCCATAGCTGCGCACCGCCACGCTTCCCGACAACAAGCGCGTCGAAACCGGTGCCGGCGCAAAGCCCCCGGGTTGCGTCGCGCCGGGCGCGCCTTCATCCGATCGAGACATCATGATCCCCAGTTCGACGGCCAAGATTTATCGCATGTTTCCCGACCGCAGCCGCATGCTCATGGGCCCGAGCACAGTGTGATCATCCCACGGCCCGTGCAAGGGATATGGCGCCCCGGAGGCTGATCCTCAGGCCTCGTTCCAGGACAGCGGTTCGTCGAGCGTGGCGATCAGTTTTTCCGGAATGGGCGCGGCGCCACCGTCGCGGCCAGCGCGCCGTCAAGAGCCTGTCGCTCCTGACCCAGGCGAGCGACACCCCGCCGAACTGATTGCCCCGAAGATGCGATAGGCGGAGCCGTCCGCATCCTCGCCCACATGGAAGCCGACATGCGCGACGGGCCGGGCAATGCTCCCCCTTCCCCATTCCGGAAGGGCGGCGATCCGGCTCCCGCTTGATCCAGCGCAATCTTCCGATGACGGGGGGATGACTTGCCGTTAAACAGCGCGCCCATGCATCGTCCCGCTCTTTCCGTCGTCGTCCCCTGCTATAACGAGGCAGCCTGTCTCGACGCCCTGCACGCCCGCGTTTCCGCCGCCGCGCGCGCGGCCGTGGGCGAGAATTTCGAGATCCTGTTCGTCAATGACGGTTCGCGCGATGAAAGCTGGCAGGTGATGCAGCGGATCGCCGCCGCCGATCCGCGCCTCGTCGCGATCAACCTGTCGCGCAACCATGGCCATCAGCTCGCGCTGACCGCCGGCCTCGATCTCTGCGCCGGCGAGCAGATCCTGATCATCGACGCCGACCTGCAAGATCCGCCCGAGCTGCTCACCGACATGCGCAAGGCGATGACGGAGCAACAGGCCGACGTGGTCTATGCCGTGCGCCGCAAGCGCGAGGGCGAGAGCATCTTCAAGAAAGCGACCGCCGCGATCTTCTACCGCATGCTCGACCGCATCACCGACACGCCGATCCCGCTCGACACCGGCGATTTCCGGCTGATGAGCCGGCGGGCGCTCGACGCCTTCCTGTCGCTGCCCGAACAGGCGCGGTTCATCCGCGGCATGGTCGCGTGGATCGGCTTCCGCCAGATCCCGTTCGTCTATGACCGGGCCGAGCGCCATGCCGGCGAAACCAAATATCCGCTCGGCAAGATGGTCCGCTTCGCGCTCGACGCGGTGACCGGCTTCTCGACGGCCCCGTTGCGCTTCGCGAGCCATGTCGGGCTGGCGCTGACCGGCGCCTCGCTGCTGCTGTTCGTCTATATCGCGATCGGTTTCTTCACCGGCAGCGCCGTGCAGGGCTGGACCTCGACCATGCTGGTGGTGGTGCTGCTCGGCGCGGTGCAGATGTTCGTGCTTGGCATGATCGGCGAATATCTCGGCCGGCTCTATGTCGAATCGAAGCGGCGGCCATTGTATCTGGTCGCCGACATCGCCGGCCCGGTGCAGGGGCGGGCGACGCTCGGGTACCGGGCGGAGGTGGCTGCGCCAGCCGGGCGACCCGATGTCGCCGAGGGCCCGCCGAAGGGCGAGTAAGGCCGGATCGACACGGTCAGACCAAAACACTTCTTCGTCATGCCGGACTTGTTCCGGCATCCATCGTTCCGCAAGCGCCGCAGTCGTTGCGTGTGCGGAGCGACGGACCCCGGAACAAGTCCGGGGTGACGATCAGGGGATGGTCGCCGGAGCGCCTATTTCGCCGGCGACGCCAGGGTGATGATCGAGACGCCCGGTGACAGCGGCACGCGGCCGACGAGGTGGCGTTCGAAGCGGAAGATCTTTTCGAACAGGGTGTTGACGATCTTTGGCGGCGGCGAATCGTCGCTGTCATCCTTGCCGGTCAGCCGGCCGGCCAGCCGTGCCGCTGCGGCGAGCGGGAAGAGCAGCGAGTTGAAATAGCCGAGCTTGCGGGGCTCGAGCCCCGCCGCGCGGATGACCCTGACCAGCCCCGCCTTGGAATAGCGGCGATGATGATGGTTCACCACGTCGTGCGCGCTCCACATCCATTGATGCGCCGGCACCGTGATCAGGATCTTGCCGCCCGGCTTCAGACATTCGGCCATGGCCTTCAGCGCGCCGACATCGTCCTCGATATGCTCGACCACGTCGAGCACCGCGATCAGGTCATAGGCGCCGCGCTCCACGCCGGTCAGCGCCGGGAGCGGCGCCGCGCCGACCTCGCGGCCGAGCCGGGCGCTCGCGATCTCGCGCGCGGCGGGATCGATCTCGATCGCGTCGATGCGGCCGAAGGCGGCGAGCATCGGCAAATTGTGGCCGGTGCCGCAACCGATCTCCAGGATGCGGGCATTGGCAGGCAGATGGCCCTCGCGCGCCAGATACTCGGCCAGGATGTCGCGGCGCGCCCGGTACCACCAATGCGTGGAATCGTGCGCCGCCATGCGGTCATAGACGATTCTGTCCATATCAGCCGAACACCCACCAGCGATTGAGCGCAAAGGTCGCGAGCGGAATCACGAAGACCACGGGGATCAGCGGCACCCAGACCGGTTGATGCAGCAGGCCAGTGATCAGCCAAGTGAGCAGCGCGTTCAGCACCAGGCCGAAACCCTGCACCGCGACGAACTTCGCATGCTGGCGCCCGCTCGAATCGCGCGTGCCGTGCCCCTTGAAGCTCCAGGCGCTATGCAGGAAGAAACCCGCCGTCACCGCGACGGCGAAAGCGAAGGGGACCGCATAGACCGCCTGTCGCGCGGGGAATACCCAATGCGTCAGCGGCAGATAGACCGCCGAATAGATGACGGTCGAAATGCCCCCGGCAATGCCGAAGCGAATGAGCTGGCCGAGCATGCCGCTCGTCCGCCAGGTCTCGATCTGTCTGATAATCGCCGTCACGCGTACCTTGCCCTTTACGCGCGCCGCACTAGAGCGCGAACGTGACCGAGGGAAGCCCTTTGCAAAACACGACCGATCGTCCTCTTGTCCGCGAGCTGGACAGATATTGGCTGCGGCTGACCCTGATCGCCTGGCTGGCGGTCGGCATCTGGTTCATGATCGACCGGTGGAACGCGATCCACTGGCTGTCGCTGGGCGACACCGACGACAATATGCGGCTCGCCCAGGTGCGCGCGCTGATGAATGGCCAGGGCTGGTACGATCTGCGCCAGTACAAGCTCAATCCGCCGGGCGGGTTCGACATTCACTGGAGCCGGATCGTCGACCTGCCGATCGCCGCGCTGATCCTGCTGTTCAAGCCGTTCGTCGGCGTGGCGGAGGCGGAAAAGCTGGCCTGCGGCATCGCGCCGATCCTGCCACTGTCGATCGCGATGATCGGCATCGCCGCCACCGTGCGCCGGCTGGTCGGCGGGATTTCCTGGCCGCTCGCGCTGGTATTCCTGGTGGCGGGTTGCACCTCGACCATCCTGATGTTCATGCCCGACCGGATCGATCACCATGGCTGGCAGCTCGCCATGCTGAGCCTGACCGTCGCCGGCCTTGCCGACCGCATGGGCGCGCGCGGCGGGGCGATGGTGGGTGTCGCCAGCGCGGTCTCGCTGACCATCGGGCTCGAGCTGCTGCCCTATGCGGCGATGGCCGGGGCGATCATCGCGCTGCGCTGGATCCAGGACCGCGGCGACGTGCAGCGCATGACGGTCTATGCGCTGACGCTCGGCGGCGGCTCCGCGCTCGGCTATGCGCTGTTCGGCTCCTACGCAAACGAAGTGCTGCGCTGCGATGCGCTCACGCCGGTCTGGCTCAGCGTGATGGTCGCGGCGGGGGCGTTGCTGTTCGTGCTTGGCCGGATCAACCCCGAACAGCGCATGGCCCGGCTGTCGCTCGCCGTGGTGGCGGGCCTGATCATCGCCATCGGCTTCGCCCTGGTCTTCCCGCAATGCCTGGGGCGGCCCGAACAGGTCTCGCCTGAGCTTGCCCGCAACTGGCTGGACAATGTCCGCGAGGCCCGGCCGATCTACAAGCACGCTTTCCGCACCGCCTTCCCGATCGTGACCTTGCCGGTGATCGGCATCATCGGCGCCTGCATCGCCACCTGGCGCGCGCGCGGCACGCCCCGGTTCAACGGCTGGATGCCGGTGCTGCTGTTCTGCAGCTTTGCCGCGCTGATGCTGTTGTGGCAGGCGCGCGCCGGGCCGGCCGCGCAGCTGCTGGCAGTGCCGGGCGCGACCGCGCTTGCCTGGATCATCCTGCCCTGGTGCCTGGGCCATCGCTCCGTCCTGGTGCGTGTACTTGGCACCGTCACCGGGCTGCTGGCGGTGTCCGGCCTGTTTTCCGGCCTCGTCATCAAATATTTCAGGATCGATCCACCAAGCGCGCGGGTGCAGATCGTCAACAATGCCAGCGGCCGCTGCCCGACCATCCCGGCGCTCGCCCCGCTCGACAAGCTGCCGGCGCAGACGATCTTCACCTTTGTCGATCTCGGTCCGCGGCTGATCACCATCACGCACCACAGCGCGATCGCCGGCCCTTATCACCGCAATGGCGACGCGATCCTCGACGTGCAGCACGCCTTCAAGGGCACGCCGGAGAATTTCCGCGCGATCGCGAAGCGGCACGGCGCCAGCTTGCTGCTGATCTGCCCCAACATGGCGGAATCGACGATCTATCGCTCGCGCGCGCCGGGCGGCTTCTACGACCAGCTGGCGCATAACAAGGTGCCCGCCTGGCTCGAGCAGCTGCCGCTGCCGAAGAAATCGCCGCTGCGCCTGTTCCGGATCCATTATGAGGATGGGGCTGAACGCCCCGACTAGCCCCATTTCGGTTCGTGTCGAGCGACGTCGAGACACATTGGCTGGCGGTATCGCATGCCAGGTTTCTCGACTGCGCTCGAAACGAACGGTGAAGGGTACAACCGCCTGAGCGAAGCGGTTCTACAACAGGCTGATCCGTACCCCGTCGATCACGAACTGCACGGCGAGCGCCGCGAGGAGCACGCCGAGCAGCCGAGTGATCACCGCCTCGATCTTGACGCCGAGCACGCGCATGATCGGCCCCGCCGCGAGCAGGGCGAGCAAGGTCAGCGCCAGGATCGTCGCCAGCGCGGCGAGCACGACGAGGGTGCGCTCGATCCCGTCATTGCGGCTCATCAGCAGCATGACCGAGGCGATCGAGCCGGGGCCGGCGATCATCGGCATGGCCATGGGGAAGATTGAGACGTCCTCGACCTCGGGCGTCTCGGCGACCTTCGCCGCTCGGTCCTCGCGCCGCTGCGTGCGTTTCTCGAACACCATCTCGAGCGCGATCAGGAACAGCATGATGCCGCCCGCGATGCGGAAGCTCGCCAGGCTGATGCCGAGCGCGCGCAGCAGATCCTCGCCGAACAGCGCGAAGACGAACAGGATCGCCGAGGCGACCAGAACCGAGCGGACCGCCATGGCGCGGCGATGCGCCGGCGACGCGCCCTTGGTCAGGCCGGCATAGATCGGCGCGCAGCCCGGCGGATCGATCACCACGAAGAAGGTGATCAGCGAGGAGACGTAGAGCGCGATCAGGCCTGACGTGCTCACTGCGCCGCGATCCGGTCGGTCATGACCGGTTTCATGACGCGCCCGTCCCACAGCCAGACGTCGAAGCTGCGCGCGCCATCCGGGGCGACGTGCCAGCGCCAGGCGAGCGTGCGGTCTTCCGACTGGCCCTCGGCGGTCTCACCGTCGCGGTAGCGCACCGCGGCGACGGTGGAAGGGCTGCCCTTGCACGAGCCGCGGCGAATCTTCGGCGCGTCGCCGGCGGGGCGCGGTTTGGCGAGGCCATCGCCGCCGTCCATCGTCCATTTCCAGCCGCCATCGGCCTGACGCTGCCAGACGGTCGAAAAATAGCCGAACGCGTCGCCCTTCGGCCTGATCCACGGGCCGGTATTGACCGCCAGCGCGCCGTCGCACGAGACATAGCTGTCAGCCGCCCACCACATCAACGCGGCCGGCGGATCCTTGCGGTCCCTGAGAAAGTCCTGCGTCTTCACCGGCTGGGGCGCAAACATCACCGCATCCTCGGTCGCGTAGCGGCGGAACGCGGTCCATTGCCCCTCGGCCTGGGCGGCGTTGGCAAAGGCGCGCTCGGCCTGCGCCGCGGTCTGCGGCACCGCCGCGGCGAGGAGCAGGACGATCACAGCGCGTCCTTGTCGTAGGGCACCTTCATGCGGCGATGCGCCGAGACCAGCGTGTTACGCAGCAGCACCGCGATCGTCATCGGCCCGACCCCGCCGGGCACCGGGGTGATCGCGCCGGCGACGCTGGCGGCACCGGCGAAATCGACATCGCCGACCAGCCCATCCTCGGTCCGGTTGATGCCGACATCGATCACGGTCGCGCCGGGCTTGATCCATTCGCCGCGGATCATCTCGGGCCGGCCGACCGCCGCCACGACGATATCGGCGCGGCGCACCACGCTCGACAGGTCCTTCGTCCTGGAATGCGCGATGGTGACGGTGCAGCTTTCCTTGAGGAGGAGCTGCGCCATCGGCTTGCCGACGATGTTGGAGCGGCCGATCACCACCGCGTCGAGCCCGCCGAGATCGCCCAGCCGGTCCTTGAGCAGCATGATGCAACCGAGCGGAGTGCAGGGCACGAAGCCGTAAAGGCCGGTCGCGAGCCGGCCGGCATTGACCGGGTGGAATCCGTCGACATCCTTGTCCGGGTCGATCCGGGTGGTGACGACCCGCTCGTCGATATGCGCCGGCAAGGGCAGCTGGACGAGGATACCGTCGACATTCGCATCGGCATTGAGCCGGTCGACCAGCGCGACCAGTTCGTCCTGCGGGACATCGGCGGGTAGGCGATATTCGAAACCCGCCATGCCGGCGTCCTTCACCGCCCGGCCCTTAGAGCGGACATAGACGGCGGAGGCCGGATCGTCGCCGACCAGCACCACCGCGAGCCCGGGCGGGCGGCCGGCGGCGGCGACAAACGCCGTCACCTGCTCGGCGATGCGACCGCGCAGGGCCAGGGCAAAGGCTTTTCCGTCGATGATGTCAGCGCTCATGGCGCCGCCTCATAAAGACTGGCGGCGATTTTCGCCAGCAGCGCAGGCTCGCCCGCGATGGCAAGCCGCTTCAGCCGCGCAGTCTCTCCGGCGACCAGGCTGACGTCGCGTTTCGGCACGCCGAACGCCCTGGCGACAAGGGCGACCAGCGCCGCATTGGCCGCGCCCTCGACCGGCGGCGCGTTCAGCCGCGCCGCGAAATGATCGTCGGTTCCAGCCGCGAGAATGTCGCGGGAGGACCTGGGCGTGACACGAACCGCAATCGCGATGCCGTCCGGCCGGAGCGCCCAGGCGGGCATGGTTCAGACGACCGGCGCCGCGACGAGTTGGGCATAGATGGCCGGCACGATGATGTTGGACAGGATGTAGAGGATGAGCAGGACCACGAGCGGCGACAGGTCCAGCGCACCGAAATCGGGCAGAATCCGCCGGATCGGGCGATAGAAGGGCTCGGTGATTTTCCGCAGCGCTTCCCAGATTTGACGGACCGTGTCGTTATGGGTGTTGATCACGTTGAAGGCGATCAGCCAGGACAGGATCGCCTGGATCAGGATGATCCAGGTGGCGACGTTGAGAAGCACCTGAACGATCTGAAGAAGGACGAGCAAAAGGGCCAAGGCGGGTCTCCGGGTCGAGTGGAAGCCAAGCCTAGCGAAACGCGGTCGTTTCGAACAGGCCGTTCAGCGCCGAACCAGCGTGCCCGCACCGCGCCGGGTGAAGATTTCCAGCAGCATCGCATGCGGCACCCGGCCGTCGAGGATGACCGCGGCGTCGACCCCGCCCTCGACCGCGGCGACGCAGGTCTCGAGCTTCGGAATCATGCCCCCGCTGATCGTGCCGTCGGCACGCAGCGCAGCGATGGCGTCGGGATTCAGGTCCGTCATCAGCTCGCCCGACTTGTCGAGCACGCCGACCACGTCCGTCAGCATGAACAGGCGCTGCGCGCCCAGTGCCGAGGCGATCGCGCCGGCCATGGTATCGGCATTGATATTATAGGTCTGGCCGTCCGCCCCTTGCGCGATCGGCGCGACCACCGGGATGATGCCGGCGGTCGACAGGGTGTCGATGATCCGCCGGTCGACGCCGACCGGTTCGCCGACGAATCCGAGATCGACATGGCGCTCGATGCCCTGCAGCCGGTCGGGGGTGTTGCGGCCGACCTTCTCGGCGGTGACGAAACCGCCATCCTTGCCGGAGATGCCGACCGCGCGGCCGCCGGCCTGGCCGATCCAGCCGACGATTTCCTTGTTGATCGATCCGGCCAGGACCATCTCGGCGATCCGCGCAGTCTCCGCATCGGTGACGCGAAGCCCGTCGACGAAGCGCGATTCGACGCCCAGCCGCTTCAGCATCGCGCCGATCTGCGGCCCGCCGCCATGGACGACCACCGGGTTGATCCCGACCGCCTTCATCAGCACCACATCCTCGGCGAAATCGCGCGCCGCCTCGGGATCGCCCATGGCGTGGCCGCCATATTTCACGACGAAGGTCGCGCCGGCATAGCGCTGCATATAGGGCAGCGCCTCGACGAGCGTTTCGGCCTTGGCGAGCAGGGCGGGATCGGGGGAGTGATCGGTCATGCGGGCCCCATAACCGGAACGTCAGCTTGGTGAAAGCTACTACCCCTCTCCCTTCGGGGAGAGGCAAGCTGAGCAGCAGCGAGAAGGAGAGGGCTCGGTCGGAACGGGCCATGGGACCAAAGCCGGCCGTTCCGACCGAGCCCTCCCCTCGCCGGCTTCGCCGTGCGTCCCCTCCCCTACGGGAGGGGTTTAAGAGCGCGCTGCGTCCAGGCGGCGGCCGAGCCAGACGAAGAAGGTGATCAGGAACGGCACCAGCACGATCGACAGCACGACCTTGGCGAGCATCTGGCCGCCCATCAGGCCGAGGATCGGGCGTTCGCCGTAGAAGGATATCGAGATGAACAGCACGGTATCGACCACCTGGCTGACGATGCTGGCGATCATGCCGCGGAGCCAGAGCAGCTTGCCGGTGCCCTCCCGCAGCTTCGAGAAGATGAAGATGTTGAGCGTCTGCGAGATGCCGTAGGAGATCAGCCCCGCGATCATCATCCGCGCGCTTTGCCCCACCACGATCGGAAAGGCCTCGATCGCCGGCGGGTACATGCCCGGATCGGTCGGCAACGCCAGCACGACCTGAATCAGCGCCGCCGAGACGATCAGCGGCACGAAGCCGAAGCGGACCAGCATGTCGCCCGCCTTGCGGCCGTGCAGTTCGGTCACCGCGCTGCCCATTACGACCAGCAACAGGAAGCCGAAGATCCCGGCCTCGACCGCGAGCGGACCGAGCTGAACCTGTTTGACCCCGAGCACGCCCGCGATGCAGACCATGCCGCCATAGAAGATCGAATAGACGAAGAGCGAACGCGGGATCGCGGGAGGGGTCTGAGTCATCGCCGGGACGCTACCGCCTTTTACGCGCACGTCAAACCGCCACTAGCCCAATCGCGTCCGGCCTGTATGGTGGGTTCCCGCGCCGTCCCCCCGGGACTGCGTTGTCTTATTCGCAGGCGGGCGCCCTTCATGAACAGTTTTCCGATCGGTATCATCGGCATCGCCGTCATCCTGGCCCTGGCCTTCCTGCTGTCGACCAACCGGCGCGCGATCCGGCTGCGCGTCGTCGGCGCGGCCTTCGCGCTACAGGCCGGCGTCGCCGTGCTGGTGCTCTATGTGCCCGCCGGCAAGGCCGCCATCCTGGGCCTGTCGCACGGCGTCGCGGCGATGCTCGGCTATGCCGGAGAGGGTACCAAGGTCATCTTCGGCCCGCTCGCCACCGATCCGCGCTTCGGCACGTCGTTCGCCATCTCGGCGCTGCCGGTCGTGATCTTCTTCGCCGCTTTGGTCTCCGTCCTCTATCATCTCGGCATCATGCAGGTGATCGTGCGCTGGATCGGCGGCGCGATCGAATGGATGACGGGCGTCTCCAAGGTCGAATCGCTCTGCGCCGCCGCCAACATCTTCGTCGGCCAGAGCGAAGCCCCGCTGGTGATCCGACCCTATCTCGCGTCGCTTACGCCGCAGCAGCTGTTCGCGGTAATGACGGTCGGCATGGCCGGCGTCGCGGGCACGATCCTGGCCGCCTATGCCGCGTTGCTCGGGCCCGCGTCCCTCCCCTATCTGCTCGCCGCCTCCTTCATGTCCGCGCCGGGCGGCCTGCTGATGGCCAAGATCATCATGCCCGACGATCCCCATGTCGTCGAAGACGAACTGCCGCTCGGTGACGATATCGAGGCGCAGGTGATCCGCGTCGCCGAGGCCGCGATCGAGGAGGAACGAGCCGCCAACATCATCATGGCCGCCGCGATGGGGGCGCAGACCGGCGTGAAGATCGCGGTCGCGGTCGCGGCGATGGTGCTGGCCTTCGTTTCGCTGGTCGCGCTCGCCAACGGATTGCTCGGCGAGGTCGGCAGCTGGTTCGGCTATCCGACTCTGAGCTTCCAGGCGATTCTCGGTACGATCCTGTCGCCGGTCGCCTTCCTGCTCAGCATTCCGTGGAGCGAGGCGGGCACCGCGGGCGGTCTGCTCGGCACCAAGGTCGTGCTCAACGAGTTTGTCGCCTTTGCCGATCTCAGCCAGATCAAGACATTGTCGCCCCGCAGCACGGCGATCGTGACCTTCGCGCTGTGCGGTTTCGCCAATTTCAGCTCGATCGCGATTCAGATGGCCTCCGCCGGCAGCCTCGCCCCCAACCAGCGCTCGATGATCGCCAAGCTCGGCATCCGCGCGCTGGTCGCGGGTAGCCTGGCGAACCTGATGAGCGCCGCGCTGGCGGGCATGCTGATCAGCTAGGCGCGGGACTCACGCCCGGCGGCGGCAATACGCTCGCACCGGTCGGCATAGCGGTGGTGCAGCCATTGCACGGTTTTCGACAGGACGAAGATCAGGACGAGGCCGGCCGCCAGCATGGGCAGCAAGCGCCCGGCGGACAGGGCATCGCCGAACAGCCGCTCGATCCCATGGCCGAAACCATAGCCGATGCCAGTGAACAGGGCCGCCCAGATCGCCGCGGCGAGCGCGTTGAGCGGCAGGAAGGTGCGCGTGCGGAGATGCGAGGTGCCGATCGCGATCGGGCTGATGGTGCGCAGGCCGTAGAGAAAGCGGAAGCCCATCACGAACAGCACGGGATGCCGTTCCAGGGTGACCAGCGCCTTGGCGAAGCCGGGCTTCGCGGCCAGGCGCCTGACGCGCGGATGATCGCGGAAATAGCGGCCCGAGGCGAAGAACAGCTGGTCGGCGACGAACGACCCGGACGCAGCGGCAAACCACACTGCCCATAAGGGCAGCAAATGACGGTGCGCCAGCACCCCGCCGGCGACCACGCAGGTTTCTCCCTCGATCCCCGCGCCGAGGAAGATCGCGGCGAAACCATAGTCGGCGATGAGGGACTCGATCGTCATCCCGCCGATTCATGGCGGATCGCAGACGACCTGGCCAGCCCGGCGTCAGGCGCCGGGCTGCACCAGGCGAAGGTCGAGATCGGACAGTGGCGTGCCGGTCGCGCGATCGACCACGACCGCCTCGACCGACGCACCGCTGCCCTTTTCGACCAGGTGCGAGACGGGTGCGTCGCCAAAGTGGCGCGCGCCCCAGGCGCCGAAGGCGAACAGCACGGGGAGGAAATCGCGGCCGGTATCGGTCAGCAGATATTCGTCGCGCGGCGGATGTTGGCTGTAGCGATGGCGCTCGAGCAGTCCGCCTTCGACCAGCGCGCTCAGGCGGCGCGTCAGGATGTTCGGCGCGATACCCAGATTCTTCTGGAACTGGTCGAAACGCGTCGCGCCGCCGCCAGCGTCGCGCAGGATCAGCATGCTCCACGCATCGCCGACATGGCAGAGGCCACGAGCGACCGGGCAGGGTCCGTTCGAATATTTTTCGGTGTCCATTGCACAATGATAGTCACGTTCCTATCATTATGCAAGTCACCGGCACTACCCCTCTTTCAGGCGCCGGCGGAGCAAGGAGACACACCATGACGACTTCGACCTTGGGCACTGCCCTCATCACCGGCGCATCGACTGGCCTTGGCGCGGTCTATGCCGACCGCCTCGCCCGCCGCGGCTACGACCTGATCCTCGTCGCGCGCGACGCCGGGCGGATGGAGACGCTGGCCGCCAAGCTGGCCGCCGAGACCGGCCGTTCGATCGACGTGCTGCCCGCCGACCTGACCGACCGCGCCGATGTGGCGAAGGTCGAGGATCGCCTGACCTCCGACGCCGCGATCACGCTGCTGGTCAACAATGCCGGCATGTCGCTCAATGGCGGCCTGCTCGACAGCGAGGTCGCCCAGGTCGAGAAGCTGATCGCGCTCAACATCACCGCGCCGACCCTGCTCGCCGGTGCCGCCGGCAAGGCCTTCGCCGCGCGCAAGAGCGGTGGGATCATCAACATTGCCTCAGTGCTGGCGCTGCTCCCGGAGATGTTCGACGGCGTCTATAGCGGCTCCAAGGCCTATGTGCTGAACCTCAGCAAGTCGCTGGCCAAGCAGCTCGAGCCGCAGGGCGTGCGCGTCCAGGCGGTGCTGCCCGGCGCGACGCGCACCGAGATCTGGGAGCGCTCCGGCAAGGACGTCGACAGCTTCCCGGTCGAATGGGTGATGGAAGCGGGCGACTTGGTCGATGCCTCGCTGCTCGGCTTCGATCGCGGCGAGACGATCACCATTCCGCCGCTTACCGATGACGGCCAGTGGGACGCCTATGAGGCTGCGCGTCTGGCGATGGACGGCAAGCTTTCCAACCGCGAGGTTGCGCCGCGCTATCGTGAGGCCGTTGCGGCCTGAGCCGCGTGAGCGGGCGTGGCGCCATCAAGGGATATGGCGCCGCGCCCGCAAGCTTCTCAGAACCGGTCGGAAACAAGCCCGTCGACGGTCCGGTCCTTCAGCCAGCGGCTGCCGAAGCTGCGGAAATTGGTGACCCGGTCGAGCACGAAGCTCTCCCCCCTGGGCACGCGCAGGCGGAAGAAATCCGCCTCCGTCACATCGTTGAGATAGAAGGCCGCGCGGGGATCAGATTTCTCGACCGCAATCTCGACATTGCTCATCTCGATATTGCGCACGTCGCGGATGAAGAATCCGGTCGCGGGCACATCGCCGAACATGTTGGGTTCGGGATAAGCGAGCTCGTTGAGCGGCGGGCGCAGCGCTGCCATTGCCTCGGGCGCCCCCCCAATCTGGTGGAGGAAGACGTCGCTGATCTTCACGTCCTCGATCGGATGGCCGGGAATGCCGGCCAGGATCGAAGGCAGCCAGCCCGCGCCCGAGCTGACGATATTGCTGATCAGCACCCGCTTGAGCGTGCCGATCGGCGTACCCTTGGGCCCGCGCATGCGCCGGCCCAGCCGCATGAAGATCGGCGAGCTAAAGCTGCCGCGCATCGTGACGTTGGTGACCGTCACATCCTCGAAATTGGCGCCGTCGACGGTTTCCAGCGCGAGGCCCTGGCTGTCGTCGAACACGCAATTGCTGATGGTGATCTTTTTGAAACCGCCATTCGATTCAGTGCCGAACTTGATCCGGCCATGCACCGTATTGGCGAAGGACGCCGGCATCTTCTTCCAGGTGCCGTCGATTACCGAGCCGATCACGTAATTGCCCGTGACCAGGCAATTGGCGATCATCAGATCCTCGGTATCGCGGCGATAGCCGAGCGCGAAGCTGCTCTTGGGGCAGATCGCATCGTCCCAGGGCGAGTTGATCGTGCAGTTGGTGATGCGCACGCCGCGGCAGCAATCGATATCGAAACCGTCGCGGTTGGTGTCGACCAGCAGATTGTCGATCGTCAGATTGTCGACACCGGTCGCGAGCAGCGCGAACCAGCCGCCCTCGAGTATCTGGAAATCGCGCAGCAGCACGTTGCGGCACAGCTTCAGCGCGATCGCCTTGTTGCCGGTGCCGGGGCCGTTGGGGTCGCTGAGATACTTGTCCTTGCCGTCGCCGCGGCCAAGGCCCTTGCCCCAGATCAAGCCCGATCCGGTGATGGCGATATCGTGCAGACCCTCGCCCCAGATCAGGCTGTTGCGCCAATGGCCATGACCGAAATCCTGATAGGCGCCGTGATCGCCGATCGGCTCGGCATGGTCATAGCCGCCGCTGCCGGTCGTCGGCGCGGGCGCGGCGAGGATCGTCGCGCCCTGATCGAGATGGAGCGTGATCCGGCTCTTCAGGCGGATGGTGAAACAGGCGTAGGTGCCGGCCGGGAAAAACACCGTGCCCCCGCCGCGCGCCGCGGCGAAATCGATCGCCTTGTTGATCGCGATCGAATCGATCGTCGTGCCGTCACCCTTCGCGCCGAACTGGCGGACATCGACCCAGCCGCTCGTCCCGGCGAGGGGCAGCGCGCCCTGGCGTTCAGCGGCGAGCGCGGGGCTGGCGCCAGCCGCCGCGGTCAGGGCGGCCGAGCCGCCCAGGATCATCGAACGGCGATCGAGCGTCATCGAGCTTCCTCATGGTGGGGACGGAAAAGGGCAGCCGCCGGGGCGGCTGCCCCGCCCTATCAGAACTTCACCGTCGCGCCGATGAAGAGCTCGGTGCCGATCACGTCATAGGTCGCGGCGAAGGTATTCGCGCCGGGGCCCTGGGTCGAGACGGGAGGCTGCTTGCCGAACACATTGTTCGCGCCGCCGAAGAAGGTCAGGTTCTTCAGCACATCGAGGTTGAACGAGACGTCGAAATAATTCTGCGCCCCCAGCTTCGGATAGGCGAAGCTGCTCAGTGCCGGTGCGTTGGCGGCACCCGAGCGCAACGGCAGCAGGTAGCGGTCGGTCGTGACCGAACCGATATAGCGATGCCGGACGCTGAGGCTCAGCTTGTCCAGGTTCCAAGTCACCCGCGACGAGCCCCGCCAGGTCGGCAGCGGCTGGCCGCAGGTGGTGCCGAACGCGCCGGCGCAATGGTTCTGGATGTTCGGGAAGGCCGCAACCGGAGTCGAGGTGAAATCGTTGAGCCAGGTATAGTTGGTGCTGAAATCGAACGAGCTCGTCTCGCTCAGCCCCGGGAAACCGAAGCCGACATTGAGATGATAGCGCGCGGCGAAATCGATGCCCGAGGTCTTGAGCGAGCCGGTATTGGCGTTGCGGATCTGCGCGACATAGGGATCGTTGATTGCGCCCGAGTTCGGATCGCGCTTGATCGCCTGGCAATATTCGCTGTTCGCGTCCTGGATCACGTTGAAGCAAAGGTTCAGCGTGTTGGCGAGGCCGCCGCCGAGCGGCGAGATCGCGCCATCAAGCGTGATGTTGAAATAATCGATGCTGAGATAGAGCCCCTTGATGAAGCTGGGGGTCAGGACGACGCCCGCGGTGAAGGTATCCGACTTCTCCTCGCCGACATTCGGATTGCCGCCGAAATCGGCCGGGATGATGCTGTTCGGCTGGACACCGGCGGTGAACACCGCCGCCGCGGGCACGCCGTTCGCGACGCAGACCGCGCGGACCGCCGCCGTCTGCTGCGCCACCGGCACGCGATCCGAGCAAGGATCGGTCGCCGTGCCGACGACGCGGCTGGTGCCGCCGAACAGCTCGTTGACGTTCGGCGCACGGATCGCGCGCTGATATTGACCGCGGAACGCGATGTCCCGGTTCACGCGCCAGTCGAGCCCGCCGAGATAGGTCCAGACGCCGCCGATGCCCTTCAGGCTGTAATCGGAATAGCGGAAGGCGGCATTGGCGGTCAGGTTCTGGATGAACGGCGTGTTGTGAATCAGCGGTACGCGGATTTCGCCGAAGACTTCCTTCGCCGACACCTTGCCGCTGGTCGGCAGGCCGGGGTTGAACCCGGCGACGTCACCGGAGGAGAGGAAGGAATCCGGATTGAACTTCGCGCTCGATTCGCGCCACTCGACGCCGGTCGAGAAGCCGACCGGACCCGCCGGCAGCGAGAAGAGATTGCCGGTGAGGTTGGCGGAGGCGACCTGCAGTTCCGCTGTGGTCGAATTGGTCGCGCTGATCGAGATGGCGCTGGCGCAGGCGGCCGTGATGTTCTGCCCGAAGATGTTGCAGACCGGCGCCGCGCCGCCGACCGAGAGCAGTGACGCCTGCAGGCGGCTGCGCGAGATGGCGTTGCGCAGGAGGGTCGTCTCCTCCGTGCGGGCATAGGTGTAATAGACGTCGTAGGAGAGGTCGGTCAGGAAGCTGTCCGACGCGCTGCCCAGATCGCCACGGAAGCCCCAGGCGCCGCGGAAGGTGTTGCGGCGGGCATCGGCCTGACGGCGGCCGACTTCGAGATAGCGGCGCCCGGCGGTGACGACGGCGAGTCCGTCGCCGGCGACCGTGGTCCGCGAGGCGGAACCGCTGGTCACCGTCGTCGTACCGGTCTCGGCTAGATCGAGCTGGCGGAACACTTCGCGCAGCTGCGGCGTCAGATAGGGATTGTTGGTGTTGAACAGGGTCGGCACGCCGACATTGCTCGGCGCCAGCTGCGCGCTCACCAGATTGTTGGAGTAATGCAGCTCCATATAGCCGGTGATGTTGTCGCTGAAGTCGTAATGACCGAAGCTGTTGATCATCCAGCGTTCCTGCGGGATGATCAGGTAATTGTCGGGGCCGAGATTGAAATCGTCCTGCGGAGTCAGCGCCGGGCGCGCCGTCGTGCCTTCATTGTTGAAGGTGAAGCCGCGCGAGCCAAGGCCGCCAAGGCCCGCCGCGGTATAGGCGGCCTGAAGAGCCGGGCTGGCCGCACCGAAGGTCGGCAGGCCCGAGAAACGGCCATTGGGAATGTCGCCGCTGCCGCCGGCGATGAAGCCGAGCTGACCACCGGCCGAGGTGCAGGTCTGGCCGCCCGGGATCGCGAAAGGCGTGCCGGCGTGATTGGCGTTGCCGGTGCCGGGCACGATGCAGCCGTCGGACAGCGAATCATAGGCGAAGTCGCCGCGCTCGCCGCGAGTGATCGCGCCGCGCTTCAGATAGTTGCCTGACACGACCAGATTGCCGCGGCCTTCGGAGAAATTGCCGCCGAGCGTGACGTCGAACGTATAGGTCGGCGTGCTGGTCGGCGCGGCATAGTTCAGCTGCGCCTTGGCCTCCACGCCTTCGAAATCGTCGCGCATGATGAAGTTGACGACACCGGTGATCGCATCCGACCCATAGACCGCGGACGACCCGCCGGTGACGACTTCAGTCCGCGCGATCAGCGAGGTCGGGATAGTGTTGAGATCGGTGACCTGATCCGGGCCGTAGATCGCGAAGCGGCGGCCGTTGACCAGCACCAGGTTGCGGGTCGCGCCGAAGCCGCGAAGGTTGACGTCGGCGGTGCCGCCCGGAACGGTGTTCGAGGTGGCGCCGCCATTTTGCGACCCGACGAACTGCGGCGAATCGCTCAGTAGCTTCTCGATATTGACCGTGCCGGCAAGCTTGACGTCCTCGGCATTGATCACGCTGACCGGCGTCGAGGCGTCGAACTCGGCGCGCTTGATGCGCGATCCGGTGACGGTGATTTCCTGCTCCTGCCCGACCGTGGCTTCATCGGCCGGAACGGCGGGCGCCGCGCTCTGGTCGATGACCGGCTGCGCCGTTTGCGCCGAGGCGATCGAGGCAAAGCTCAGGCCGGCGGCGACGAGCGCCGATCCGCACAGGAAGCGCGCGCGGCGGCTGATGATCTGGGTATCTTTCATAGGTTCCATCCCCTCTTGCGGCCTCCCCAAGGGAAGCGCTTGTTTGTCCCGGTCCGCTTGCGCGGTCCTGCCGTTCGCCGATTACCGGTCTTGTTTGTCCGTTCGATCCGCGATGCCGTTCTGCCGAGTCCCGAACCCCGAAGCTGACCCCCAAGGTAGCGCTACCATTTTCGAACGTCATTATTTCTCATATTGTGGGATTGAATATTACAGAATGAGAAGTGGGGCGTCAATCGCAATTCGCGATCCTGTGGGACGCGTGTTCAAAGTTTGGAATTGCGTGTCCCGCAAGACACAGATTGTCCCGGACGTCAGGGCAGCGGCGCAATGCCTTCGGCCCGCACGCGCCACCCACGCTTCGGGAACCCCGGCGCCGCGCCGGTCGAACCGTCCCAGCCCGCCGCCATCATGCCAGTGACCAGCAACAGGCCGCCATTGGAGGGGAAATAGGTGTCGGCGACGCGGGTGTAACCGGGGCCGTCCGGACCGTTCTTCACCGCCGGATCAAAACCGACGCGCGGGGTCATGCCGCTGATACCCCATTGGTTGTTCGCGGTATCGCGGAACAGCCAGTCGATCGCCTTGTCGGGCTCGCCGAGCCGCGCCGCGGTCATCGCGATCATCGGATAATCCCAACCCCAGGTCTGGCGCAGATCCCAGTCCGCCTCGACCGCGCGGAGCGTGCGGCGCATCGTCTCGGGATCGACATGGTCGCCGCCGATCGCGCCATAGGCCATCAGGAAGGATGGATGGTCGCGGTTGAGGCAATCATGCCCGATCGCATTGCGCCGGCATTCGGCGGAGGCGACCTTCTTCCAGAAATCGGGCTCGCTCTCGACCGGGAGATACAGGCCGTCACGCTGCGGCACCGGGCCGAGCAGGTCGATCACCTTGTCCCAGTCGGCGACGCGCTTCAGCCCGCGCCGCTCACGCCAGGCCTGCGCCGTCTTCAGCCCCCAGCGGAAATATTCGATCTCATACGCCGGGTTCACCGTCGTCATTGGATCGTGATTTTCCTGCACCGGGATAATCGGCGGGCCGAGCACGAAACGCTTGCCCGTCTCGTCCCAGCGCGGCCAGGTGGCGAGCAGCCGCGCGGTCTGGTCGACCAGCTCGCCATAGCGGGCGAGCGTCGCGGCATCGGGATGCGCGCGGTAAAGCAGCTCCGCCATGTAGATCGGGTGCGGTTGCTGCCACATGATGAAGGGGTTGATCGGGCTCGGGCTGTTGCGCCCTTCCGGTCCCGACATCTTGGTCCACCAGGCGCCCTGTACCCCATGGCGCGCGGCCTCGGCCTTAGCCTGGGGCATGCGATCGAGATACCAGGCCATCGAGCGTTCGAGCAGCGCCGGCCGGCCCCAGAGCGCGAAATGCCCGGCGTGCCAGGGATGCACCTCGAGATGGAACTTGCCGTTCCAGCTGTTGGAGAAGAGCCCCTCCTCCTGCGGCGGCACATCGCCCGCCTGGTTGATCGCCGCGAGATACTGCGACAGCAGGATGCGGCGTTCTAGCTCCGGCGCGCGCGGATCGGTGCTGCCGGTGAAGTCGATCATGCCGCCTTTCGACCAGTAATCGCGCCAGTGTTTCGAGACGGCGGCGGTGGCGGCGACATAATCGGTGCGGGGCGCGGGCTTGCGGACCCGGTCGAAGCTGACGAACACCACCAGCCGGTCGCCGCGCCGGGCGACGACATGGACTTGGTGCGGGCCGGCCTGGGAGACGGTCGCCCCGGTCGCGGCGATCGCCGAATAGTAGATTGTGTCGTCGATCCGGTTGCTCAGCAGGAGCGCGCCAGGGCCGCGCGCAAGCACAGTGGTCCTGCGATCGGCGTCGTCGCGATAATCCGACGGATCGGGATTGAGGTTCCGCGACACCCCCGGGTAGCGCACGTCCACGCCGATCCGGCCGCTCGCGACCAGCGGCGAGCGGATTTCGACCATGATCATGTCGCGATCGGGGTGGACGCGAGTCGTCACCGTGACGGACTGGCCATCGAAGCGGAAGCTGCTGTCGAGCGCGCCGGTCCAGAGATCAAGATGCTGGCGCGTGGCCGACAGGGCCTCGAACGTCGCGGGCCTGCCGTCCCTGCCCTTGAGCGCCAGCGCGACCCGGCCCAGCGAGAAGCGGTGCGGGTTCTCGCGCAGCCAGACCAAAGACGGGTTGGTCTTCAGCAGATCGAAATCGCGCATATAGGAATAGGGCTGCGTGCTGCCCCCGGGCACGGGCACCTGCACCAGCCCGTTCGCTTCGGTATAGCCATGCGGGTTGGGGAAGCTGTGCCAGGCCCATTGCGCCATGGTCAGCAGCGGGGCGGTCTTCGCGTAGCGATCCGGGAAGGTCTGCAGCCCGGTGATGTCGGCGGTGAAGCCGATGCTGCCATTGCCCAGCATCAGCGGCGCATGCGGATCGACCTTGGTCAGCGTCACGTCGTGGCGTTTGACCAACGCCAGGCGGTCGATCGGCTGCGCGGTGGCGGGCGTGCCCGCGAGCAGCGCCAGCGCCGCCAGCCAGTAACCCCTCAAAGCGTCACGCCCCGCTTCCAGATCGCGATCTCGCGCTCGCCATTGCGTTCGGACGCGGTCTGCTTGCCTGAGGCGATGGCGCGGATCGTGTCGAGCAGCGCGTCGGCGGCCTGGTCCATGCCCTTGTCGAGCACCTGGCCGGCATCGAAATCGATCCAGTTGGGCTTGCGCTCGGCGAGCGGCGTGTTCGAGGCGATCTTGATCGTCGGCGCGGGGAAACCGAGCGGGGTGCCGCGTCCGGTGGTGAACAGGATCACGGTCGCGCCGGCCGCGGTCAGCGCCGTCGACGATACGGCGTCGTTGCCGGGCGCTTCGAGCAGGGTCAGCCCGGTGCGGCGCACGCGCTCGCCGTAATGGCGGACGTCGGTGACGGTCGCGTGCCCCGCCTTCTGCACCGCGCCGAGCGACTTCTCCTCGAGCGTGGTGATGCCGCCGGCAATATTGCCGGGCGAGGGGTTCTCAGACACCGGCTCGCCATGCTTGGTGAAATAGCGTTTGAAGTCGTTGACCAGCGCACCGATGCCGTCGAACACCTGCTCGTCCGCGGCGCGGTCCATCAGCAATTGCTCGGCGCCGAAGATCTCGGGGATTTCGGTCAGGATCGCGGTGCCGCCGGCGCGTGTCACCGCATCACTCATCCGCCCGACCAGCGGGTTGGCGGTCAGGCCCGAAAAACCGTCCGATCCGCCGCATTTCACGCCGAGCACCAGGTCCGACAGGGGCACCTCGGTCCGCGCAACTTTCGCCGCTTCCTCGACCAGTTCATCGACCAGCGTCAGGCCTTCCTCGATCTCGTCCCCGGCGAACTGCGCGGCGACGCTGCGGATCTTGCCGTGCAGCGCGGGATCGATCTCCTTCAACAGCCGGTCGAGCTGATTGGATTCGCAGCCGAGCCCGACCAGCAGCACGCCGCCGGCATTGGGATGCGCGGCCAGCGCAGCGAGGATCGAGCGCGTGCCGTCCAGATCGTCGCCGAGCTGCGAGCAGCCGAAGGGGTGTGCCAGCGCGAGCACGCCGTCGATGCGGTCGGCATGACGCCGCCCGGCGATCTCAGCGATCTTCTGCGCGGTGCGCCCGACACAGCCGACGGTCGGGATGATCCAGATCTCGTTGCGCGTGCCGACTCGTCCGTCGGCGCGGCGATACCCGGCGAAACCGGTGGCGGGCACCTTGATATCCGCCTGATGGACATGCGGGCGCCAGACATAGTCGTCGCTCGTCGCCAGCGCGGTCGCGACATTATGGACATGGACATGCTCGCCCGGCGCGATCTCGGCGGTGGCGATGCCGATTGGGAAGCCGAACTTCAACACCGGATCGCCGGTGTGAAGGGCGCGCAACGCAACCTTGTGCCCGCGCCCGATCGCCTGCGGCAAGGTCACCTCGACATCGCCGACCGTCGCGATGGTGCCGGCGTCCAGATCGTGGAGCGCGGTGGCGACCCCGTCCCGGGGATCGATGCGGAACAGCGGCAGGGTCATGCTATCGGCCTTATTGCAGGTTCACGAACGCGCCGCCGTCGACCAGCAAGGCCGCCCCGGTCACATAGTTCGCGAGATCGGAAGCGAGGAAGACGATCGGTCCGGCAAGGTCGTCGGGCTGGCCGAGCCGGCCCAGCGGGATTCGCCCTTCCATATAGGCCCGCTTGGCCGGATCGGCGAGATCGTCCTTGTTGATGTCAGTGAGGATCGTGCCGGGCAGTACCGAATTGCAGCGGATGCCGTGGCGGCCGAGCGCGATGGCGGCGGACTGCATCAGCGAATGCACGCCAGCCTTGGTCGGCGTGTAATGCGTCTGATACTCGCCGCCGACCAGTGCCGAGATCGACGAGACCGCGACGATCGACCCGCCCGTCCCTTGCGCGACCATCTGGTTCGCCGCTGCCTGGACCATGAAATAGGCGCCGTGGAGATTGACCTTCATGGTCCGTTCGAACGTCTCGACCGGCATGTCGAGAAAGGCGTGGAACGGGCAGATGCCGGCATTGTTGACGAAGATGTCGACCTTGCCCAGCGCGGCCACCGCACCGTCGACAAAGGCGCTGGCCGTCTCCGGATCGGCGACGTCGCCGTGCAGCGCGAAGGCGCGGCGGCCCAGCGCCTCGATCTCGGCGACGCAGCTCGCCGCACCCTCATCGTCGTGCAGATAGTTGATCGCCACATCGGCACCGTGCCGCGCGGCGCCGATCGCCGCGGCGCGGCCGATCCCCGCCGACCCGCCGGTGACGAGCATTGTCTTGCCCTGAAGCAGCACGAAACTCTCCTGTTCGATCTATCGACGCGAGCGCGGCGGGGTGCGGCGGACGGCGCCCTCGGACCAACCGAGATCGCGGCTGACCGCCATCGCCGTGGCGCGGACATCGTCCGACAAGGCCTGCATGCGATCGTCCGCCATATATTGCGCGGCGCTCGACACGCTGATCGCAGCGACGATCTGCCCGCTGACGCCGCGGATCGGCGCCGCCACGCAGCGGATCAGATCCTCATTCTCTTCCAGATCGAAGGCGCGGCCGACGGCGACATAGTCGCGCATCCGCTCTTCCCAGACCGCATAATCGGCGGGCGGGGAGCCGGCGGCCTGATCCTCCTCGAACAGCGTGCGCCAGTGCCGGTCATTGTCGTCGAGCAGCAGCGCCTTGCCGAGGCCGGTCGAGGTGAGCGGCTGGCGATCGCCCACACGGCTGCTGATCTCGACGCGGCGGCGGCCGGGAATCTTGTCGAGATAGAGCGCGCGTTCGCTGTCGAGCACGCCGAGATGCACTGTATCCTCGGTCGCGGCGGCGAGATCCTCCAGATGCGGCCGGGCGACCTGGACGAGATCGGTCTGCTGCTGGGCATGGAAACCGAGTTCGAGCAGCTTCGGCCCGAAATGATAGCCGAGCCGCGGCACGAACGTCAGATAGCGCCGGTCGATCAGCGCGGTCGCGAGCCGGTGCGTGGTCGAGCGGGTGAGGCCAAGCCTGGCGGCGAGATCGGCGAGCGTGATCGGGCCGTCGATGACCGCGTCGATCACGTCCAGGCCGCGCAGCAAGGTCTGGCTGCCCGGCTGGGATTTGGCGTCGCCGGTCGCATCCGATGCCTTTTCGGCCAAATCAGCATTTGACGGAGCGTTTCTCATCTAATAATATTCTTTCCCATATTCTGGAATTTATCAAGCGGTAAAACGCGAGAGAGGAGGCAGGCGTGCAATCTGATCCGCTTCAGGCGGCGTGTTTGCGTACCAAATGCTGGTACGCCGTGCCTATAGCTATCCTCGACACCGGGCGCGCCTGTTTGTCGATGGAGCCCGCATGACGCTGCCCCGTATCAAGCATGTCCGTGCCTTTGTGCTGCGCGGCGGCGGCGCCGATTATCACGACCAGGGCGACGGCCACTGGATCGACGATCACATCGCCACGCCGATGAGCCGCTATCCCGAATATCGCCAGTCGCGGCGCAGCTTCGGCATCAACGTGCTCGGCACGTTGGTGGTCGAGATCGAAGCCGAAGACGGCACGATCGGTTTCGCGGTGACGACCGGCGGCGAGCCCGCGGCCTTCATCGTCGAGAAGCATCTTGCCCGCTTCCTCGAAGGCCGCAGCCCGACCGACTATGAGAAGATCTGGGACCAGATGTACTTCTCGACTCAATATTATGGCCGCAAGGGACTGGTGGTGAACGCCATCTCCGGCGTCGACCTCGCGCTGTGGGACCTGCTCGGCAAGCTGCGGCAGGAGCCCGTCTATCATCTGCTCGGCGGCGCGGTGCGTGACGAGCTGCAATTCTACGCGACCGGCGCGCGGCCCGATCTCGCCAGGGAAATGGGGTTCATCGGCGGCAAGCTGCCGCTCCACCACGGCCCGGCCGAGGGCGAGGAAGGGCTCGACAAGAACATCGCCGCGCTCGCCGACATGCGCGCGAAATGCGGGCCGGATTTCTGGCTGATGCTCGATTGCTGGATGGCGCTCGACGTGAATTACGCGACCCGCCTCGCGATCCGCGCGCACGAGCATGGCCTCAAATGGATCGAGGAAGCGATCAGCCCCGACGATTATTGGGGCTATGCCGAGCTGAAGCGCAACGTGCCCAGGGGCATGCTGGTCACCACCGGCGAGCATGAGGCGACGCGCTGGGGCTTCCGCATGCTGCTCGAGATGGACTGCTGCGACATCATCCAGCCCGATGTCGGCTGGTGCGGCGGCGTGACCGAGCTGCTCAAGATTTCGGCGCTGGCCGATGCGGCGGGCAAGATGGTCGTGCCGCACGGATCCTCGGTCTATTCCTATCACTTCGTCATCACGCGGCATAACAGCCCGTTCGCCGAGTTCCTGATGATGCACCCCGGCCCGACCGAGGTGGTGCCGATGTTCGCCCCGCAGCTGCTCGGCGAACCAATTCCGGAAAAAGGCCGCATGCGCGCCTCGGCGCTCGACAAACCCGGCTTTGGTGTGGAGCTCAACCGCGATATCCCGCTCCACCGCCCTTATACTCACTGAGGAATCCTCCCCATGAAATTGCTGCGTTACGGCCCTATCGGCCAGGAAAAACCCGGTCTGATCGATAGCGACGGACATATCCGCGACCTTTCCGCGCATGTGACCGACATTGCTGCCGCCGAGATCTCGCCCGCCGGCCTGGCCAAGCTCGCAGCGATCGACCCGGCCTCGCTGCCGCTGGTCGAAGGATCGCCGCGTTACGGCGTGCCGGTTGCCGGCACGCGCAAATTCATCGCGATCGGCCTGAACTTCGCCGAGCATGCCGCCGAATCCAACCTGCCCGAGCCGGCCGAGCCCATCTTCTTCACCAAGGCGATCTCCTGCTTGCAGGGCCCGAACGACCCGGTGATGATCCCGCGCGGATCCGAAAAGACCGACTGGGAAGTCGAGCTGGGCGTCGTGATCGGCACCCGCGCTTCCTATGTCACCGAGGACAAGGCGCTTGACCATGTCGCCGGCTATTGCACGATCAACGACGTGTCGGAGCGTGCCTATCAGCTCGAGCGCGGCGGCACCTGGGACAAAGGCAAGGGGTGCGACACCTTCGGTCCGGTCGGCCCCTGGCTGGTGACGAAGGACGAGGTCGGTGACGTGCAGTCGCTCGGCATGTGGCTCGAGGTCAACGGCAAGCGCGTCCAGGATGGCAGCAGCAGCACGATGATTTTCGGCGTCGCGAAGCTCGTCTCCTATGTCAGCGAGTTCATGACCCTGGAGCCCGGCGACATCATCACCACCGGCACGCCCAAGGGCGTCGGCATGGGGCAGAAGCCAACCCCCTGGTTCCTCAAGGCGGGCGACGTGATCGAGCTTGGCATCGAGAAGCTCGGCCAGCAGCGCCAGGACGTGGTGGCATGGAACCCGAACGGAGCCGCCGCGTGACATCGTACCGGGGCCGATTCGACGGAAGGACCGCGATCGTCACCGGCGGCGCGTCGGGGCTCGGCCGTGAGGTCGCGCGCCGCATCGTCGCCGAGGGCGGGCGCGTCGTGCTATGGGATATGCAGGCGGACTGGGCGAACGAAGCGAAGGAGGATGTCGGCGCGGTCGCCGCCATCGCCTTCAGTGTCGCCGACAATGCAGCGGTGGAGCGCGCGGCCGAGGAGAGCATGAGCCTGCTCGGGCGGATCGACATCCTGGTGAACTCGGCCGGCATCACCGGCGCGACCGCGCCGGTCGAGGCCTATCCGATCGACAGCTGGCTGAGCGTGATCGACGTCAACCTCAACGGCCTGTTCTATTGCTGCCGCGCGGTCGTGCCGCACATGGTGGCGAACGGCTATGGCCGGATCGTCAACGTCTCCTCGGTCGCGGGCAAGGAAGGCAATCCCAACGCCTCGGCCTATTCCGCGTCAAAGGCCGCGGTGATCGGCCTGACCAAGTCGCTCGGCAAGGAACTGGCGACGCGCGGGGTGATCGCCAATGCGGTGACACCGGCGACCTTCGAGAGCCCGATCCTCGAGCAGCTCCCCAAGAGCCAGGTCGAATACATGCTGTCGAAGATCCCGATGGGCCGGCTCGGCGAAGTGCAGGAGACCGCGGCGATGGTCTGCTTCATGGCCTCGGAGGAATGCAGCTTCACCACTGCGTCGACCTTCGACACCTCGGGGGGGCGGACCACTTTCTGATCGTTTTCGGCCAGCCCCGCGACCGGCAAAGGCCGGCGCGGCCCATGAGGAATCAGGGAGAGGAATAAAGTGCGCGACCTGCCGTTCATCGACCCGCATGTGCATCTCTGGGACCTGTCCCGGGATCGCTATGCATGGCTGTCGCCGCCCTTCGCGGACAGCGGGCCCAACGGAAATACGCAAGGTATCGCGCGCAACCAGCTGCTCGACGATTATCTGGCCGAGGCCGCAAACTGGAATGTCGTCGGGATGGTGCATCTCGATGCCGGTGCCGCCAATCCGCTCGCCGAGACCGACTGGCTGCAGGACATGGCGGATAAACGCGGCATGCCCAACGGTATCGTCGCCAACGCCGCGCTGGACGATCCGGGCGTCGAAGCGCTGCTGGCCGACCATGCCCGCCGGCGCAATATGCGCGGCATCCGGCATATCGTGAACTGGCACAGCGACCCGGACCGGACCTATACCGCGCGGGACGTGACCGGCGACGAGGCCTGGGCTCGGGGCTTTGCACTATTGTCGAAGTACGGGTTGTCGTTCGACCTCCAGGCCTATCCGGGCCAGTTCGCCGGCCTTGCCCGGCTGATCGAGCGGCATCCCGACACGCCGGTGATCGTCAACCACACCGGCATGGGTGTCGATGGCGATGAGAGCTGGCGCGCGGCGATGAAGACGGTCGCGGCGCTGCCGCAGGTGTCGATCAAGATTTCCGGCCTCGGCTTCGTCTATCGGCCCTTCACCGCGGGCGCGGTGCGGGACCGGGTGCGCGAGGCGATCGACATCTTCGGGACCGACCGGGCGATGATCGCGAGCAATTTCCCGACTGACCGGCTGTTCGCCGATTTCGACACGACCCTGGGTGCGCTCGCGGATGCGGTCGCGGATTTCAGCGAGGACGAGCAGCGCGCGCTGTTCGCGCGCAATGCCAACCGGATTTATCGGCTTGGGCTGGATGTTTAGCACCGCCACCACTCCTTCCCCGGCGAAGGCCGGGGTCCAGTTGAGGGACGTTGGTGGCGACGTGCGCCGTCCGTTCCCTTGTGCCTCCCCACTGGACCCCGGCCTTCGCCGGGGAAGGAAGAAGGCTGGAACGACGGCGATTTATGGATCGGCCAGCCAGGCCACCGGGAGAACCACATGAACGCGAACCCGCTCCTCGGCGTCCTGTTCCACTGGCTGGGCGGGCTCTCCTCAGCCAGCTTCTACGTGCCCTATCGCGCGGTGAAGCGCTGGTCGTGGGAAATCTACTGGCTGACCGGCGGCATCTTTTCCTGGCTGCTCGCGCCGTGGTTCTTCGCGAGCATCCAGACCAACGACCTGCTGGGCGTGCTCGGCGCCGCGCCGACCCCGGTGATCGTCTGGCCGATCATCTTCGGGATGCTCTGGGGGTTCGGCGGCCTGACCTATGGTCTCACCATGCGGTATCTCGGCCTGTCGCTCGGCATGGCGGTAGTGCTGGGCCTGTGTACCGTGTTCGGCACCCTGATCCCGCCGCTGTTCCAGGGCGATTTCGCCGCCAAACTGCTCGATACGCCGAGCGGCAACATCGTCCTGCTCGGCCTCGCCATCACCATGGCCGGCATCATCGTCGTCGCCATGGCCGGCGCGCGCAAGGATGCCGCGCTCTCTCCCGAGCAAAAGGCCGCCGCGGTCGCCGAGTTCGATTTCCGCAAGGGCATCGCGGTCGCGGTCTTTTCCGGCATCATGTCCTCCTGCTTCGCCTTCGGCCTCGCCGCGGGCGAGCCGATCAAGGCGCTGTCGGCCGCAGCCGGTACCGGGCCGCTCTGGACCGGCCTGCCGATCCTGTGCCTCGTCATGTTCGGTGGGCTCATCACCAACGCGATCTGGTGCGCCTGGCTGATCGTGAAGAACCGCAGCGCGAACCAATGGGTCGGCGGCGGCGAAGCGGTCGGCGCGCCGCTGCTGGTCAATTTCCTGCTCTGCGCGGTCGCGGGCACGGCCTGGTATTTCCAGTTCTTCTTCTACACCATGGGCGAGAGCCAGATGGGGCGCTTCGGCTTCTCGTCCTGGACCTTGCACATGGCGTCGATCATCATCTTCGGTACGCTCTGGGGCTTTGCCTTTCGCGAATGGAAGGATGCCGCGCCGCGCATTCGGGCGACCGTATGGGCTGGCGTCGGGCTGCTGGTGCTGGCGACGATCGTCATCGGATATGGCAACAGCCTCGCGCTATGAGGCGCCTGCTCTCCTTCGCGGCGGCCGGGCTGCTCTCGTCGCTGGCGGGAGCTGCCGCCCCGCAGGCGACCTACACCAACCCGATCCTGTTCGCCGATTATTCGGACCCGGACATGATCCGGGTGGGCCGCGATTATTATCTGATTGCCTCGAGCTTCCATTTCTCGCCGGGCATTCCGATCCTGAAATCGCGCGATCTCGTCCACTGGACGATCATCGGCCATGTCCTGCCGAAACTGCCCTTCGCGCCCGAATACGACATGCCCGGCCCGCACACGCTGACCGACAAGATCTCCAAGCCGGTCGGCGGCACGCGGTATGCCGGCGGCGTCTGGGCGCCCTCGATCCGGCATCATGCGGGCAAATTCTACGTCTATTGGGCGACGATCGACGAAGGCGTGTTCATGGCGACCGCGACGCGCGCGGAAGGGCCGTGGAGCGCGCCGGTCAAGGTGATCGACCAGAAGATGCTGGAGGATCCCTGCCCCTTCTGGGACGATGACGGCCAGGCCTGGCTGGTCCATTCGCGCCACGGCGCGGGGCCGCTGATCCTCCACCGGATGAGCCCGGACGGCACGCGCGTGCTCGATGCGGGACAGGTGATCGTCGAGGACAAGGTCAACCTGCCGATCCTCGAAGGCCCCAAATTCTATAAGCGCAACGGCTATTACTACATCTTCGCGCCGTTCGGCGGGGTGGAGAAGGGCGCGCAGGTCGCCTTGCGGGCGCGCAATATCCGCGGGCCCTATGAACAGCGCGTCGTGCTCGAACAGGGCTCGACCAGACTCGAAGGGCCGCATCAGGGCGGCTGGGTAGAGACGCCGTCGGGCCAGGGCTGGTTCGCCCATTTCAACTCGACCGGCGCGTTCGGGCGGATCGTGCATCTCGAGCCCGTGACTTGGGTCGACGACTGGCCGGTGATGGGCGATCCGATCCCCGGCAAGACCAGCGGCCAGCCAGTGGCGACTCACGCCATGCCCGACACCGGCAGCCCGCCGACCCGCGACCGGCTGCAGGATTCGGACGCGTTCGCGACCGCGAAGCTCGGCCTGCAATGGGAGTGGAACCACAATCCGGACGACAGCGCTTGGAGCCTTACGAAACGCCCCGGCTATCTCCGCCTGAGCGCCGGCCCCGCCGAGCATCTCGTCACGGCGCGCAACACGTTGACCCAGATCCTGCAGGGTCCGAGCCGCATCACCACGCGGATCGACATCACAGGCATGAAGGACGGCCAGCGTGCGGGCCTGGCCCTGTTCGGCGTCCGCCCGAGCTGGATCGGCGTGGTGCGTGACAAAGGTGCGGCGCACATGACGCTCGCCACTGAAGGCGCCGAGACGCCGGGTCCGGCGGTTACCGCAAAAGCGATCGAGCTGCGCGCCGACGTCGGGATCGGGCAGACCGTCCGCTACAGCTACAGCCTCGACGGCAAGGCTTTCACCTCGATGGGGGGCGCCATTCCGCTCGCGCGTTTCTCTTGGTGGAAGGGATCGCGTTCGGCGCTGTTCAGCTTCAGCCGGGCCACAACAGGAAGTGCGCGCGGCTGGATCGATGCCGACTGGTTCCGGGTCGAGCGCTTGCCCGCAAAGGCCGAATAGGGAATCGGGATCGTGCCAGACGCTGGTCGATGGCTGCCGGTCGTCTACCCGATCCTCACCCCGTGCCGCGTCCCGGATGGCCGTAATAGACCTTGTTCGCGATCCGCCATTCGCCATCCACTTTCAGAAGCACGAAATAGTCGGTGAAGACCATCGCGCCGTGATCGAGCGTCGCCCTGGCCGTGGCAGCGTTCCCCGATATGTCGATGATATCGATGGTGCGTTTCCGTGTCGCTTCATCGCTCGCCGGACTTCCCTTGAACAGCACGCAATAGGCGTCGAGCGTCCAGGAGGTGAAGGCGCCGTTCCGGATTCCCTCGATATGCGCGGTCGGGAGGAAGGCCTTGCGGAAATGCGACGGGTCCCCCGTCGCATGGCCCTGGAAATAGGAACCGATCGCCTGGCTGATCCCGGCGCGCGCGGCCTCGTCCTGCTGGGCGGCCTGACCGGCCTCAGCCGGCGTGGCGGCCGCCGCGGGCGTCGACGCGATAAGTCCCCATGCGAGCAATGCGGAAAAGAGACGAGGGGTCATCACAGGTCCTCCCTTGTTGATCACGAAGGCTGGCGCGCCGTCGGGCGCGACAGGATCCACGCCGCGCAGAGCAGAAGCGCGATCGAGACCAGCCCGAGCACGACCAGTCCGGGATGGACGCCGACCACGAACAGCGCGAATCCGACGGCCATGCCGACACATGCCGCGATCTTGCCCCGACGGGGAATCGCCCGCTCCGCGCGCCAGGCACGCAGCCCCGGGCCGAACCGGGGATGATCGAGCAGCCTTGCCTCGAGCCGCGGCGACGAACGGGCGAAACAGCCCGCCGCCAGGATCAGGAAGATGGTGGTGGGCATCAACGGCAAGAGCGCGCCGATGATGCCGAGCGCGACGAACAGGAATCCCAGCAGCAGCCAGCCGATACGCAGCGCGCCAAAGGTCCGGTGCGATGGTTCCTGTTCGTTCAAAATGCCTGTCCGCCAGCTATTTCCGCCACGCTAAGCGGCTTGCGATTCATTCGCAACAACGGGTGCGACGGATCTCATCGGCGGGGTCCCTTGAGGGGCGTTCAACAGGTCATGCCAAAGGGAAAAATGGTGCTGCCGGTGAGGATTGAACTCACGACCTCAGCCTTACCAAGGATGCGCTCTACCACTGAGCTACGGCAGCATTTCCGGTCCGGGAGCCTTCACGGCCATCGGCGGAGCGCGCCTAAGAGACGAGGGCGGCGGGATTGTCAAGGCGAAGCGGCCACTGGATAAGGCGATATGGCCGACAAGGACGAGAAAGCGGCGCGCCTGGCCGCCGCGTTGCGCGAGAATCTGCGGAAGCGGAAGGCCCAGGCGCGGGCGAGCGATTCGCCGCCCGCACCGCGCGAGGATGAGCCTAGCCGATAGGCGCGCATTTCGCCTGGAGCCATGCCAGCTCGTCGCCCGTCATCTCAGGCCCCAGAATCTGCAGCACTTTCGCGTGATAGGCGTCCAGCCAGTCGCGCTCGGCCACCGTCAGCAGGCCGGGCACGATCAGCGCGCGCTCGATCGGGCAGAAGGTCAGCGTCTCGAAACCCAGCATCGGCTCGTCGCCGCCCGGGATGAGCCGCTCCTCGACCAGGATGAGATTCTCGATGCGGATGCCGTATTCGCCGGCCTTGTAGTAACCGGGCTCGTTCGAGATGATCATGCCGGCGCGCAAGGGTTCGGACGGACCGCCGCCCGGATAATTGGGCTTGGCGATGCGCTGTGGCCCTTCATGCACCGCCAGATAGGCGCCGACGCCGTGGCCGGTGCCATGCGCGAAATCGAGTCCCGCTTCCCAGAGCGGCCGGCGCGCGAACGAATCGAGCTGGCCGCCATTGGTGCCCGGCGGGAAGACCGCGGTGGCGAGCCCGATATGCCCCTTGAGCACCCGGGTGAAGCGATCGCGCATCTCCGCGCTCGGCGTGCCGATCGGCAGGACGCGTGTCACATCGGTGGTGCCGTCGGCATATTGCCCGCCCGAGTCGACCAGATAGAGCTGGCCCAACTCGAGCGGTGCGTTCGATTCGGGCGTCGAATGATAATGCGGGCTCGCCCCATGCGCGCCCGTCGCCGAGATGGTGTCGAACGAGGTATCGCGCAGCACGCCGGTTGCCTCGCGGAATGTCTGAAGCTTCGCCACGCAGGACAGTTCGGTCTGCCCGCCCTTGGGCGCTTCCTCCTCGACCCATTTCAGGAAGCGCGCCAGGGCCGCGCCGTCGCGCGCAGAAGCCGCGCGGTGCCCGGCGATCTCGACCGGGTTCTTCATTGCCTTGGCCAGCACCACCGGATCGCGGAAGCTCAGCACCGTCGCCCCGCCCGCTTCGAGCCGGGAGAAGATCGCCGACACCGCACGCTCCGGATCGGCAGCGACGCGCTTGCCGGCATAAGCGCCGAGCGCCTCGGCGAACTCCGCGCGATCCCGCACGCGCACTGCGTTGCCGAGATGCTGCAGCACCTCGTCGCCCACCTTTTCCGGCGCGATGAACAGGTCGGCGGTGCCATCGGCATCGACGATCGCATAGGCCAGCGCGACCGGCGTATGCGCCACATCCTGCCCGCGCACGTTCAGCGCCCAGGCAATCGAATCGAGCGCCGAGAGCACTACGGCGTCCGCCTTGCGCTCGGCGAGCCAGTCAGCGATCGCCGCGCGCTTCTCGGCCGAGGATTTGCCGGCGCGGTCATCGTCCTGCACCGCGAGCTTCGCATCGGACGGCTGCGGCCGGTCGGGCCACACCGCATCGACCGGATTGGTGTCGACCGCGACCAGCTCTGCCCCGCGCTCGGCCAGCGCCCTGCGTGCTTCCTCGACCCAGCCGCGCGTGTGCAGCCACGGATCATAACCCACGCGCGCACCGGCCGCGGCGTGCGCGCCGAGCCACATCGCGATGCTCGTCGCGGGCACCGACACATATTCCCAGTTTCTGCCATCGACCTGCTCGCGCACCTGCAGGGTATAGCGCCCGTCGGTGAAGATCGCGGCTTCTTCGGGCAGCACCACCGCGCTGCCGGCCGATCCCTGGAAGCCGGTCAGCCAGGCCAGGCGCTGCGCATAAGCGCCGACATATTCGCTCATATGCTCGTCGGTCAGCGGCACGACGAACCCGTCGAGCCGATCGCGCTTCAGCTGGTCGCGAAGGGCGGCAAGGCGATCCTGGTAGCTGGACATTGCAGTCTCCGTTCGCCCTGAGCTTGTCGAAGGGCTGTTCTTCCTCTTTAGACGGTTAGAAGAAAGGGCAGGGCTTCGACAAGCTCAGCCCGAACGGAGTTTGACTTGACCGATACGCCCACACCCCCCGTCGCCGAGACCCGTCCGCACAGCGTCACCACGCACGGCATCACGATCGAAGACCCCTATGCCTGGATCAAGGACCCCGGCTATCCCGAGGTCACCGACAAGCAGGTGCTTGCCTATCTCGAGGCGGAGAATGCCTATTTCGAAGCGGTGATGGCGCCGCACAAGCCACTGACCGACCGGCTCTATGAAGAGATGAAGGGCCGCATCAAGGAAGACGATTCCTCGGTCCCGCAGAAGGACGGCGACTGGCTCTACTGGACCGCGTTCGAGACGGGTGGCCAGTATCGCAAATGGTGGCGCAAGCCCGTGGCGGGCGGGCCCGACGAGCTGATCCTCGACGAGCCGGCCCTGGCCGAGGGCAAGGAATATTTCCGTCTCGGCGCCTTTTCGGTCAGCAATGACGCCAGGCTGCTCGCTTATGCGATCGACGATAATGGCTCGGAGCGGTTCGAGGTCCGGGTCAAGGACCTGACCACCGGCGAGCATCTGCCCGACGTCATCCCCGGCATGCTCTCCGAAATCGTCTGGACCGCTGACGACAGCGGCTTCCTCTACGGCCTCGCCAATGAGCAATGGCGCACCGACAATGCCCGGCTGCACAAGCTCGGCACGCCCATCGCCGACGATATCGAGCTGTTCAAGGAAGCGGACGAGGGTTTCCGCGTCGGCGTCAGCGAAACCAGCTCGCGCAAATACATCGTCATCGCCAGCGGCGACCATGTGACGAGCGAAGTCTATCTGCTTCCCGCCGACAATGTCCTCGCCACGCCAATCTGCGTCTCGCCGCGCAAGGCCGGCCGCGAATATGATGTCGACGAGCATGACGGCACGCTGTTCATCCACACCAATGACTTGGATCCGAACTTCCGCCTGTGCACCGCATCGATCGACAATCCAGGCGAATGGTCCGAGCTGATCGGCCCGTCGGCGCATTTCTACATGACCGGCGTCGACTGTTTCCGCGACTTCTTCATCGTCGACGGGCGCGAGGACGGTCTCGATCAGATCGAGATACACCGCTACGATTCGTCGATCGCCCCGCAGCGCATCGTTTTCCCCGAGGCGAGCTATGACGCCGGCCTCGGCAACAACCCCGAATATGCGATGGACGTGCTGCGCGTCGGCTATGAATCCATGGTCACGCCCGGCACCGAATATGATTACGACGTCGCGACCGGCATCCTGACTACGCTCAAGGTGCAGGAAATCCCCTCGGGCTACGACGCCGACAAATATCGCACCGAACGGCTGAAGATCAAAGCCCGCGACGGCACCGAGGTGCCGGTGTCGATCGTCTATCCGAAGGATTTCCCGAAGGACGGCTCGGCCCCGCTCTTCCTCTACGCATACGGCGCCTATGGCTATGCCATCCCGCCGGGTTTCTCGACCGGGCGGCTGAGCCTGCTCGATCGCGGCTTTGCCTATGCCATCGCGCATATCCGTGGCGGCGACGATCTCGGCCAGCAATGGTATCTCGACGGCAAGCTGGAGAAGCGCGAGAACAGCTTCAACGATTTCGTCGACGTGGCGAAGGGCCTGATCGCCGGCGGCTGGACCAGCGCGGGCAGGATCGCCATCGCCGGCCGCTCGGCCGGCGGCGAGCTGATGGGCGCGGTGGTCAACAGCGATCCCGAGCTATGGGGGGCGGTGATCGCGGACGTGCCGTTCGTCGACGTGCTCAACACGATGCTCGACGAGTCACTGCCGCTGACGCCGGGCGAATGGCCCGAATGGGGCAACCCGATCGAGGACAAGGCAGCGTTCGAGCTGATCCGTTCCTATTCGCCCTATGACCAGGTAGCCGCCCATGCCTATCCGCCGATGTTCATCTCGGGCGGCCTCAACGATCCGCGCGTGACCTATTGGGAGCCGGCCAAATGGGCGGCGAAGCTCCGCGCGACCAAGACCGACGACAATCTGCTGCTGCTCAAGACCAATATGGGCGCCGGCCATGGCGGCAAATCGGGCCGGTTCGAGAGTCTGCGTGAAGCGGCCGAGGAGCATGCCTTCGTGCTGTGGCAGATGGGGGTCGAGGGATAATGGTCTTCACCCTCGCCAGGACCGCGACCGAGGCCGACATCGACGAGCTCGGCCACGTCAACAATGCGGTATGGGTGAAGTGGATCCAGGACATCGCGGTCGCGCATTGGGCAGCGATCGCGACCGCCGAACAGCAGGATAGCCTTATCTGGGTCGTGACCCGGCACGAGATCGATTACCGCGGCAATGTCGGTCCGGGCGAGACGGTGACGGGCGAAACCTGGGTGCCCGAACCGCCCCGGGGCGCCCGCTTCGACCGCCATGTGCGGTTCACCGGCGCCGACGGCAAGGTGAAGGTGGAGGCGGTATCGACCTGGGCGCTGCTCGACCGGGCGACGGGGCGCTTGCTCAGGGTGCGGCCGGAGCTGGCGGCGCCGTTTCTTTCTTGATCCTCCCCGGAACGGGGAGGGGGACCGCCCGCTTCTTCAGCGGGTGGTGGAGGGGGTTCTCCACAAGCGCACCGTCTGCGGAAGCCCCCCTCCACCAGCTTCGCTGGTCCCCCTCCCCGTTCCAGGGAGGATTGTCAGCCCGAATTCCGCAGCGCCGTCGCGATCGCGTTGATCGACAGGAGAATCCCCTCGGCGATCCGCGCGTCCGTCTCGCCCGCGCGGTGGCGTTTCATTAGCTCGATCTGCAACAGGTTCAGCGGCTCGATATAGGGCAGCCGCAGCCGGATCGACGCATCGAGCGCCGGATGCTTCTCCAGCAGGCGCGACTGACCCGTCACTTCCAGCAGTCCGTCATGCGTCTGCCGCCAACCGCTGCGGATCGCCCCGAACACCGAATCCGCCAGCGCCCGGTCCTCGACCAGCGCGGCATAGCGCTCGGCAATGTCCATGTCGGACTTGGCGATCACCTGCTCCATATTGTCGAGCGTCGCGGCGAAGAACGGCCAGCCCTGCGCCATCTCCGCCAGCAACCCCTTGTCTTCGAACCCGGCGATCGCCTGGCCGACGCCGTACCAGCCCGGCAGCATCACCCGCGCCTGCGCCCAGCTGAACACCCAGGGGATGGCGCGCAGATCCTCGATCCGGTCAGACTTGGTCCGGCTCGCCGGGCGCGATCCGATCTTCAGGCCGGAGATTTCGGCGATCGGGGTCATCTGGCGGAAGAAGGTGCGGAAGCCCTCCGTGCCATAGACCAGATCGCGATACGCCCTGAACGCGTTCCCCGACAGCGCATCCATCGCCGCGCCGAACCGCGCGGCTTCCACCGGTGACAGCGCATCGGGCTCCAGGCTGGCGAGCAAGGTGGCGGAGGCCATCGCCTCCAGATTGGTCATCGCGCTCTCGCGCGTGCCATATTTGCCGGCGATCACTTCGCCTTGCTCGGTGATGCGGATGCGCCCCTGCACCGTGCCGGTCGGCTGGGCGCGGATCGCCGCAAAGGCCGATCCGCCACCGCGCCCCACCGCGCCGCCGCGGCCATGGAACAGCTGCATGCCCACCCTGGCTTTGTCGAACACGGGCTTCAGCGCGGTCGATGCCTTGGACAGCGACCAGGTCGAGGTGATGTACCCCCCGTCCTTGTTCGAATCCGAATAGCCGATCATCACTTCCTGGAAACCGCGCGCCCGGGTGATCGCACCGGCCTCGGGCAAAGCGAACCACTCCGTCATGATGCCCGGCGCCGCCTCCAGATCGCCGATCGTCTCGAACAACGGCACCGCCATGATCGCGGCGGTGGGGACCTTGCCGGGCCGGTACAGGCCGAATTCCTTCAGCATCACATTGACTTCGAGCAGGTCCGAGACGGACTGCGCCATCGAGACGATATGCTGGGTGATGCAGCTCGGCCCATATTTCGCATGCGCGTCGGCCGCGGCGCGAATGATCGCCAGTTCGGAATTGGTCTCGTCCGAATAGGGTTCGAACGGGCTCGACAAAGGCCGTGCGTTGGACAGTTCGTGGCGCAGCAGCGAGACGCGCTCGGACTCGCCGAGAGCGAGATAGTCGGATTCGACCCCCGAGACCTTGAGCAACTCCGCCACGACTCGCTCCAGCACGGCACTGTTCTGGCGCAGATCGAGCGTGGCGAGGTGGAAACCGAAGGTCTCGACCGCGCGGATCAGCCGCCCCAGTGCCCCGCCCGAGGCAAGCGCCCCGCCGCCGCCCTTGCGCAGCGCCCGGGCGATGGTGACCAGATCGGCGCGGAAGGCCTGGGGATCGGGATAAGGCTCGCCGTGCAATGCCCCCGGCCGCGGCGCGGGCTTGCCGGTCAGCGCCAGATGCGTCGCCGCGAGCCGCGCGTAGATGCCCGACAGCGCCCGGCGATAGGGCTCGTCCTCGCGGCTGGGGGCGCTGTCGCCGCTCACCGCGGCCAGCGCCTGCACGCCGTCATCGGCCTCGGTGATGCCGGTCGAGATCGACAGCTCGGCACCGAGCGCGTTCACGGCGTCGAGATAATGGCCGAGCACGGCCTCGCACGCCTTGGCCAGCGCGATCTCGAGCGAGTCGGCGGTGACGAAGGGATTGCCGTCGCGATCCCCGCCGATCCAGCTCCCGGGCCGCAGGAAACTCGGCGCGCGTTCGCCAAGCGCCCGGTCCCAGCGCTGATAGAGCGCCGGCAGCGCGGGCAGGAACACGTCGCGCAGATAGCTCAGCGCCGTTTCCACCTCGTCCGCCACGAACAGCCGCTCCTTGCGCAGCACGCGCGTCTGCCACAGCAAGGCGATCTGGCGCAGGATCGCTTCGTCCACCGCATCGCCCTCGGGCGTCTCGGCGAGGCCGGCATCCTTGAGCGTCATCAGCTCGGAGATGCGGTTGCGATGGTCGATCATGCTCTTGCGCCGTACCTCAGTCGGGTGGGCGGTCAGCACCGGGGCGATCAGCGCATGGTCGAGCAGCGCCATCACCGCGTCGTGATCGATCCCCTCGTCCGCCAGCCGCTTCAGCGCGGATTCGACATCCGCCCCCTTTTCCGCGGCGACGCCCTGCCGGTCCTCGGCGAGATTGGCGAGCATCGAAAACAGCATGAAGCCGCGCACGAAATCGAGCGTCTCGTCCAGGCTCAGCCGGTCGAGCCCGAGATCGACCGCATCCTTGCCCGCCACCCCGCGATGCCGGTCGACCGAGGCCGCGCGGATATATTCGGTGCGCCGGAATAGCGTCTCCCCGCCATAGGCGCGGATCACGTCGCCGAGCAGCTTGCCCAGGAAGCGGATGTCGGGATTGTTCGCGATGGAGGGGAGATCGGCCATGAGCGGATGCTGCATTGCGGTAGAGCCGGGGTCAACCAGAGACGAAGCCAGGGGCCCAAAACATCGGCCCATCCTCCGTCACCCCGGACTTGTTCCGGGGTCCATCGTGCAACCAACACCGTCAGCGCGGGAGGAGAAATGGATGCCGGAACAAGTCCGGCATGACGCTTGTGCCAAATGAAAGCGGAACCGACCTCAGGCCTCCAGCTCGACGTCCCAATAGAGCCAGTCGTGCCAGGTATCGTGCAGATAGTTGGGCGGGAAGCGCCGGCCATGTTCCTGCAGATGCCAGCTGGTCGGCCGGATCGCGCCGATGTGCAGCGGCATGCCTGCCTGTTTCGGCGTGCGCCCGCCCTTTTTCAGATTGCACGGCGCGCAGGCGGTGACGACATTCTCCCAGGTCGTCCGCCCGCCCTGGGCGCGCGGCACGACATGGTCGAAGGTCAGGTCGTTGCCCGCCCCGCAATATTGGCATTCGAACTTGTCGCGCAGGAACAGGTTGAACCGGGTGAAGGCCGGAAAGGCGCTCGGCCGGACATAGGATTTCAGCGCGATGACCGAGGGCAGCTTGATCTTGTGGTTCGGGCTGCGCACCTCGCGCTCATATTCCGCGACGATGTCGACCCGGTCGAGGAACACCGCCTTGATTGCGGTCTGCCACGGCCATACGCTGAGCGGATAATAGCTGAGCGGCGTATAATCGGCGTTCAACACAAGCGCAGGGCAACTGTCCGGATGACGGATCAGATCGGGATGGTACACGCGAACGACCCCCTTTGCTTCCTGGCGCGGCCATTGCCGACTAGGATGACGCCGTGATGACAGCACAGCCCGCGACTCGCGGTCAAGAGCCGGTTTGAGCGAAATCGTCGCCCGATTCGCGCCCAGCCCTACGGGGCTGTTGCACATCGGCCACGCCTGGTCGGCAATCCTCTCGCACGACCGCGCGAAAGGGGCAGGTGGGCGCTTTCTGCTGCGCATCGAGGATATCGACGGCACCCGCAGCCGGCCCGACTATATCGACGCGATCGAGCGCGATCTTGCCTGGCTCGGGCTCGATTGGGACGGGCCGGTGTTGCTCCAGTCGGGACGGCTCGGTGTCTATGCCGCGGCGCTCGACCGGCTGAAGGCATTGGGGCTGCTCTATCCCTGTTTCTGCACCCGTGCCGAGATCGCCGCGAGCCTGTCCGCCCCGCACGGCGACGCCGGGTCGCTCTATCCCGGCACCTGCCGCCATCTTGCGGAGGATGTGCGCGCGCGGCGGCAGGCGGACGAGCAGCATGCATGGCGGCTGGACATGGCGCGCGCGCTCGACCTGCTCTCCCCGGCGGCGGAGGAAATGCCCGACCAGTTCCGTCACGACGGTCGGTTGGTCTGGCATGACGAGCTCATCGGCGACATGGTCGCGACGCCGGAAATCCATGGCGACGTGATCCTCGCGCGCAAGGACGCGCCGGCCAGCTATCACCTCGCCGTTACCGTCGACGACGCGGCGCAGGGCATCACCCATGTGGTGCGCGGCCGCGACCTGTTCGCTGCCACGCATGTCCACCGGCTGCTCCAAGCGCTGCTCGGCCTGCCGGTGCCCGTCTATCGCCACCACGCCCTGCTCGCCGACGATCGTGGCGAACGGCTGGCCAAGCGCAACAAGGCGCCGACGCTCGAGGCGATGCGGGCGGCGGGGGTGGATGGGCGAGCGCTCGCCGACGACCTGCGCGCCGGGCACCTGCCCATTGGCTTTCGGGTGTCGGAAGCCTAGATAAAGCCGATGAGCACCTTCCTTTTCATCCTGCTGATCGCGGCGATGCTCGCGACCCTCGCCATGCTGGTCCGCGGCCTTGCGGTCTTCCTGCTCAATGCCAGTAATGAAGTGAAGGGTGATGGTGGCCCATCCAAGGCCGCGCTCCAGTCGAACAAGGCGATGCAATATCGCATCTTCTTCCAGGCGATCGCCATCGTGATCGTCGTGCTGATCCTGTTCCTCGCTGGCAAGACCTGACCGTCGGTCGACCGGCATGGTCAAGCTCAACAAGATCTACACCCGCACCGGCGATAACGGCACCACTGGCCTGGTCGATGGGTCGCGCGTCGCCAAGAACGATCCGCGCATGGCCGCGATCGGCGATGTCGACGAGACGAACAGCGCGATCGGCGTGGCGATCTCGGCGCTCGGGCCGGGCCGATATGCGACCGCGCTGACCCGCATCCAGAACGACCTGTTCGATCTCGGCGCGGATCTCGCCACCCCAGGCGAGGATTTCGCACCGACCGACATGAGCTTGCGCATCGTCGCGGCGCAGGTGGTGCGGCTGGAGGAGGAGATCGATGCGATGAACGCCGATCTCGCTCCGCTGACCAGTTTTATCCTGCCCGCCGGCACCGCAGGGGCCGCCGCGCTTCACCTCGCCCGCGCCATTTCCCGGCGCGCTGAGCGTACCGCCGTTGCCGCTGGGCAGATTGTCCCTTTGAATCCGCTCGCGCTTTCCTATCTCAATCGCCTGTCTGACTATCTGTTCGTCGCTGCGAGGCGCGTGAACAAAGACGCGGGTGGCGACGTTCTGTGGATTCCGGGTGCGTCCCGCGATCCGAAGGAGCCCTAGCCTGGCTTGACTTTGGCCGATGCGTTCTGGAAAGGGAACAGAATGCGAACAAACTCGGAGCCTCAGGCCGAAACGGACGCCCTCGCGACGCGCTTCGCGAAGGTCCGCGCGTTGACCGAGGCGCTGGTCGCCCCGCTTTCCGACGCAGACGCGACGGTCCAGTCGATGGACGACGCGTCGCCTGCCAAATGGCATCTCGCGCACACCACCTGGTTCCTCGAAACCTTCATCCTGCGCGATTTCGTCGCCGGCTATGAGCTGCACGACGATCGTTTCCCCTTCCTGTTCAACAGCTATTACGAAGCCGAGGGGCAGCGCCACAGCCGTGCGCGCCGCGGCATGATCACCCGGCCGAGCCTCGCCGAGGTGCTGGCCTATCGCGCCCATGTCGACGCCGCGATCCGCGTCGCGCTGCCCGGTCTGCCCGATGCGGCGCTCGATCTGCTGACGCTCGGCTGCCATCATGAAGAGCAGCATCAGGAGCTGCTGGTCACCGACATGCTCCATCTGATGGCGCAGAACCCGCTCGAACCGGCGATCTGGCCCGCCGGGCGCAAGGTACCGGTCGCCATGCCCGGTCCGATCGGCTGGATCGAGGGCAAGGCCGGGATCGTCGAGGTCGGCCATGGCGGCGACGGTTTCGCCTTCGATTGCGAAGGGCCGCGCCACGAGGCGCTGCTCACCCCGCACGCCATCGCCGACCGCACCGTCACCAATGGCGAATGGGCCAGTTTCATCGCCGATGGCGGCTATGCCGATCCGCACCACTGGCTGTCCGACGGCTGGGCCTGGGTGAAGGCGCAGGGAATCGTGGCGCCGCTCTACTGGGAACAGCAGGACGGTGTGTGGACGCGGTTCGGCCTTGATGGCCGCCGCCCGATCGACCCCGCCGCGCCGGTCACCCATGTCAGCTTCTACGAAGCGGATGCCTATGCGAGCTGGGCCGGCGCCCGCCTGCCGACCGAATTCGAATGGGAAGCAGCCGCTGCCGCCTTCGATCCATCGGGCGGCAACCAGCTCGACGGCGCCGGCCCGGTCGAGCCACGCCCGGCCACCGAAGGGCCGGCCTTTTTCGGCGATGTCTGGCAATGGACCGGCAGTGCCTTTCGCCCCTATCCCGGCTTCAAGCCCGCCGAGGGCGCGGTCGGCGAATATAATGGCAAGTTCATGAGCGGGCAGTTCGTCCTGCGCGGCAGCTCCTGCGCCACGCCGCGCGGCCATGCCCGCCCGAGCTACCGCAACTTCTTCTATCCCCACCAGCGCTGGCAATTCACCGGCGTGCGTCTGGCCAAGGATCTCTGACATGCTGAAACAGGAAATCGAGGACGGCGACGTCACCCTCGCCGACCCCGCCTTTCGCGCCGACGTGCTGCGCGGCTTCGAGACTCGGCCCCGCGCCATCCCCGCGCGCTGGTTCTATGACCGGCGCGGCTCGGAGCTATTCGAGGCGATCACCGAACTCCCCGAATATTATCCGACGCGCACCGAGACCGAGATCCTGCGCCGCGCCTGCCCGGAAGTCGCGACGCTTGCCGGCGAAGGCCGCGCCGTGGTCGAGTTCGGCTCGGGCTCCTCGACCAAAACACCGATCCTGCTGCGTAGCGTGAACCCCGCCGCCTATGTGCCGATCGACATTTCGGGCGATTTCCTGCGCGAATCCTCGGCGGGCCTTGCCGCCGCCTTTCCCGGCCTGCCGGTACTGCCGGTCGAGGCGGACTTCCTCCGCCCGATCGCCCTGCCCGCCTCGGTCGCCGACCTGCCCAAGCTCGGCTTCTTCCCGGGCTCGACCATCGGCAACATGATCCCGCACAGCTCGGTCGACCTGCTCCGCGCGATGAAGGAATCGCTCGGCACGGGATCGATGCTGCTGATCGGCATGGACCGGATCAAGGACGAGCAGGTTCTGGTCTCGGCCTATGACGACGCCCAGGGTGTAACCGCTGCGTTCAACCTGAACCTGCTCGAGCGGATCAACCGCGAGCTCGACGGCACCCTGCCGATCGAGGCCTTTCGCCACCGCGCGATCTGGAACGACGATCGCGCCCGGATCGAAATGCATCTCGAAGCGACCCGCGACATCAGCTTCACCATCGAAGGCCGCCCCTTCTCCATGGCGGCGGGCGAGACGATCCACACCGAGAACAGCCACAAATACGGCCAGCGCGACGGCCGCATCCTGCTCCGCGCGGGCGGCTGGACGCCGATCGCCGAATGGACCGACCCGGACGGCCTGTTCGCGGTGATCCTCGCCGAAGCCCAGCCGGCCCGCTTCGCGCCCTGATTCTCCCCTCCCGCTTGCGGGAGGGGTCGGGGGAGGGCCTGTCCACGATCGATAAACCTGACTGGGAGGACAGGCCCTCCCCTAGCCCCTCCCGCATGCGGGAGGGGTGTGCGTGCTGCGTCGTTCTCTCGTCGATTCAACTGCCTCGAAAATCCGCTAGCATCCTGATCCAGCCGGCCAGTCCCAACCGACCGGTGCTGGATCTTTCTCATCGTCGGTATGCGTAACAGAGCCTGGTCCGGCACCTCTTATCCACCTGTTCCTCACCTGTTATGCCGGTAACAGGCGAAGCAGGTTAAACCATTGAATTAGCATCGGAAATCCGGGCCCCAAATCCAACATAACAGGTGAAGAAGAAATCCGCCCGATGGATCAGGTGGAACGGGTCAGCGAACCGGCGTGGCCCGCCAGATCGTCAGCCAGTTGATCGACCCGCGGCACTCGCCCATCTGCGTCGCCTCGATCAGCCGGAACATCGTCCCGTCCCAGACATAGGTCTCGCTCGACCCGCAATCGCCCAGGCCTCGCGCCTTGGTGTAGCTGCCGAGCCGGCCGAGCTTCGCGTCCCAATCGGCATTGACCAGAGTCGGCGTGCCCTCGGCCAGCGTCCATCCGGGCGGCGAATCGAAGCGCGCGATCACCGGCTTGCCCGCGGCGACGACGAACGGCACGGTCGAGAAATTATACGCCCCCGCCCCGCATGGCAGCAGCACCAGCGTCTTGCCCCCGCCGATCGCATTGCCGATGATCGGATCGTTGCTCTGCCCGTCCTCGGTCTCGCACCCCGACAACGACTGCATCGTCCTGATCAGGGCCGGCGTGACCTTTGTCGCGACGCCCGACGGTGCGATCGAGCGCACTTTCGGCAACGCTGCGACTGGCGGCACGGCGCTGGCCGGCTTCGTGCCCTTGGCGACCGCCGCCGTCACCGTTCCCGCACGGCCCTGTTCGGCATCGATGAACCGCAGCGCGGCGGCGGAACCCGCGAGGGAGGCATGTGCCACTTCCTTGCCCGTCTTCCTGTTCAGGGTCAGTCTCTTGCCATTGGCCATTGCGGCGACGATCCGCTCCGCGGCGTCGCCGGCCAGCGTCATGCCATCGTTCGCGACATTGCCATCGACGATCCGCTTGCCGTCGATCCGCACCGATACCGGTCCGGCGACCCCGCCATTGGTCGATAGCTCGAAGAAGAATCCGCCGCCGGGGCCCGCCGCGCGCGCAATCGAGAAGGAAGCGCCCGAATCGCTGCCGTCGGACTCTTCGTTCTCGGGTATCAGCGATGTCATCTCGCACACCCGGACATTGTCGCAGGCGACGGCCCAGTCACCGAAGCTGTTGATGGGCCCGGCGCGCGGTGTCGCGGCATCGGCCGCGGCGAAGAGGAGGAACAATCCGATCATGCCATCATCCTAGCGGCACGGCGCGCGAGTCGATAGGAGCGGGGCAAATTCGGTATTCGGAGAGCAGGCAATGCAGACGGTGGGCGTGATCGGAGCGGGGCAGATGGGCGCGGGCATCGCGCAAGTCTCGGCGCAGGCAGGCTTCCATGTCCTGCTCACCGACGTCTCGAAGGAGCGCGCCGAGGCCGGCAAGGCGGGCATCGCCAAGGCGCTCGATCGGCTGGTGACCAAGGAGAAGATCGATGCCGCCGCGCGGGACCAGGCGCTGGCCCGGATCGAGCCGATCGACGGCGTGCACGGCATGTCCTCCTGCGGGCTGGTGATCGAGGCCGCGACCGAGCGCGAGGAGATCAAGCGCTCGATCTTCGCCGAAGTCGGCAAGGTGCTCGGCCATCAGGCAGTGCTCGCCTCGAACACCTCGTCGATCCCGATCACGCGCCTCGCCCAGGCCTCGCCCGACCCGAAGCGCTTCGTCGGCGTGCATTTCTTCAATCCCGTGCCGGTGATGGGCCTGATCGAGCTGATCCGCGGCCTCGCCACCTCGGACGAGACCGTCAATCTCGTCGAAGAGTACGCCAGGGCGCTCGGCAAGAAAGTGGTGCGCGCCAACGACGCGCCTGGCTTCATCGTCAACCGCGTGCTGATGCCGATGCTCAACGAAGCCTGCTTCGCGCTGGGCGAGGGCGTCGCGACCATTCCCGATATCGATATCGCCTGCCAGCTCGGCCTCAACCACCCGATGGGCCCGCTGACGCTCGCTGATTTCATCGGCCTCGATACCTGCCTGGAGATCACCCGGGTGCTGTTCGAAGGCACCGGCGACCCGAAGTTCCGCCCCGCGCCGCTGCTGGTGAAATATGTCGAAGCTGGCTGGTTCGGCCGCAAGACGGGCCGGGGGTTCTACGACTATTCGGGCGAGGAGCCCGTGCCGACGCGGTGACTTCTCAAGCCCCTCCCTTCAGGGGAGGGCTTTAAGAGGCCAGCGCCTCCAGCCACCGCTGGTGCCAGCGCTCCATCCGCGTCGGGAACAGCAGCCGCCCGACCCGCGAGACCAGCCCATATTGAGTCTCCTCGGTCAGGATCGAACACCCCGTCCCGGACGGCGTGATCAGCCAGGCGTGATAGGCCGTCACGCCGATCCCCTCCGCCACCCAGGCGATCCGCGTCTCCGGCTCGAATTCCTTCACTTCGCTGCGCAGCGCCACGCCGAAGGTCTTCCAACTGAACCGAGCGCCCGCGAACAGGTCCGCGCCGCCGCCCTCGATCGCCACGTCGCTCGCATTGGCATAGATCGCCGGCCAGCCCGCCGCATGGATCAGCCGCCGCCAGACGATCTCCGGCGCGGTCTCCGTCTCGATGCGGTTGACGACATGGATCGGCGCCTCGGCTGGCGCGAAGCCTTTCGGCCAGTGGATGCCCTCAGCCACCCACCCTCAGCCGTTTTGGGCGATCGGCGCGAAGCGCGCGACCTGGCGACCGACCAGGCAGAGCTGCTCGAACACCGCGGGGTCGCTGCTCCCGCCGTCATCGTCGAACTTGGTCAGTTGGGTGTTGATCGCCGCGGCGAACGGCGTCGGCCAGCCGCGCAGCGCATGGACGATCGAGCGCAGCGCCGCGATCGTGCTGCCCGTCGCCTGCCAGCCATAAGCGGTCGCGATCAGCCCGACCGGCATGTCCGCCAGATAGGGCCGTTCGTCCTTGGCCGTCTCTTCGAGCAGGTCGAGCGCGTTCTTGACCACGCCCGAGATGCTGCCGTGATAGCCCGGGCTGGCGATGATCAGCGCCGAGGCCTGGCGCACGGTATCGACGAACTCGCGCTCCTGCTCGGTCCGTTCGGTCGCGCGCGGATCGTAGAGCGGCAACCGCGCCATGTCGGCGCCACCGAACATGCGGGTACGAAACCCCTCCTTGCACGCCGCGTCGAGGGCGATGCGCAACGCCCGCTCGGTCGAGGAGGTGCCGCCGATCGTGCCGCCGATCCCCACGACGAGCGGCGATGCGGCGGTGGCGATATCGGTCATTCGGCATCCTTGTCGGTGCGGCGCTGCACCGCATCCAGATAGCCGCTGCACGGTACGGCCTCAATGCCCCTATGGTCGACGCTCGCATGACCGGGCCGCGCCTGCTAGGATGCGCATCATGTCGAACGCTTGCGGCAACTGTCATATTACGCTAACACACCTCCGGGCGGCGTAACCGGGAACGGACTGACAGGAGCCATGCGTCCTTATCCTTTCGAACCCGCGTCGTCGCAGGGCAATTCCTCGCTGGACCTGACCGAGGACCTGCCCCCGCCCGCCTATTCCGGCCGGTTCGACTATCCCGAGCAGCCCGAGCCTCGCCCGACCGACCTGCCGGGGGCGCCGCGACGCAATTACTGGCGCTGGTTCACCCGCGGCATCGGCGCGCTCATCATCCTGTTCGTGCTGGCGGTCGGCTGGCTCGCGGTCACCGCGCCGCTGTCGCAGTCGCTGAAGCCCCTGACGCCGCCGAGCATCACCCTGCTCGCCGATGACGGATCGCCGATCGCGCGGCGCGGCGCGATCATCGGCGCCCCGGTCGACGCGGCGAAACTGCCCAGGAACGTCACCAACGCCTTTCTCGCGATCGAGGACCGGCGCTTCCGCTCGCATTGGGGCATCGACCCCAAGGGCATCATCCGCGCCTTCGTCCACAATATGAGCCGGGGCCGGGTGCGCGAGGGCGGCAGCACCATCACGCAGCAGCTCGCCAAGAACGCCTTTCTCGATTCGGACCGGACGGCGGCGCGCAAGGTGCGAGAGGTGATGATCGCCTTCTGGCTCGAAGCATGGCTGTCGAAGGACGAAATCCTCTCGCGCTATCTGTCGAACGTCTATTTCGGCGACAACGTCTATGGCCTGAGCGCCGCGGCGAAGCATTATTTCAACCGTGATCCGCGCGCGCTGTCTATCGGCCAGGCGGCGATGCTTGCCGGGCTGGTCAAGGCGCCGTCAAAGCTTGCCCCGACCGTCAACCTCAAGGGCGCGCGCGACCGGCAGAAGCTCGTGGTCGGCGCCATGGCCGCGGCCGGCTTCATCGACAAGGCGACCGCCGCGGATGTCCGCCCGGCGCGCCTCGCCGTCGACCGGATCAAGCCGCTGCCCGATGGCACCTATTTTGCCGACTGGGTCCTGCCCGAGGCACGCGACCGCGCCGGCGAGATCGTCACCGAGACGACGGTGAAGACCACGCTCGACCGCCGCCTGCAGAATGCGGCCGAGCGCGCGGTCAGGCGTGCCGGCCTGCGCCAGGCCCAGATCGCCCTGGTGGCGATGCGCCCCGACGGCCGGGTGGTCGCGATGGTCGGCGGCAAATCCTATGCCGACAGCCCGTTCAACCGCGCCACCCAGGCGCGGCGCCAGCCCGGATCCGCCTTCAAGCTGTTCGTCTATCTGGCGGCGCTGCGCAGCGGCATGACCCCGGATTCGATGATCGACGATTCGCCGATCACCATCGCCGACTGGTCCCCCAAGAACAGCGACGGCCGCTATCTCGGCCCGATTACGCTGCGCCAGGCCTTTGCCAGGTCGAGCAACGTCGCGGCGGCCCGCCTGATCCAGAAGGTCGGCGTGGCGAACGTCATCAAGGCCGCGCGCGACCTCGGCATCACCACCCCGATTCCCAGCGAGGCGACGATCGCGCTCGGCACCTCGAGCATGTCGCTGCTCGAACTGACCTCCGCCTATGCGGCGTTCGCGGCCGAATCCTATCCGGTCGCTGCCCGCGGCCTGGAGGAAGTGCGCGACCAGAGCTGGTATGCGGCGCTGACCACGAGGTCGCGTCCGCTGACCGGCCGCATCCGCGACGACATGCTCGACCTGCTCTCGGCCTCGGCCGAATCGGGCACCGGGCGCCAGGCGGCGCTGTCGGTCGATACCTTCGGCAAGACCGGCACCACCCAGGACAATCGCGACGCGCTGTTCCTCGGCTTTGCCGGCGGGCTCATCACGGGCGTGTGGGTCGGCAATGACGACAACACGCCCAATCCCGGCCTGTCGGGCGGCGGCATCCCCGCACGGGTATGGCGCGACTTCATGCAGCAGGCGCTCGGCGTCGGCCCGGCCCAGGCCGCCGAACCAGCCGCCGACGAGGTCGATCCGGACGCGGAGAATGTCATCGATCCCGACGCGATCCTGTCTCCCGTAGAGGGGCAGCTGCAGGGGCTTGGGCTCGACCTGCATATCGGCCGCGACGGCAATATCGAGATCAATCGCTCGAACCGCGACAATGGCGATCCCCGCCCGCGCCGCGACGACCGCGCCCCGCCCCGCGATCCCGAGGACGAGGAGCCGCAATGAGCCTTGATCCGTCGGATGAACGATGGTCGTCACTAAAGGGCGGCTATCGTGTCCCGTATGACCCGCGCCCTGCCCTGCGGCGCATTGAAACGGGCGAGCCACCGGGTCCGGCCTGGGACGAATTGTGGGAAGAGCTATTCCATCAGGAAGATGTCGGCGAGGCATCCTATGCCGCGGTGCCCGAGATCGCCCGGTTGATCATGGACGGCCGGACCGCGGACTGGAACGGCTTTGCCCTGGTCGCGACGATCGAGGAACGGCGCGGCGTGGACGGCAACCCACCGCTTCCGGCATGGCTGATCGAAGACTATGAGGCGGCCTGGCAGTCGATCTTCGCGGCCGCCGTCAGCATGCTCGCGACGGCAACGGACGAGACCCTGCTGAATGCACTGCTTGGGGTGATCGCGATCCGCAAGAAACTACCGACACCGGGCCGTCTTGCACTTCGCCTCAGCGAAAATGAACGGCGCGCCCTGCTCGACGAAGTCGGCTGGGTCTAAGGTGAGTTGACGCGTCGCCCGACGCGCAGCAAGGCACCGGGCATGCGCTTCTTTTCCGATAACGCCGCTCCCGTCCATCCGGCCGTCATCGCCGCGCTGGCCGAGGCCAATGTGCTCGACACCGCCTATGACGGCGATGCCTGGAGCAAGCAACTCGACGGGCTGTTCTCCGACCTGTTCGAGGCTGATGTCCGTGCGCTCTGGGTGCCGTCGGGCACCTCGGCCAATTGCCTCGCGCTCGCCGCGTTGTGCCCGCCGCACGGCGCGATCGTCTGCCACCGTGACGCACATATCCAGAATGACGAATGCGGCGCGCCGGAATTCTATACCCACGGCGCCAAGCTGCTGCTCGCCGAGGGGCCAGGCGCGAAGCTCGATCCCGTCGCGATCCGGGCCGTGCTCGATGCCACCCGCGACGACGTGCACCAGGTCCAGCCGCACGCCATCTCGATCACCAACGCGACTGAATATGGTCTGGTCTATTCGCCCGACGACGTCGCCGCGATCGGCGATCTGGCGAAAGCCCGTGGTCTCGGCCTGCACATGGACGGCGCGCGTTTCGCCAATGCCGTCGCCCATCTCGGCTGCTCGCCCGCCGACCTGACCTGGCGGGCAGGCGTGGATGCGCTGAGCTTCGGCTTCGTCAAGAATGGCGGGATGAGCGCCGAGGCGCTGATCTTCTTCAAGCCCGATCTCGCCGCCGCCACCCTGTATCGCCGCAAGCGCGCCGGGCTGCTGCTGTCCAAGGGCCGCTATCTCGCCGCGCAGATCCTCGCGCTGCTCGCCGACGATCTGTGGCTCGACAATGCCCGCACCTCCAATGCCGGCGCGGCGCTGCTGGCGCGCGCCGCCGGCGACCGGCTGGTCAATCCGGTCGAGGCGAACGAGGTCTTCCTGCGCGTCTCGCCCGAGGAAGCGGCGAGTCTCCGCGCGCTGGGCTTCGATTTCTACGACTGGGGTCCCGGCGAGGCACGGCTGGTCATTTCGTGGAACCAGCGCGAAGAGGATATCCGGCCGCTCGCCGACGCGATCGCGGCGCTTTGATAGACGCAGCTTATCATCCGACAAGGAAATCGCCGGTGCCGCCCATATCGCGCCGGCGCTAGGGCAGGCGTATGTCCGATCAGCCCGCCCCGCAATCGACGCGCCTCGCGGTGCTGATCCCGTTCGGCATCGTCACCCTGATCTGGGGTTCGACCTGGATCGTGATCAACGACCAGCTCGGCGTTGTGCCGCTCAACTGGTCGGTCGCCTATCGCTTCACCGTGGGCGGGCTGACCATGCTGGCCTATGCGGCATGGAAGCGCGAGACGGTGCGCCTCGACGGACGCGGCTGGCTGTTCGTCACGGCACTGGCCTTCACCCAGTTCTGTCTCAACTTCAACTTCGTCTATCGTGCTGAGACCTATATCACTTCCGGCCTCGTCGCCGTGGTGTTCGCCCTGCTGCTCGTCCCCAACGCCGTGCTCGGCCGCGTCTTCCTGGGCCAGCGGCTGGGTCGGCAGCTCATCATCGGATCGATCATCGCAATGGCGGGAGTCGCGCTGTTGTTCGTGCATGAGGCCCGATTCGATCCGCATGGACCGCGCGCGGCGCTGACCGGCATCGGCGTCGCCCTGCTGGCGGTGCTCTCGGCCTCGACGGCCAATGTCCTGCAGGGCACCGAGACCGCCCGGCGCTATCCCATGGCGCCGACGCTCGGCATCGCCATGCTGCTCGGCGCAGCGATGGAGGCCGTCATCGCTTGGGCGGTCGCGGGCCCGCCGGTGATCGAGCCGCGCCTCTTCTATCTGCTGGGGCTGCTCTATCTCGGCATCGTCGCCTCGGCTCTGGCCTTCACGCTCTATTACGGGGTGCTGCGCGTGATCGGCCCGGCCAAGGCCGCCTATTCGAGCGTGATCATCCCGGTGATCGCCATGTTCTTTTCGACCCTGTTCGAGGGCTATCGCTGGTCACTGCTCGCCGGAGGCGGCGCGGCGCTGACCGGTGCCGGGCTGGTTATCGCATTGAGGGCGCGCAGGCCTGCCCGGTAATCCGGGTAAAGCGGGCGCCAGCCGAGTACCCGCTTCGCCTTGCCGTTCGCCACCCGGCGGTTCTCGTCGTAAAAGGCGCGCGCCGGGGGCGACAGGGTCTCGATCGCCACAAAGGGTGGCGGATCGCGCCCGAGCAACCGCGCCGCGCACGCCATCACGTCATTCTGACTCGCCGGCAGATCGTCCGCGAGATTATACGCGCCCGCAGGCGCGTCGAACCCGGCGATCACGCCCGAGACGAGATCGTCGACATGAATCCGGCTGAACACCTGTCCCGGCAGGTCGATGCGGTGCGCCCGCCCTTCGGCGATCCGGTCGAGCGGCGAGCGGCCGGGGCCATAGATGCCGGGCAGGCGAAACACACGAGCCCCCATCACCAGCCAGGACGCATCCGCCGTCGCCCGGGCGCCGCGCCGCCCGCCGCCGATCGGCGAACCCTCGTCCACCCAGGCGCCGCCGGCATCGCCATAGACGCCGGTCGAGGAGAGATAGCCGAGCCATGCGTCGGCCCCGGCCAGCGCCGGGCCATAGGCAGCCAGCACTGGATCTGCCTCACCCTCGGGCGGCACCGAGGACAGGATATAATCCGTCCCGGCGATCGCCGCCGTCACCGCCGCCCGGTCGCTGAACGCGATCGTTCCGGGCCGGCCATCGCGGCTGGTGCCGGTCACGTGCCAGCCCCTGGCGCCCAGCCGGGCGGCCAGCGCCCGGGCCGAATAGCCGAGGCCGAAGACGAGCAGCGCGGTTATTTCGCGCCGTACCCGTCATAGAGCAGGCCGAAGAAATCGCCCCTGTTCCAGCGCGGCCGCTGGTCGCCATCGGCGATTTCCCGCGCGATCGCATAGTTCGCGTCGACGAAGCGGATGCCCTGGCTCCAGTCGATCGGCTGCGACACCTCGTCCGAGGGCTGGTGATAGCGCTTGGCGAAGAACTCGGCCGTCGCGGCCTTGCCCGGCCCGGCCTGGCCCGGCCACAGGAACACCGAGGGCACGCCCTGCTGGACGAAGCGATAATGGTCCGACCGGACGAAGATGCCCTGCGCCGGATCGGGGTCCGGCGACATGGTCACGCCCACCGAAGCGACTGCCTTGCTCACGATCGGCCCGAGCGTCGACCGATCGGCACCGAACACCGTCATGTCCTCGAACCGATAGGTCAGGATCGGCATGTCGAGATTCACATCGGCGACGATGCGGTTCATCGGCACCGTCGGGTGCTTCGAGAAATAGTCGGAACCGACCAGCCCCTTTTCCTCGCCAGTGACGGCCAGGAACATCACGCTACGCCGCGGCGGCTTACCGCTCGCCTTGAAGCGCCTGGCTTCCTCGATCAGCGAGGCGATGCCGACGGCATTGTCCTCCGCCCCGTTGAAGATATTGTCGCCCTTCATGTCCGGGCGCACGCCGAGATGGTCGAGATGGGCGGAGAGCACGACCACTTCGGACCCGAGTTTCGGGTCGCTGCCGGGGATCATGCCGGCGATATTGCTGCTCATGCCCTGCTGGAACGCCGTCTTCACCGCGATCGCCAGGCTGCCGGGCAGCTGCTCCGCCTTGAACTTCGTCTCGGCATTGGTGGCGCGCTTCACGATGGCGTCCCAGGGTGTCTTCGCGCCTGCGAACAGCTTGGCCGCACCCATGTCGCTGATCGTCGCCAGCTGCGGCGCGCCCGGCGCATCGCCGGTGCCATCGGGTTTGCCCCAGGTCACGCGCGGGCGGTCAAGATTCTGCGCCGCCGCGCCGAGCGGGCGCGGCTGGATCAGGATCGTGCCGATCGCCCCGCGCGACTGGGCGTAGATCGCCTTGGTCGTGCCGCCGGAGAAATGCGCGCGCTCCTCGCTCTGGAAGCTCGACGGCGCGCCGCCGAGATAGGCGACGATCTTGCCCTTCACATCGACACCGGCATAGTCGTTGCGCTTATATTGCGGCGCGACGATGCCGAAGCCGACAAACACCACCGGCGCGTCGATCGCCGTCGAGGCGGCACCGGCATAGGCGCCCGGAACATAATCGTCGCCGAACACCAGCCGCTGCGGCTCGGCATCCTTGCGGGTCAGCACGAGATCACCCTTGTCGGCGGCGCGATAGGTGACGAGCGGCACCTTCTGCAGATAACCCCCATTGTCGCCCGCCGGGCGCAGGCCCGCCGCGTAGAATTGCGCCGCGACATATTCGGCCGCGATGTCGAATTCCGGGCTGCCCGCCTCGCGCCCGCGCATCGCGTCGGAGGCGAGGAACATGACATGCGCCTTCATCGCCGCTTGGTCGTCGGGGAGCACCGCGTTGACGATATCGTTGATGGCCTTCGCATCCTTCACCGGGGCGGTGGGAGGCGTCGGTGCCGGGGTCGTCTGGGCCAGCGCAGCGCCCGCAAAACTCATCAGCGCGATCGCGCCAACCGAACGAAACATGCCTTTTCCTTGTACCGTCAGGATCATGAACGACGGCCTAGCACCGCCATGCGCCTGCGCAAGTGCGGCAGGCCGGGCGGCGATTTCGGTGGCACGAGCGAAAGCGCGCCCCTACATCCAGCGACATGCTCGACGTCCAGACCGCCACCGCCCTGCCCCATGTCACGCGCCGCGAGGATTATGAGGCGCCCGACTGGCTGGTCCCGGAGATTTCGCTCGATTTCGACCTCGCGCCGGAGAAGACGCGCGTGCAGGCCGTGCTGCACATCATCCGCAACGGCGCGCACGACGCGCGGCTCCGCCTCGATGGCGGCGGCCAGACCCCCTTGTCGGTCAAGGTCGACGGCAAGACGATCAATGACTGGACGCTCGACGACGACACGCTCGTTATCCCGCTCTCCGGGTCGGCGCATACGATCGAGACCGAGGTCGAGATCGCACCCGATCGCAATACCCAGCTGATGGGGCTCTATGCCTCGGGCGGCAATCTCTGCACCCAGTGCGAGGCGGAAGGGTTCCGCCGCATCACGTTCTTTCCCGACCGGCCTGATGTGCTCAGCCGCTACAAGGTGCGCATGACGGCGGAGAAGGCACGCTTCCCGGTGCTGCTCGCCAATGGCGATCCTGTCGGGGAGGGGGATCTCGGCGACGGACGCCATTGGGCCGAATGGCACGATCCCTTCCCCAAGCCCTGCTATCTCTTCGCGATGGTCGCGGGCGACCTCGTCGCCAATCGCGGCAGCTTCGTCACAGGGTCGGGCCGCGAGGTCGCGCTCGGCATCTGGGTGCGCGCCGCCGACGTCGCCAAGACCGGCCATGCGCTGGAAGCGCTCAAGACCGCCATGGCCTGGGACGAGCGGGTCTATGGCCGCGAATATGATCTCGACGTGTTCAACATCGTCGCGGTCGACGACTTCAACTTCGGCGCGATGGAGAACAAGGGTCTCAACATCTTCAATTCGCGCTACATCCTGGCCGATCCCGATACCGCGACCGATTATGATTTCGACGCGATCGCCGCGGTCGTCGCGCATGAATATTTCCACAACTGGTCGGGCAACCGCGTCACCTGCCGCGACTGGTTCCAGCTCTCGCTGAAGGAAGGCTTCACCGTCTTTCGCGACCAGAGCTTCTCCGCCGACCAGGGTTCCGCCGCGGTCAAGCGCATCGAAGACGTACGCGGCCTGCGCGCCGCGCAATTTCCCGAGGATGCCGGCCCGCTCGCGCACCCGATCCGGCCGGACGAATATCTCGAAATCTCGAACTTCTACACCGCGACGATCTATAACAAGGGCGCCGAAGTCATCCGCATGATGGCGACCCTGCTCGGGCCCCAGCGTTTCCGGACCGCCACCGACCTTTATTTCGATCGCTTCGACGGCACCGCCGCGACCTGCGAGGATTTCGTCGCGTGCATGGAGGAAGGGGGCGAGATCGACCTGACTCAGTTCCGCCGCTGGTACAGCCAGGCCGGCACGCCGCGCGTCACCGCGTCGCTGGCGCATGAGGCCGGCAGCGGCCGCGCCACGCTGACCCTGTCACAGCGCATCCTCCCGACCCCGGGGCAGCCCGACAAGCTGCCGATGGTCCTCCCGATCAAGCTCAAGCTGTTCGGCGCCGACAGCGCCCGCCCGATCGGCCCGGAGCAGCTGATCCAGCTGACCGATGCCGAGGAGCGCATCACCTTCGAGACCGTCACCGAGCGCCCGGTCTTGTCGATCAACCGAGGCTTCACGGCGCCGGTCGTCATCGAGACCGATCGCTCCGCCGCCGATCTCGCTTTCCTCTCGGCGCATGACGACGATCCCTTCGCGCGCTACGAGGCGATGCAGCAGCTGATGCTCGACACCCTGGTGAGCTCGGTCAGCCAGGGTCGCGCCGATCATGCCCCGGTCATCGCCGCCATCGCCAATACGCTCGATGACCCCCATCTCGACCGCGCCTTTGTGGCCGAGGCAGTGCTGCTGCCGTCGGAAAGCTTCATCGGCGACCAGATGAAGCTGGTCGATCCCGAGGCGATCTATGCCGCGCGCGAAGCGCTGCGCCGCGACATCGGCCGTACGCTCGAGGCGAAATGGCGCGCCGAATATGAGCGCGCCCGGGCAACGAAGTTCGAATATTCGCCGCTCGCCAAGGGCCTGCGCCGGCTGCGCACCGTCGCACTCGGCTATATCGCGGCGGGTGGCGGCGACGAGGCCGCCGCGCTCGCCTTTGCCCAGTTCGAGGCAGCCGACAACATGACCGATCGCCAGGGCGCGCTGACCACGCTCGTCAACGGCAATTCGGACCGGCGGGTCGCCGCGCTCGACATCTTCTACAATCGCTATTCGGACAATGGCCTGGTCCTGGACAAATGGTTCTCGACTCAGGCGCTATCGTCGCGCGACGACACCTTGGCGAGCGTCAGGGAACTGGCGCGGCACCGCGACTTCACCCTCGCCAACCCGAACCGCGCCCGGTCGCTGGTCGGGGCGTTCAGCGTCAACCAGCGCGCCTTCAACGCCGTTTCGGGCGAGGGTTATCGTTTCGTCGCCGACCAGCTCATCGCGCTCGACAAGCTCAACCCGCAGACCGCCGCGAAGCTGATCCCGCCGCTCGGCCGCTGGCGCCGTTTCGACGAGGCACGCGGCACCTTGATGCGCGCGGAACTCGAGCGGATTGTCGCGACGCCGGGGCTGTCGAAGGACATGTTCGAACAGGCCTCGCGCAGCCTCGACGGCTAACCGGTCACGAGATCGCGCATCGCCAGCGCATTGCCGAGCGCAGCGCCTGACGCGGTATTATCGTAGATCGTCCAGCTCTCGACGTCCGCCGCGCAGGCTGCCGCCGCCTGCCGCTCGACCGCCGCGAGGTCATAGGCCGACCAATAGATGCGCGGCGCGCCGTGCAGCCGTGCGTAGCCGAGGCCAGTCCATCCGCCCGGCTCGCCGGCCCCGGCTACCGGCGCGGGATCGGCGGCGACTCGCGCCACCCGGTGCTTGACGAGCAGCGCATTGGCCTCGGGCGTGAACCAGCCGGCATGGCGCGGCTCGCACGCCATCGTTCCGCCCAGCAGGTCATGGACCAGGCTGAAGAACCGATCCGCGACCATGGCGTCGAAGGCGAGCTTGGGTGGCCATTGGACAAGGAGCGGCCCACGCTTCTCCCCGAGCCCCGCAACCTCTCCGGCGAAACGTGCAAGCAGGTCGTCGCAATCGATCAGCCGCCGCTCGTGCGTGATCGCCTTGGGCAGCTTCACGGCGAACCGAAAGCCCGCCGGCACGCTCGCCGCCCAGCGCGCATAGGTCTCCGGCTTGTGCGGCCGGTAGAAGCTCGAATTGATCTCGACGGCGTCGAAGGTCGCGGCATAGCGTTCGAGATGACTGCCCGTGTCCGGGAAGCGCCCGGCAGGCGGCTTGTACAGCGACCAGCCCGCCGTGCCGATGCGAATCCGCTGCCTGGAAGAGCCTGCCGCCATTGAGGAAGGGAACGCTCGAAGCGACCGGAACGACCCCGCTCCCGGCCGGATCAGACCTAGAAGTCGAAATCCACGTCGTCATATTCCTTGGGCGGGTTGATCCCCGTCATCCGTTCGGACAGCAATGGACGAAAGCTCGGCCGGCTCTTGAAGCCGCGATACCAGCGCGCCGTCTGCTCATGCCCCTTCCAGTCGATTCCGCCGAGATAATCGGCAACCGAGATCTGCGCGGCGGCGGCGAGATCGGCCAGGCTCATCGTCGCGCCGGCCACCCAGTTGTGATGGTCGAGCAGGTAATCGGTATAGTCGAGATGACGCTCGGCCGCCTTCATCGCTTCGCGCAGCACGCGCGCGTCGGGGGCGTCCCTGGTCACGATCCGCTTCATCATCCGCTCGCCGAGCAGCGGGGCGGTCACGTCCTGGAAGAATTGCGTATCGAACCATGCGGCCAGCCGGCGGATCTCGGCCCGGTTGACCGCGGTGCCGTTGATCATCGCCGCCTTGTCGACCGTCTCCTCGAGATATTCGCAGATCGCCATCGAATCCATGAGCAGGATATTGCGCTTGGGATCGACCATGACCGGCACCTGGCCGGCCGGATTCATGTCGAGGAATTCGTCGCGTCGGTCCCACGGATTCTCCAGGACGAGATCGTACCCGACGCCTTTTTCACCGAGCAGGAGCCGGACCTTGCGCGAGAAGGGGCACAGGGGGAATTGATAAAGCTGCCACATATGGCTCTGTTAGGCCGACAGGCCGGGCGGGGGAAGGCATGATGACGGACGATTTGGTCGAGGCGGTGGCGATCGTCTAAACCCATCCCGAAACCGCAATCCTTCCGTCGATACTGGCTATCGACGAAAACCGAGCCCGGCCACTTGTGTTCCCGCGAAGGCGGGAACCCAGCCTGGGCTCCCGCCTTCGCGGGAACACAAACTGGGCGTCCCGGCGCCTACTCCGCCGCCACCATCTCCGACCGGTCGTCCAACGGATGCGCCAGACGCGTCAGCATTTCCTTCGGCACGACCTGCCAGAAGCGGTCGATCGCCCGGCCCCAATCGTCGAGCAGCGCCGCCGACCATTTGCTGTCGGTCGCCGCATGGTGCGCGCGCACCAGGTTGAGCAGCACTGCCTCCCAATGCATCGACGACAGGCGCTGCCACACGATGTTCTCCGGGTTGGCGCGACGTTCGAAGCTGCCGTCGGCGTCATAGACAAAGGCCATACCGCCGGTCATGCCGGCACCGAAGTTCGCGCCGACCGGCCCCAGCACCACCGCGGTGCCGCCCGTCATATATTCGCACCCGTTCGCGCCGCAGCCCTCGACCACGACGGTCGCGCCGGAGTTGCGCACCGCGAAACGCTCGCCTGCCTGGCCCGCCGCGAACAGGCTGCCCGAGGTCGCGCCATAGAGCACGGTGTTGCCGATGATCGTGTTGTCCTGGCTGGCGAGCGGTGAGCTCACCACCGGGCGCACCGCGATGATGCCGCCCGACAGGCCCTTGCCGACATAGTCGTTGGCATCGCCGAACACTTCGAGCGTGATGCCCTTGCACAGGAACGCGCCCAATGACTGGCCGGCGGCGCCGCGCAGCCGGACATGGACATGCCCGTCGGCCAGCTTCGACATGCCGAAGGTGCGCGTGATCTCGCTCGACAGCCGCGTGCCGACGGCGCGGTGCGTGTTGCGCACCGAATAGGTCAGCTGCATCTTCTCGCCGCGCGAGAACACCGCTGCCGCATCCTTGATCATCTGCGCATCGAGGCTGTCGGGCACTTCGTTGCGCCACGCCGACAGGCTGAAGCGCCGCTGGTCGTCATCCGCATCGACCTTGGCGAGGATCGGATTGAGATCGAGATCGTCGAGATGCTCGGCGCCGCGACTGACCTGCCGCAGCAGCTCGGTGCGGCCGATCACCTCATCCAGGCTCTTGAAGCCCAGCCGGGCCAGAATGTCGCGCACTTCCTCGGCGATGAAGGTCATCAGGTTGATGACCTTTTCCGGCGTACCGGTGAACTTGGCACGCAGCCGCTCGTCCTGGACGCACACGCCGACCGGGCAGGTATTGGAATGGCATTGCCGCACCATGATGCAGCCCATCGCGACCAGGCTGAGCGTGCCGATGCCGAATTCCTCGGCGCCCAGAATCGCGGCGATCACGATGTCGCGTCCAGTCTTCAGCCCGCCATCGGTCCGCAGCTTGATCCGCCCGCGCAGCCCGTTGAGCGTCAGAGTCTGGTTGACCTCGCTCAGGCCCATTTCCCACGGCGTGCCGGCATATTTGATGCTGGTCTGGGGGGAAGCGCCGGTGCCGCCGACATGGCCGGACACCAGGATCACGTCCGCATGCGCCTTGGCGACGCCCGCCGCGACGGTGCCGATACCGGCCGACGAGACCAGCTTCACGCAGACGCGCGCGACCGGATTGATCTGCTTCAGGTCGTAGATGAGCTGCGCCAGATCCTCGATCGAATAGATATCGTGATGCGGCGGCGGGGAGATGAGCATCACCCCGGGCGTCGCGTGGCGGAGCTTGGCGATGAACTCGGTCACCTTGAAGCCGGGCAGCTGCCCGCCCTCGCCGGGCTTGGCACCCTGCGCGACCTTGATCTCGATCTCGTCGCAGGCGTTGAGATATTCAGCCGTCACGCCGAACCGGCCCGACGCGATCTGTTTCACACCCGAATTGGCATTGTCGCCGTTCGGATAAGGCGCGTAGCGCGCCTTATCCTCGCCGCCCTCGCCCGACACGGCCTTGGCGCCGATGCGGTTCATCGCGATCGCCAGCGTCTCGTGCGCCTCGGGGCTGAGCGCGCCGAGCGACATGCCCGGCGTGACGAAGCGCTTGCGAATCTCGGTGATCGCCTCGACCTGGTCGATGGCCACACCCTCATTGGGGTAGTTGAACTGGAACAGGTCGCGCAGATAGACCGGGGGCAGCGCCTCCACCCCGCGCGAGAATTGCAGATAGGTCGAATAGCTGTCGGTCGCGACCGCGGTCTGCAGCAAATGCATCAGCTGCGCCGAATAGGCATGCGTCTCGCCGGTATGCCGCTGGCGGTAGAAGCCGCCGATCGGCAGATTCACCACCACTTCGTCATAGGCGGCTTCGTGCCTGAGCGCCGCGTTGAGATGCAGCGAGGCATAGCCTTCGCCCGAGATCTTCGCGGGCATGCCCGGGAAGAGATCGTTGACCAGGCTGCGCGACAGCCCGACTGCCTCGAAATTATAGCCGCCGCGATAGCTGGAGATCACCGCGATCCCCATTTTCGACATGATCTTGAGCAGCCCCTCGTCGACCGCATGGCGATGGTTGGCGAGGCACTTTTCGATGCTCAGGTCGCCGAACAGCCCGCGCTGGTGCCGGTCGACGATCGACGCTTCGGACAGATAGGCATGCACCGTCGTCGCGCCGACGCCGATCAGCACTGCGTAATAATGCGTGTCGAGGCATTCCGCGGTCTGGATGTTGATGCTGGCATAGGAGCGCAGGCCGCGCCGGACGAGATGGGTGTGCACCGCCGCCGCCGCGAGCACGCCGGCAATGCCGACCCGGTCCGGCCCGATGTTCATGTCGCTCAGGAAGATCTCGCTCTTGCCTTCGCGCACGGCCTGTTCGGCCTCGGCACGAATGCGCGCGATCGCGGCACGCAGCGTCTCGGGCCCGCCGCCGCTTTCGAAGGTGCAGTCGATATCGGCGACCTTCGGCCCGAAAAAGCTCTTCAGCCGCGCCCAGTCGGCCCCGGTCAGCACCGGCGAATCGAGCACCAGCACACCGTCGCGCCGGTCCTCGGTGTCTAGGATGTTGGCGAGATTGCCGAAACGGGTCTTGAGCGACATCACGTGCCGCTCGCGCAGCGAATCGATCGGCGGGTTGGTGACCTGGCTGAAATTCTGCCGGAAGAACTGGCTGATCAGCCGGGGCTTGTCCGAGATGACCGCGAGCGGCGTATCGTCGCCCATCGACCCGATCGCTTCCTTGGCGCCCTCGACCATCGGCGACAGGATCAGCTCCATGTCCTCGAGTGTCTGCCCCGCCGCGACCTGGCGGCGGGTGAGGTCGGCGCGCTCGAACCGCACGGTCGAATCGCTCGGTGCCGGCGGCAGATCGTTCACGCCCAGGAAATTGCCGATCATCGTCGCGTAATCGGCCTCGCCGGCGATCTGGTCCTTGATCTCGCGGTCCTTGAACAGGACGCCCCGGTCCAGGTCGACCGCGATCATCTGGCCCGGCCCGAGCCGGCCCTTCTCGATGATGGTCGATTCGGGCACGACCACCATGCCGCTCTCCGAACCCACGATCAGCAGGCCGTCCGAGGTGCGGGTGTAGCGCAGCGGGCGGAGCGCGTTGCGGTCCATGCCCGCCACTGCCCAGCGGCCATCCGTCATCGCCAGCGCAGCCGGGCCATCCCACGGCTCCATCACGCTCGCGAGATATTTGTACATGTCGAGATGCGCCCTGGGCATCTCGCCCTTCGGGCCCCAGGCTTCGGGCACCAGCATCAGCTTCGCGGTCGGCGCGTCGCGGCCGGAGCGGCAGATCGCCTCGAAGGTGGCGTCGAGCGCGGCGGTGTCGGACGCACCGGCCGGGATCACCGGCTTGATGTCCTCTGAATATTCGCCGAACGCGAGGCTCGCCATCTTGATCTCGTGGCTGAGCATCCAGTTCTTGTTGCCGCGGATCGTGTTGATCTCGCCGTTGTGCGCAAGACAGCGGAACGGCTGCGCCAGCCACCATTGCGGGAAGGTGTTGGTCGAATAGCGCTGGTGGAAGATCGCGACGCGGCTTTCGAAGCGCTGGTCGGTCAGGTCGGGATAGAAGACCGAAAGGCTCTCCGCGAGGAACAGGCCCTTGTAGATGATTGATCGGCAGCTCAGCGAGCAGATGTAGAAACCCTGGATCTGCGCCGCGATCACGCGCTTCTCGATCCGGCGGCGGACGAGATAGAGATTCTTCTCGAACTCGGCGGCGCTCTGCTCCTCCGGCAGCGGCCCGGCGATCATGATCTGCTCGATCTCGGGGCGGGTCGCCTGCGCCTTTTGGCCGATCACCGACACGTCGACCGGCACCTGGCGCCAGCCATAGATGGTATAGCCTTCCTCGATGATCGCGCTCTCGACGATCGTCCGGCAATCCTCCTGCGCGCCGAGATCGGTGCGCGGCAGGAAGATCATGCCGACCGCGAGCCGGTTGGACATGGTCTTGTGGCCCGAGGCGCTGATCGCGTCGTCGAAGAACTTGACCGGCAGGTCGACATGCAGCCCGGCGCCGTCGCCGGTCTTGCCGTCGGCATCCACCGCGCCGCGGTGCCACACGGCCTTCAGCGCATCGATCGCCGACTGGACGACGCGGCGTGACGGCGTGCCGTCAGTCGCGGCGACCAGGCCGACGCCGCAGGCATCCGATTCGAATTCGGGGCGGTACATGCCGACCTCGGCGAGGCGGGCGCGTTCGGTATCCATCTTGGTCATGCCGCCTTCTTCCCTGCCTTGGCCTTCGCCTTCAGCCAGCTGTGCATCGTCGTCGCGACATCGCGGCCATCGCGGATCGCCCACACCACCAGGCTCGCGCCGCGCACGATGTCGCCCGCCGCGAACACGCCATCGAGCGAGGTCATCAAGGTCTTGTTGTCGACCAGCAACGTGCCCCAGCGCGTCACGCCGAGTTCCGGCGCACCGAACAGCGCCGGCAGTTCCTCGGCGTCGAAACCGAGCGCCTTGATCACCAGGTCGGCCGGCAGCGTGAAGCCGCTCTCGGGCTCCGCCTCGGGCGCGCGGCGGCCGCTCGCGTCGGGGGCGCCGAGCCGCATCTTCGTCGCGTGCACGCCCGTCACCGCCTCGCCCGCGTCGAATGCCTGGGGTGCGGAGAGCCAGACGAATTCGACGCCTTCCTCCTCGGCATTGGCGACCTCGCGCTGCGACCCCGGCATGTTGGCGCGGTCGCGGCGGTACAGGCACTTCACCGACGTCGCGCCCTGGCGGATCGCCGTGCGGACGCAGTCCATCGCCGTGTCGCCGCCGCCGATCACCACGACATTCTTGCCGGCGGCATCGAGCTTGCCATTGTCGAAGTCCGGCACCGCGTCGCCGAAGCCCTTGCGGTTGGATGCGGTGAGATAGTCGAGCGCCTCGACCACGCCCGCGCTGCCGACGCCCGGTGCCTTGATCGCGCGGGGCTTGTAGACGCCGGTCGCGATCAGGATCGCGTCGTGACGCTGGCGCAGCTGGTCCAAGGTCGCATCGCGGCCGACCTCGAAGCTTTCGTGAAACACGATGCCGCCGGCTTTCAGCCGATCGACCCGGCGCGTGACGACATGCTTCTCCAGCTTGAAGCCGGGAATGCCATAGGTCAGCAGACCGCCCGCCCGATCGTGCCGATCGTAGACATGCACATCATAGCCCATCACCCGGCAATATTCCGCGGCGGAGAGCCCGGCCGGCCCGGCCCCGATCACGCCGACCGACTGGCCGCGCGACGGACCCGGCACCAGCGGCTCGACCCAGCCTTCTTCCCAGGCGGTGTCCGTGATGAACTTTTCGACTGATCCGATCGTCACCGCGCCGTGCCCGGAGAATTCGATCACGCAATTCCCTTCGCACAGCCGGTCCTGCGGACAGATGCGGCCGCAGATTTCGGGCATGGTCGAGGTGGCATTGCTCAGCTCATAGGCCTCGCGCAGCCGCCCGTCGGCGGTCAGGCGCAGCCAGTCGGGGATATGGTTGTGCAGCGGGCAATGCACCGAACAATAGGGCACCCCGCATTGCGAGCAGCGCCCGGCCTGTTCCTCGGCGGCGGTCGGCGCATAGCGATCGGCGATCTCGCGGAAATCCTCCGCGCGCGGCTTGGCCGGGCGCTTGCCCGGATAGGACTGTGCCCGGTCCACGAACTTCAATGTGTTGCCGTCAGCCATGCTCGCCCGCCTCGTAAAATCGAGGTGGCGCTAGCGTTTCTCCAGGTGAATGTCACGAAGAATCCGCTATATAGGTAAGCTACACTGTCCTATTTCGCCGCATTTATTGCTGCGTTGACCTCTTTTCCAAATGTGACTGTGTATATTTGTTCCGTATCGGCCTTATATCAACAACCACGCCAGCGCCGCGGCGCCAACGATGATTCGGTACCAGGCAAAGGGCGCAAAGCCATGCCTGCCGACAAAGGAGACGAACCAGCGGATCACCAGTAGCGCGACGATGAACGACACGACGAAGCCGATCGCGATCGCGGTGAGGTGTGCGTCGCCCAGTTCATGCCGCCCCTTGTAGAGCGCGAGCGTGGTCGCCCCGAGCATGGTCGGAATCGCCAGGAAGAAACTATATTCCGCCGCCGTCTCGCGATCGACGCCGAGCATCAGCGCCCCCATGATCGTCGCCCCCGAACGGCTGACGCCGGGGATCATCGAGACGCACTGGATGACGCCGATGCCGAGCGCGGTCCGCCAGGTCATCGCCTCGACCGAGGCGGCGGTGACGCGCTTCGACAGCCGCTCGATAACGAGGATCAGCACGCCGCCGACGATCAGCGCGACGCACACCACGATCGGCGCGATCACCGGTGCCTCGAGCACTGCCTTGATCGAGCCATAAGCCAGCGCACCGACCACCGCCGAAGGCAGGAAACCGAGCAGGACGTTGCGGGTGAAATGGATCGCACCCGGATCGCGCTTCAGCAGCCCCTGCAACACGCCCATGAAGCGTCCCCAGAACAGCACCACCACCGCCAGGATCGCGCCGAGCTGGATGACGATGTCGAAGGTCGCATCCGCCTGGGGCAGGCCGAACAGCCGCCCGGCGAGGATGAGATGCCCGGTCGAGGAGACGGGGAGGAATTCGGTCACCCCCTCGACAATACCGAGCAGGATGATGATGATCAGGTCCACGCGCATTCCCCCTTTTGCGGCGGCCTGCCGCGACTGATTACCCGGCCAGAATCAGGTCACGCGGCGGCGCGCGTTCCGAATCGTCCATGACGGCGATATTGCACGAGCCAGGCCGGCGCGACCGCATCCATCGGCGTCGGCGACACGCCGAGTGCGGCAAGCCCTTCGGCGTCCGCCGCGACGACATTGTCCTGCTGCAGCATCTGCCATTGGTCGCGCGTGATCGGCGCGCCGGGCAGGAAGCCCCCCATCGCGATCAGGCCGCCGACAACATCCGGCACCTCGACGATCGACGGCTCGCGGCCGACCGCGCGGGCGATCCAGCTAATCAGCGCGCCCATGGTCAGGACGTCGGGACCGCCCAGCTCGAAGGTCTTGCCCTGCGCGCCCTCGCCGCCGAGCGCGTTGACCACGGCCCGCGCCACATCGGCGACATAGACCGGCTGGAGCTTCACGCCCGCGCGCAGCACCGGCACCACCGGCAAGGCGATCATGCCGGCGAATCGGTTCACGAACTGGTCCTCGCGGCCGAATATCAGCGACGGCCGCAGAATCGTCGCCGCCGGGAAGGCAGCACGCACCGCCGCCTCGCCCTCGCCCTTGGAGCGGCCATAGGCCGACGGGCTCGCGGGATCGGCGCCGATCGCGGAGACGTGCACCAGCGCCGGCACGCCCGCCGCGGCTGCGGCTTCGGCGACGGCCTGTGCGCCGTCGACATGCACCGCCTGGAAATTGCCCTTGAGCACGCCCACCAGGTTCACCACCGCATCGGCACCCTGCACCGCCCGCGCGATGCTGGCGGGCTTGCGCACGTCGACTGCGGCGAACTGGGTCTGACCGAGGCCGCCCAGCGGCTTCAGGAACAGCGCCTCGCGCGGATCGCGCTGCGCGATTCGCAGGCGCGCGCCGGCGGCGAGCAGTTCCTGCGCGACATAGCGGCCGAGAAAACCTCCGCCGCCGATCAGCGTAACCAGCCTGTTCTTCATGCCTCAGTGCCTTGCCATGCGTGAGCCGCCCCCATGCCGCGCGACACCCGAGTTGACAAGCCGCACAAGCGTCCCCTAAGGCCCGCGCCCTACCCCGTGCCCAGATGGCGGAATTGGTAGACGCACCAGCTTCAGGTGCTGGCGGTCGCAAGGCCGTGGAGGTTCGAGTCCTCTTCTGGGCACCATTTTCCCAGTCCGGTGACGTCCATGAGCGTCGCGTAAGTGGCTGGGTAAAAAGCCTTTTTCCAAATATCTTTCCGACGAGATTTGGGCGGGTCCGCCGAGATACCAACGCTTTTGTTGGTCTATTCCGGCCCTGGATCCACCCGTTTTCGGACGGAGATACCAACATGGCTCTTACCGCACTCGCGATCAGGAACGCCCAGCCCCGGGCCAAGGCCTACAAGCTCGGCGACGGTCGATCCCTCTACCTCCTGGTGATGCCCAACGGCGCCAAATACTGGCGCCTGAGCTACCGATTCCTCGGCAAGCAACGGGCGCTCGCCCTCGGTGTCTGGCCGGAAGTCAGCCTCGCCGAGGCGCGCGACAAGCGCGATTCCGCACGAAAGATGGTGGCCGACGGCATCGACCCCTTTGTCGAGAAGCAGCGTCGCAAGCTTCGCGCACAGATCGACGAGAACATCACCTTCAAGGGCGTCGCCGAGGAATGGTTCGTCAAGATCACCCGCGAGGAGCGGGCCGAGGTGACGCTCAGCAAGGTGCGCTGGCTGCTGGAGAAGGTCTATCCGTTTCTCGGGCATCTCCCGCTCCACGAGATCGAGGTGCAGGAAGTGCTGGCGGTCCTGCGCAAGATCGAGGCGACCGGCCGCTATGAGAGCGCGCGGCGGATGCGCAGCGTGATCAGCCGCGTCTTCCGATACGGTATCGCCACGGGGCGAGCGAAGGTCGACGTCGCCCGCGACCTGCGGGGCGCGATCATCGTCCCCAAGACCAAGCACTTCGCCGCGATCACGCGCCCGAAGGAAGTGGGCAAGCTCCTCCGCGACATCGACGATTGCCCCGGCTACGCGATCACGAAGCTCGCGCTGCGGATGACGCCGCACGTCTTCGTGCGCCCCGGGGAGTTGCGCCGGGCCGAATGGAGCGAGTTCGACCTCGATCGCGCCGTCTGGTCCATCCCGGCGGAGAAGATGAAGATGCGCTGGCCGCATCAGGTGCCACTGTCGCGGCAGGTGCTCGACCTGCTCGATGAGATACGGCCGCTGACCGGTCACAGCCCCTATGTCTTCCCGGCTTCCCATACCTGGAAGCGCCCCATGTCGGAAAACACCGTTACCTTCGCGCTTCGGCGGATGGGCTATAGCGGCAGCGAGATGACCGCGCACGGCTTCCGCGCGATGGCGGCGACGTTGCTCAACGAGATGGGACTATGGAATCCGGATGCCATCGAGAGGCAGCTCGCGCACATGGAGAACAACGGCGTGCGACGCGCCTATGCGCGCGGACAATATTGGGAGGAGCGCGTGCGGATGATGCAGCACTGGTCCGACTATCTCGACCAGCTTCGCCTGGGAGACGATGGCGTCAAACCGACGGGCGACGGCAAGGTGGTGACCGTCGATTTCGGCCATCGAAGCGCGCGAGGGCGATGATCAACGGTTCCGCAGGGCCCCGATGGCTTGGCGAGCGCGCCTTATGCCGCGTCCATGAAACAACAATCGGAATCAGGTCATGGAGTCATCATGTCCACGCCACTGAAAGCGCCTGAAGCAGGGGGCATCGCGATCTCGAGCCTTGCTCAGGCCAGGAAGCACAAGCGCCGCTACGACGCCGTCATCACATTGGAGGATCCCGGGTGCCGATTGCCGGATCGACTGCGTTTCTCGGCGCAGCCGATGCCGGCGCATCTGGTGCTGCAATTCGAGGATGTCGACGACGATAGCCTCGGAATTCGCGTGGCGACGCGACAGCAGGTTTCCGATGCGCTCGCCTTCGCGCAGGTGCAGAAGGCGGGCTCCCTGCTGGTGCATTGCTATCACGGCGTAGGCAGGTCGGCGGGGATCGGGCTCGCGATCCTGGCTTCGCGCCTCGGGAACGGTAGCGAGGCGAGAGCCCTGACCCAACTGCTGGAGATTCGGCCGGAGGCGACGCCGAATCTCGTCGTCGTGAAGCTCGCGGACGACATTCTGGGCAGAGATGGCGCGCTGGTGTCCGCAGTGGCCGAATGGGAAGCGCGAACCCCGCGCGTTCAGAAGGCCCGCCGGGATCGGGTCGCCTTCGTCCGCAGCGCACCGCATCTATATGCGCGGGTCCCTCCGATCGAAGGGCAGGAGCAGCAGTCGCCCTGAAAAGGAGCTGGCAATCCGGTCACTCGGACGGGCTAGCTTCGCTCCCGTGTGCGCGTGAAGGGGGGTGCCCCCATCTGGCGTAGAGCGCCGGCAGCACGAACAGCGTGAGCAATGTCGCGCTGACGAGCCCCCCGATCACGACCGTCGCGAGCGGCTTCTGCACCTCGGCGCCGGCGCCGTGCCCGAGCGCCATCGGCAGGAAGCCGAGACTGGCGACTAGCGCGGTCATCGCGACTGGCCGAAGCCGCGCAAGCGCCCCCTCGCGGGCGGCAGCCTTGGGATCATAGCCTTCCAGCGCGAGCTTCTGCATCGAGGTGAGCATCACCAGCCCGTTCAACACGGCAATACCGGAAAGCGCGATGAACCCGACCGCCGCCGAGATCGAGAACGGCATGCCGCGCAGTGCCAGTGCGAGCGCACCGCCGACCAGTGCCAGCGGCACGCCGGTGAACACGATCGCCGCGTCCCGAACGCTCCTGAGCGCGCCGTAGAGCAGCAACAGGATCAGCGCGAAGCAGGCCGGCACGACCAGCATGAGGCGGTCGCGCGCCGAGGCGAGATTCTCGAACTGGCCGCCCCATTCGAGCCAGCTGCCCGCCGGAACCTGCACGTCGCGCCCTATGGCCGCCCGCGCCTCGGCCACGACGCTTGCCACATCACGCCCGCGCACGTTCGCTTGGACGACGACGCGGCGCTTGCCGTTCTCGCGGCCGATCTGGTTGGGTCCGTCGATGATCTGGATCGCGGCAACACTGGCAAGCGGCACGAAGCTGCCCGTGGGCGTCGCCACCGGGATCTGGCCGAGCGATTCGAGGTCGGCGCGCGTGGTGTCGGCCAGGCGGATCACGACGGGGAAGCTGCGATCGCCCTCGTAGATGCGGCCGGCCTCGCGCCCGCCGACCGCGGTCGAGACGGTATCCGCCACATCCTGCGCGGAGACACCGACCCGGCTCGCCCGGTCCTGGTCATAGGCGATATCGAGCATCGGCAGGCCTTCGGTCTGCTCGACCTTCACGTCTTCGGCACCGGGGATGCGACGCAGCACTGCGGCGATGCGGCCCGCGGTCGCATTCATCTCGCCAAAGTCCTCGCCGAACACCTTGACCGCGATGTCCGAGCGGACGCCGGCGATAAGCTCGTTGAACCGCATCTGGATCGGCTGGGTCACCTCATAGGCATGGCCCGGCACCTGGGCGAGCCGCGCTTCGATCCGCTCGACCACGGCCGGCTTCATCTCGGAAGGATTTGGCCACTGCGCGCGTGGCTTGAGCATGATGAAGGTGTCGGTGGCGTTGGGCGGCATCGGATCCGATGCGACCTCGGCGGTGCCCGTACGCGAGAACACAGTCTTGATCTCGGGCATTCCGGCTAGCGCACGCTCGATCTGGAACTGCATCTTCTGGCTCTGCTCGACCGAAGTGCCGGGCACGCGGAACGCCGAGACCAGTACATCGCCCTCGTCGAGCTGCGGCAGGAACTCCTGGCCGAGCGTCGCGAAGGTCGCGCCGCCCAGCGCCACCGCGCCAAGCGCGAACCCGATCACCATCCTGGGCCGGCGAAGCGCGTGGTCGAGCCCTGGCTCGTAGCGGCGGCGCAGCCAGGCGATGATGCGGTTCTCCTTCTCGGCGACCGGCCGCGACAACATGCAGGCGATCGCCGCCGGCACGAAGGTCAGCGACAATACGAAGGCGAAGGCCAGCGCGATGATCACGGTCAGCGCCATTGGCTCGAAGGTCCGGCCCTCGACGCCGCTGAGCGTCAACAGCGGCACATAGACGAGCATGACGATCGCCTGCCCATAGACCGAGGGCTTGATCATCTCGCGCGCGGCCGCTGCGACCGCCTCCAGCCGCTCGGACAGGAGCAGCGGCCGGCCCTCGACATGCTGCCGGTCGGCGATACGCCGCAGGGCATTCTCGACGATGATGACCGCGCCATCGACGATCAGGCCGAAATCGAGCGCGCCAAGGCTCATCAGATTCGCCGACACGCCGACACGCAGCATCCCGAAGCCGGTCATCAGCATGGTGAGCGGGATGACAAGCGCCGCGATCAATGCCGCGCGGAAATTGCCGAGCAGCAGGAACAGCACCGCGATCACCAGCAGCGCGCCCTCGGCGAGATTGCGCGCCACGGTCGTGATCGTGGCATCGACCAGCTTGGTACGGTCGAGCACCGGCTCGATAACGATATCGCGCGGCAGCGACGGCGCGATCACCTTCAGCTTCGCATCGACCCCCGAGGAGACCGTCCGGCTGTTCTCGCCGATCCGCATGATCGCGGTGCCGGTGATCACCTCGCGCCCATTCTCCGATCCCGAGCCCATGCGGACGCCCTGGCCGAGCCGCACTTCGGCGACCTGGCCGAGTGTGATCGGCACGCCCTCGCGCGTCACGATCACTCGGTCGCGCAGCTGCGCGAGGCTGCGGATGCGCGCATCGGCGCGCACGGCAAGACCTTCGCCGCCCCGGTTCACGGTGCCCCCGCCGGTCGCGACGTTGTTGCGCTCCAGCGCGGTGGCGAGATCGGCCAGCGAGATCTTCAGAGCGGCGAGGCGCTGGACGTCGGGGACGACCAGATATTCCTTCTCGTATCCGCCGAGCGAATCGATCCCGGCCACGCCGTCGACCGTCTTGATCTGCGGCGCGACGATCCAGTCCTGCACGGTGTGGAGATAGGTCGCCTTGTCCGCCTCGTTCGCCAGCCTGTCGCCCTCTGGCGTAATGTAGCTGCCGTCCGGCTGGAGGCCCGGCTCGCCCGGGCGGTGCTGCTCATGCGCACGCTCGGCATAGCGCAGTGTCCAGACATAGACCTCGCCCAACCCCGTCGCGATCGGCCCCATCTCGGGCCGCACGCCGGGGGGCAGCGTTTCCTGCGCCGCGGTCAGCCGCTCCTGTACCTGGGCGCGTGCAAAATAGATGTCGGTGGCGTCACTGAATACCGCCGTCACCTGCGCGAAGCCGTTGCGGCTCAGCGAGCGCGTGCTCTCCAGCCCCTTGATACCAGCCAGCGCGGTCTCGATCGGGAAGGCGACCTGCTTCTCGATGAGCTCGGGCGACAACGCGGGCGCGAGGACGTTCACCTGCACCTGGTTGTTGGTGATGTCGGGCACCGCATCGATCGGCAGCCGGTAGAGGCTGATGCCGCCGACGATGGCGGCGATCAGCGTCAGAAGCAGGACGAGCCAGCGCTTGTCGACGGCCCAGGTGACGATGCGATCGATCATGTCAGTCGTCGTGCCCGGCTTCGGCTGCGCCGAGGGTGGACTTGAGCGTGAAGCTGTTGGCTGCGGCGATCTGCTCCGTACCGACGAGGCCGCCCGTAACCACCACCATCGCGCCGTCCTGGCGGCCGAGCGTCACGGGCACGGCACGGAAGCCATTACCTGTGCGAACGAACACGACCGTCTTGCCCTCGACGGTCTGCACCGCGGTGGTCGGCACGCGTACCGCGCCACCGGCGCTGCCAGGAAGCTGCACGGCCACGTGCACCGTCTCGCCGACGCGCCACTGGCCGCCGTGATTGTCGAGCCGGGCGATCGCCGGAACCTGCTTGGTCTCGGGATCGAGTGCCGGCGACACGAAGCCGATGCGCGCGGAGGCGCGTCGGCCGGCGGCTGTAATCTCAATAACGGTGCCAGGCGTGACGCGCGCCGCATCGGCCGGCGACAGCGACAGGGTGACGCTCAGCCGGCCCGTGTCCGCGATACGGAAAAGCTCGGTCTGCGCGGCATCGGCCATGAACACCTGGCCGAGCACGGCAGTGCGAGCGATGATGCTCCCCGAGATCGGCGCGGTGATGACGATCCGATTGAGGCTGCCGCCTTTCGCGCCCGAGGCGGCGACCTGCTGGCGCGCCAGGCGGAGGCTGGTCTCCGCTTCGGCATAGGCTGCGCGGGAGATCTCGACTTCGCGCAGGGGCCGGAACCCGCGCGTGTAGAGCGCTTCGTCGCGATTGCGCGTGGCGCGCGCCAGCTCCAGCCGCGTTCGCGCCTTCTCGACTTCGGCATGGAGCGAGGCGGCCTCGCGGCTCTCGATGATCGCCAGCGTCTCGCCCTTGCGGACGACGTCGCCGAGATTGCGGGTCAGCGCAACGATCCGCCCTTCGATCGGCGCGGCGACGACGCGGGTGGCGTCGGAATCGCTTTCGATCTGGCCCGGCAGCTCGATCGCGCCGCCGCTGCTGCCCATCGTCGGATGGACCAGCTCGATGCCGGCGGTCGCGATCTGTTGCGGCGTCAGCGGAACGACGCCTTCCTCGCCATGCGCCTCTTCGCCATGTGCATCGGCCTTGGCGTCCGTGGCGTTATCCGGGACTGACGATGCACCGCACGCCGAGAGCAGCAGCGCGAGCGCGATGAGAGCAGGTCTTGTCATTCCGATTTCCTTGGCGCTCATCGCAATACATCCGACGACCCCGGCCGCGCGTCGCGCCACGCCGGTATCGCGGCGCGCAGCACGCGCCATGCGGATCGCAGGAAGATGACCGCGATGATCCCCCCGACCGCGATGTCCGGCCAGTAGGAGCCGGTGAAGGCGACGAGACCGGCGGCCGCCAGCACGCCGATGTTGGACGCCACGTCGTTGCGCGAGCATTCGAAGGTGCTCGACATGTTCACGTTCTCACGCCGGAACCGCCACAGCAGCGCGAGGCAGGTGAGGTTGGCGGCCAGGGCTAGGCTGCCGAACGCGAGCATTAGGCCGGACGAAGGCGGCACGCCGTTCGCGATCTTGTCGGCGATCTCGACGATCACCGCGATCCCGAACAGCAGGATGATACCGCCCTTGGCCAGCGCCGCTCCCGCTTCCCAGCGCGGCCCGCGGTTCAGCGCATAGAGGCTGAGCGCGTAGACCACCGCGTCGCCGAACATGTCGACCGAGTCCGCCATCAGCGCCGAAGAACGCGCAGCCAGGCCGCCGCCGAACTCGGCCGCGAACATGACGAAGTTGATGATCATCACGATGCTCAGCACGCGCCGCTGCTCGGCTTTTCGGCCTAGTTCGGCGATCGTGTCGCCTTTTCGGGAGCAGCAGTCGTCTGCCATCGGGTCCGTCTCGATTGTTGAACGGACTCGCCCATGGACCCTCAAGCCACTAGAGGGTCAAGCATGAAAATCGGCGACCTCGCCCGCGCGACCCACACCAAGGTCGAGACGATCCGCTACTACGAGGCGGAAGGGCTGATCCCCGCGCCTGCGCGCAGCAGCGCCAATTACCGGGTCTATGAGCAGTCGCATCTCGATCGCCTGTCCTTCATTCGCCGCTCGCGCGACCTGGGTTTCACGCTTGATCAGGTGCGCGCGTTGCTTCGCCTTGCCGACGACCGGGATTCGCCTTGCGCCGAGGTGGATGCGATCGCCGTGGAGCATGTCGCCGAGATCGACCGCAAGCTCGCCGACCTGCAGGCCTTGCGCGGCGAGCTGGTGCGACGCCTCGATAGCTGCGCGCAGTCGACCATCGCCGACTGCCGGATCATCGAGGCGCTCGCACCGACCGTCGTTCGCGCGTGACCTTCGTCATCTACGCCGCCGCCGCGCTGGCGGAAATCGCCGGCTGCTTTGCGTTCTGGGCCTGGCGCTCTGTCTCGTCGGCGCGAGCGTGATCCTGTTCGCGCCCCATGCGCGCTGAGAACGCCGCGACGCGACGGGCAGGCTAGGCCGTGCAGCTTGCTCATCAGCTCCGCTCGAATAATCGCTTCAGGCTCGGATAGAGAATGAAGGTCGATCGCCCGATCTTGACCGTCTCGATCGTCCCATCGCCGATGAGCTCGTAGATGGTCGAGCGGCAGATGCCGGTCAGCTTCACGGCGGTGGAGATCCGCACGCTGATCGGCTCGAGGTTCACCTCCTCCGGTGGTATGCCGAGGCTCATTTCGACCTCCCCTTGCTGAAGGCGCGATCGCTTTCGAGGAATGCCGCGAGCATCGCCGGGATGAGATCCGCAACCGGCTCTTCCCGGCCATAAGCCTGGGCGTAGAGCGCGGCATAGTCGTTGAGCGCCTGGTGCAGGTCCGGCATCACCGAGATGCCGAGCTTGACCGGCGTGCGGTCGGGAAGTTGCGCGAGCTTGAGGTCGGGCATGTCATTGCTCCTGCCCGGGCCATGGCGCGAGGACGATGTCCTTGTGCACCACGACGCGGAGGGGCCAGCCGGGCCGCACCTTGATGGTCGGCTGGACGGTGAGGTTCTTGGTGACGATCTGGTCGCCGGCGCGCGACGTGCCCTGCTGGGCGGATTCGCGGATCGCGCGGACGAGGTCGCTTTCGCTGTCGCCCAGGCTCAGCTCGGTGCCGACGCCGAGGAGCGTCGACAGCGCCACGCCCTTGAGCAACTGCCAAGTGTGGGCATCGACCTTGTCGGCAAGGCCGGCATAGCCGGCCATGTCGGTCGCGGGCACGTTGTCGATCCGGATCGAGCTGGCGTTCGGCAGGACGATGCGCTGCCAGACGACCAGGGCCCGGCTTTGCCCATAGGCCACGACGCTGTCGTAGCTTCCGATCAGCCGGGCACCCTGCGGAACCAGCAGTATATGGCCGGTAGCGCTGTCATAGGCGTTCTCGGTCACCTGCGCGGTGACGAGCCCGGGCAGGTCCGAGTTGAGACCGGTGATCAGGCTGGCGGCGATGATGCTGCCCGCACTCAACGTGTAGGGTGATGGCGGTGCCGCCAGCGCATGCGGATTGACGTCGCCGGTCTGATCCTTGCCGGCGAGGAAGTCGGCCTTGCGCTGCTGGCTGCCCGGATCTCGCGCCGGATCGACCGCGATCGTCCCTGATGGCGCCTCCCGCGCCGGAACCGCGGCCGGTGCAGCGGAAGCTGGAGCAGCATCGGTTGCGTGCTCGGCAGCGCCGAGCTGCATCATGATGCCGGATTCGCGGGCCGTCTTGCGCTCGGCGACAAGCCGCTGTCGCTCGGCTTCGGCCGCCTGCGCGGCCTGGTCCGAGGGGCCAGCAGACGGCAGCCCGCCCAGTGCCTCCTGCCGGCGCAGGATCGGGCGCCCGAGATCGCCGGGGAGCGGCGGCCCGAGCCTGGGCACGTCGCCATAGCTTTTCGGCGCGCCGGCGAGCGCGTCGTCGGGCGCATGGTTGGCGATGTCCTTCTGGTCCTCGGCGCCGGCGACGATCCGGAAGGTCGCGGGCTTGAGCGCGACCCAGGTGACCCCGACGATCGCGGTCGATCCCAGCGCCGCGATCGCGATGATCGCGCCGCGGCGAAAGCGGATGATCCGGCTCGGGCGGCCGCGCAGCACCAGCGTCTCGGGGTCGAGCTTGGGCGAGGTCGCCGCGGCGGGCACGGTCTCGCTCATGATGCCCTCCGCTGCCGCCGGCTCCGGTCGGCGCCGGCCCGGCTGATGCGCACCACCGCCTGCTTCTTGCCGCCGAGGCGAAGCTCGGCGGCGTCGAACAGCCGGTCGACCACATAGAAGCGGCCGGACATGCGGTAGTTGACGAGTTGGGCATCGCCCCGGTCGCCGATGACGAACAGCGGCGGTGCCTCGCCGACGCCGACGCTCGCCGGGAATTCGACGAACGTCTGCCGCCCGTCGTCGAATGCGCGCAGCGGCCGCCAGGCAGGCCTGTCGCCGGTCACCGCATAGCCGAAGTTCAGCTGCTCGACAGCGAGGCCCGAAGCGACCGGCCTTGCCGCTTCCGCCGACGCCTGCTGGCGACGGATCGCGATCATCTCGTCCTGCGGATAGGTCCAGGACAAGGCGGCCATGGCGGTGGCCGGCGTGCTGTCGAGCTGCAGATGATAGGCGCGCCGATCGGTCGTGATGACGAGGTTGGTCGAGAGCCCGGCGGCGAACGGCTTCACGAGGATATGGACGCGCCTGCTCTCGCCGGAACCGCTGGTCGTGTCGCCGACGGTCCAGCGCGCCGTGTCGCCCGCCGCCACCGAGACGATCGCCTCTCCGGGCTGCAGGGCGATGTCGCTGACCCGCTCGGGCGCGGCGAACAGGCGGTACAGGATGCCCTCGCCATAGGGGTAGACCTGCACGGCGTTGACGAAGGCCGGGGCCGCAGGCTCCTGGGTCGCCTTCGCATTCGCCGTGCGAACCCGCAGTTCAGCCGGCGACGGTTTGTGGCGATGCGGTGCCACGGGGGGCACTGTCGAGGAGGGAGCGATGGCGGTCGCGACCGGCGGCGGGCTGGGACTCGCCGTGGCGGCCTGGGGTGGTTGGGGCGGCGAGGTTTGCGCGACGGCGGGCATCGCGACGAGCGCGCTCGCCGCAAGCAGGATGCGGTTCATGGACGGTTCTCCGGTTGGGCTTGGGAGGGCTGGCCGAGGCGGGGATCGAGCGGCGATCCGCTGGGCACGCCGGGATCCGGCACGGGCGTCGCCGTGCCCGGTGCATGGTCGGCCGGGGTCTCGAGCTCGCGGCTCCAGTCGATCGCGTCGACATAGAGGCCGAGCGGGTTCCTGCGCAGCGTGTCCGCATCGCGCGGCGGCTTGAGCAGGACGGTGACGATCGCGGTCCAGCGCGACGTGCCCGCGAGGCTCCCGCGGTCATAGGCGCGCTCGGACCATTTCACCTGGAAGCTCGTCGCGGACGCCCGGACCACGCTGGTCACCTGGACCGAGACGGTCCTGTCGCCGACGTCGGCGAACGGGTTCGCCGAGCGGGCATATTCGCCGAGGAAGATGGCGCCGCGCTTCGACGCGAAGTCATAGGCCTGGAGCCAGTTCTCCCGCATCAGCACCGCGTCGAGCGACCGCCCCCGGATATCGGTGACGAAGCGCGCCAGGAACCAGGCGAGCTGGGGGTCGGTCGGCCGGTATTCGGCGGTGGCGGGGGATACTGCCTGGGCCTGGCCGAGGCTGTCGACCGCAACGACATAGGGGACGACGCGGCTCTGCATCGACTGCCAGACCAGCGCGCCCGACAGGCCGGTGGTGAGCGCCAGCCCGCCGAACGCCATCAGCCGCCAGTTGCTCGCCTGGGCGCGGGCGGAGCCGATCCGCTCGTCCCAGAGCTGGCCCGCGCGGCGGTAGGGTGTCTCGGGTTCGTCCGTGCGCCCGTAGCGCTGGACGGCACGTTTGAAGCGCATCAGTCCTTCTCCTTGATGTCGGGGGTCGCGCCGCCGCCGCCGCGATCCGAACCCTGGAGGGCGTGGATCGCCGCTTGGCGATGGTGACGGCGGGATTGCGTGTTCTGGAGGTCGCGCGCCCAACCCGGCATGGCGGTAGACGCAGGAGCCGGCGCTCCCCCGGGGTTCGCCTGCGCGCCCGTCGTGCCGGCATTCCAGGCGGCGCGCTGGCCTTCGCCGGCTGCGGCGCGGAGCCCGAGCCCGCCGCCCATGCGCTGGGCGAGCGCGCCGCGGGCGGCGGTCGCGACACCGCCCATGCCGGCCGCGACCGACTTGGAGCCGGAAGTTTCCTGGCCGAGCTTGTACGCGGTCGACGCGGCAGACCCCATCGAGGTGCCGGCCCGGATCGCGCCGAGCCCGGCACCGGCCAGGCCCTTCGCCGCAGCCATGCCCGCGCCGCCGGCGACCGCGAGGCCGCCTGCCGCGAGCGCCGTGGTCGCGACCGCCGAGCCGGCGCCGAGCTGCGGCGCGCCGGAGACGAGCCCGGAGGCGATGCCCGGCCCGAAGATGCCGAGGCCGAACAATGCGAGGCTGGCGAGCACCAGGCTCATCGCCTGGCCGATATCGGGCTCCTTGCCCTGGAGCGCCGAGGCGAACTCGGTGAAGAAGCCCGAGCCGATGCCGACGATGACGGCGAGCACCATCACCTTGATGCCCGAGGAGATGACGTTGCCGAGCACGCGCTCGGCGAGGAAGCTGGTCCGGTTCCACAGCGCGAACGGCACGAGGATGAACCCGGCGAGCGTCGTCAGCTTGAACTCGAGGATGCAGACGAACATCTGCACGGCGAGGATGAAGAAGGCGACGATCACGATCACCCAGGCGATCAGGAGCACCATGATCGTCATGAAGTTCTCGAAGAAGGTCGTGAAGCCGAGCAGGTCGCTGGCCTGGTCGAGCAATGGCCAAGCGGCCTGGAATCCGGTGCCCGCGAGGCGGCCCGGGCGAAGCAGGTCGTCGGCGGAGAGCGTTCCCCCGCCGGCGGTCAACCCTGCCTGGGCGAAGGAGCGGAAAATGATGTCGGCGAGCGTGGAGAAGCGGTTCAGGATCAGCGCGAACACGCCGATATAGAGGATCTTCTTGAGGAAGCGGCCGATCATGTCGTCTTCGCCGCCCATCGCCCAGAACAGGCCGGCGAGCGTGATGTCGATGCCGATCAGCACGGATGTCAGGAAGCCGACATCGGGCCCGAGCAGGCCGAACCCGCTATCGATGTAGCGGATGAAGTCGGCCATGAACCGGTCGATCACGTTGAGGTCGTTCACGGGTTCTTCCTTGGATCTGGGTGCCGCGGGGCTCGGCCAGGGGGAGCGGGTGGCCGGGCCCCGCGGGCTGCGGCCGCGGCGGCAGGGGGCTTGGTCCGCCGCGGCCGGTCTCGCTATTGCCGGGGCGTGTAGGCGGTGCCGGTGCCGAGGAACTTGCGCGTCGCGGCGCGCGACGCCTCGGACTCGGTCAGCTGGCGCTGCTTCTCGAGCGCGTCGGCGCGGAACTGCGCGGCCATCATCTGCTGGAGGGCCATGCCCTGCTTGGCGGTGAGCGCGAGCAGCTGGTTGGTTGCCTGGCCGACGGCGAGCGCGCCCTCGGCGCCCTGGCTGTGTGCCGCGATCTCGGCCAGCGCCTCGGCATCCTCGTGCGCCTGTTGCACGATACCGCTCTGGACGGTCATCGTCCGGCGCAGGGCATCGGTGCTCGCGTCGTAGCGCGCACGGGCCGCCTGCAGCCGCTGGTCGCGTGTAGAGGCGGGATCGAAGCTGCGCGGATAGAGCGACTTCAGCCTGGCCTCGAGCTGGTCCACCTCGAAGTCGACGCTCTGGGCCTGCTTCATGAGCCGGTCGATGCCGTCGAGCTTGTCGAGCAGCGCCCGGAGCTGCGGAAAGGCGATGCCCTTCAGGTTCCTGTCCAGCCGGAGCAGCATCTGCGCCTCGTTCTGGAGCGACTGGATCTGGTTGTTGACCTGCTGGAGCGTGCGCGCCGCGGTCAGGACGGTCTGGCTGTAATTGGTGGGGTCGAACACCGTGATCTGCGCGTGTGCGCTGGTCGCGAAGCCCATCGTCAGCGAGCCCAGGGCGCCGAGGCCCAGCGTCGTCGCGATCAGGTTCTTGCGGGTGAGGATACGCATCACTTCTACTCCTTCGCTTGGGGATCGGGGAATTGGGCGAGCAGCGCCGCGGTCCAGTCGAGCCCGGCGTCTTCGAGGAAGCGCGCGGCGAATTCGGCCGGGCCGTACGCGGCGAGCAGCGCGTCGATGCGCGCCTGCGTGGCGGGATCGGAGGCGCCGCACAGCGCGAGCGCGACGGGCCCGAGGCCCAGCTCGAAGAGGCGGTTGCCGGCGGTCGACTGGAGGTAATAATGCCGCTTCGGCGTCGCGCGGCTGACGAGCTCGATCTGCCGGTCGTTGAGCCCGAACCGCTGATAGGCCGCGCGCCCCTGCGGCTCGATAGCCGCGGCATTGGGAAGCAGGATGCGCTGCGGGCAGCTCTCTATGATGGCGGGCGCGATGCCGCTGTCGGCGATGTCGGCGAGGCTCTGGCTCGCGAAGATCACCGCGACATTCTTCTTGCGCAGCGTCTTCAGCCACTCGCGGATGCGCGCGGCGAACAGCGGGTGGTCAAGGAACTTCCAGGCCTCGTCAAGGATCAGCAATGTCGGGCGTCCGGTGAACCGCGCCTCGAGCCGGTGGAAGAGATAGGTCAGGACCGGCGCGACCACGCTGCCGGCGCCCATCAGCGCCTCGGTCTCGAAGCACTGGACGTCCGCCATGCGCAGATCATCCTCGGCCGCGTCGAGCAGACGGCCGAACGGGCCTTCGAGCGTATAGGGCGCGAGCGCCGAGCGGAGCGCCATCGACTGGAGCAGCAGCGAGAGGCCAGTGAGCGTCCGCTCCTCGATCGGCGCGCTCGCCAGGCTGGTCATCGCCGACCAGACGGCTTCCTTCACCTCCGGCGTGACCGCCACCTTTTCGTGCGCGAGCAGCGCAGCGATCCATTCTGCCGCCCAGGCACGCTCGCCGGTATTGTCGATCCCGGCGAGCGGCTGGAACGCGATCGTCTCGCCGGCATCGCCGCCGAGGCCGAGTCCGTGATGCGCGCCGCTCATTGCGAGCGTGGCCGCGCGCGCCGAGCGGCCCATGTCGAAGAGGTAGAGCTGGCTGTCCGGGTAGCGGCGGAACTGAAGCGCGATCAACGCAAGCAGGACCGACTTGCCGGCACCGGTCGGCCCGACGATCATCATGTGCCCGACATCGCCGACATGGGTCGACAGCCGGAACGGGGTCGACCCGCTGGTCTCGGCGTGGAGAAGCGGCGGCCCGTCCAGATGCCGGTTGCGCGATGGTCCGGCCCAAACGCTCGAGAGCGGCATCAGGTGCGCGAGGTTGAGCGTATGGACGAGCGGCTGCCGGACATTGGCATAGACCTGCCCGGGCAGACTCGAGAGCCAGGCCTCGACCGCGTTCAGCCCCTCGCGGATGCAAGTGAAGCCGAGCCCGTTGACGATCCGTTCGACCGCGCGGACCTTGTCCTCGACGCGGGCGCGATCCTCGTCAGCGACGGTGATCGTCGTGGTGAGGTAGCCGAAGGCGACATGGTCGCCGCCGAGTGCCTGGAGCGCGAGATCGGCGTCGGCGGTCTTGTTGTCGGCGTCGCTGTCGAGCAGCTGGACCGGCTGGTTGTAGATCACCTCGCGCAGCATCGCGGTGACCGACTTGCGCTTGTTGAACCATTGGCGGCGCAGCCGCGTCAGCGCCCGGGTCGCGTCGGTCTTGTCGAGCGCGATGAACCGCGTGACCCAGCGATAGCCGAAGTCCTGGTGGTTGAGCGCGTCGAGGATCCCGGGCCGGCTGAGGCCGGGGAAGCCGAGGATGGTCAGCGTGCGCAGGTGCAACGACCCAAGCATCGGCTCGAGCCCGCCGGTCAGTGGCGTGTCGGCGAGCAGCCCGTCGAGATACATCGGCGTCTCGGGCACGCCCACGCCGTGGCGCCGCGTCGAGATCGTGCCATGGAGGAAGGCGAGCGTCTCCGCATCGTCGAGCGCGGCGATCTCCGGCATGAAGCCCGAGAACAGGTCGAGCGCGCGATCGGTCTCGGCAACGAACGTCGCAAGTGCCTGGCGCCAGTCCCGGCCCTGCGGCGCATCGGCACGCTCGACCAGCGCGCGGCCGGCGCTGTCCGCCTGGTCGGGTGGCGGCAAGAAGGTCAAAGTGAGATGGTAGCGGCTCTCGAAATGGGCACCCGCCGCCTCGAACGACGCACGCCGTTCCTCGTCGACGAGCCAGGATGCCGCGTCCGGGAAGTCGCTTGCCGGATAGCCCGGCGCCTCGCTGCGCTCGGCCTCGATGTGCAGCGCCCAGCCCGAGCCGAACCGCTTGAGCACATTGTTGGCGCGCGCGCAGGCGGAGACCAGTTCGGCCTCGGTTGCCGATTCGAGGTCGGGGCCGCGGAAGCGCAGCGTGCGCTGGAAGCTGCCGTCCTTGTTGAGCACCACGCCGGGCGCGACCAGCGCGGCCCAGGGCAGATGATCGGCCAGCCGGTCGGCGCGGCTGCGATATTCGCGCAGGTTCAGCATGCGAGATATCCCCGCTGCCGCAGGTGGCGCGCGAGCACCGGAGCGAAGTCCGGGTCGCGCTTCGCGGCGAACACCGCGATGGTGTGACCGACCGCCCAGACCAGCACGCCTGCGATCCATTGCTGGAGTCCGAGGCCCAGCGCTGCGGCGACGGTGCCATTGACGATCGCGATGGCGCGCGGCGCGCCGCCGAGCAGGATCGGCTCGGCGAGCGACCGGTGGAGCGGCGCCTCGAACCCGTCGAGATGCTGGCCGTCCCCGATCATGCCAGCAACGCCCCGCCGCCGAACGAGAAGAAGGACAGGAAGAAGCTCGAAGCGGCAAAAGCGATGCTCAGCCCGAAGATGATCTGGATGAGCCGGCGGAATCCGCCGGCCGTCTCGCCGAAGGCCAGCGTCAGACCGGTCACAATGATGATGATCACCGCGACGATCTTGGCGACCGGGCCCTGGACCGACTCCAGCACCTGCTGGAGCGGCTCTTCCCACGGCATGCCGGTCCCGGAGGCCCAGGCCTGACCGGCGGCCAGGACGGCAAGGGCGGCGCCGGCCAGCAGGCGCGGCTTGGCGGGCAGGTTCATGGTCTTCATGGTCAGGCTCCTTGGCTGGTGGGGAGATGGAAGGGGGCGAGCGCGTAGGCGCCGGTGTCCGGATCGACGCCGGCGACCCGCGCGATCGCGTCGACCGAGCGGTGGGCACCGCGTCCAGCGATGAAGACGACGAGGTCGATCGCCTCGGCGACGAGGCGGCGGGGTACGGTGACGACCGCTTCCTGGACGAGCTGTTCGACGCGGTAGAGCGCGGCCTCGGCCGAGTTGGCGTGGACGGTCGCGATCCCGCCGGGGTGCCCGGTGTTCCAGGCCTTGAGCATGTCGAGCGCCTCGGGCCCGCGGACCTCGCCGACGATGATCCGGTCCGGTCGGAGGCGTAGCGTCGAGCGCACCAGGTCGGTCATCGACACGCTTCCCGGGCGCGTGCGCAGCGCCACCGTGTCCGGCGCCGGGCTCTGCAGTTCGCGCGTGTCCTCGATCAGGATGACGCGGGCATCCACCCAGCGCATCTCGGCAAGGAGCGCGTTGGCGAGCGTCGTCTTGCCCGAGCTCGTCCCGCCGGCGATGAGGATGTTGAACCGCTGGGTGACCGCCGCCCGCAGCGCGTCCGCCATGGCCTCGGCCATGATCCCGTCGGCGACATAATCGTCGAGCGTGTAGAGGCGCTGGGCGGGCTTGCGGATCGAGAAGCAGGGGCCGGTCGAGACCGGCGGCAGCACCCCTTCGAAGCGTTCGCCGGCCCGGCCGTCGAGATGCGGCGGCAGCTCGGCCGAGATGATCGGCTGTCCGGCATGGACCTCGGCGCGCGCATGGCTCGCCACCAGCCGGACGATCCGCTCGACCTGCGGCGCATCGAGGACCACGCCCGTGTCGATCCGGCCCTCGCCGAGCCGGTCGAGGCGGAGCGATCCGTCCGGGTTGACCATGATCTCGATCACTCGGCTGTCGGCGAGAGCCGAGGCGATGTCGGGGCCCATCGCGGTGCGCAGCATCGCGCGCCGGCGATCGGACGAGAGGGTCTCGCTCATCGCTCGTCCTCCGTGGGAAGAAGCGTGCGCCTGCCCGTCGCGACGGCGCGGCCGACCTGGGTGACGAACGCCTCGAAGCGCTCGCGCGCCAGCGCGCGACCCGCCGCATCGTTCTCGGCGAGCGGCGCCTGGATGGCGAGCTCGAACCGGATGAACAGCGCGAGTGTCTCGAGTGCGACATGGCCATCGCGCTCGATGCGAGCGAGCGCATTGGACATCCGGTCGAGGCGGTGCGCGAAGCGGTCCTCGAGCTCGGACGCGCCGCGGCGGTTGAGCCAGGCGGTCACCGCATCGGCGAGGATCGCGGACTTGGTCGCGCCGGGTGCGGCGGCAAGCGCCTCGAGACGATCGCTGGTCGCTTTCGGCAGGAACAGCTGGTGGCGGACGCGCTCGGCCATCTCAGAAGTCCAGCTCGAGATTGCCGGGCCGCCTGTCGGCCATATCGAGGGCATAGGCGCGCCGCGCGGTGCCGACCGTGGCCTGGTCCATGGCGCGCTTGTCGGCGGCAGGGTCGCCCTCGTCCTCACCCAGCCCGAGCGGATCGGCAGGCGCCAGATCGACAGGTGCGGCGGCGATGATTTCCTGGGCGGGATGGCGCACCTGCTCGAGGCCGCCGGCCTCCTCCTCGTCTTCAGCCGCAGCCTCGGCGAGCCGCGCGTCGATGGGGCGGACACGGTCCTGCCAGTCATGGGCGCGGTAAGGCGGCAGGTCGGCTGCCTCGCTATGTCCGAGCGCCGGCGGCGGCAGCACGCGTGCCTTGAACGACGCATCCTCGAAGTAGCGCAGCTTCCGGGCGCGGACCGGCGGGTAGCCCGCGACCAGCACGACCTCGTCGGTCGGCGGCAGCTGCATGACCTCGCCGGGCGTCAGCAGTGCGCGGGCGGTCTCCTGGCGGCTGACCATGACGTGCGCGAGCCAAGGCGCGAGGCGGTGGCCGGCATAGTTGCGCATGGCGCGCTGCTCGGTCGCGGTGCCGAGCGCGTCGGAGATCCGCTTCGCGGTCCGCTCGTCGTTGGTCGCGAAGGCGACGCGGACATGGCAATTGTCGAGGATGGCGTTGTGCTCGCCGTATGCCTTCTCGATCTGGTTCAGGCTCTGCGCGATCAGGAAGGCGCGAACGCCATAGCCGGCGAGAAACGCGAGGCTGGTCTCGAAGAAGTCGAGGCGGCCGAGCGCCGGGAACTCGTCGAGCATCATGAGAAGCTTGTGGCGCCCGGGCACGCCGGCGGCGTGCAACTGCTCGGTCAGGCGCCGGCCGATCTGGTTGAGCACGAGGCGGATCAGCGGCTTGGTGCGGCTGATGTCTGAGGGCGGGACGACCAGGTAGAGCGATACCGGATGCCGTGCGGCGACCAGGTCCTCGACCCGCCAATCGGACGCGGCCGTGACCGCGGCGACGGTCGGATCGCGGTAGAGGCCGAGGAACGACATCGCCGTTGACAGCACGCCCGAGCGCTCGTTGTCGGACTTGTTGAGCACCTCGCGCGCCGCCGAGGCGACGACGGGATGCACCAGCGGCAACGCGTCGGTGCCGAGATGGTTGGTCGTCATCATCGCGCGCAGGGTTGCGACGAACGGGCGCGCGGGGTCTGACAGGAAGGTCGCGACGCGGGCGAGCGTCTTCTCCTCCTCGGCATAGAGGATGTGGAGGATCGCGCCGACCAGCAGCGAATGACTTGTCTTCTCCCAGTGGCTGCGACGCTCCAGCGCGCCTTCCGGATCGACCAGGATGTCGGCGATATTCTGGACGTCGCGCACCTCGTCGGCGCCGCGTCGGACCTCGAGCAGCGGGTTGTACCGCGCCGAGCGTGCGTCGGTCGGATTGAAGAGCAGGCAATGCGAGAAGCGCGCGCGCCAGCCGGCGGTCAGCTGCCAGTTCTCGCCCTTGATGTCGTGGACGACCGTCGAGCCGGTCCAGCCGAGCAGGGTCGGCACGACGAGACCGACGCCCTTGCCCGAGCGCGTCGGCGCGAACGCCATGACATGCTCCGGCCCATCATGGCGCAGGTAGCGCGACGCGGCGCGGCCGAGGAACACGCCGGCCTCTGCCGCCAGGCCAGCGGCTCGGATATCGCGAGCACCCGCCCAGCGCGCGGATCCATAGGTCGTGACATTGCGCTGCTGCCGTGCGCGCCAGACCGAGCCGGCGACCGCCGCACCGCAGCCCAACAGGCCGCCCCCGGCGGCGATCGCGCCGGCCTCGTCGAAGACGACCGGCGCATAGGCGTCGAAATGGAACCACCAGGGGAAGATCGACCACGGCGCATAGACGGGCGTTTCGCCGAGCCGGAACCAGGGCGTCCCGAGCTCGGGCTGATAGGCGAGCGACGCCGCCGCCCATTGCGTCGCGAACCAGATGCCCGCCACGACGATTGCGGCGACGATCAGCATCTGGCCAAGGAGGAGCTTCGTCGGTGTCATGCGGGCCTCCGCCCACACGACTCGATGGTATGGGCTCGGCCTCAAGGGTCGCTGTATCTCGACGCCAGCATCAGGCGCTCGCTGGTGACACCGGATACATATTTGGTGCCAATCGGATTCGGCTCCTCGCGACCGGGGCTCGCAGGATGCGATCGGCCCGATTCACGCGCGCTAGCGAGCACATCAATCCGATAAGGATTCCGATGGTACTGGACCGTCACGCGCGGCCAATCCAAAAAGGCAAGCGAGGGGGACAGATGCGAATCGCCGCGGAATCAACAATCGCTGCTTGCGAGCGAGCGTTGCGGGAACTCGCTGCCAGCGAACCGCTTGAGCCGCTTCAGTTGCCCAAAAATATTCGCTACCTGGCGGGTGGCGCCGAGGCAGCGCTTACACAGGTCATTGTTTCCTGGGCGCAACGCAAGCCCGGTGCTCGCCTCGAGACCTTTCTTTCCTCGGACGACCAAGTCTCCGATTTCGTGCGCCGACTTTCCGGGATCGTTGCAGGGCTAAGCGCATCGCAGGCAGTCGGACGCTCAGGGATCTCTATCCTAGCAGAGCTGCAGCTGGCGGCGCTTTCACGGCTGGAACGCCTCCAGGGAGATCGCCCTAAGATCGGTTATCGTGGATCTTCGGTTGAGATCGTCTGCGCAGACCATCTTGGCCGCGGCGCGCCATACCTGCTTTACCTTCCCAATCCTTCGGACGAACCGCAATTGCGTCCACGCGAGAATTTCCGGGACCTGGCGCACTGGCTGCTGCGGAGGACAATCCCACGCGAGTATCAGCATTTGTTCGACACGGAAGCGCCGGATGCCATCGGCGGCATGCTCTTCGAGATCTTTAAGAATACGGAGGACCACGCACTGGTCGATGCATCCGGAGATCTTCTCGATGTTTCGATACGGGCGATAAAGACCAACCACATTGCCGCTACGCCGGAGTCGCTAGAGCGAGTAGCCGAGAGCTTCCCCCCTTTAGCCACTTTCTCCTCCTCTCTGCGCCCTCCACGCGACGCGGCCCAGACTCACCTGTTCGAGTTGTCAGTGCTGGATTCCGGGCCAGGCTTCGCAACCACTTGGACGAAGACCCCGCTGCATCAGCTATCGATTGAGCAGGAAGAGCGAGCGGTGCGCGAGTGCTTCGGGCGCGGTAGCGCCAAGGGCGAGAGTAGGTTTGGCGAGGGCCTGCCGCACGTTCTGCGGCTACTCCGTCGGCAACGGGGCTTCCTGCGGCTTCGGACGGGTCGCTTGTCCTTACATGCGGACTTTTCGGGATCGCCGGATGGCGACGAAGACTCGCCCCTGACTCGTTACGTCCCGGAGAACGCATCCGAATTGGCTCCGGTGGCTGGCAGCTTGCTGACCATCCTGATCCCGATGCGGCGTTGAACCATGAACTCGATCTTCGCCTATCGCTTCGAATTACGCCGGAAGGCATCGACCCACGACGTGCTGATGGTCTTTGTCGCGACACCTGAGCTCGATGCGGAAGCACTCGCGACGGTGGTTGAGGCAGAAATCGAGACCAACCTGGTGCCGGACGAATTGCTCATTGTCGTCCGCGAGCCCAGTTTCGCCGCCACGCGAGCGGCTCTCGAAGAAAACTCACAGAATGAGGCCACGCTTGCTCGATTTCGTGGTCGCGCGAGCATTACGCTGTTGGGCTACAACGTACGTGGCAATGAGGCGAGCCGCGTTCCAATCGCCGGTCCGGCGCCTCGCCAAGCTCTCAAGTTCGACGATTTTAGACGTCGTGCCGTGACTAGCATCTTCAATACGCGGCATGGTTTCGTGGAGTCGACGTCGACCTACCATTTTGAGAATCCCTCGGGCCGACACACCGAGCGATTTATTCGGCTGTCGAACATACTGGTGCGTGGCGCCGAGATAGCCTTTATCGGCTTCTGCGCATTGCCATTCATTCCGACGACGGCCTCCATTGCTTATCTCGATACGCCGTCGCTCTACGCGGTCGTGGCCGCGATCAATGCGCAACGGGCGTCTTTTTCCGACGCGCCGTCTATCCTGGCGGACAATTTTTCATCCTATGCTGGCGTAGGAAGCTATCAGTTCACCCAGATCGAAGACGCCGTCGTCCTAATCTCAGCTTCGTCGAGCGGGACCCTTGCGACCGATCTCATTCGCGACCAGCATTTTTCGCCAGCACAGATTACCCATCTTCTCTTCCTTGGTAGCGACAAGAGCGGATCGAACATCGTGTGCGACCTGAGCCGCGACGCGGTGCGCAACGAAGACGGCGTCGCCACGTTTCCGGCCGTGGAGAAGGCGCTCGGGTGCCGACTGTGCGCGAGCGGGTCTCACGCGATCAAGCTCCAGGGCGATCAGTTCGAATTTGCCGGACCGCAGCAGGATTCGCTGCTTATCGGGAAAGCAGATGCTCCACCTGCGCTCCCGAAGCTCATGGAACGAACTGCAGGTGGGAACATATTCGGTGTGGGCTTGTCGCGTGCGACCGGCCGCCATCCTAGACTGTTCAACATCGACCCCGTCGCCCTGCTCGCCCATCAGCCTTTTGAGGCGCGCCTGGACTATGTGCTGCGTCGCTCAATCCCTAGCAGCATGCGACATGTGATCGCGATCGATGAGGACTCGGTACCGTTCGCGGAAAAAATTGGAGACTTCTCGGGAAATCAAGTGACGGTCGTCCGCCGTGATCAGATCGACACGATCGCTCGTGAAACCGACAGCGCGATCATGATCGCGGCAGTTGTGATCGAGAGCGGCCGGAGCTTGCTCGACGTCAGCCGCGACCTGCGGAGCATCGCACCCCATGCGCCGCTTCAGTATCTGGTCGGCTTTTCCAAGTCGACGGGTGCGCCGCGGCGTGATGCCCTTGACCGAACGCTCACGCAGACTGTGAACCCCTTTCCCTACGAAGTGACCGAAGTCGAAAAGATGGTTCTGCCGCTTTCTTCGGAGGCCAGCGCATGGGCTTCCGAATTGAAGCTGTTGATTGACCCGGCCGTGCAGGCACTGGCGCCCGCAACCGTGAGGCCGACGATCATCGCGCGCGTGGCGCGCCTGCGTAAAGCGTCACAAGCGATGTACGACGATCTATTCCTGGCGAATTCGCCCGACAGAAAGCTTCGTTTGCAGCCCGGCTTTGTTTTTTGGCCCGAAAGTACGCCGGAAAAGATTCATTCCCAGGCAGATGTGTTCTTCACTGTCGCGAGCGTTCTTCAGCAGTTGCGAGCTAATGCGCATCGCCTGGCCAAGTCGGCTATCAGGAGCAATTGGTTCCAGCAGACCATTCTGGCACCGGAGAACTTCGGTCGCTTCAACGACGATATCATTCAGGCGAGCATCCTGCGAGCAGCCTATCCCTTCGAGATGAATTTTGCGGACGCTCCTGCGGACAGCCGCGAGATCGCTCGCCTCGTGCGTCGAATCATCCTCGCGGCTTCCACGGATCGCGGCGGTGCGGCTGCAGAATTCCTGGTGGCCCTCGCAACGCGGCGCCTTCGGCTCTGCCCGACCGATCTAAAGATCGTCCTGGAGGCAAAGGCCGACGCAAGTCCCATGATCGCGTTCTTGCAGGACGTCTGTCGGGCAAACCTTCCGCACTCCGAGCCGATAGCTACGGGCGTGTAGCTTGAGCAGCTAGCTGACCTGAAGACCATGGTTGCGACCGAACTGCCAGCTGATGCCGTCGGTTCGCATGATGCCGGCCACCGGCTTGCCCAACTGCCGCTCGAGCACCGGCCGCCACGGGACCAGGCTGAACTCGCGGCTGCGCTCGACCAGCCCATAGCGCCCGCCCGCCAGCTCGACCCGGCGCGTCAGCCGGCCCTCGATCTTCTGGCCCCGGACCGGCTCGACAAATGCCTTGCCCAGCTCCTCGCGCAAGGCGTCCGCGACGCGGAGCAGCTCACGCCGCTGCAGTGCTGCGAGCACTCCTCGCTTCAGCCTGACGACACCGTCGCCCTCGGCATCGGCTAGCCCCTGCTCGACCAGCCATTGCCGCCGCGCGGCGAGCGCGCTCCGCACCTCGCGCCCGAACCCGGCATCGCGTGGCGCCACGAATTCGGCCTCGGCCAGCGCGCGGTCGAGCCAGGTGGCCGCGTCGACGCCGGGCAACCGGTCCAGCGGTACCGCGGACAGCGTCTCAATCGCGACCGGCCGGTCGCGAAGCTGGCGCGTCTCATAGGCGGCGGCCCGCTCCATATGATCCTCCGGGATGGCCCAGCTCCCGTCCACCAGCCGTTCGGAGAACCCCGCCCGCCGCATCGCCTCGAGGCGACGGACATGCGCCTCGGCGAACGCCCGGCTGGCCTGCGGGTCGTGCTCGAGATGGAGCGTCACTGAATATCGGCCACCATGCGCCTCGGCGATCGCGGCAATGGTCCGGTCGACCTCGCGCACCCCGGCCGCTCGCGGCGATACGCGGACGATCGCACCCTCCGGGGTCGGCTCGGTCGCGGTGGCGCGGCCGATGTCGAGATAGTGTGCGCGCCCGTCGATCCCGTCGACGATCAAGTAATGGCGGTCGCGATGCTCGTCGGAGAAGCCGCGACGGATGACGCGGCCGACGACCGGCGCGCGCAACTGCTCCTCGATCACGCGGTCGGCCTGCGCCCGCTCGAGACGTCGCGCCGTCAACTCGCGCTGCATCAGCCGGATGATGTCGCCACGCTCGCCCATGCGGCGTAGCGTCCCCTCCAGTCCGTCGGCGAGCCGCCAGCGGCCCCCGCCCAGATCCTCGGCCAGCCCCATGGCGGCGAGCTTGCGTAAGCGCCCGATGGCGACAGCCTGCTGGAACGGATCGTTGTGCGCAGGACCCGTGATCTGGTCGGCGTCCATCCGGCGAAACAGCCGGCGGTCGATCGTGGTCAGCCGCTCCTGCTCGATATCGCGGCGCAGCCGGTCCTGGATCTCGCGGTCGGTGCGCGGTCCCAGGTCGAGCGTGGCGAGTTCGGCGGCGCGCTCGCGAAGCCCGTGCGCGATATATTCGCGCGCGATGACGAGGTTCTGGCCCTGGTCGTCGACGCCGCGCAGCATGATGTGGGTGTGCGGATTGTCGGTGTTGAAGTGATCGACCGCGACCCAGTCGAGCCGGGTGCCGAGGTCGTGCTCGGCCTGCGCCATCAGCCGGCGGACATAGGGCTTGAGGTCGGGATATTCGGCGCCATCCTCGGCCGAGACGATGAAGCGGAACTGGTGGCGGTCGCCGGCACAGCGATCGAGGAACGCCTTGCCGTCGGCGGTATCGACGTCGCGCCCGTAAAGCTCGCCGGGAGCGCCCTCGCGCGTCACCCCGTCGCGCTGGATGTAGCGCAGGTGCGCGCGCGCCGCCGCCAGGCCGGTGCCGGCCATGCGCACCAGCCGCACCTTGACCATCGCGCGCCGCCCCCGGGCCCCGACGAACCGGTCACGGCTCGACAGTAGCCGGCCGATGCTCGCGCCGCGGCCGATCCGGCTCCCGTCGAAGCGCCGCGCCAGTACGCCGGTCTTGCTGCCCGCCAGGCGCGCGGCGGCAAGAACCCGCCCGCCATATCTGACGAGGCGCTTGCCGTCCTTGGCGCCGGGCTTGCCGAGCTTGGGCGTGAATTCGTCCTCGCTCACCGCCGGCCTCGCGGAGTCTCGCGGAAAGGCTGCAAAAACAGCGGATTTCCGCCAGTTGCCAAAAGCCTGTCTCGCGCCGTCGCCGCCGAGTCTCGCGAAAAAAGGATGTGCAGACAGACACTTAGGCAGGGTCGCGAGAGACTGCCTTTATCTTGTTTTCCCTTCTTCCCCTGCTTGCCTCCCACAAGGCGCAAAAAGAGAGCCGAGACACGCTGCCCGTGCCGCAGCGCATCCCGGCCCGAACCGAGGGACATTTCACGCATCCGCGAACGCCCTTCGTGCCTCGTCCCTGCGCCCGAAGCTGCGCTTGCCGAGCATGCCATGCGCGTTGCCATCGCCGTCGACGAGCATCACCGCGACGAACCAGCGCCCGTCGATCCGCCCGAGAATTCGCACCCGGTCGAGCTCGATTTCGCTCTCCTCACCGCCGGAATAGCAGCCGAGCCAGCGCTCCTCGACCCGTGCGTCCCAGAGAAAATCGGCCTCCTCCGCATCGAGGAAACGTTCCGCGAGCGCTGCGCCCGCCTGCCGTCCGAACTCGATCTCGAGCCCCGAAACCAGTGCCGCCATCACGCGATCGGCCGCGGCCGAGATGGATAGAACCTGTGCCATGATCAGTCTCCGCTTGCGGTCCTCACCATCGAGGACAGCGTCTCGAAGACGGACGGCGAAGCGGCGGTCAGGGCCGCCGGAGCGAACGCGGAGACGCCGCGAAGCGGACATGGGGGGAACCGATTTGCGCAGCAAATTGGGGGGCACCCATGGGCCTTGAGGGCCGCTTTGCCGCCCGTCATGCTGGGACTTCACGACGAGCCCTCCCACCCCATCCACGTCACGGCACCTCGCGACGGAGCACGAACATCGCCGGCGCCTGGCTCGCAGCGGGGACCGCGGTGCCCGGGGCTGGCGCTTCCCGGCGAACCAGGAACAGTGTTTCGCGTGCGGTGCTCGCGACCTGAGGCGGTGCAGGCGCAGCGCCGGTGACACGCCGCAGATAGACGATGGTCTCGGCCGGCAACTTCGCGTCGCCGGCAAGCCAGGCGGCGTAGCGCGCAGGTCCTGAATTGTACGCCGCGAACAGCCCGGGATAGCCGAAGCGGTCGTACATCCGCCGCAGATAGCAGGCGCCGGCGAGGATATTCTCGGCGGGCAGGTCGGGATCGTTGCCCAGGCCGAAGTCGCGCCGCAGCTCGTCCCAGGTCGCCGGCATCAGCTGCATCAACCCGATCGCGCCCCTGGGGCTGCGGATCGGCTGTCCGTCGAGCGTCGTCCGGCCGGCGCTCTCCGCCTGCATGACGCGTGCGATCCATTCCCGAGGCACGCCGCAGCGTGCCGCCGCCGCATCGATCTCCGCGAACCAGCGCCATGTCTCGGCGGGGGGATCGGCCAAGACCAGCGCGCCGGCGAGCGCAAGGTGGCTCAGCGCCGCCATATCAGCCTCGCCCGGCCGACCAGATCGCGCCCCGAACTGATCCCTAAATAGCGCCCGTCGAACGAGCCGGCCGCGTCCATCAGCAGCAGATATTCGCTCGGGAGCAGCCGTCGGCAGCCCTGCCACCAGGGCAGCGTGCGGCCGCTCGGATCGCGGGCGAGGCGGGTCGCGACGCGCACGCCATTGACCGCGACCGCAGGCCCGGAGGCGCAGACAAGGTCGCCGCGCGCGGCGGCGACGCGCTTGACCAGCGGGACATTGGCGGGGAGATAATGGCGCTCGGCAGCGAGCGCGCGCCAGCGCGGCGGCGCCCAGGCGATGGCCATCTCGCCGCGCGCGGGCGCGTCGCCCGGCCAAACCCAGTAGAACCCGACCGGCGCGCTCGCGCTGGCGTTCCACACCAGCCGCGGCGCCGGCCCATAGACCGGCGGCACCGCGAGCAGGACCAGCGCCGCGCCGCCGAGAATGACGAGGCGCAGCCGGCGGAGTTCGCGCTGGCGAAGGGAGTGACGGGCTTCGCCCCAGGCGAGCAGCGGCGCATCGCCGGACGGGCGGCGGCGGGTCATGACCGGATCCCGCGCGCGCTATGCTCGCGGCTCCAGGCGTCGAGGTCGTCGATATGATATTGGACGAAGCGGCAATGCCGGCGGAACACCGGCCCGTCGCCGCCCACCCGCATCCGCTTCAGCGAGCGGCTCGACAGGCCCAGATAGGCTGCCGCCTGCTCGGTGTTGAGAAAGGGCGAGCCGCGCCGCGCGCTGCTTGCCCGGTCGATATCGTCGCCGTCCATGCCGCAACTCCTCGGGTGCTTCGAACGGCACCGGGAATGACGGGACGGACACCCGGCGAAGAGTGTCGAAAACCGACCCGTGCGATTTCGACACCCCCTGCAAGGCTGCGTCCCGCGCCGGAGCGGCGCGGGACGCGAAGGGCTCAGCGCGACCAGATCAGGTTGTGGATGCCCTGCTCGCCCTCGACCAGGGTCGCGTAGATCGGCGCGGGCAGCGACGGATCGTCGAGCTTGACCGAGACATAGGGCCGGTCCTCGCGCGAGGTCTTGGTCCAGCCGGCGCCGAACTCGACATTGCCCGAGTTCATGACCCGGTAGTCGGGTGCCTTCTCATTGTCCTTGGTTGCGGGCCGGATGCTCGCCTTCACGTTGAGCGTCAGGGTCCGGATGGTGCCGGTGAACACGCCGGAATCGTCGCGGGTGAAGCTGCCGATGGTGGCCATGGATAGTCTCCTCATTCCCACGAAGCCGCGCCAGTGCGGCCTCGATGGCGTCGAGGCGGCACCGCCAGCGGCCGGCATGCACCCGGCCCCGCAGGGCCGGGCCGCAGCGACAGCGAAGGGCGGCCAAAGCCGGCTTTCTTGCCTCGCGAGGAAGGCGAAGGGGCGAAGCGCCGAGCCGGGGAAGAAAGCCGGCGACGCCGTTGCTGGCCGAGGCCGCGCGGTGCCAGACGGCCATCGTGGAGAGGCCGCATGCGGCTGCCGGGTGGATAGGAGGAGTGCGCCTGCCCATCCATGGCGCGTCGCCCCCGTGCCGATCGGCTCGCCGCAGCCCGGCTGCGCACCGCGCCCGTGCAGGCTATGAAGCCGGGTTCGAGGGGGAAGACATGACGGTATTGGACCAGGTCCGCGGACTGATCGAGCGGCTGGCGCCGGAGCCGGTGTGCGACGATTGCATCACCGAGCGGCTCGGCCTGAGCGTCCGGCAGCACGCCAACCACAAGACCCGCGAACTCGCCGGCCAGGGCGGGTTCGAGCGCAGGATCGATAGCTGCTCGCTGTGCGGCGCGACCAAGAAGGTGATCCGGCGCGCGGCGCACTGAGACCGGGACATGACGAAAACGGAGGGGATGCGGGGCGGCAGGGCCGCCCCGCGAGGATTCAGGCGGCCAGCGGCTCGGGCTGGGGCTCGGGGACAGGCGCGGGCCGCGCCGCCTCCGCCTTGGCAGCGGCAAGCACCGTGCCGACGCCGCCGCGCGTCGTGTAGGCCGAAGGCGGGAAGGACATCCAGCGCGGCACCCAATGCTCGACCTTAGCGCGGCCACCGACACCGCCGAGATGGTCGGTGACGATCTTCCTGAGCGTGGCGGTCTTCTCGCCGGTATTGGCGTTGGCGACGACGTTGCCCGCCACCTCGGCGACGATACAGGTCAGCACCTCCCTGTCGCGAACCAGCTCGAAGAAGGCGGCATCGGCCTGCCACCAGTTCGCCATGGCGACGCCCAGCTCGAGCCCGACCGCCTCGACCGCCGGACTCCCGGCGGCGAGCGTCTCGCCGATCAGCACCGCGATGACGTCCATCACCACGCGGTCGGGCAGGTCGAGCAGCGCGTGGAAGATCGCGGTGAGGCGATCCCCCTCGGCGCCTTCGACGTGTCCCTTGCAGATGGTCGGCATCTCGGGGTCGAAGCCGAGCGCGGCGAGCAGCGTGCGCCGCTTGGCGTCGAACAGCGTCTCGCCGCGACAGGTCTCGACCGACTCGGCGGTCGCGTCGTTGCGCGCCTGTTGTGGCTCGGCATCGACCCGCCACAAATGCGAGCCGGCAATGACATGCGCGACCATCAGCCGCAGCGCGACCTTGGGGCGCGAGAGCAGGGCCGCGCGGACAGCGGCATGGCGATGCAGGTCGATATAGGTCTGCATCGGCCCGGTGATCTCGGGCCGCGCGGCCTTGGGCTGGTCGCTCGGCGGCGCCTCGCCGCGCGCTAGGCGCTTGGCCTCCTTGCGGCTGAGATAGCCTTCGTGGAACACGACCTCGCCGCTCGCGCGCACGTCGATATAGACGCGACCACCCTTGCGCTTGGGCGCCTTCTCATGTTCCCAGTGCTGGAACTGCTCGGCCGGGCCGAAGATCTCGACGCCGGTCCAGCCCGCCTCCAGATAGGCGGCGCGGCGCTGCTCGATGGCCGCATTCTGCGCGGTCCAGAAGGCATCGGCATCGCCGACATAGCGCTGCTCGTTGAACAGGTCGGCGACCAGCGCCAGCGCATTCGCATCCAGGTCGAACAGCGCATAGGAGGCGCAGATCGCCTGCCCGCCGAACAGCCACCCGCGCAGCTGCCAGCCGGTCGGGCAATGCGTGTCGGGCGCATCCCACAGCACGAGCCAGTCCTTCTGCCGTGCCTTGCTGGCGAGGGTGAGGTGGCGCACCGTCGAGGCGTCGATCTTGTCGTGCCGGTAGAGGTCGCGGATGCGCGGCAACAGGTTGCCGAGCGCGAGCGTGCGCCGCACCGCCAGCACCGGCAGCGCGAAGGTGTCGGCGATCTCGTCCGGGGACTGGCCTTCCTTGACCAGCCGCACGAAGGTTTCCCAGCGCGTCACCTCGTCGGGGTCGAGCCGCGCCATGTTCTCAATCAGCGACGCCTCGACGGCGGCGGCATCGTCGCCGTCTTCGAGGATCGCGCAGGGGAAGAGGAACGGTTCGGGCGACTCCTCGCCCTCACCGATGCGCTCCCCGGCGATGATCTGCCCGGCGCGGAAGCGGCGGGCACCGGCGAGGATGCCGAAGCGGTCCTCCTCGCCGGGACGGACGATCAGGGTCTGGAGGATGCCGCGCTTGCGCACGCTCGGCAGGATGTCGGAGACATCCGGCGGGCGCTTGGCGAAGCGCATGTTCGCCTTGTCGACATAGAGCTTGTCGATTTCGATGAATTGGAGTTTCATGTGCCTGCTCCTTGTGAGCGCCGGCCCCGTGTATCGTGAGAAGTGCGCGGGACCGGTTTTCGGGATGCGGCGAAAGGCGCGCCGCGCGCCTTTCTCGCCCTCACTCGGAGGACGAAAACCGGTCAGCCAAGTCGGAGGCGGTGTCACTCGCGCGGCGCAGCAGCGTCTCCGCCCAAAGGATCGACCCCGCCTTGCGCGCCCATGCCGCCCAGTCGGACAGCGTCACCGTCGTGGAAAAATGCAGATCGCGCTCGATGCGCAGCCCGAAGGGCAGGCGCAGCGCCTCGATCTCACCCAGCGAGAAATAGCCGAGCTCCGGACAGCCGAAGCCGAGATCGGCCAGCCCGAACAGCGTGTCGCCGTCCGCGTCCAGCTCGCTCGCCAGCCATGTCGCGGCGCCCATCGGATTGAACAGCTTGACCAGCGGGCGCTTGTCCCCGGCATCGCTGTCAGCCTGTTCGCGCAGCGCCGCGCGAAGCTCGGGAGTGAGCACGCTCCTGCGCCCGCCACCCTCTCCCAAGTTCCCATGCCCATCCTTATTGCCCACGACCCATCCTCCTCACAAAAAAGCCGCACCCGGCCCCGGAAAGCGGGGTGGGCGGCGAGGAAGCCCGAAAAGGCCCGCGACCAGGGGCGGGGCGCACCGTAGGCAGGAACGCGAGTGGAGGACCCGGGCAGCGCCCGGGTTGCGCCCCGCCCGAGCGGGCCTAGAAGGGCGCGACGGCCATCCCGCTGACCGGGACCGGCCCAGCAGCGCCGGCGCGCCAGCGCGCCGACCGCATCAGCAAGCGCCAGCGATCGTCACCGTCAGGCCGGGACGCACCGCGGCCCGGCGGCGCGAAGCGCCGTAGAGCGCGGTCGCAGCGACGCGATGCAAAACGAACAACTGCACTCTTGCCGACACCGCAGGCGCGGCGGCGTGCGCGCGGGCCTGTGGGCCAGTCGCCGCCGCGTCCCCCGGTCCAAGGCGAGCGTGCCGCGCGGATAAAAAGGCGCGCGAACCCTGTCCGCTGCCTGCAGCGGCAGTGTGCGCACCGCAGATCCCGCGCACCTTCGGGCATCGCCTGCGAGGCGCCGGTGGGCGATCCTCGCCGCCTCCGCTATCGTTACCCCGCAAGGGGAGGACGCAATGCCAAAGCGCAATGCCGCGCAACGCACCGGCAGACGCGGCGAGAGCCATGTCGAGGACCTGATCGATTCCCATCCGCGGTGGGTGGCGCGCCGCCAGAGCGAGGACTTCGGCATCGACCTCGAGGCCGAGCTCGCGGATATGGTCGATAACGAGCAGATTCTGCTTGGCCGGATCGTCAAGATCCAGGTCAAGGCCAGGAGCCGGCTGCGCCGTGCGGACGGGCATATCCCCATATCGCTGGACCGGGAATGGATCGACTATGCCTGCGCGTTCCGCGTGCCGGTGATCCTGGTCGCCATGGAGCGCGACAGCCGGCGATGCTGGTGGATATGGATCCAGGAGTGGGCACTGGCCCATGAGGAGATGCTGGCCGGCAGCGACGCCAAGAGCCTCACCGTCCGCATCCCCATCGAGCAGCGGCTCGAGACCGGGCTCGACCATGCGCTTCCCGCGATCGCCGAGGGGCGCGCGCCCGCAGTGATGGTCCTGGCGCTGCGCAGCGTGCTCGAGGCGGCCAGCGGCTGGGAGAATCGCGCGATCGCCGAAGGCGTCGTCGACCTGCTCGGCCGTACCGATTTCCCGAGCCGCGACTGGACGATCCGCAAGATCGTCGACCAGCTCACGGCGCTCGGCCCGAATCCCGCCTTCTGGCGGGCCCAGCAATATCTGCCGATCCTGCTCGCGCTGATCGAGAAGGCGGGCGACACCCTGACCCGCAAGCAGGTCGTGCGGATCGTCCAGCGCGGCGAGGTCCATTCGCGCACCGGGATCAACGCGCTCAGCATGCTCTATGACGACTGGAGCGCGCATGCGGCATCGCTGGACCTCCCTGCCGCCTTCGCCGAGGCCGGCCTCGATGCCGCCGCCTGGTACGCCGCGATGCGCGAGCGCTTCCCGGGCAGAAAGATGTTCGGGCTGTTCCTGCTCGAGCTGCCCGATGGCGACCTGGTTCATGAAGGGGCAGTCCTCCGGATCGACGCGGAGTTGCGCGAGCATCTCATGATGAAATGGCCCAATCGCGGAGACGCGATGCTGCTCGACTGCCTGTTCTGGCCGGAGCTGGAACAGCGACAGGACGCGGGCCAAGGGTAGCCACACCGCCAGGCCACCCATCCCAGTCAGAAGGAGCATCGGAGGAAACAACCGAAACGGTGGTTTCGCCCGCTGACCGCCTTTCTGGCGGTCAAGCCCTCACGCTAGAAGATCGACACATGTCCGGACGCAAGCAGCATTTCATTCCGCAGAGCCTCCTCAAAGGCTTCGGCACCCGCGCGGCAAGTCGGTCTACGTGGTCGCCTACACACACGATCGCGGGATCTTCTCGCCCGCCACCGACGGGATTGCGGCCGAGCGTCATTTCTATTCCGAGCTTTCGGTCGATGGCGAGGCCGAGACGCTCGACGACCGGATCACCTCCTATGAGACACCCTTCGCCGGCGTGCTGGCGGAACTTCGCGGCCTGGGCAGCGGAGAGGCCGCCGATGCCGGCAAGGCGGCGGAACTCGCCACTCATCTCGCCATACGCAACGACAATTTCCGCAAGGCGATGACCGAGACGGGGACCACGATGATGCTGCACGCGGCCGGAGCAGCGTCGCAGGCCGATCGACTGCGCAGGATGTTCGGCGTGGACGGCGATGCGCCCTCGCCCTTCTTTGCCGCCAAACTGGCGGAGGCCTATCAGGAGCGCCGCGCCCTGCTCGCGCAGGTCGGCATGGACGAGGCGGCCTTCAACGCCTGGGCCTTCTCCATGCTGAAGGAGAATTTCGACGCCTATCAGCAGGAGTCCAGCACGGAATTCGTTATGCTGCTGGCCGCCCTTGTCGGGGAAATGCCGACGATCACGGCAGATGCGCAGCGCGGATCGCTGGAGAAGACGTTGGCGCCGGAGGAGCGCGTCGAGCGAATGAAAACCTATGCCTGGCGCGTGGAGCACCGGCAAGAGCCACTGATCCTGCCCGATTGCGTAACGCTCGGCTATCATGCGGACGGCAAGGCCGCCCCGCTCATGCTTACCGACCTGGACGCGCTCGAAACCATCTACCTGCCGCTCGCCACCAATCGGCTCCTCGTCGGGTATCGCGGCGAAGCCGGCGATGTCCCGGCCGATCTCAACGCCGTTTTCGCCGGATGCTCCTGGGATTTCTTCGTCGCGCGCGACCGGACACCGGAATTCGAGGCGCTGCGCGACAGTCTGCGCTCGCGCGTCGCGGGGTATCTCGATGATATCGTCGAGCAGTCTGTCGCCAGCTCCCTGCTGGAGGGCGATGGTTCAATCTGAGCGCCGAGAGGCAGAAGTGTGGCGCGGCGGAATTTACCGAATGACGCTACCGCCCTAGCAGCGCCCGCCAGCCCCCTGCTGCCATCGCCCGGGCCTCAGCGGCATGCCGGCGGACCCGCGACATGAGGAAGTCGGACCGTCCCTTCCATTCGGAGCGGACTAGGCCCTCGCCGTAGAGCGCAACGGCCATCTCGCGGTACGATGCGCCTGCCGCGATCGCATCGCCGACGCGCAGTGTCTCCAGCCGCCGCGGCAGGCCTGGCTCAGTCGGATAGAGCAATCGCGCGAAGCGGCCGGTGCGCCACAGGCCCAGCATGCGCCGCAGGGTCAGCACCGGCGCATCGACGCGGGTCAGCCCTGACAGCAGATAGTCGAGCCGGGCCGGCCCTTCCTCGACCAGGGTGCCTTCGACCACGTCGATCCGGATGCGGTGCCAGCCGTCGGACAGAGCGACATGCTCGCGGCCGCCGCCGCGCACGATCGTCGCCCAGCGCGCCAGGCGGGCGAGGTCGATCGCATCGGGATCCGAGCCTGCACTCGGCACCGCGCGGACCTGCAGCACGAAGGGGTCGAGGTCCGCATGCCACAACAGGCGCGCCTCGGGCGCCGGCCGGCCGGCATCCTCGGCGAAAGCACAGCCCGAAAGCCCGGGCATCCGCCTCCATCTCGAGATGCGGCGCCGTCCCGACCCCGACGCGCCGCAGCCGCGCGCTGATCGCCGCATAGGCGGGATCGCGGCGCAGCCATTCCCAGGCGAGCCCGGCGCGATCGATTCCCGCCAGCGCGCGGTAAGGCGCGCTGTCCCGCCAGTCGGGACGGCCGTCAGGCGCCGGCCCCATCGCCAATCCGGCGAGGCGTTGGGCTTGCAGCCGAGCGACTTAGCGAGGGTTGCTGCCATGCGAATTTGCCCAGCCTCCAGAATCGGATTAAACGCGACGCCTTATCGATCCGACCGCGGCGGCGACGGGAAAGCGCCGGGCGCGGACAGGGCAGGTGTCGGTCACGGACGCAGCAGCTTGGGGCGCGTCCTTCATCGGTATGGCGTTGCCCATGGTACTCGCGACAGCACAACAATTCGCCACTGCGGCCGAGGCCGCGGTAAATATCGCCGAGCTCGGCGCCCATGTGGACGCGATCACGCGCGAAATGGGCTTCCGCTATTTCGCGCTGGCGCATCATGTCGACATCGCGCGGACGCCGCAGCCGGCGATCCGCATCCACAACTACCCGGCCGAATGGGAGGCGTTCTTCGATGCCGAGGGGCTCGGCCGCTCGGATCCGGTGCACCGGGCCAGCCATCTGCGCAATCTCGGCTTTCCCTGGACGATGTTGCACCAGCTGATCGACCTGACCAGACGGGACCGGGAAATCATCGCGCGATCGAGGCGCGCGGGAATCGCCGACGGCTATACGGTGCCCGCGCACATCCCGGGCGAGTCGGAGGGCTCGTGCTCCTTCGCGACCGCCCATGGGAAGAGCTACCGTGTGGAATGGCTGCCGCTCGCGCAGTTCGTCGGCACCGCGGCGTTCGAGGCGGCGCGGCGCCTGTCGGGCGTGCGCCGGATCGATCTCGACCGGCCGCGGCTCAGCGATCGTCAGCGCGACTGCATCTACTGGGCGGCGCGCGGCAAGTCGGACTGGGCGATCTCGCAGATCCTCGGCATCGGACATGAGACGGCGATCCAGTACATGAAGGAGGCGCGGGGCCGGTATGGGGTCGCCAACCGGACCCAGCTCGCGATCCACGCCCTCTATGACGGGGCGCTTACCTTCACCGATGCGCTGTGGCGTTGAAACTCCCCATTTCGGGGGAATGGCCAGCGCCGGCCACCGGGCACAGCATCGGGCCTCCACGACCAGGGGAGCCCGGCCATGCTGTTCACCCACGACGACGAGAGCGCCGCCAGCGACGCGGTGATGCGCGCGATGTTCGAAGCCAGGAAGCGCGTCTTCGTCGACCTGCTCGGCTGGGATCTGCCGGTCCTCGCCGGCCGCTATGAGATCGACCAGTATGACGCCCCCCATGCGCGTTACCTGATCCTCGCCGACACCGACCAGAACCACCTGGCGTCGGCCCGGCTGCTGCCGACGACCCGGCCGCACATCCTCGGCGACCTGTTCGCCGGGCTGTGCGACGCCCCGCCACCCACCGGTCCCGCCACCTGGGAAATCACCCGTTTCTGTCTCGACCGGAACTTGCGCGCGGCCGAGCGCCGGCGCTGGCGCGACGCGCTGGTCACGGCACTCGCCCACTATGCGCTAGAGCACGGGATCACGAGCTATATCGGCGTCGCCGAGCAGGGATGGCTGGGCCAGATCCTCGCATTCGGCTGGCACGCCGAGTCACTGGGACTGCCTCGCACGATCGACGGGATGACGCTCGGGGCGCTTCGGATCGAGATCACGCCCGAGACGCCGAAGCTGCTCGCGGCCAATGGCATCCATGCTTCGGCAGAGCTCGAGCAGGAGGCAGCGTGATGGCGACGAAGCTCCAGCCCATCGCACTCGCGGCCCCCGATCCGATGCGGCAGCTGCTCGACCAGGGCTATTGCGTCCTGCCCAACGCTCTGCCGAGCACGACGATCAAGGCGCTCGACGAGGACCTTGCGCAGGCCTTCACCGAAACCCCGTTCTGCCAAGGCGGTTTCTATGGCGAGCGCACCAAGCGCTTCGGGCGGCTGCTCGCCCGCAGCCCCCATGCCGCAGAACTGGTCATGCACCCCGAGATCCTCGGTATCGCCGAGCAAGTCCTCGCCCCCGGGTGTGATTGCATCCAGCTCAACCTGACGCAGGCGATCGCGCTGCACCCCGGCGCGTTGCCGCAGCTGCCGCACCGCGACCAGGACATGTGGCGGGGACCCACCGGCACCATCGAATATCTCGTCAACGTGATGTGGGCGTTCACGCCCTATCGCGAGCTGAACGGCACCACGCTGCTCTGGCCCGACAGCCACGGCGCCAGGGCGCTCGAGCCGAACCCCGACACCGCGCCGATCGCGATCGAGCTCGATCCCGGCGACGCGCTCGTCTTCCTCGGATCGACGCTGCACGGCGCGGGCGGCAACCGCAGCTTCACTACCCGCCGCGGCGCGATCGTCAGCTACTGCCTGGGCTGGCTCAAGCCCTATGAAAACCAGTGGCTCGCGTATCCGCCCGACGTCGCGCGCCACTTCCCGCCCGAGCTCGCGGCACTAGTCGGCTACCGCCAGCACCGGCCCAACCTCGGCAACTATGAAGGCCAATGCCCGTCGATCCTGCTCCGCGACGCATCAATCCATCCGATCGGTGCGATCGACGCACTGCGCCCGGACCAGCAGGCGCTGATCGAGGCGCATGTCACCAGGCAGCGCGTCGGAGGATAAGCCATGAGCCCCGGCGCCACCTTCGAGCGGGTCTATCACGAACTCAAGCGCATGCTGGCCGAGGGCGAACTGCCTCCAGGCACCCCGATCGAGCCCGCACTGATCGGCAAGCAGATTGCCTCAAGCATAACGCCCATTCGCGACGCACTGCATCGCCTCACCGGCGAGCGGCTGGTCGAAGCGCCGAACCACAATGGGTTCCGCGTCCCGCTGCTCACAGAAGCGGCGCTCCGCGATCTCTATAACTGGAACTCGCAAATACTCCGTCTTGCCTCTCGGAGCATTGGAGCGGACGCATCGAAGATAAGTGGGCGGCAGACGGTCTCATCCGAGGGTATCGTTGCTAAGATTACGAATACATTTTCGGAGATTGCGCGAGAATCTGGCAACGGGGAGCATTTTAGTGCCATTCAACAAATTAACGATCGGCTTTCACCCTATCGTAGATTTGAAAGTGTTGTGCTCCCTGATGGCGATGAGGAACTAGCATTGCTAATTCACCAATATCGGCACGGTAACAAAAACCGTCTCGGCATATTACTTGCGCAATATCACCGCAGGAGGTCACGCGCAGCGTCGTTAATAGTCAAGGCTACTCTAGTATCGATTAGGCCTGACGGATAGCTGAAGCAATTAGGTTCTCATTCCCCGAGGGAGCTGCTATTCTGCAGATGCAATCAGCGCTACAAAATCAAGTGAAACCATTGGCTGATCGCGTTGACCGCGCTCTGCAGGGCGCCAATGATCTGCTTACCATAGATCGCACCAGTGCCGGCCACGGTGCCGACGACAATCTCGGCCGCCTTTTCCCGGCCTTTATCCTTAATTGTACCGGCAAACTTCCCGGCTTCGTCGCGAGCCGATAGAAGCATTCTCCAAATCCGCTGCAACACACCCGCGCCGCGTGCTACGGTCATGGGATCTGGCTGAATCTCGGCCATCTCGGCCCGTATGGCCGTAGCAGCACTATTGATTTCACCAGCAAGGATTTCGGGATCAGGCCCAATCGCTTCCGGGGGACGATTATGGCCGATCATGCCGAGTTGCGGCTTGATCGCTTCGATTTCTCGCTCCAGTGCGGCGATCCGCTCCAGCACCGTGAGACGCTGCGCGAGCTCTGCCTCACTACCGAATTGATGAGTCCGCTCAGGACTGGCGAGCGATGCAAGATCTACGTCTGGCGATGACGGTGTCAGCGGTGCAAGGTCGCCTGTGTGCGCCTGGTCCTTGTGGACAATGTAGGTGGCCAGACGGTCTGGACGTATCGCCACTGCCACCTCGTGGTTGCCTTTTTCTTGCGCCGCTACCCCATCTTGGCCAGCTTGGCTTAGCGTGCCTCCGCCAATCTGGATGGACGGAGATGCTCCGAGTGGTCGAGCATGGTGCGAGATATCAAACGCCGAGAAGACGCCAAAAGCGTCGCTCCACCCCAAGATCAACGTGACGCCTGCCGGCTCCGGCTTGAATTGGGAGACCTTGGTGATCTGGATGCGATATTCGTTGGGAGGGCGCTTGGCGCCGCCGCCATGGCTCATGTTCCAGATATAGGCCCGGACGATTTGCGTCACCTGCCCTTTGACCATTTCGAAACGAAAAGGGTGCTCGTTCGCCCCTGACAGCAACATAACTGTCCAACCATCACGCTCGATTGCTGCGCGAATGATGCCAAAGAGATTTGCTTTAGTCAGGCGCGCCATATTTCGTTTCCCCGGGACCACTTCGTCATTCGACGATTTAATCCAGCTTGAGCAGCCTAAGCGAAAAATTTCCTTCCTTCACTTAAAGGCGACTATCCATCATCATTCGGTGCGATGGGCTGGCTGCGCTTCTGTGCCATCACGCTCGTTGCATTCGATGCAACATGATCCAGGAGTACGCTAGGGCCCTTGTCGAGATAGCCGCGGACGATCGCGCCGTTCACCAGCAGGAACTGCAGGTGCGTCGCCTGGGTGATCTCGCGCGCATAGGCGATCGCCTCGCTCGAGAAGTCACTGGTAGTGACCACAGCAACGACATGCGCCTTGGAGTAGATCGCGAGGCCGACCTCCTTAGCCACGTCCCCAAGGCTCACCTTGCCGCTGACGCACTTGCACTGGAAGTTCCAGCGCGAGAACAGAAGGTTTTTGCCCTCTGCAGTCAGGTCCACCTCGGCATGCGCAGTGTCACGGCTGCGCAGCCTGAACGCGCGTGGCTCCAGGCCAATATCGAGGATCATCTTAAGAGCCAGGAGCTCGAGCCCCAAGCCCCGGTCATAGGTCTGGCCGCTGGCAAGCAGCCGCTTCACCTCAGCCGCTGGCAGGTCGATCTTCGCACGAAGATCGGCGGGGATCACCTGATCGAAGTCCGGAAGCACCGCGTTGATCGGGATGCCCAGAAGCTTCGCAGAGGGGATGATGGTACCGCTCTTGCCACCACGGCCGGCGCCGGAGGCAGCCGGCACCTCGATCCACCCGGCGTCAGCGAGCGGCTTGATTACCTTCGCACGGATCTGGTCCTCATCGAACCGAGCCCGATGGTCCCGAAGGCATTCATCGATGACCTGCTTGGCCGGAAGCTCAGCGCCGCCATTCGCGGTTGCGATGCGACGCAGCACCTGCAGGAAGATCTGCTGGCCCAAGGGAAGCTCCGCAAATCCCGACCGCTCCGAAGCAGAGATGCCGAGGACGGCCTTCATCACGGCCTCGTCAGGGATCGGGTTGGCGCGCCCCTCGCGGGTGAGAAGGCCGCCCTCGATCATCCAGTTGAGCAAGGTGGTATGGTCAGTCGTGGCATTGGACAGACCTTCGATTCCAATGATCTCCAGCTCACGCTTCAGGCTATCCTTGCTGAGCGTCTCACCCCGCGTGTTGAGCGAGCGAACCGCGTCGATGATCGCCATGCCGTTCCGGGTGTCCACCACGTGCCGGGCTAAGCGCTGCGCCGCGGAGACTGCATCGGGCGCAGCCAGGATCTCCTTGCCAGCATCGGTGAGCGCCAGCGGGACCCGCGTCATCAGGCCGAGACTGCCCAGCGTCGCGGGAATGTTTGTCCCAGCCCGCTTGTTGCCCGCGCTCGCGAAGAAGGCGCGATCCCATTCAGCAACCACCGCCGCCATGTCCGGTGCTAGCCGATCAAGGATCTCCAGCGGGCGCCGGACGTCACCGATGATGCCCGGCGAGAAGTCATTGAAGGACGGGAGCCGCCTCATGCGGCATCGCGAAGCGGCGTGCCGATCGCCTCCGCCACGCTACGGCCCACCGCTGCCGCCAGCATCGGGGGCACGGCGTTGCCGACCTGGCGCCATTGCTGCTCGATGGTTCCCGCGAGCTCGAAGTCGTCGGGGAAGGTCTGCAGCCGCTTGATCTCGGCGATCCTGAGGATCCGGCTGCGCCAATGAAACGGGCCCATGTTGTTCGAGCGGCGTGCCTGGATCGTCCAGGAAGGCATATTCGGGCTCAGCTTCAGCAGGAACGACCAATAGCGACCACGCCATTTGAACTGTGGGTTCGGATGACCGCGCTTCTCGGTGAAGTAGAGATAGTTGTCGCCCGGCGGCACCTGACGAAGCAGGCCATGATGCTGCCCGCCGGCGAAATGCCCTTCGTCCGAGGCATTCTCCTCGGTGTCGAGATCGGCAAGCACCTCGCCTGCCGTAACCCAGGGAAGGCGGCCATCGAGCTGGTCACGGGAATGGGTAGGCTTGGGCAGCGCAATCTTGCCGTCGAGCGATCCCACCACGAAGCAGCGCTCGCGAATCTGCGGCACGCCGAAGTCGGCCGCGTTGAGCACGTCCGTCGACACCTTGTAGCCGAGCTTCTCTGCCCGCTCGATGATCGTCTCGAGCGCGTCAGCGTGCACCTTGTACGCCAAGCCCTTCACATTCTCGAGGATAAAGGCGCGCGGACGCACCCATTCGAGCATGCGCAAATATCCATCGACCGTCTCCCAGCCATTGGGATCGTCCAGCGCGCGCGGCTTTTCCTTGCGGTAGAAACGGCTCTTGGAGAATGGCGGACACGGCGGGCCGCCCGCGACCAGGTCGATCTCGCCGATCGTGCCGCCCATCGCCTCGGCGACGTCGGCGCGCGTCCAGGCGCCGATGCGCCCCCCAAGGAACGGGACGCTCGGCATGTTGCGCCGCCAGGTCTCTGCGCAAAGCAACTCGAGATCGGAGGCAAGCGCCGTCCGAAACCCAACCTCATGGAGCCCAATATCCAGGCCGCCGCAGCCGCTGAACAAGCTGATGCTACGCATATCGGTTCCCAATCCCTAGCGATCGACGGTGGCAAGCACCGCCTCAACCATGCGCCGAGCGAGCGGCGGCGGCACCGCATTGCCCATCTGGCGCACCTTGTCCCGACGGCTGCCGACCAGGTTGTACCCCTCGGGGAAGCCCTGCAGCGCCGCCATTTCGACCGTGCGCAGCCGGCGGCTTGTCCAATGGAACGGGCCGGTCCAGGGGCCGGGCGACGCCGCAATTGTCCAGGACGGGCGATCGGGCGAGAGCTTGAGCAGGAAGTTCCAGAAGCGCGTCTCGGTTACGAAGCTAGGGTTGGGATGGCCAGCCCATGCCGTATGCGCCTTGTAGTTCCAGCCTGGTGGTACCGTGCGAAGATGCTCGGCCCACCGCCCAGTCACGAGCTCCTCGGGCTCGAAGAACTGCGGACGGTCAAAGCCCTCGAGCGCCTGACCTGCTGTCACCGCGGGCCGGCGACCAATCTCGCCTTTGAGCGTGTGGGTAGGCTCTGGCGCAACAGGCTTGCCGCGCTTGGCGCCGAGCAGGAACACGCGCTCGCGCGTCTGGGCAACCCCATGCTCGGCCGCGTTCGCAGTTACCTGGGTGACCTGGTAGCCAGCTGCCTCAGCTGCGTGGCGAAAGCCGTCGAGCACCGGGAGGTTGCGCGGATGCTTGATGCTGGGAACGTTCTCGAACACGAAACCGTCTGCGTTGGATTCGAAGATCAGCCGCCAGAACTCCTCGACCAGGGTGCGACGCGCATCAGCGCGTGCCTCGGTGGGCGCGGCCGGGCGCTCCATGGCGATGCCGGCCGCGCGAGCGCGGCGGTAGCGCGATTCCTCGCCATCCTCGACCCAATAGGCTGCCTTGGAGAACGGCTGGCAGGGCGCGCCGCCAACGACAATCAGCGGGTCACCCGGGGTGAGGCCAGCAGCCTCACGGAGATCGAGGCCGGTGATAGCTGCGACATCTGCCTCGAGCACTGCGCCATGATAAGATTCGTTGGCGCGCAGCGTCCGGCAAGCCATGGCGTCGAGCTCAACGCAAGCGCGAACCTCGCAGCCGGCATCGGTCGCGCCGATGCTTAGGCCGCCAGCGCCGGCAAATAGGTCGATGATAGGCATGCGCGCGCCGCGGCGCGGAACTGCGACAGTTGCGCCGCCGCCCGCGGCTGCGGGCAGGGCTTTCCCGTCAGGGTCAAGCAACATCGTCTAGATCCGCCGGCCGAAATCGAGGGGAAGCTGTGCCTCACGACCTTGCTCAACAAGGTGGTCGACAGCATAGCGAATGAGCCAAGCCACGCTGACCTTATGCTTGGCAGCGAGCTCCTTGAGCGCCTGCTCCTGGCCACGGGATAACGATGCCGTCACCCGGACCACCCCCTCGTCTGCAATAACCGCCACCGAGGACCTCCTGCTGCAACTTGCTGCAGACTTCTGCACGATGCACCACTATGACGCAAGGGAAGAACAGAAAGTGATCAGATAAAGCTGTGGATCCTTGCGTCAAGCGCGGCGTCATCACCGAGCTCGCATTCCCAGACGACGAGCAGGCGCGAGGCAAGCGCGCCTGCGGCCGCGTGATCCCGCGCCACGTTCCGCTCGAGCTTGGGTAGCCAATAGTCCTGCCGCGTCCGCGGCTTGGTCGCATGCCGGCATCCTGGACGATGGCGCCAGAAGCAGCCGTGCACCTAGATTACCGCGCGATGCCTTGGCAGGACAATGTCGGGCGTGCCGGGAAGGTCGCGCCGATGCAGGCGGAACCGAAAGCCGAGCGCATGGAGCCGCAGCCGAACCCGCATCTCCGGCTTGGTGTCCTTCTTGCGGATGGCCCTCATCGTTCTCGACCGAGCAGGGCTAGGTGGCTCGTACATCCTGGCTTGCTATCCCAACGTGACCCGCATGCGAACCTGATTGATGCAGCCTCGGGCTCAGCGCTCGACAGCGGTCTTGATCGGACTAGTGATATTACCGAAGCAACGGAGGATGCATGGCAACCATTGAATCGAATGATGAGACCGTCGCTGACGTGTTCAAGTCATTCTACGTCGTGCCGGACTATCAGCGGGAGTATGTCTGGGAGGAGTCCCAGGTCGATCAGCTGCTGCGCGACATCAGGACCGAGCAGCTTGAGGGCGGCGACGCGGAATATTTCATCGGATCGATCGTCGTCTGTCCGCGACGAGATGGCGCCTTTGACTTGATCGATGGCCAGCAGCGCACCACCACCCTATTCGTCACGCTATGCGCCATCCGCGACCGGCTGACGACGCTTGGCGAGACCCAGACCGCAAGCATATCGAAGCTGATCGCGGACACCGCGGCCGACGCGGAGGGCAATGACGTCTTCCGCGCGCGGCTCGACCCGCAATATGCCGACGCGGGCGATGTCTTCCAGAAGCTGCAGGACGGCGAGGTGCCGCCGGTAGCGGGCACACGCTCGATGCGAAACGTCGCGATCGCCTATGCATGTGCGCTGCGGTTTCTCGAGGAGGAGCTAGGGGCAGACCCTCAGGCCGTTCGCAAGTTCTATGGCTACCTTGTCGGCAAGGTTAAGCTGATACGGATCCGCACCGACAGCTTGGCCCGGGCGCTCAAGATATTCGAGACGATCAACGATCGCGGCGTCGGCCTCGACGCGATGGATCTGCTCAAGAACCTCCTCTTCATCCGGGCGGCGCCGGCCGAGTTCGAGAAGCTCAAGGATCGTTGGAAAGCGCTGACCGATGCGCTCTACGATGCGGGCGAGAAGCCGCTCCGGTTCCTGCGCTACTATATCTTTGCCACCTTTGGCGTGACCAAGCTGCGCGAGGACGAGCTCTATGCGTGGCTGAGCGCCAATGACGCTAAGGTTGGCTATGGCAAGGATCCGCTCGGCTTTGTCGATCGGCTGGCCGACGCGCTGGCGAGCTACCTCCATTTCCTCGACGGACTCGGCGCGGACGGCAAGCCGCATCCGCGGGTCCAGGCGATCTCGCTGCTCGCTGGGCGAGCGACCCGCCAACATCTCATCCTGCTGCTAGCTGCCCGCAAACTTCCCGCGGACATCTTCGACGCGCTGTGCCGCGACGTGGAGTCCCTGCTGGTGACCTATCTTGTAACCCGAACCACCAGCCGCGAGTTCGAGGCGCTCTTCCCGGAATGGGCAGTGTGGGTCGCGGCGGTCGCCAGCTTGGAGGAATATCGAGCCTTCGCTTCGGCGACGCTGGTCGCGCGGCGGCACGACCTGGCAGCGCGCTTCCATCGTGAGATGGCGTCCCTCAATGGCGCGAGCCTCAGGCAGTACCAGCTGCGCTATGTGCTCGCGAAGCTGACCCAGCATGTCGACCTCCTCGCCTACGGTGCGGAGAGCGAGGGGTGCCGCTGGCTGTCGCGCTACACGGATGGCTCGAACATCCATATCGAGCACATCCTTCCCCAGACTCCCGATGATCCCGTTCGCGTGGAATTTGGTGAGGGGGCGGACGATTATGATCTCCTCTGGAGCATCGGCAATCTTGCGCTGGCTGAGCGCTCGATCAACAGCTGGCTGGGACGGCGGCCTTTCTCGGAGAAGCGCCCGGTCTACCCCAAGTCGCAGCTGCTGCTGACCCGCGCCATCGCCGAGCAGCCCGGGATCGGAAATACTGCGATCGATCGGGCGGTGGCCGCTATGAAGCCGTTTGAGACCTGGAGCCGTGGCGATGTCATACAGCGGTCGCGGTGGCTGGCCGATCTTGCGATGGAGGTCTGGGACCTGCCCATGCCACCGGCTGCATCGGCGGCTTGAGATCGAGCTAGCCGTCCAGTTCCAGCTGTCCAAGCAGCTCAGCCAGCTTCTCGGGCGTCTCAAGCAGCTTATGGCCGTCCCCCTCGACATGCGCGTGCAGCGCGCGCAGCTTTGAGGCATCGGCAGCCGCCATCGCAGCTGTTCCGTGCGCTAGCCCGAGCGATCGTCGCAGCGCTCCCTCCTTGCGAGCGAGGACCATCCCTTCGGTTCCGTCGATGATCACCGCATGAGCTCGCTCATAGAACCAGTAGGTGAGCCCGCCTCGGCCGCCGAGATGGGCGCAGATGAAGCGGCGCGGCCACGCATCGACATCAGCCGCGCCCCACTCGCTGAATATGTCGCTGACGCTCCATCGCTTGATCGCGCTGCGCTCTTGGCGGGACAGGAGCCGCTCCGGGCGCGCATTGTCCTCCGCAATCAGCGCTTTGGCGGTGTCGTCGCGATGATTGATCGTCGATGTGCCTCTGCTGAGGACAAAGCCCACGCCGCGGAAGCGCGCTGGGTCGGCAATCATAGCGTCGAGCAGCGAGAGCGGGTTCCTTGCACGAGTCACCCCAGCCGGGGGCTTCGGTGGGCGCCAGCTGCTCTGGGCAAGCGCGATAGCATTGTCATCGACCTGCCTTGACCTGCGCCAAAGCTGCTCGAACCAGCGCTCGCCTTCGGCGAAGGCTGAGCTCCCAGAGGCGTGAAGCGTGCCTGCCTCGTGCAGCGATGCAGGCTTATCGAAGCCGACTCCTCCGCCCGAAGCGTTGGCGGAGCAAGCGACCATCCCGAGATCCGATAGATAGACCTTGGCGTGGAGCCCATCGACGCACCGCAACTTGCGATTGCCTGGCGCGCCTAGGTCGATGAGTGCCTGCGGGTTGGTACCGCCGAGCGAGACATCACAGATGATGCGAGCATCGCTTGGCAGCCCTGCCGTGCTGACCAGGCTTTCGGATCCCTTGCCCCAGAAGGCCACCGCGCACCGAGCTTGCCGGCCGCCTGAGACGCGCCGGATCGCGGCGCTGAGCTTCGCGCCGCTCAGGAAGCAGGGCTCACCTGAATCCACAGCTGCCTTCCTTGCCATGCTGGTCCTCGCGCCGCCCGCGTGCCGTCGGCGGCAAGGGGCCATCATGCGCCTCAAGGAAGCTTTACTTACCGAAGTCAAGAACTTGGTGCCTGCGTATTCGCTGATTCTTTGGTTGCACCAGTGGAGAACTTGCCCGACGATGGTTCTTGAGGGGAGGGCAGGCTTGAGCAGCACGCGCGCAGCGGCGCTAGATCGCTACCGGCGGTGGAATGGCGCAATCTACACGACGCTGTTTGGCGAGCCGCGCCCCCAGGCGCCTGCTTATCTCTATCTCGAGCCCGAGCTTCTGGCACAGGCGGCGGTTTCCGCGGAGGTGCCGCTGGAGGATGCGCGGTCCGAGTTGATCGGCGCAGTTCGCGGTGCGCTTGGCTGGGACCGGGTGGACAACCCGTTCCTCTGGCACCTCAGCGAGGCTGAGGCCTGGGCAGATGAGGGCATGCGGGACGCGCCGCCCTTTCTTGCTCTGCTCGCAGTGCTTGTGCTCGGTGCCGAGGCGATGGTCAGCGATGCCGAGCACGCGGCCCATAACTATTATGACCGGCTCCTTGGGCTGCTGGAGGCTGATGATTCGCTTGGAGCCCGCATTCGCCGCGGGTTCAAGGACACGGTTGAGCTCTGGCTGCTGCTCAATGACTGGCTTGCCCAATGGGATGGCGAGCTTGGCCTGCCCTCAGCCCAGATCACCGACCGCCGCGTCAATATCGGCTACCCGATCTCCCAGGCGCTGGTCAGCGCCCAGGATCGCAAGCGCCTAGCGGGCGCCTTTGAGGACTATGGCCTAAGGCCCGGGCGCCGCATGGCGCCGCTGGAGATGGAGCAATATCTGTCCCACTGGCTAGGCCATGCGAGCGCTCCCGCCAGGCTGCGGCGCGTGTGGGGCAATGAGGAGGCGCGCCGTCGCGTGGTTCAGATCGCGTGCGCCGAACTTGAGGCATGGGCCGGGCCAGCCGCCGAGGAAAGCTCGGATCGCAGCACCGCGGGCCGGGTTCCGCTGCTCTGGCGTGCCGACCTGAGCGGTGGGCTGCTGCCAGCAATAGACCTCTATCTCGCGTGCCAAGCCGACCCCGCTCGCGTCGAGGGACGCTACCAGATCGCCGCCTCAACCGACGCGACAGGCCGCGCCGGGCTTGCCGCATGCGAGCCATCGCTGTCGGTACGCCCGATCCCCGGAACCGAGCTCTGCGGGCTCGAGCCTTGGGCCGAACTGTCGCTTGGCGCCTTGCTCGCTGGCGCATTCACCCTCACGCGGCGCGAGATGCCCGCTGCGACCTTGGCGCGCTCCTCCAACCCCATCCTGGTCCTGGCGCATGACGATCGCGATAGCCTTTGGCACGAGGTCAGCCGGGCGCAGCTGCTCGAGCGATGCATCGTACTTGCGCATGCTGATGTGCTGACAAAGGTCGAGGCCCATCTGGGGCGCTATGCGCGCGCAGGATATAGGCAGCTGGATCACAGCCAGCTTGCTGGGCTGCCGTCTGGCTGGCGGGCGTTTCTAGATGTGGTGCTTTCCGATGCGCCCGAGGATGAGGCGGCGGGGGTCCTGGCGATACTTTCGCCGCTGCGCGCTGACGTGATCTCGATGGAAGGCGGCGTGCGCCTCGGCAGGCAGACCTGGCATGCCGACGCGCCGCCAGTAGTTGTAGCAACGCTCGCTGCCGAGAAGCGCCTGCAGCTAGCCGTCGAGCGCCGGCGCGCGCTTGATCTGGGCGGCCATGAGCAGCTGGCGCTCGGGGAGGATATCGGGCGCGCGTCTCGCTCCCTCGCTGGCACGGGCCTGCTCAGCGGCGACTATCTGGTGGGCTTGAGCGTATTGTCCAAGGATGGCGTGCGGCTGCTCGACCAGGTGCCCGTGCGGCTCCGGACCGCAAGCTTCCCCCGCCCCGCGAGGCTCAGTTCCCCTGACGCGGCCATCCATGTGCTCGAAGATGCGCAGGGTATCGTGTCGGCCTATCATGCGGAGGATGCCGGGCCTGCCGTGACCGGGGGGCTGCTCTTGGATGTGGATGACCCCGGCCATGCCGATGTCGCGCTGCGGCTGCCCGGGTCGATCCCGCCCGCCGAGCCGCTTGCCGAGAGCGCCAGCTCGCCGCCGCGACCGGACGAACGCACCTATGCCATGCCGTGCGCGGTGCTTGGCCACCACTATTGGATTGTCGACGCAGCCGAGCCGGGCGAGGATTGGCGGACGCTCAAGCATATGCGCTGCCGGGAGTGCCAGCGCGAGGAATGGACTCGCAACCGCGGGCGCCGGCCCCGCACCACGCCGCGTGGCCAGCGGCCGCGCCATGGCATCCGGGCCCCAGAGTCGCCACGGGCGCGATTGCCTGCGCTTGAGGCCTCGGCGGGGCAGAGGCCGGCATTGGATCTCATGCTCGACGCGATGAGCTATATGGGATCCGGAAGCTGGGCGGCGCTGCGCGAGATGGCGCAAGCGCTTCAGCCGAACCAGCCTTGGTTCGCCGCGGAGGCGGCACGTGCCTTCTCGGCGCTCGGGCACATTGATGTCGTCCTTGACCCCAGGACCCAGCGGCCTGCTAGCTGGCATATGGCACCCGCGACCTTGGTTGAGACCAGCGATGGCAGCTGGGTGCTAGCCGGAGCACGGTCCGATCGGCTTCTGGACGCCATGCTCGGCGCCAGCAGCGTCCGAACAGCGCGTCAGGGCGATGGCGAAGGTCTCACCGTGATCCGGGCCTGGCCTGCCGATGAGGATGCGCTGCTCGAGCTAGCTGCCCAGTTGGAGGCAAGCGGCGTGCTGATCGGCCTGAGCGAGCGCTTCTCCGAGCGCCTTGCCCGGCATCTCCCGCCGCTCGCGGGATTGCTTCGCAGCGGTGAGTCCTTCAGGCTGGGCAGCGCAGAGGTCGAGCGGCTTGACCTTCCGTCGCGACAGTGGGCAAGCGCAAGCGCAAGCGAGGAGCGCGCGCCGGGCGCCTACCGAACCCACCTCCATGGCAGGCTGCACGGCGTGATCGCTGGGGAGAATGCACCCGGCATCATGCGGGTGACCGACATGCTGAGCTCCAAGCACCTAGCCGCAGCGCAGGCTAGCGCTCCGTTGGTCGCCTATGATCGTGAGACGCAGCTGCTGACCGTCCCGATCGGGGCTGAGTTGCCGGGGCTGATCGACCGTGCAGCGACGCTCTGCTCCGGCGCGCCAGCCTTCATCCGGCGCGACACCTGGCTCGTCCATTATCCGTCCGTCCCCTCCTCGGTCGCTGGCCAGATCCAGCGCTGCCTTGGCCTCTAGCCTCAAGGATCCCGAATGCCTCGCGCGACACCGCTCAGCCTCTATCACGCGCTCAGGGAGGGCTATCTTCGCTATTTCGACACGGCATTCTGGCTGCGCGACCCGTTGCTGATGGCGGAGCGCAGCGCGCTTCTCCGCGAGGAAGGGCTAATTTTCCAGGAGCCGCTTCTCGAGACATTGCTGCCCTACCCGGACGGGCCAACCATTGCCGAAGCATGCGCAGCCGCAGGCGTGGACGAGCGCTCGGCCGAGCGGCTTTCCCATATGCTGTTCCCCGACGCGCCGGACCGGCGCCTGCGCCCCCATCAGGCTCAGTCGCTGCGCGTATCTCTATCTCGCAACCCCGAGGCCAAGCGCAATGTCGTGGTCACCACCGGCACTGGATCGGGCAAGACGGAGTGCTTCCTCCTGCCGATCCTTGCCCGGCTCCTCGTTGAATCGCGGGAATGGGGCATGCCCACCCCGATCAATCCCTGGTGGGAGGATGCTGGCGCGCAAGGGCCTTGGCGGCACCTGCGCGAGGCCGGGCAGCGGCCCAGCGCGCTACGTGCGATTGTGCTCTATCCGACCAACGCGCTGGTCGAGGATCAGGTGACGCGCCTCCGCCGCGCGCTCCAGGCCTCGGTGGAGAGTCCAGGCGCCCCCGCTTTCTACTTCGGCCGCTATACCGGTGTCACGCTTGGCAACCAGACGCTGCCGGCGCTGGCTGACAATTCGTCCACGCAGGAGGTTGCCCAGCAGATTCGTGCGATCGAGGCTGAACTGCGCGGCATCCGAGGGCGCGAGGCCGACCTCATCTCGCAATTCTCCGACCCGCGATCGGGCGAGATGCTCACCCGGTGGGACATGGTGAGCGCCGCGCCGGATGTGATGGTCACCAACTTCTCGATGCTCAACATCATGCTGATGCGCGATGCCGAGGAGCCGATGCTCGCCTCCACGAGGCGCTGGCTCGAGGAGGACCGCTCGCGCTGCCTGACGCTGGTTGTCGATGAGCTTCACAGCTACCGGGGCACCCAGGGCACCGAGGTTGCGCTTGTGGTGCGCAACCTCCTCCGTCGCCTGGGGCTGGCGCCCACCTCGCCTCAGCTGCGGTGCATCGCCACCAGCGCCAGCCTCGATGGCCAGGCAGGCCAGGACTATGTCGAGCAGTTCTTCGGCGTTCCACAGGAGACATTCGAGATCATCGAGGGGAATCCGGTGCCGCCGCCGGCGAATCGGCGACTCGCGGCAGCAGATCTTGCTGGGCTCAGCAGCCTGGGCAGCGAGGCACTGGCTCAGGCGGCGCAGGAGCGCGGGCTGATCGACGCGCTTGCAGGTGCGGCGCTAAGCGACGGGGATGACCGTCCCAAGCCGATCAGCGCGGTCCGCGATGCGCTGCTCCAGGACCCGGACGACGATCAGGCCATCGCGGCGATGGAGGGGCTGCTCGCGAGCATAGGCGAGGTCGATCCGGGCTTCACCTCGCCTCGGTTCCGCGCGCATGCGCTGGTGCGGATGATCCGCGGCTTCTGGGCCTGCAGCAACCCGGCATGCGACCAGGTGGAGGAAAGCTTCCGCAGCGCTGAGCGCCAGATCGGCAAGCTTTACCCAGCGCCGCGCGCGCGGTGCGGCTGCGGCGCGCGCGTGCTCGAGCTTCTCTACTGCTTCCAATGCGGCGAGCCCTTTCTCGGGGGCTTTGTAAGCAGCGACGGCAGCGCCGCCGCGCCCGCAGACGAATGGTACCTGAACGCGGGCCCGCGATCGGTTCCAGCACGCGAGGTCGAGCTCGTGTTCCGCCGGCGCTACGGGCAATATATGTGGTACTGGCCGCGCCCCGCGCCGTCGGGCTCGGGCTGGTCCAGGACGCCTCCTGGCGCGCAGGGCCCGGTCCGCTTCTCTTTCGACAATGCGGTGCTGGACCACGGGCTTGGGCTGCTGCGCAAGGCGAGACGCTCGGAGCAGCCTACCGGCTGCTTCATGCGGGTAGCGCGGCAGGCCGAGCACGACGCCGCAATTGTGCCTGCGCTGCCCGATCGCTGCCCGCATTGCAGCGAGAAGGGCTACAATCCTGACAGCCCGATCTTCTTCAGCGGCATCGTGCGCACCCCCATCCGTGCGCACACCACCGGCACCGGCCAGATCACCCAGATTCTCACGGACCGGCTCGTCGGCACGCTCGGCGAGCGAGGCACGCCCGCACGGACCATCGTTTTCACCGACAGCCGCGACGACGCCGCCAAGGTCGGCGCGGGGCTTGAGCATAATCATTACCGGGACCTGATGCGCCAGCTGCTCAGGCGCGCGATCGCGCCGCGGCAGCAGCGCTCGATCGCGATGCTGATGCGCGAGGGCGCTGCCGGCCTTCCGCTGGACCAGGCTGAAGCGGAGCGTCTAGCGCGCGCTAGAGCGCAGCATCCCGAGGCATGGGCAGCATACCGGCTGCAGGCGCGAGGGGTGGCGGAGCTCGAGGACGAGGCAGTGATCGCCCAGCTGGAGAGCGCCGTCGCCGCGGCGCCTGACCCCTCCTGGGGCGAGGTGCTTCATGAGATCGAGCGCGAGATGGTCGCGCTCGGCGTCAACCCGCCGGGACCCAAGGTATCGCTGCGCTCGATCCAAGGCATCGACTGGTGGCGCTTCTACGATCCTCCCGCCGGTGAATGGGATCGCCTTCCCCCAGGACCTCTCGATGCGCGCGCGCATCGCCACCAGCTTGTGCTGGCGCATGAGCTTGCCGATGTCATCTATGACCGCGCCGGCCGTGATCTGGAGTCGATCGGCGCAGCGTTCCTCGCGCCTGCCCAGACACTGGAGGGGCGGATCCCCCTTCCGGGCAGCGTAGCGAGCGAGGTCCTCGCCTCCGCGATCCGGATCATCGGGCTGCAGAAAGGCTATAATGAGGATCCGACAGCCGCGGCGGGCGGGTTCGTGCGCACGGACATGCCGCCCAGGCTGCGCGATTACCTCGAGGCGGTCGCGCTCCTGCATCAAGCTGACGCCGCGCAGCTGAAGCAGAAGGTTGAGCAGGCCCTTCAGGACACGGGCATTGTGAGCAGCGAGTGGAAGATCCGCACCGAGCGTACCGGCGACCTGCCGCTTGTGTTCCGCTTGCCGGCCCGCGAGGTCGCCTATCGCTGCACGCGATGCGCGCGCGTCCATTGCCATCGCAGCGCCGGCATCTGCACCAATCACGCTTGCCTTCGGTCGGAGCTGGCCGAGATCCCGCGCGAGGCTGACATCGACGACTATTATGGCTGGCTGTCGCGCCAGGAGGCGCACCGGCTGCGCGTCGAGGAGCTCACCGGCCAGACCAAGCCGCTCGAGGAGCAGCGCCGGCGCCAGCGCCAGTTCAAGGGCGCGCTGCTGGGTCCGCCGCGCGAGCATCCGCTGATCAGCAGCATCGACGTGCTGAGCGTGACGACGACGATGGAGGTCGGCGTCGACATCGGATCGCTGCAGAGCGTGGTGATGGCGAACGTTCCGCCGCAGCGCTTCAACTATCAGCAGCGCGTCGGCCGGGCAGGCCGTGCTGGCCAGCCATTCTCGTTCGCGGTGACGCTCTGCCGCGACCGGACGCATGACGACTATTATTTCAGCAATGCGCGGAGAATGACCGGCGACCCGCCGCCGCAGCCTTATCTTGACCTGCGCCAGGACGATATTGTGCGGCGCGTGATCGCGGCAGAACTGCTTCGGCGTGCCTTTCTCTCGCTACCTACCGACCAGCGGCCGGGGCGGACAAAGGACAGCAACCATGGCAGCTTCGGGCGCCGCGGCGATTGGCAGCAGCGCTATCGCGCCCCGGTCGCAGCCTGGCTTGCTGCAGCACCCGAGATCCCGGAGGTTGTCGAGGGCCTGCTCGCATGCAGCCCCGGGGACGTAGCTGCCCGCGCTGCCAGGATCATCGCCTGGGCGCGCAGCGAGTTGGTGGACAGGATAGATCAGGCAGTGCGTGATGATCGCCTGATCCAGGAGGAACTGAGCGAGCGGCTCGCGACTGCTGGCCTGCTGCCGATGTTTGGCTTCCCGACGAGGGTCCGCCCGCTCTACGAGCGCCCCCCGCGGAGCCGGCGCGATGACGAGGCAGCCAAGGTGTCGGACCGGCCGATGGACATGGCCATCTCAAGCTTCTCGCCGGGCGCGGAGACGCTCAAGGACAAGATGATCCACGTTGCCTGCGGGTTCGCGGCCTATGATTTTCGGGGGCCGAACGTGATCCCGATCGATCCGCTTGGCCAGGCGGTCACGCTGTCGCGCTGCCGCAGTTGCGACGCAACTGAGCTTGGCGCCAGCCAGCCAGGCCCGTGCACGGTCTGCGGCACAACAACCGAGATCATCCCGATGCACGAGCCGCGGGGATTCCGGACGCTCAATGAGCCGATCGACTATGATGAGCAGGCTGAGCGAGGGCCTATGCTGCCGCCGCCGCAGCTTGGGCTGATGCCGCCCGATGTGCCCGGCCTCACGCTGGGCGGCTTGGCGCTGCAGCCCATGCCCAGCGTCCCTGTCGTACTGCTCAACGACAATAATGGCCGCCTGTTCACAGCGACCCGGGATCGCGACAGCGTCAATGTGTGGGACCCGTCGCTCTACTCGCCGAAGGTCGATCTTGGCGGTCGCGCGATGCGGGATGACCTGCGCTTCGCGATCGGCAGCATCAAGACCACTGACATCCTGCTGATGGCCTTGCGGTCGGCGGAGGTTCCCGGGCCCGATGGCGTCATCGACGTCGCCGCGTTGCCAGCCGGCTTGGCCCTGATCTGGTCTTTCACCGAGCTTCTTCGGCGTGCGGCGGGGACCGTGCTCGACATCGACCCCGCCGAGCTTCAGGCGGGCCTTCAGCCGATGCGCGTCGGTGCCAGCCAGACGCGCCGGATATTCCTCGCGGACAGCCTCGAGAACGGCGCCGGCTATGCCCGGCAGCTGGCGCTGCCGGCGCGGATGGAGGAGGTGCTGGAGGCCATGCGGACAGGATCTGCAGCGCGCTTCATGAGCGCGAGGCACCGCCGCGACTGCGACAGTTCCTGCCCAGACTGCCTGCGCAGCTACGACAATCGTTTCCTCCATTCCCTGCTCGACTGGCGGCTCGCGCTCGACGCAGCGGATCTCGCCGCCGGACTTCCGCTCGATGCATCGCGCTGGCTTGGCGATCAGGACGCAGAGGCGGCGGCATTCGCCAGAACGATCGGGAGCGACCGGCTGCCGATCATCGCGCGGCGAGTTGGGCCGCTGATGACGCTGGAGGCACCCTCCACCGGCTCCGTCCTCATCCTCGCGCACCCCCTATGGCGAGGGATCAACGAGCTTGCCCACTGGACCATCGCGCAGCGCGAGGCGGTCGACGCGATCCTCGCTGAAGGGAACGATGTGACCATCGACTTCCTGGATATGTGGCAGCTTCGGCGCTCGCCGGAGAAAGCATTCCTGAAGCTCGCCCAGCCAGCAGGCTTCCCTGTATGATCGAGATCATCGGCCCGGAGGATCGTGAGGAGCGTCGTTACGCCGAGCGGCTAGCAGCACGGCTCCGCGAGGCTTGGCCGGACATTGAGGAGAGCGATGACCTGATCAAGATCGCCGCTTGCGCCAAGGTCTTCGGTGGCCGCGTGCAGGACATCGACCTTGTCGTGCTGGCGCGCCTCAATGGGCGTCGCTTCCGGCCTCGGCGGATTGTCACCATCCAGGAGCGCGAGGGCAACCAGGAGCATCTTGGCGAGATCGGCCTTCGCAACATTGTCCTGACCATCGAACTCAAGAGCCAGGATCCGCGCAATGTCCGGTTCGATGGCCTTGGCGTGTCGGTATTCTACCAGCGCGACGGCTGGAAGAGCGCGACCGAGCAGTCGGTTGAGCAGATGCACGCATTCCTCAGCGATTGCGAGCAGCGCATCCAGGCTACGCCATGGACGATCAACCTGGTCGCGCTCCAGAATGTGGAGGAGGCGGCATTGCCGCGCCGCCCGCATAACATCTTGGCAGGAAACCAAGGGCTGGCGTCGATCCTGACCGCGCTGGCCGAACTGAAGATGCCCTATCGCGGCGCCGGGCCGATCCCGCAGCTGTCCTGCTGCAGCGACGATATCGCCGACAAGCTCGAGCGGCTGCCCATCTTCACGCCGCTCAAGCCGACCCAGCTCGACCGACGTCGCATGGAGCGCCTGGCGCAGCGCGCGCCGCAGCTTGACGCCTTGGAAGGCGATTTGGGGCAGAACGCGTTCATCCTCCGCGGGCATGGAGGTACGGGCAAGACCAGCCTTCTGCTCAACCTCGCAAGCCGCTCCTACCAAGAGCGTGGCGCTCGCTCGCTGCTGCTGACCTACAACCAGGCGCTTGCCGCGGACCTACGGCGGTTGATGGCTCTCACCGCGACCCCTGGCTCCGACGATGCTGGTGGCATCCGCGTCGAGACGGTGATGACACTAGTGGGCCGGGTCCTGCAGCGCTTCGACCTGCTGCGCGAGGACGAGGACCTGCTGGCAGAATATGCTGCGCGAGCTAGGACGCTTGCCGAGTTGCTGGCGAGCGGCGACATCTCCGAAGAGGACCTGGCCGAGCTTCGCCGGCGCGAGCCAGACCTGTTCCGCTTCGATCATGTGCTGATCGACGAGGGCCAGGACTGGCCGCCGAGCGAGATCGAGATCATCCGCTCGGTCTTCGGACCGGAGCGAATCGTTGTAGCCGACGGGATTGACCAGCTTGTGCGCGGCGACCCGGCAAGCTGGCGCTACGGACCGGGCGGCGACCTCGTGAAAGTCGAGCGGCTGAAGCAGAGCTTGCGCATGAAGAGCAACCTCGCAACCTTCGCGAGATTCGTGGCGGCTGATCTTGGGGTCCCTGGCTGGGATCTTCGCCACAATGACGAAGCGCCCGGTGGAAAGGTGCTGCTGATTGAGGGCGACCTGCTTCGCGTGCCTGCGCTCCACCACGCCCTGCTTGCAGAGGCAGCTGCAGCCGGCAACAGCCCGATCGATTGCCTATATGTCGTCCCGCCTGAGCTCGCGCGGATCGGGGCAGATAGGCTGAGCAGGATAGCAAGCTTTCTCGCAGGCCAAGGCATCAGCTGCTGGGACGGCACAACCTACGACATCCGGCGAGACATGCCGCGCGATGTGATGGCGCCTCGTATCGTGCAGTATGAGAGTTGCCGCGGCCTCGAGGGCTGGACGGTATTCATGGCAGGTCTTGATCGCTTCTGGGAGTATCGCGTTGCGGCGGCCAAGGCGGGCGCAGCCGAAGCGCTAGCGCTCCCCGAGGAGGCAGCACGCCAGCGTGCGGCGCAATGGATGATGATCCCGCTGTCACGTGCAATGGATACGCTCGTCCTAAACGTCGCGCGTCGTGATAGCGAGATCGGCAGAATGCTGGAACGGGCTGCCCGTGCCATGCCTGACATTGTGAACTGGGCCGATTAGCCCTCTGCTCGAGGATAGGAGCGCTGCCCTTAAGCGCCCAGCCCCACGTAGCTTTCGGCTTTATCTACGACGAAGGCGGCAGCGACTCACCCTTCCCAGCTAGAGGTCGAATGGCACCCCAACGGTAAGCGCGCGGTGGTAAACCCTGTGGCAATTTGAGCAGAGGCACTTCAGGTCCTCAAGCTTGGTCTCATGCCCCTCGTCCATGTCCGAGACGTGGATGCGATGGTGGTGGACCTCAATGCAGGCCTCACCGGCCTTCTCACCATATGCCTGGATGGGGTCCAGCTTGCACTTCTCGCAGAACAGCCGACCATGCAGGCGCTTGAACGCTTCCCTCTTCTCGTGTGCAAGCCCTGGGCGACGCTCCCGCTTCAAATGGACTGCTATCTTCGGGTTGCCCTCGATCCAGGTACGCTCTTCATCAGTTGGCACTATTCCCGCGACCGCTTGCCTTATCTCGGCTTCAGGGCGAGCAGGTCGTTCGATGCCTTTTCTCTTTGGTACGATCCATAGCCCAGCCTCCTCCAGAATATCGAAGCACGGTGTGCCCCACCCGGCACTGAAGTGTCCTGGCCTGGCCTTGATCTGCAATGCTTCCTCCAGCGCCAGCCCGAACAGCTTCTTGGGGGCATATCGCTGGCCGCTTGCGGTCACGGCGTCGTAGTCTCGCGACGGGTCGAAGCTAGAGCTCGAGCCAGCATCATCGCGAGCGAGCCGCTCGAGCGCCGCGTGCACGTGCTCAGGCCGGACCTTTCGTAACTCAGTAGCGGAAAGCCTTTCGGCGAGGTCAGTCGTTGCAACGCCAGCGCGAGATGCCGATCCGTCGTTCCCCGATGCAAGGTCCGTATCCTGAACCACCCTTAACCGGCGCTTGATCTCCCGATCGGATAACGAGACATCGATCCGGATTTTCTTGTTCTGGTTTCCCTGGTGGGGAGGGGCGTTCTGGCTCCGCCCGAAATTTCGCATTGCCTTGCGAATCTGCCGCTTTACCTCGATCAGCACACCGGCCTCGAAGTCAGCACGTGTTGCGAGAACACGCTCGCTTTCCGGGAAACGCTGGGACGGCCCGCTATCCATAAGCACCTGATCAATCACGACATCAGGCACATTGATTCTGTCGAAGATCGCGTCAAACGCAGGCACATAGTCGGGATTTCGCTCCCCGCCGCCGGTCCGCTGCTTTCCACTCCTGCTGTGGAGCGTGATACGCCCATTCTCGATTCCTACCTGGGCTTTCAGCAAAAGACCCCCGGCACCTTTCAGTAAGTAGGCCACTTTCAGGCTCCGACACGGGTGATCTGGCAGCGGGCTGACTTTGCAGCGATCGTGCCTTGCGAAGATCGAGGCTCTTTGATTTCAGCTGAAATGTCGAGATTGAGCTCATGCCCGTACCGGAATAACTACCATGCTAAGGGCGGCCTTTGGGCCGTTAGGCGGCAGGCAGGTTCTGGCGGACACTAAAGAATGGCCGTCGTTCGACGACCATACGCTTGGCGCGCGATCAGCGTGTGGGAGATCTGCAAGACTATGACAACGCAAGTGCCGTCTGATGACGTCAAGGCAGGACTGGCGAAAATTCGCGGGGCTCTCGACTGGATCGACAGTAAGCTTCCCGACGTGAAGATCGAGGGCGACCATCGCCATCGCATTCCGGCTCAGCTCTACGATCTGGCGCTCGAACATGCCGCGAGCATTATCAACCTCATCGATACGTGCCGATACGCCAGTGCCTTTGCGCTGGTGCGCTGCGAATTCGAGTGCTTCGTTCGAGGAGCGTGGATTCACCACCGTGCGACCGACGACGAGATCGAGCAATTCGTCCACAAGGACGAAATCAAGCCCAAGATGTGGCAGCTTATAGAGGCGTTAGAACAACATCCTCCGTTCGAAGACAAGTTTCTGTCGAAAGTTAAGGAAAAGGCGTGGGCGCCGATGAACGGTTATACGCACGGCGGCATCCACCAAATAAGCCGCCGGCTCGTGGGTGATGTAATCGAACCTGCATTTGAAGACGAATCCCTGTTGGAGGTCATTCAGTTTGCGGGCGTTATGGGCTTGATCGCGTTCGGGGAGATCGCTGCGATGGCTGAGCGCAAGGATATTGTCGCCGAAGCGCAGGCGATGATGGACAGCGGCGCGGCTCAGGTACTTCACGCCTGATCGATCGAAGAACAGCCACTCGCGCAATAGCGCCAGACTCCCTAGATGCTTGGCGCCATGGTAAGAGAATATGTCTCATCTGAAACGATCAAGGAAGGCCTGCGGCAAGATGTCCTCTGGCTGCTGATCACAATCTACTCATATGTGACTCGCCGGCGCTTCGAGGGTCTCGAGAAAATGTCCCGTGAGGCGTTCGTGGTGGACTGCATCCTTCTGGAAAGCGCAGCTAGGGATATCGTGGGCCGGCTAACTGCGCTCGACGACGATACCAAAAACAATCGGTCATTCCAGACGCTGTTCGCGGCCTTGAAGCGTGAAGGGCTGGATCCCAAGCGCACCAAGGATCTCGATACCAAGATCAAGGCGTACCGCAAGCTGGTGAACGATCTTAAAGTCTCGCATCGCAACCGCTATATCGCCCATGTACATACGGACGTGGCAGTTGTTCCTCGCGTACTCGACGATCCGGTCTCTTTCGAGGCACCTGCCTCGCTGGCGGTGAATCTTCTCGACGACATCATCGGCCGTAGGGTTGGCTACACGTTCAGCATGGCTTCGGATCTCAAGGTCGACCTCCGCAAGGCGCTATCGAACAACCTGGAGGGCAACGAAGACCCAAGTTCGCTTGCTCTGCCCTGATGGACGAGCGAGCACGGGACCGGGACCTCGTTTGCGCCGCTTAATGTCCTCTTCCGGATGCGGTGATCAAGTCTGAAGCGGCTGAGATTGGCGCGAAAGTGTCCGGCGGCTCTCCTACTTGGAAATGGCTTACTCGGCGTTCGCTGAAGTCTCACGGTCGGCCCGGGAACGGCAGTTAAGGTTCAACCTCGGGCGTTCGGTGAACCTGCTGGTATTCCGATTGAACTGCTGCTTCCGGGATCGACCATTTGGCCGGCGAACGACAAAAATTAAGTCGCAAAACTGCCAAAGTTACGAGAGCTCTCGGCAGCGCCCGTTCGTCAAGCAGCAGCACTGCGTTCAAGTGCGGCGATATGTTCCTCGCAGATGACCTGCACGGTGCGGCCAAGCTCCTCCACGCGCTCGCCCAGCCAAGCCAAATCCTCGACGCTGATACGGTAGTGCTTCGAGTAGCGCGCCTTTACGTAGGCTTCTTTGAGCTTTTCGAAGCGTCCGCGGTCGGCGCGGGTATCGCGCGGCCAGGCGTCGATAAGGCGAGGATCAATCCGCTCGGCCTGCGTCCGGAGGAAACCGAGATTGTGAACGTGCGGTGTGTAGAAAGTGCAGACCAACAACACGCAGTGGTACAGAAATTCAGAAGTTTGATGGAGGTCGAACGCTGCTGGCTTTAGAAAGCCTCTCTCCATGCCCAGCTTGGCAAGTTCGAAGCGCTGCATGGATGCCGGGAACCACTCGTCAAAATACTCCTGCGCCATCGCCAGTGCCTGCTGCGGCGTCTTCGGCTTGGGCTCGTGCAGCTCGGTGCCATCGCTTTCGTACAGCGCGATCCCGTCCCGGGCGACGTCCATGAAGAAGTAGCGGCCGTGTGCCAGCCCGTCGTTCACCTCATGCAACGTATGCACGATGAAGTTGACCGGCGTGCGCAGCGTCTTGGTGACTGCCAGCTCGCGGTTCAACCGATCCTCGGCCGTCGACCAGAAGGCAGCGCGGTCCGTCAGCTTCTCGTGATTGACGATGATCAGCAGATCGAAATCCGACTGGTATCCCTTCGCCGTATGCGGCTCGTCGACCCAGCCTCCACGCGCATAGCTGCCATAGAGGATGACCTTGAGGATGCGCGCCTGGCGCTTCCAGTCGACCGTCGCAGTCGCGGTCGCGTCGCGAAATTCCTCGAACAGGATCTGCACCACGCGCTCGAGCTCGCGCTGCTTGGCGGGCGGCAGATGATCGAGATCGGTGCGCATCGGAGGAATCCTAGAGTGCCGGGGCGGCGATGCAACCGCCGGAAGCGCTATCAAGCGCCATTTCCGAGCGGTCGTCCATCAACGTCCACCGGCGCCGAAATCGCGACCCAGCCGCACGAGCGCGCTCGCGAGCAGTCGTTCGACCTCGTCCACGCCGATGCCGAGGCGGCCGGCGACGGTGGCAAAGTCGTGTTCGTCGACGGCATGGAGCAGAAACACCGTCTGCTCGGGTTCGGGCAGTGCAGCCACCGCGGCGCCTATGCGCGCAACCAGTCTGGCATCGATATCGGGCATCGAAAACGCTCCTTCCCGCCGGCCCGACGGGACCGGCAGCGACGCACACCGGGCGCGTCATCAGCGGCGGCCCGCACCGCAGGGCGAAGCGCGAGCGGAGCACCCGGCATCGCCGGGTTGCGGGGCGCCGCGGCGCGCCAGACACGCGGCGCCCGGTCCCGGCCGGCTAGGGAGCGGCTGACACGATCGATGCGGGTGTTGCGAACGTCTGCGAAGTGACGCAGACTCGCCCGTGCAGCGCGGTTTCGAGCCGGCAGCCCGCTGCGGACTGACCGCCAGGCATCAAGCGCTTCCGGCCATCACGGTCGGGGGTAATCTCCAAGGCACCGCCCGGCACGAGACAGGCTCTCGTGCGATCGACTTTCCTCGCCCGCGCACCGCGCGGCGGCAGCTGCTCGCGGTAGCGCGATGCGGCGGCCGAATGACGACCCTGACCAGTCGCCCGGTGGCGGCGGCAACGGCCAGGCACGCTTCGATGTGCTCTACCGCGAGCAGGCACCCCGCCTGCGGCGATGGCTCGACGCACGTCTGCGCTCGAGCGAGGAAGCCAACGACCTAGTGCAGGACGCATTCGCGCGCCTGCTCGGCTCGGGTGCGCGCGACGGCCTGCGCCAGCCCGAGGCGTTCCTCAACCGGATCGTGCGCAACCTGCTCATCGACCGATCGCGCCGCGTCTCGAACCGCACGCCGCACGTGCCGATCGACGAGGCGAACGAGCCCGCGACCCGCGCAACCCAGGAGGACGCCATCGAGCTCGCACAGATGCGGGAACGCTATCGGACCGCGGTCGACGCGCTGCCGCCGCGCACGCGGCAGGTGTTCCTGCTGCACCGGACGGATGGCCTGGGCTACAAGGACATCGCGACTCAGCTCGGCATCAGCATCCGCACCGTGGAATGGCATGTCGGCGAGGCGCTCGTGCGGATCGGCAAGGACCTGGGGCAATGACCATCGCCGACGGGCAGGCGGAAGATGGCGGCGATGCGCTCGCCCGCGAGGCCGCGCACTGGTTCGCCCGCATGCGAAGCCCCGATGCCGAGGACAGCCGCGCCGAGTTCGAGGCATGGCTCGCCGAGGACTCCCGGCACCGGGCCGCGTACAATCGCACCTCCGAGATCTTCACGATGGGGAAGCTGCTCGCGGAGCCGGACGAGCCCGTTTCACCTCCGGCGCCGACCCGGCGACGCGGCGTGCTGGCCGTGGCCGTGGCGACGGTCACCGCCTGTGCGATCGGCATCGGCGGATGGGCGGCCCTGCATCATTCGGGACCGGCACCGGACCAGCGCGAGACCGTTGCCGCCACGACTGACCATCGCAGGATCTCGACGATCGCCGGGGAGGTGCGCGTCGTGCGGCTCGCCGACGGCTCGACCGTGCGCCTCGCCGATGGGACCGTCCTCGATGTCGATATCGGCGGCCGGCAGCGCAGCCTGAGACTGTTGCAAGGCCAGGCGCGGTTCGAGGTCGCGCACGAGCCGCGCCCCTTCATCGTCTTTGCCGGCGGGGGAAGTGTGACCGCGCGCGGCACGATCTTCGAAGTCGCGCTGACGCGTTCGGGCAAGGTCGATGTCCGCCTCCTGCAGGGTGCCGTCGATGTGACGCTGCCCCGTGCGCCGGCTTCGCCGCAGCCGGCGATACGCAAGCTGGTGGCCGGCGAGGGCGTCTCGTTCGTGGCGCAGCCGGACGTCCCGGCGACGCCCGCGGCACCCGCCGGCGCAACGTCGGCGCCATCCGATGCGCGCGAGTTCGAGGCGACGCCCGTCGCCGAACTGGTCGCACTCGCGAACCATGGGGCTTTTCGTCCGATCCGGCTGGCCGACGCATCGCTCGCCGGCCAGCGCGTGTCCGGGCGGTTCCGGGTCGACGACACCGAGTTGCTGGCAAGGCGGCTTGGCGCGCTGTTCAACCGGAGCGTGGACACCAGCCGGGCCGGCGAAATCGTGCTGGCACCGGCAGGCGCCCCCATTCCCTAGGATATCGGTAGCGGCACCTGCGCTGGGAGAAAGCCGGCAACCGAGGCGGCCGGCCTGGCGAACCCCGCGATGATGATTAAGTCGATTTCGGAGTAATCGGCTTTTTCAGTCCGATATGGACAGTATATCATCTGGAAATAAAACTGTCACATAGATCAGTGCGGCCGGGTGGCCACCACTATGTCCAAGCCTCGCGGCCAAAGGTGGTGGCGCATGTTCCAAGACATGCTTTTCCCGCCCGGCTTCGATAGCGCAAGAAGCCTGGCTGAAAACAATCGGATTATAATTCGATTATAAACTACTCATATGTGACCAGCCCGGTACATTGGGTCTGGTCATGGCCATGACGTTTCTCGTGAATGGAGGAATGCCATGAAAAGCGAACAGACCATCGAGCTCGGTGTCGTGAGCACCGACACCAAGGGCCTTCCGGTCGGCGCCGCCGACACGGAGTTCGGTCACCGCAAGCAGATCGAGCTCAGCGACGACTGACGGACCTGGCGCGTGCCCGACGGGCACGCGCCCTTCCGGCGCATCCTCATGTCGCTCACCCTCCGCCCCGGTCTGTCATGGTGCGTCTGCGCCGGCCAGGCCGTATTCCTGGACCTGACGTCCAATCGCTATTTCCGCCTGCCGGAAATGCCCGACGAGCTCTTCCGGCGCTGGGCCGCCGGCGAGATGCTCGCCCCCGACGAGCTGGCGCCGCTTCTCGACTGTGGAGTCATCGAGGCGGGGGACGGCAGCCGCAAGGCCGCCACGACGCATCCCGCCGCCGCGCAGGACTACGCCCTCGGCAACGCGCGCGGAGGCGCGGCCATCGACGTGATGGCGGCGGTCACCGGCCAGCTTCGAGCGCGCTGGTGGCTGAAGCTGCGACCGATGGCCAGCATCGCCGCCAGCCTGGCGGGCGAGCGTCCCTCCACCGCTGGCGACGCGCAGGACGAGGCACGGCAGCGCCGGGTCGCGGGCGCGTTCGTGGCCAGCGCGATGCTGCTGCGCGCGGACGACCAATGCCTGCCCCGGGCGATCGCGGCGCGCCGGCTGTGCCAGCGGCACGGCCAGGAGGCGGCATTGGTCTTCGGGGTCCGCCTAGAGCCCTTTGCCGCCCATAGCTGGGTCCAGTGCGGCGACGCAGTGATCGTCGGCGAGCTGGAGAATGTGCGGCTCTACACTCCCATCCTGGTTCTGCCATGAGGCCGCGCTATCTCGTCCTCGTCTCGACCGGCGCCGAGGCCGCCGAAGGCGCGCAGCGCATCGCCGAGCAGACCGGCCTGAGGCTCGCGGGCTGCACGCCGCGCTTCGCGGTGCTGGTCAACAAGGCGTGCGGCTGCCTCGAGATCGATGGCGACGGCGTGGTGCTGGGCACGCTGTTCCACCGCCACGGGCCGGCGCGTGCCATCCAGGCGCTAGGCGATGCCGAGCGCAACGTGCTGGCGCGGGGCGGGACCGAGGCGCTGCTCAAAGCCTATTGGGGCGGCTATCTCGCCGTTCGGATACAGGGCGGGGCGGTCGAGATTCTGCGCGATCCCTCGGCGGCATTGCCCTGCTACCGCGTGCACGCCGGCGGCATGGCCATCCTCGCTTCCGACGTCGAGCTGCTGGAGATGGCCGGGGGCGCACCCGAGGGCGTTGCCTGGGATGCGCTCGGGCGGATACTCTATTCCTGCGGCCTCCCCACGATCGAGACCGCGCTCTGCGGCATCACGACACTCTTGCCGGGAAGCTGTGTCGCGCTGCAGGACGATACCGAGCGCGCGCGCCCGGGCTGGTCGCCCTGGGACTTCGTCGCGCCAAACGCCGAGGAAGAGGCAGCCACCACAGCCGAGCGCCTGCGCAGGGTGGTCGAGCAGTGCGTCGCCGCCTGGGCGTCGCTCTACCGGCACCCACTGCTCAGCCTGTCGGGCGGCCTTGATTCTTCGATCGTCGCGGCGTGCCTCGCCCGCGCCGGCAGCAGCGCGACGTGCATGACCATGTACACCGACGATCCGATCGGCGACGAGCGCGGCTTCGCGCAGACCGTCTGCACCGACCTCGGCCTGCCGCTGGTCGACGCCCGCTACGATCTCGATGCCGTCGATCTCGGTCACGCGCTCGGCGCGCATCTGCCACGCCCCCTGGGGCGGGCGGAGGCCCAGCCCTACGAGACGTCGCATCGCGAGGTCGCCTCCCGCATCGGCGCGGATGCGTTCTTCACCGGCAATGGCGGCGACAATGTCTTCGGCTTCTCGCAATCCGCCGTCGCGCTGGCGGACCGGGCCCTGCACGAGGGCCCCGGTGCCGGGGCGTTTGCCACGCTACGCGATATCTGTCGGCAGACCGGTGCCGGCCCGCTCAGGGTCACGCGGGCGGCGGTGGCGATCGCCAGGCGACCGCCCGCCTATCGGTGGAAGCCGAGCCCATCCTTTTTGCACCCCGGCCTTATCGCTTCGCTCCGGGATCTCGAGCTTTTGCATCCCTGGCTCGAGACTCCGCCCTGGGCGTTACCAGGCAGGGCGGTCCATATCGCCGGCTTGGTGCGTGCGCATCCGACGCTCGAGTCCGATCGCAGCCGGATTGCGCCGGTGATCAATCCGCTGCTGTCGCAGCCGATCATCGAGGCCTGTCTCGCCATCCCGAGCTGGCAGTGGCGCGAGGGCGGCCGCGACCGTGCGATGGCGCGGACCGCCTTTGCCGACCGGCTTCCGTCCGCGATCATCGAGCGCCGGGTCAAGGGCACGCCCGATCCGTTCTGCAGCGAGATCGTGCGGCGCAGGCGCGACGAACTGCGCGAGCGACTGATGGACGGGCAGCTCGCCAGCCATGGGATTCTCGATCCCGGCGCGATCGAGGAGGCTCTCCGGCCCGGGCGACCGACCGCCAGCGAGCAGAATGTGCGCCTGCTCGAGCTGGTCAATGTCGAGGCATGGGCAACCGCCTGGTCGCCCCGTCGCCGCGGCACGCCTGGCCAGCTCGGGTACCAATGACTGCACCAGCAAACAGGAGACTGAAGATGCATATCGAAGACAGGAAGATCGTCGAGCTCGGCAGCGTCAGCGCCGACACCCGCGGAGCCGTGATGGGTATCTCCGATCACGAGTTCGGATGGATGAAGCCCACCGGCTTGCACGACGACTGACGCGGGGCGAGCGGGCGCCCTGGCGCCCGCTCGAACCTGCCATATTCAGGGCGGCGGGGCGGTTGCCGTGGCGTCAGCCGAACCCGACATGCCGCGGCGAAGTGCCTCCCAATGCGAGACTTCTCCAGCGCGTCCGGGCGCCTTCACCCCATTCAGCCAATAGTCGAACCAGTCGATCGCCCGGGTATAGACCGCGAGCCGGTGCGCCGGCTGCCATTTGACGTGATGCTCGTCCGGGAAGACGTAGAGGTCGATCGGCCCGTCCAGCTCGCGCAGCGCCGTGACGCTCTGGAGTGCGACCCAATATTCGTCGTCCGATACCTGCGCGAGGACTGGCGCGTGGATATCCCGGGCATTTCGGGAGACGGAGAAGCCACGCCAAAATGCCCTGGCGGCTGCGTCGTCGTCGACGGTCCTGGGATAGCCCATCTGGTGGAACTGCCGCGCCGCCATCGGACCGACCCGGAGCGGTAGGCTGGTATCCCAGCAGCAGCTGCTCATCGCAAAAGCCGAGAACAGCTTGCTGTGGAGCAGCGCATACTGGACCGTGGACGCGCCATCGCTCAACCCGGTGATCCCGATCCGCCTGGGGTCGGCGATCCCGCGATCGATCGTCATGCGAACCGGGTTCTCGATCGCCTCGAGCACACTGCGCCGGTCGGCGAAGCCCTTGAGATTGATCTTTTCGGCCTCGACGGGGTCCGTGGTGGACTTGAGGCCGACCGAGCGCGGCCGATCGAAGCTCAGCACCGCGAAGCCCCGATTGGCGAAGGCCTGGATCGGATAGTCGTCGCCGGTCCCGCCGCGGAGGAAGCCGCGCGAGTTGTACTGGACGACGACGAGCGGGTAGCGCCGTCCCGGTACATAGCCGACCGGCAGGACGAGATCGGCGAAGGATTCCATGCCGAAGCTGTTGCGCGAGTGCAGCCGCTCGACATGACCCAGCTTGAGGCTCGCGAACTCGGGATTCGGGTCGAACAGCAGCGTGCGTCGTCCGCTGGCAGGGTCGAGCTGCTCGAGCCGTCGGGGCTGGAGCGATCCCTCGCGCAGGCAAATGAGCGTCGCATCCGTCGGTACGCAGCCAAGGAAAAGGTCCTCGGTCGCGTAGAGCCGGCGCACGCCGGGCGTGCCCGGCTTCCACTCGTAGATCGCGGTGACGCTGTTGGCCCAGCCTTCGCGGCGAACGAAGCGGACCTTGCCACCGACCCACCAGGGCTGGTTCGCCTCGCCGCATTCGGGCGCACTGCACGACAGCGTGCGTCCGCGCCTCGTCACCACCAGCCGGCCTCGCGAGGCATAGAGCGTCCGGGCCGGGACCTGCAGCCATGCCCGGTCGCCCACCGCGGAAGTCGCCTCGCTCCAGCTGCCCTCCTGCATCGCGCCCTTGTCGAGCAGCGCAGCCTCTCCGGGCGTCGCCGGGCGTACCGCCCGGCTGGCCAGGTCGAGATACCATGCCGTCCGCGCGATCGGCGCCAGCGGAAACGGACGATTGCTCGCCGCCGGCACGAAGCGGTCGTCATAGTGGAAGCCCGACAGCCCCTCCTTGTCGATCGTGGCCAATGCGTCGCGCAGGCCGGGCTTGGTCGCATAGACCAGCCCAAGGCCGTCGGCGGCAACCCGAAAGTCGTCCACGTCGTCGACGCTGTCCGTGACGGCTTCGCTGCCGCTGCCGTCCGCCCGGGCGCGCCACAGCTGCACGGCACCGCGGTCGCGCCGGCGATAGACGATCCATTTGCCGTCGGGCGACCAGCGCGGCGTGATCGGGTCGGCGAACCCGCTCGGGAAGCTCGCGACGCCGCGCGCATCGAAGCGAAGCCGGATGAAATCCCCGCCGCGATCGACCACGCGCACGGCGCCGGTACCAAGGTCCACCACCAGCATCGCCAGGCAGAAGCCGTTGGTGGCGGGATCGCCGCGCCGGAGCTGGAACGCTGCGTGTCGGCCGTCCGGCGAAACCGAGAACAGTCCCTCGTCCTGCTGGTTGGGATCGACCGGCCCGATGTCGCGCAGGCGGGCCAGATCCTCCGGCACGAGATTGCGGGCGGGGAAGCGTGCGCCGGACGGCAGCAGGTCGGTGCAGTCCGGGGCGGCACAGGCCGCCGCTGGCGCCAGGAGCGAGGCGGCGACGGCGAGCGCCATGCGAAGGCTCACCATTGCTTGGTCACCGAGAAGCTGACGAAGCGCCCGATCGGCGACTGGTTGGTCGAATCGAAGGGGATGGACGAGGCCGACGAGTTGCGGATCGGGTCGGGCTGCTCGCCCAGCACGTTCTGCAGATTGAGCCGGAATTCCAGGTTGGCAAGCGGGCCGTGCTCTATGGCGGGGCGAAACGCCCCGCTCAGGTCGAGCGTGGTGAAGGCACCGATCGTCTCGACCTGGGGGAAGCGATTGTCGAGGGTGCTGCCGACATAGTTCACCGAGGCCGAAACCTGATATTCGCGGCCCTGCCAGCTCGCCGAGCCATGGGCCCGGAAATGCGGCGGGGTGAAGATCAGGCCCGCACGCCCCTCATAGGGCTGGCCGGCGACGGGCTGACGCTTGCCGTCGAGATAGCTGGCGGACGCGGCCAGCTGGAGCTGGCTGCCGTCCCTGAGCGCCGTGCTATAGTCGATCGCGAGATCGACGCCGCGGGCATGCTCACGCGCGGTGTTGCGCAGGCTGGAATCCACTACCGCTGCGACCTGCGCCGGGTCATAGGCTTGGCTGCTCTGGTTATCGAGACCGAGCGGCGCCTGCGCGATCAGCTCCTGCAGAAGGGAGGTGCTGGGGGCGAAGGTAACGAAGTCTGCGGCGACCGGGTTGGTCAGCGCCGTCGTGAAATCGCTCACCGCCTCGGCGATCCGGCCGCGATAGTCGATGTCGAACCAGCTCGCCTCGATGCGCAGGCCCTTCAGGAGGCGCGGTTTGAACTCGATCGACAGCGTTGAGCTGGTCGCCCGCTCGGCACGCAGGTCGGGATTGCCGCCGGCCAGGAGCAGCACGGTCGAGCCTGGAGGCAGCGCCGGGGCGGGCTGCGGCGAGAACTCGCTCTCGTCCAGCAGGATGGCTTCGCGCGACTGGTTGACCTGCTGCAACGTCGGGATCTTGAACGAGCGGCCCCAGCTATATTTGAGGGTGACGTCGGGATGCGGCGCATAGACCAGGCCGAGCTTGGGGGTCGCGACCGCGTCGATCCCCTTATAGTCCTCGTAGCGGACAGCGGCGCTGAGGCACAGTGCGTCGACCAGCGGCATGCGATTGGCGGCGCCGACCAGCGGCACAGACAGTTCGCCATAGCCAAAGCGGCTTTCCCGCCGCTCGACCGCGTCGCGCATCACCTGCGTGACGCCGCCGCTGGTCGCCCGGACATTGAACGCGAGCCGGAATCGCCGATAGCCGCCGCCCAAAGCGAGCCGCACGTCGCCGCCCGGCAAGCGGACCAGCGGGCCCTCGGCGCTCGCCTCGAAGTTGGTGAGATAGTCGTCATAGGCGGTGCGACCGACCAGCAGGGCGCCGCCCGTGTAGCGCATCGCTGTGCTGACGGTGGCGCTCTCCCCCTGCGTCACCTCGAGCGTCGCCTCCCAGCCGCCGCCGGGCCGGAGATGCAGTGACGGCGTGATCGCATAGGAGCGCACGACCGGCAGGTTGACCTGCCCGAAATAGGTCGCCGGGTCGGTCACCGAGAAGGCGTTGGTCTTGCGCGCGCGGCGATCGGCGAGCTGGGCGTCGAGCTCCAGCGATGCCCAGCCGGCAAGGTCCTGGTGCGCGGCAAGCACGCCGCTGACCTGCCGCCCGCCGCTCGCGATCATCTGCGAAGGATGAAGGCCGCGCGAATAGTCGCGCTGGTCGGCGTAGACCGGCGTCGTCTTGCTATAGTCGAGCGCGGCCATGAACCCGCCGCCGGTCCAGCGCTTGCCGCCGACCCCGGAATATTGCTGCTGGACGTTGCCGCCTTCGGTCGAGGCGCCGACACGGGCGCTGGTCTGGAGGCCATCATAATCGCGGCGCAGGATGAGGTTGGCGACGCCGCCCACAGCGTCCGAGCCGTAGAGAGCGGAGGCTCCGTCGGTGATTACCTCGATGCGATCGAGCGCCGCCAGGGGGATGATCGAGATGTCGACGCCCTGATTGACGGCGTCGTAAGGAAGGCGGTGACCATTGATGAGCGTCAACGTCGCGTCCGAGCCCAACCCGCGAAGGTTGAGCGTCGTCGCGTTATTGATGTTATTGTATCCGCCCTGGTCACCGCCCCCCGCGACCCCGGGGTTTTGCCCTCCGGTGAAATTCTGCGGGATGATCCGCGAGATGCTTGCCATGTCGGGCAGGCCCTGTTCCTCCAATCCCCGCCGCGTCATCACGATGACCGGCGACGGGCCGCTGGCACCGCGGATGCGCGTGCCGGTCACCGTGATTGGCGTATCCGCGCTATCCTCCTCGGCCGCTTGAGGACGCACCCGCACGACCAGCGCCCCAGCCTGCTCCTCCACGATCAGATGGCTGCCGCCGATGGCGAGACGCACCGCCTGCTCGACCGTGAAGCTGCCCCGGACCGCCGCCGACCGGCGCCCGCGCACGTCCCCGTCCGCGAACAGGATCTCCCGACCACCCTGGCGTGCTACGGCGCGCAGCGCCGTAGCTAGGTCCTGTCCGGGCAGGTCGAAGGCCGTCGGCGCCTCCTGCGCGCAGGCCGGTAAGATAACCATGCCGGTGGGGAACGCGGTGGCGGCGAGCAGCGCGGCGCATAGCGCCTTTTTCGAGATCGTCATTCTTCCCTCCCATCGCCGGTTGTTCCGGCGTTGGGGGGATTGACGCGGCGCAGGATCAACTACGGGGCCGACACGAGAATATTTTTCGCTGGCCCTTGGACCGAGCACGACGGAAGCCTTGAGGCGAGCGGTAGCATGCACCCTCCGGGCTTTATGATGTTCCTTTTTTGTTCTAACGATCGGGCATGGATCGATTCGCACCCGACAGCGCGGCGCTCGGCGCCATCATTCTCGATGCGCCCGCCTGGGCGTTGATCGGACTCGCCATGCGCGATCTACGATTGCGGCAGCGCGCGGCGCAGGAGATCGCGGAGACCTTGTTGGATCGATTGGATCGACCCGTGCCCGTGGAGCACCCGGACCAGCTTCTGCTCGAACTGTGACGCTCGCGCAAATCGTTGGCTGGTTGCGCTCGCCTCTCCCTTGGAGGCTGGAGGTTCGGTTCACGAGCCGGCCCGATGCGGATGGCACTCGCACGGTATGGACAATACCTGCTCTAGCCCGCGCCTTCGCACCGGTGGTGGCCGGACTGGATCGCCCGATAAAGCTGATGAGCGTGGCGGTCTGCTGCGCGGCATTGGTTGCCATTCTCGATCTGGCTTTTGACCAAGGCCATCTGGTCTGGCGCTTTTTCATGCCGGAGCATGGCGAGGGACCGGAGTGGAGGGACCTCTTCCAGGCGTTGCTCTTGGTCTTCGGCCTGCCGATCGGCTTGATGCTCTGGCATTGGCGTGACCTGAGCGTCCGTCAGCAACTCGAGAATGCGCGCAAGGATACGACGCTCAAGGAGTTCAGCGAACTCCAGCTGCGCGCCGCCGGCGCGATCGACGAGAAGCTTCCCTTCGGTGCACGCGTTGCCCTTCAGGTCGCTGCGTTGCACCAGCTCCGGCCCTATCTTCGGGGCGAATATGGACCCAGCTTCCGCTTGGGCGCCTTCGAGCTCGTGCTTTCCGTCCTGGACGGACGGGTTCGCGACGCGTCCGGGGACAGCCAGGAGGAGGGGACGGCGGATATAGCGCAGTCCTCCGTCGTTTCGCGCCGAGTACATCAGGCTGTCCGCGATATCGTTTACGAAGAATGGAAGCATGTTTTCACGGAAGGCACCGTGTTCACGCGGCGGTCGCTGAAGGATCTTCGCCTCCCCGACTTTACGCTGCTGGAGAGGATCGATTTCGTCGAATGCGACCTGTCTGGCGCATCCTTCGCCGAGGTCGACCTGAGCGGTTGCAGGTTCACGAACTCCACCTTGGACGGCGTCAGCTTCCGAGCAGCGGAGATGAAAGGCTGCGAGTTCGACAAGTGCGAGATGAAGGAAACGAACTTTGTCGATGCGCGCCTGCACCATACGCGGATTGGTCACTGCGATTTGAGCGGAAGCGACTGGCATGACGCTGTGCTCCGCCGCGCGCAGCTGCATCACGACAACCTCGGTGGAGCCTTTATGGAGGACGTGCTGCTGCAGGAATCGATCGTCTACCGATGCAATCTGGAAGGGGCCGATCTCCGAAAAGCGCAGGTTGCATACTCGGCATTCGGCGCGGTCGATTGGAGTCTTCCGCTTGTCGACGGTTTCGCCTTCGATGCGGACACGGTTCTTGGCGGTGAGCTCTCGTATGACGAGCCGAGTTACCCGCCAATGGATGAGCAGCTACGTGTGATCTGGGCGGCGAAGCCAGAGGAAGAACGGGATCAAATGCGAAACCATCTCTATGAGAATTCCGCATCTAGGGAAGCGCCGGACATGTCTCGCCTCGACGAGCCTATACAGCGCAGTTCGATACCTTTCTGAGGAGGCCACGCTGCGCGAGGCGGAGAATGGCATGGGTGGTCGGTCCACGGCCCGGCGCCTGCGGCGGCTCTGCTCCGTTACCGGACACGCCCGTCTCGCTTGAGAAGGCGGGCAAGAGCCGCGTCAATCTCTTGTCGGCTCCAGCTCTGTCGCCCGCCGAGCAGGGCCGGGTTCGGCAGGATGCCGCGATATACTTCGCGGATGAACGCTGACTCGGACAGGTCGAGATAGGCGGCTGCCGTCCGCTGCCGCATCATTTCCGGCCAATCGGGAAAACGAAGGGCGATTTCACGATCAGACGGTGCCTCGCCCTCGGGGATGGCAAGGCCAACGACCCCGGCAACCTTGGCTGCCGCCTCGGCGCCCTTCTCGTTCGCCACCAGGGGCGGAGGCTTCCTCTCACCTATGCGCCGAGCAGGCGGCAATGGCGGCTTCCAGGGCTCGACTTCCGGCTCGGCGGCGAGCTGCGCATCGATCCAGGACTGAACCTCGCTTCCCAGCCACCGCCGGGCCTTCGCGCCGAGGCTGTGGCCGGGCGGGAAGGTGCCTTCCTGGATTTTGCGATAAATCGTCGATGTCGAGAGGCCGGTGCGCTGTCGCACCTCTTTCATGCGGAGAAAGTGATCTGGAGAAACGTCCGGCATAGTTCTGAGAACCTTCAAAGCGGTCATTGGCGAGCGGTGTGCGCCGGTCAGGCGCAATGCGGATGACGCACGGAATGGTCGAACCCCGGGGTTCGCGAGGTCGCCCGCACTCTCGAGCATCGCTTCCGGAACATTGCATTGCACCCGCGCGACATGCCGACGGGCGGTTTTGAAGTTACGCGACCTCAGTATCTTGACAGTGCGCGCTAGCGCATCCGTTCACACTCATATGGACAATAGCCCAAGATTACAGTATGGCTTGTTTGTCGGCAAAGATGAGTGAAAGGCCAACTCCGAAGGACTCGAACCATATTTTCGCTCTAAGCTTTAGGCGTATTTGTGGTGATATAATTGATATCAAATTCAGTTAGAGAAATCTTCTCAAATTGATATCTATATTTATTGGGTTCTCTTCTGGGCACCATTTTCCCCGTTCAGGGAACGGGTGAAGATTTGCGCTCGCTCGTTGACCGGAGTCGGTGTTAAGAACGGCACCCGAGAATAAGTATAAGCGTAAGGGTGGGATGACCAAGGTATTGGTGGCGGAGGATGATCCGCTCACTCTCTCAGGCATCGAGATCCTCCTCGACAAGTCAAATTTCGACGTGGTCGCCGCCGTGAATACCGGGGTGGCGGCGCTCGACGCGCTGGCGCACGCGCGGCCGGACATGCTGATCCTCGACAACAGCATGCCGGAGCGCACCGGGCTCGACGTGCTTCGCATCCTGCGGAACCGCGGCGACAACCGGCCCGTGATCCTGCTGACCAGCGGCATGAACGATCAGGCCGCGAAAGAGGCGATGCAGCTCGGTGTGAACGGCATCGTCATCAAATCGACCGCACCGCGCGACCTGCTGACCTGTCTCGAGACGGTGGTGCAGGGGCGGCGCTGGCTCGACCAGGAGGTGATGCAGCGGGCGATGGATCTGGCGATGTCGCCCGATACGGCGCGCGATCCGCTGGAAGCGCTGAGCGGGCGCGAGCGGGCGGTGACCTCGCTTGCCCAGCGCGGCCTGCGCAACAAGGAGATCGCCGACGAACTCGGGCTGACCGAGGGGACGGTCAAGGTCCATCTCCACAAAGTCTTCGAGAAGCTCGGCGTGCGCAGCCGGACCGAGCTGATCCTGTTGGTGCAGGGGCGCGAGGGATAGGGAGAATCCCGGGCGACTATATCGAAAGAGATAGGCGCTTTCGCCCGTTGGTAAGCGCGCTTCGCACCGCCGGTTGAATGGCCTCACGCGCGGGGCCGGCCCATCTGCCGCCAGACTGGCGGTATCGAACCGCCCCTCGACAGGCGGTTGATGACTCGGTTTTGCATGTTCGGACTGGCGATGCTGGTGGCGCTGTGCGCCATCATCCAGCCGGCGCATGCCCAGGTTACCGCCTATGCCGCCGGGCAGGGCGCGGTAAACAGCGTCGAAGTGGGGGTAGAGGTCCGGGCTTCCGTGCGCGGCCGTTGCGGCTTTGCCGCCGGGGGCGCGCCCACGGGCAGCATCGACCGCGCCGATTTCGACCAGACCGGGTTCAGCAAGGATTTCGCGATTCAGCTCAGTTGCAGCGGTGCCTCGCGGATCGCGGTGTCATCGGCCAATGGCGGGATGACCATGCAGGCGGGCACCGCCACGGCCGGGTATGAAACCAGGGCGCCCTATCAGGTCGCGCTGCGCGTCGTCGCCGACAACGGCACCAGCGCCTCGGCATCGTGCGACGCGGCGAACCTCGCCGCAGGCGGCACGTGCAGCTTCGCCGGGACGGCCAGCGCCGCCGGCCTGCGGCTGGGGGCTGCCTCCACCAAGGCCAATGGATCCTATCTGCGGGTCAGCGCGCCCGCCTATGCAGGCAATGCCCAGCTGATGGCAGGACGCTATTCCGACACGCTGACGATCACGGTCGGCATCGCTCCTTAAGATTCGGGTAAGTATCGCGCGCGATGGTTTGTTTACGGCTTCAGGTGTGTATGATGTCGCAGTATGAAATGGGGCCCTTCTCGTCGAGGTCGCACCCTGCCCTACGCAAGTTGGGCACTCTCCATTGTCGCGCCGTGCTTACCGGCTCTGGCATTGCCCGGCTCGGCCCGGGCGAACGATCGTGTGGATATTTATGGGCATGTCGCGCCGCGATGCTGGGCGACGGCCCCGGCGATAGCGTTGCCCGGCTCGGTCGCGCGCTCACCCGGGCTCGCCGTGACATGCAATCAGACGATGCCCCGGCTGCTGATCCGGATACTCGACGCCGACGGCACCGTCCGGGCGATCGAGACGGACCTCGCAACCGCTGCACAACTATCGGGTCGCACCGCGCTGGAGATTCTCGTATCACCTCCCTTATGAGGGTTCGGACGGCGGGAATTGCGATTACGGGCCTGATGTCCGCGCTGGGATATGCCTCGCCGGCAAGCGCCGACAGCCAGCTTTCGATCGTCTGCGGGGTGACCGGCAGCGCGACCGCGCCCGCCAGCATCACCTATGATCCCTTTTCGCCGACCGGGCTGTCCGAGGTGACGATTCCGCTGATACTCCGCCGCAACCGCGGGCTGCTTACCGGCCGGACCAACGAAGTGAGCCTGATCCTGACCGCCCCGTCCGGGACGCCACCCCTCGACGTGACCTATCGCGGCTATCCGGTGCTCTATTCGGAAGGGTCGACCGCCGGCCGGCCGCGATCGCTCGATTCGAAGGACAATGGCGCCGGCGCGGCCGGCGAGATCCGCTACGACTTCGGGAACCTGTTCGCGTCCGATCTGTCGACGCCGCTCAACCTGCGGGTCTCCGTCCCGCCGGGGACCGATCTGTCGGCCGGCGAGCCGATCATCTTCGACATTCTCTATATCTGCTCGGGCGAAGGGGGGCTGTTGAGCTTGCCGGTACCGGTGCGCGACAGCGCGGCGATCCGAATCAACGTCAACACCGTCAGTGCGCTCCAGGCCTATTATGCCGGATCGGCGCTGGACTTCGGCGAGATCGGGGATGCGACCACCGCCGCGGTCCAGGCGGCACCCGAACGCTTCACCACCTCGGCGGCCAACGCGCTGCGCGTGCGCAGCTCCGGCCCATTCGAGGTGAAGATGCGCTCGCAGAATGATTTCCGGCTGACCTTCCCGGGCGGCAACCTCGCCGATTCGGCCCAGACGATCCGCTACAGCGCCCGCTTCCTCGGCCGCGACGTCGCCTCCAACGCCGCGTTCGGCGCGCGCACCTGCGCCCGGGCCGGGATCGGCGGCGAGGCGGGCACGCTCGCGTTGCGCGCGACATTGCAGGAAGGCGGCGCCGGCAAGACCCCCGCCCCCAATTATGGCGACGTGATCAGCATCACCTTCACGCCGATCGTCACCGCCTCTGCCGCGACCAACTGCGCGGGTCTCTGAACGCCCCTGTTATATCCTTGGGTATAGCCGGTTGCGCTGGAAGTTAGGTCGCTTTTCACCGCCAGCTAAATGGGGTCGCGGGTCGATCCCGGGCAAATGAGCCTTGTCGGGGCGAGGGGCCCCAAGTGATCAAGGAGATTTGACATGAAGAAGCTCGTTCTTTCCGCCCTGACCATCGGTTCGGTTTTCGCTGCGGCACCTGCCTTTGCGGATGCGACCGGTTCGGTCGACGTGACCGGCACCGTTGCGGCACGCTGCTCGGCGGCCACCCCGATCTCCGGCGCCATCACGCTGGGCGAACTCGCCAAGACCGACGGCACCGTCGACCCCGCCTTCGCCGGCAATACGGGCGGCCTGACCCGCAACTTCACCATCAAGTGCAACGGCTCCAACCCGAAGATCTCGGTCGACGCCAAGCCGCTGGTGAACGCTGCCGCGACCAACTCGCCGAACGGCTACACCAACACCGTCCACTACACCGCGACCGTCGTTGCGATGGGCGCCAAGGGCGGCACCACCAGCGTAGCCGACCAGTCGCTGAGCACGGGCGCCACGTCGGGCCAGGTCGGCGACCGCCTCGCTTCGGTGTCGAACAACATCTCGCTGACCGTCGGCAGCGGCGTCACCGCTGACTCGACCGCTGTCCTCGATGCCGGCACCTACGCGGGCAAGGTCGAGATCACGATCGCTCCGACCGCGTGATCGGGTATTTCCGGCAAGCCCTTCCAGGGGCGGGGCTTGCCGGAAACCCCGTCTGTCGAATGGATCTGCAAAACCCCGAGGCCCTGGCGGCCGAACTTCGTGCACGGGCGCTCTGCGCCACCGGTGAGGAACGCGCCGACCTTCTTTTCCTGGCCGCCGAATATGAGCGGCTGGCGACGACGCTCGACGCCGGCGTTCCGCCGGACAAGGTCCGGGTCGTTTTGCCGAAATGACATCCTGCCGGGGGCGGTGAAAACCGCCCCCGCAGACACCTCAAGCAAGACCCGCGCTTTTCCTGCCTTGGCGGCGACGGCGCATGGGTCCATCATCCCGCCGCCGCGTCCGACGACAGGGTGCGAAGCGTGTAGGAGTAGGCTCGTGACGTTGCAGCGTAGATCTTTCATCGGCGGGCTGATCGCCCTGCTGGCGGTGCTGGGCATCTCCACGGCCGTTTATGCGATGACCGTTCAGCCAGTGGTGATCGATCTCACCACCTCGGGCCGGGGCATGAGCCAGGTGGTGACGGTCGAGAACAGCTTCGACAAGCCGCTGCCGGTCGAACTCCGCATCGAGACGCTCGAGCTCAATGCCGATGGCGTGAAGGCGACCGGCCATGACTCAGGAGAGCTTGCCGCCTTCCCGCCCCAGGCGCTGATCCAGCCCGGCCAACGCCAGAATTTCCGCGTGCAATATGTCGGAGATCCCGCGCTCGCGCAGAGCAAGCACTATTTCCTCACCGTCGCTCAGCTCCCCGTCCAGACCAACGAAACGCAGTCGAACATCCAGCTGCTGTACAATTTCCAGGTCCTGGTAAGCGTCTCGCCCGAAGGCGCCAAGCCGGCGCTGACGATCGCCTCGGCCGAGATCGGCAAGGGTGCCGACGGCAGCCCCGCGCCCGTGATCACGGTCACCAACAGCTCGGCGGCGCATGGCTATCTCTCGCATGGACGAGTCCGCATCGTGCAGTTCGCCCCTGACGGTCGCGAAGTGTTTCGCACCCAGCTCACCGGCCCCGATCTCCAGCAGACGATCGGCTATGGCCTGATCGGTGGCGGGCAGACGCGGCGCATGACCCTCGCCGTCCGGCTGCCGCAGGCGGACGGGCGAGTCGAAGCGCAGTTCACGCCCGATGCCTGAGGCATCGCTTACCGCATGAACCCGATGGTTGCCGCGGGAGCGCTCATGCTCGCCGCGCTCGTGTTCCCGGCTGCGGCGCGTGCCCAGACCGCCGATCCGGCGCAGGCGCGCGTGGTCCTCGATCCCGGGGCGGACGCGAGCGCGATCAACCCGACCGGCCGGGCGATCGTGCTGACCGCGCCGGTGATGGACGGGCAGGCCTATCTCGGCGACACCACCGTCACGCTCGATACGGCCGGCCGCGCCAGCTTCTCCGCCGATCGACTGCTGGCCCTGATCGAACCGCGCATCGCAGCGGCGCTGATCGCGACGCTGCGCGCCCGGCTCGCCGCGCGGCACGCGCTCGACCGCACCGATCTCCAGGGTATCGGTGTGGGCATCCGCTATGATCCGCAGGCCCTGCAGATCACGCTCGAGATCGCCGCGGCGAGCCGGGCCAGCCGGTCGGTCGCCCTGCGCGACAGCGACGCGCGCGGACCGGTAACCTATGTCGCGCCGGCCGGCCTCAGCGCCTATCTCAACATCCGGGGATCGCTTGACTGGGTGGAGCAGGGACCGGATTCGGGCATTGCCGCGCCGGTCACCTTCCTGGACGGGGCGATCCGCGCCGGCGGCGTGGTGCTGGAGAGCGAGGCGAACTGGCGCGCGGGCGGGGCCGGCCCCGACCTGCAGCGGCGCGGCACGCGGCTGGTCTATGACGACCGGCACAATCTGGTGCGCTGGAGCGGCGGCGACCTGCAGACGCTCGCACGCGGCTTTCAATCGGCGCCCGAGATTGCCGGCCTGTCGATCTCCCGGTTCTATTCGCTGCTCGATCCGCAGACGATCATTCGGCCGCGCGGCAATCGCAGCTTCCAGCTCGACCGGCGATCGACCGTCGAGGTGCGCGTCAACAACCAGCTGGTGCGGCGGCTCGAACTCGATCCGGGCAGTTTCGACCTGCGCGACTTCCCCTTCACCCAGGGCGCGAACGATGTCCGGCTCACCATCACGGACGATGCCGGGCGCACGCAGTCGTTCGACTTCGACATCTTCCTCGATCAGGCGCAGCTTGCCACCGGCCTGAGCGAGTTTGGCCTTTATGCCGGGACGCTCGCGCCGACCGGCGCACGAGGCCCGGTCTATAGCGGCGACCTTGCCTTTAGCGGTTTCTACCGCCGCGGCGTGAGCGACCGGCTGACGCTCGGCGCCAACGCTCAGGCCGACAACCGCGGATGGATGGGCGGGGTGGAGACGGTCGTGGCAACTCCGGTCGGGTCGTTCGGCGGCTTCGCCTCGGCCTCCCGGGTCAAGGGCGTGGGGCCGGGCTGGGCGGGGATCATGACCTTCCAGCGGACGATCACCCGCGGCGGCGACCGGGCCGATGCGCTGTCGGTGTCGTTCGAGGCGCGAAGCCGCCATTTCGCACCGATCGGCACCGGCGTGCCATTCAATCCCTACCGCTATATCGCCGGCATGAGCTACAACAGCGCGATCAGCGACGCGGTCTATGCCGGGCTGGACCTGCGCTATTCAAAGGGGCGCGACGGCGAGCCCAATGTCGGCAGCATCCGCGCGACCGGCGGCTGGCGGATCAGCCCGGATCTCAGCTTCACCGGAGACCTGAGCTATGAGCGCGACGGCCGCGGCCATCGCATCGGCGCGTTTCTCTCGCTCACCTACCGGCTCGACCGCGCCTCCAGCCTGCGATCCGACTATGACAGCCGCGACAATCGCGGCCGGCTGACCTACCAGACCTATAGCGGATCGGGCACCGGCGCGTATAATCTGAACGCCGATATCGAGCATAGCGACAGCGGTGCCGGGGCGAGCGTCAACGGCTCCTATTACACCAATCGGGCCGAGCTGGGGTTCAGTCATTTCAGCACGTTCGCGCCCGATCTCGCGCGTTCCACGGCACAGCGATCCTCGCTGCGCTTCGGCACCGCCTTGGCGATGGCCGATGGCGCCTTTTCGATCGGCCGCCCGGTCCAGGACGGCTTCGCCATCGTGCGCGCGCACCCCTCGCTGCGCGGCGCCGACGTGCTGGTCGATGCCTATGGCAAATTCTCCACCGCGGAAACGGGCGCGCTCGGCACCGCACTCCAGTCCAGCCTCAGCAGCTATAGCGAACGCAATGTCCAGGTGACCGCGCCCGATGCGCCGCTCGGCGCCAATCTCGGCGAGGGATCGTTCCGGCTCCTGCCGCCCTATCGCGGCGGATACCGGCTGACGGTGGGTTCGGACTATATGGCCAGCGCGGTTGGGCGGCTGCTCGGCGCCGACGGCGCACCGATCGCGCTGGTGGCGGGCACCGCGACCGAGGAAGCGCATCCCGAACGCGAACCGATTGCCCTGTTCACCAACGCCGCGGGCCGGTTCGGCGCGACCGGGCTGGCGCCGGGGCGTTGGCGGATCACGCTGACCGATACCGACAAGACCAGCTTCGAGCTCGTCATCCCGAAAGGCGCCGACGCAACGATCGCGGCCGGCGATTTGCGGCCCGAGCCGCGTTGAGCCCGGCGCGCCCCTAGGCTTGGGCGAGCTGCACGATCGCGTCGATCTCCACCGCCACACCGAGCGGGAGGACCGGCACCCCGACCGCGCTGCGGGCATGACGGCCCGGCTCACCGAACAGGGCGAACAACAGGTCCGAGGCGCCGTTCGCTACCTTGGCCTGGTCGGTGAAACCGGGCGCGGAGTTGACGAACACGCCGAGTTTCAGGATCCGCTCGACCCGGTGAAGCCCGCCCAGTGCGGCCTTCATCTGCGCGACGATCATCAGGGCGCAACGCTGCGCCGCCTCCTGCCCGAACGCCAGATCGACATCCTCGCCGAGCCGGCCGGTCATCAGCGCGCCGTCCCTGAACGGCAGCTGCCCCGATACGTAGAGGATGCCGTTCGATTCGACCGCAGGGACATAGGACGCGACCGGCGCGGCCGGGGCGGGAAGGCTGAGGCTGAGCTCAGCCAGCTTGCGGTCGATTCGATCGGTCATAAACAACGCCCCTTCAGTCTGGAGTATCGCCTCCGCGGATGCAGGAAAGACGCCGCCGCGACAAGCCGGGAGCCTCGACGCGATCAGTCCGCAGGCAACCCGGCGGCGAATCGCGCCGCGATCCATGCCTCGGCCTCGCGCCAGTCGTCGATCCGCGCATGCGCGGCCGCCGCCTTGGGCACGTTCGGCGCCATCGCCGGCTCGGAGATCATGTGCAGCCGGTGGACCTGCGGCGCGTGCTTCGCGACCGAATCATGATGCACGCCCAGATCGTCGACGAACACGGTGACCGGATCGCCATGCTCCGCGACCAGCCGCGCCACCGGGCCGCCCTTGCCGCCCTGGTTGCATTCGACGCGGTGCGCGATGCCGAACTTCGCCAATTGCTCGATGCGCGGCTGGCGGCAGATATCGGTGAGGTTGGTCAGGATGACCACATCGGCGATCTCCGACAGCGCGGCCAGCGCCTCCCGGGCGTGCGGCACCAGGGTCTGGCGGTCCATCTCGGCGGGGAAGAACTGGTCGAGCATGCCCCACATCTCCTCGCGGCTAGGCGCGGGCGTGCCGTCGCGACGCTTCATGTTCGTCGCGAAATCGGCGCCATCGGGCGTGAACTCGATATCGTGCGTCTCGCCCAGCCATACGCCGAAATGGCGGACCATGTGGAGCAGCACTTCGTCGCAATCGCAGATCAGCAGGGGTTTCATTCGGACTCCAGGGCGCGGCGGGCGGCGACGATCGCTTCGGGCTTCACCTGGAGACTCGCGGCGCAGGCGACAAGATCGGGCTCATAGGCTTCGAGAAAGACAAGCGTCGCGGCGAGCACCGCCGGGTCGGTCGCCCGGACGCGCAGCTCGGCCGGGTCGAGACCGGTCGTGTCGAGCAGCCGCTCCGCCCGGGCCGGCTCGCCCAGGGTCCAGACAAGCGCCTGCAGCGCAAGGGCGGCGGCATCGTGATTTGTCTCTGGCGCGCGCATTGCCTATCAGCGATCCGGAACAATGGGGAATGCGCGCACGTGGCAAAGAAGGTGCTCGTTGTCGAGGACAACGAACTCAACCTGAAGCTTTTCTGCGACCTGCTCCGCGCACATGAATATGTGACCGAGCCCGTGCGCGACGGCCGCGAGGCGGTCGAGCGCGCCCGCGATTTCATGCCCGATCTGATCGTGATGGACATCCAGCTGCCACATGTCAGCGGGTTCGAGCTGATCGGCCAGCTAAAGGCCGATGCGACGCTCAAGGCGATCCCGATCATGGCGGTGACCGCTTATGCCGGGCGCGAGGATGAGGAACGCATCCGGGCAGTGGGCGCCGACGCCTATGTGTCCAAGCCGATCTCGCTGGTCCGCTTCGTCGATGCGGTGGCGGCGCTTTTGTAGAAATGGAAAAAGCCGCGAGGCTTACGCCCGCGGCTCTGGATCCCGGCCTGCGCCGGGATGACCGATCGGCGGCTTACGCCGCCGGCAAGATCACTTGATCTTGGTTTCCTTGAACTCGACATGCTTGCGCACGACGGGATCGTACTTCTTGAAGCTGAGCTTCTCGGTCTTGGTACGCGGGTTCTTCTTCGTGACGTAGAAGAAGCCGGTGTCTGCCGAGCTGAGCAGTTTGATCTTGACGGTGGTCGGCTTTGCCATGACCTGAAATCCTGTATGCTGAAAAAGCAAAAGCGGCGAACAAGCCGCCGCTCTCAAGCGCTGCCCGATGGCGGAGAGTCGCCGATATGTCAACCCTAAGACGAAACCCGACACCCCGTTCGGGGCGATCGGGACGCGTTTTCTCCCCGAACGGGACGAGGGCCATGGGATTCCAAGCACCGCGTCTTATCTAGCGTATCGATTGCGGTGATCGGTACAAATACGGAAGCGAACGCGGAGCGTTTGCGCTATCGGACCGTTCTCGCAACGAAACCGAACCGAGGACAGACACCATGGCCGATCCCGCCGCTCCGCTGAAAACCCCCACCGACATCAAGAGCAACGCCGCCAAGACCGTCGCCGAGGCGCTGAACGGCATTCTCGCCGATTCGTTCGCGATCTATTTCAAGACCAAGAATTTCCACTGGCACGTGTCGGGGCCGCATTTCCACGATTACCATCTGATGCTCGACGCCCAGGCGGCGCAGATCTTCGCCACGACCGACGCCATTGCCGAGCGCGTGCGCAAGACCGGCAACACCACGCTGCGCTCGATCGGCGACATCTCGCGCCACCAGACGATCAAGGACAATGACGCGCCCTTCGTCTCGGCCGAGGACATGCTGGCCGAACTGCGCGAGGACAATCTCAAGCTGGTCGAGAGCCTGCGCGAGGCGAAGGAGATCGTCGACACCGCCAAGGACAATGCGACCAGCGGCATCCTCGACACCTGGACCGACGAAGCCGAGGAGCGTGCCTGGTTCCTGTTCGAGGCGAGCCGGAAGGGCTGATCGCGGAACAAGCCGGCCCGGCGGATCGTTTCGCTCTCATACTGAAGGAGAGTGACATGATTCGCTGGGCCATCATCTTCCTCGTCATCGGCGTGGTTCTCGCCCTGCTCGGCTTTGGCGGGCTGGGCGGCACGTTCATCGGCATCGCCAAGCTGCTGTTCTTCGTCGCGATCGCGGTGTTCGTCGTGCTGCTCGTGCTCGGCCTGCTCGCCGGCAAGGGCGTGAAGAACGCGATCGACTAGATCAGGCTCGCGGCGCCGGGCCCAGGGTCAGCACCCACAGGTCCGGCGCCGCGCCGAAACGGAGCGGCACCGCGCTGGTGCCAAGGCCGCCGGTCACCACGACCGTGCGGCCTTTTTCGTGGACGATGCCGCAACGATAGCGCGGTGCCGCAACATGCGTGACGGGCCCGTACAGCGGCAGCACGATCTGCCCGCAATGCGTGTGGCCGGCGAGCAGCAGGGCCATGTCGGCCGGTAGCTGAGGCGCGAGGTCGGGCGAGTGAGTCAGGATGATGCGGGCGCCGGCGAGAGGACGCATCGCCGCGCGCAGCGCCGGCAGGTCCTGATGCCGCGTATAGGCATCCCCGGCGCCGCCGATCGCGAGCGGCCCGCGTTGCACCGCCCGATTGTCCAGCACCGTCACGCCGGCCCCTTCAAGGGCGCGGCCGATCAGCGCGGGATCGGTCCAATGGTCGTGATTGCCGAGCGTTGCGATCACACCCAGGGGCGCGCGCAGGCCGGCGAGCGGCGCCAGCCCGTTCGCCATCGCCGCGGCGCGCGCCGGATCATCGCCCGAGGCGAAATCGCCGGCGATCAGCACGACATCCGGCTTCAGCGCATTCACCCGCCCGACGATGCGTGCCAGCCGGGCCGAGTCCATCGTCGCGCTGGCGATATGCACGTCGCTGAACAGAATCACGCGCACCGGCGGCGCGCCGGCCGGCCAGTCCGGCAGGGCGAGCGTCGCGCGGCGGACGACGGGATCGGCCCGCGCATTGAGGAAGCCCCAGCCGAACAGCAGGAGCGCAAGGACTAGGAGCGAGGCGAGGACGGGCAGGAGACGGCGCACCACCCGAGCATAAACGAGCCGCCGCGCGGCGCCAGCGCGATGATGCTGGCGGAACCCCGACGCCCGCGCCATGTTCCGCACCTGATGCGTGCCTTTGCCGACCTTCTCGACCGGCTGATCTACACCCGGTCCCGCAATGCCAAGCTGAAGCTGATCGCCGATTATCTGGCGGCGGCGCCCGATCCCGATCGCGGCTGGGCGATGGCGGCGCTGACCGGCGATCTCGACCTGCCCGCGATCAAGCCGGCAATGATCCGCGCGCTGATCGAGGAGCGCGTCGACCCCGTGCTGTTCCGCATGAGCCGCGACTATGTCGGCGACAGCGCGGAGACCGTCGCCCTGCTCTGGCCCGCGCCGGAGGCGCCGCCGAAGGACGGGGAGCCGCTGACCGTCGCGCAGGTCGTCGACCGGCTGGGCGCGCTTTCCCGCTCCGACGCGCCGGCCGCGCTGGCGGGCATGCTCGACCGGCTCGATGCCGACGAGCGTTTCGCGCTGCTCAAGATGGCGACCGGGGCGCTGCGCATCGGCGTCTCGGCGCGCCTCGCCAAGACCGCGCTCGCCCAGGCCTTCGGGCTCGATGTCGAGGCCGTCGAGGAAGTGTGGCACGGCATCGCCCCGCCCTATACGTCGCTGTTCGCCTGGGCCGAGGGCCGCGGAACGCAGCCGACCGCCGCGGACGTGCCGGTGTTCCGCCCGTTCATGCTCGCCCATCCGCTCGAGGACCTGCGCCTCAGCCTCGACGATTATGCGGCCGAGTGGAAATGGGACGGCATCCGGGTCCAGATCGTTCATGTCGGGGGCGAGACCCGGCTCTATAGCCGTGCGGGCGACGACATCACCGGCAGCTTCCCCGAGGTCGCGCGGGACTTCACCACGCCCGGCGTGCTCGACGGCGAGCTGATGGTGAAGGGGAGTTTCCAGGGCGGCGCGCTGGAGGAAGGCGGCGGCGCCGCCAGCTTCAACGCGCTGCAGCAGCGGCTCGGCCGCAAGATCGTCTCGGCGAAGATGCTGGCCGATTATCCCGCCTTTGTCCGGCTCTACGACATATTGTTCGACGGTGCCGAGGATCTGCGCGAGCTGCCCTGGTCGGCGCGGCGCCCCAGGCTGGAGACCTTCGCCACACAGCTCGACTCCGAGCGGTTCGATGTCAGCCAGGTCATCGACGCTGCCGATTTCACCGAGCTCGAAGGCATTCGCGCCGGCGCACGCGACGCCTCGATCGAAGGCGTGATGCTGAAGCGCCGCGATTCGCCCTATGTCACCGGCCGGCGCGTCGGCCTGTGGTACAAATGGAAACGCGATCCGCTGACCGCCGATTGCGTGATGATGTACGCCCAGCGCGGCAATGGCCGGCGGTCCTCCTTCTATTCCGACTATACTTTCGGCTGCTGGACCGACGAGGGCGAGCTGCTGCCGGTGGGCAAGGCCTATTCGGGCATCACCGACGAGGAGCTGAAGATGCTCGACGGCTTTGTGCGCGGCCATACGCTCAACCGCTTCGGCCCGGTGCGCGAAGTGGAGAAGACGCTGGTGCTGGAGATCGCGTTCGATTCGATCCACGAATCCAAGCGCCACAAATCGGGCGTCGCGATGCGCTTCCCCCGGATCGCCCGAATCCGCACCGACAAGCCCGCGGACGAAGCCGATACCGTCGCGGCGCTGCGGCGGCTGATCACCTGACGTTGCCCTGATATTGGCGGATAACAGCGAACGAACAGGGAAGGATTTTTTATTTCGCTGTTACGCCAAATTTTCCTGCAGAAATATCATTATATCTCACGCGCTTAATGATCGTTCCCTGTTCCTGGCTAACAGGGAACGGCTCGCACGGAACAGGGAAGGCCGACCCCGGAACAGGGAACGCGACCGCGGAACAGGGTCGGTTGGCATGGGCTGGGACATAAGAAGCGCACACAGGTCGACCCTCACGGGAAACAACGGCCGGGGTCGGGGCGCCCTGGCCGGTAGCGACGATGCCCGATTCGGCGCAGCGTTGAATCGACGCTGCACTTTCCCCTCTCGAGCTGGTGGAAGGGAAGTCGCCGCTGAACGGCTTTGCGTCTTCGCGCCTTCGCGTGATCCCCTGTTCTGCGCTTTTCGCGCCGCTCCATCCGCGATTGTCCGTCCGTGACAGGAGCGAGGCCAGACCGCTTGCCCGCGACCCCGCCACCCTGCATGGCGGCGCAATGCCCGCCTTCACGCTTGCCGCCCTGATGATGATCGCCTCCGGGTCGATCCATGCGGTGGTCAATGCGATCGTGAAGGGCGGGCGGGACAAGGCGGCGGGCCGCGCGGTCACTGACGGGACCAGCGCGTTGATCCTGCTGCCGGCCACGCTGTTCGTGCCGCTGCCGCACGGCGCCTGGGCATATCTCGCGGCCAGCGCGGCGATCCACGGCTTCTATCTCTATTTCCTCGTCCAGGCCTACCAGGCCGGCGATCTCTCCGCGGTCTATCCGGTGCTGCGCGGCACCGCGCCGCTGGTCACCGCCGGGGTGACGATCGGCCTGCTCGGCGAGCATGCCACGACCGGCCAGATCGCCGGGATCGCGCTGATCGGCGGAGCGATGTTCGTGATGATCGCCGGCCGGCACCTCGGCCGCGCAGCGCTGGGCTGGTCGCTGCTGACCGGCCTGTGCATCGCCGCCTATACCGTGGTCGACGCGATCGGCGTGCGCGCCGCGCCCAGCGCGACCAGCTATATCGTCTGGGTATTCGTCCAGATGGGCGCGGTGGTGGTCGCGATGTTCGGCCTGCTCTCGCGCGGCACGATGTTCGCCGCCGCCCGCTCGCAGTGGAAGCCGGGGGTGATCGCCGGTGCGCTGTCGATCCTGACCTATGGCCTTGCGCTTGCCGCCTTCGCGCTTGGCCCGACCGCGCCACTCGCCGCGCTGCGCGAGACCGGCATGGTCACGGCGCTGCTCATCTCGATCCTGTTCCTGAAGGAGCGCGCCACCGCCGGCCGGGTGGCCGGGGTGTTCGGCATCCTGGGCGGGGCGGCGCTGATCCTGGCGGGGTGAGGGTTGGATGGCGCTGCAACCAACCCATCCCGTTCGTCCCGAGTAGCCATCGACCTTGTCGAGAGGGCGTATCGAGGGACAAGCCTCACGCACGCGACCTGTGCCTCGATACGAGCTCTCGATACGCCTTGGGCTACTCGATCTCTACTCGGCACGAACGGATGGGGTGGACGTACAGCGGTACCGGATCACTTCGTCCAGCCGGCGAGCCAGTCGGCGAGCGCCTGGGGCGTCATGCTGCGCGCATCGGCCAGCGCGGCGGTATGGCCCTGGTTGACCAGCCGGTCAGTGCGCGGATCGACGATCAGCAGGCTCGGCACGCCTTCCAGCCGATCCCTGATGCCGTAATGCGCCGGGATGTCGAGATTCCTGTCGAACCGGCCGACATCGACGACCGCCACCTCATAATGGGCGGCGACGAATTTGCGGAGCTGGGGAATGTCCATCGTGCCGGCGAGCAACCGGCAATCGAGGCACCAGTTGCCGCCCAGATCGATCAACAGCAGCTTGTGCCTGGCCCTGGCACGCGCCTTGGCGGCGGCAACCACGGCCTGGGCATTGGCCTGCTCGTCATAGGGAAGCGGCAGCGGTTTGGCGAGTTGCTCGAAGCTGGCGACCGGCACAAGGGGCGCGCTTGCGGCACCGACAGGCGCGGCCAGCGCCAGGGAGAGCAGGGCGACAAGGGATGCGCGCATGACCGTTCCTCAATTCATAGCGATTCACTATGAATTAACGACGACTCGCGCTGAAAGACAATAAAGAAAAACCCGGCACGCCCAAAGGCATGCCGGGTCTTGATCGTGTCGCCTCGGTAACAGGTTTTGACCTGAGCCCTTATGCGATGGAGGTGAGGTTCACCGCTGCGTACTTGCCGCGACGATCGACCTCGAGCTCGAATTCGAGCCGGTCACCCTCGTTGAGGCTGGTCATGCCGCCGCGTTCGACCGCGGGATGTGCACGAACGCATCCTCATCACCATCGTCGCAGACGACGAAGCCGCTACCGCCGCCGAATGCCTGTGGTGTGTGGCGACAGATGGGAGCGATAGGGCGTTTGCACCGGCTGATTTCGGCTTTATCCTTCGGGGGATAGACAGACGGGAATCGGCAGGTGAAGAATGTCGATGGCGGGGGAAGAGGATCATGGACGACACATTCGAGTTCACTGAAGATCTGCGACTAGTTTCCATCGCCTTCTTCATCGCAAAACGATCACATCTTGAACTGTCACTGGACTGGGTCCGTTTCTTCGTGGACGGCGAGGAGATCAGCGTGACTCAATCGGGCGAGCTTCCGGCGACGCAAGGCCCGTGGATGTTGCTCGGACTGTTCGAGGAGGGCAGGGCGTTCGACCTGGACTGGTCATTTCGGACCGGTATTCGAGTTCCGGACGAGAGCGAGGTCGTGCTCGGCCATTTCCCCGACGGACGCCTGACGAAGGCGACGCGTTTCCAGCGGCTACAGCTCGAGCGATTCAAGACCTATCAAGGGAAGATCAGCATTACGGTCGTGAGGCCGTAACATATTCTCACGTCGCCAGCGCCGACAAGGCCGGCTTCATGCCGGACGGGCAAGGCGACCCAACGACATCATTGGCGGGAGCAACGTATGACCGATCAGGCATTTGATGGCGAACAAGGCAGATGATGCCAGCGCCTGGGCCACCATCTGGGTCAAAGGCGAATTATCGGACCTGTCCACCTATCAGAAAGTGACCGGGTACCTCGGCAACAGCGTCAAGGACCCGAATGGTGCCAAAGTGTTCCAGGGCACCGCCGATGGCGACCCCGCCGTGTACATCGTATTTCGCCAATAATTTCGAGGAGCGGATCATGCGCGAAGGCCCTGATGACATTACCGACGTTGAAATCCTCGAGGCCGAGCTGATCGACCCGGCGCAGGATTGCAACGGATCCGTCAGAAAGGAAGATCGCGGCAACGCCCAATATGCTTGGTGGTATCTCGTTAACGGTGCCGACCGGGATGCCACCGTGACGATCCGCCGAACATGGCGCTATGAAGGCCAGATCAGATCGGACACCAAGCAGCACAGCCTGTATCCGGGCGAGGAACGCGAGGTCTTCTCGTTCGATCGTGCCCAGGAACCCAAGCTTGCATTCGTGGCGTGCCGATTGAGCTGAGCGACAGGGTCCGGCGGAAGCGCAACCGCGGCATGGGTCCGCGGCAGTCACGGGATCGGGCCGGCTTACCCCGGCCGGAATGAGCGAGCAGACATTTCGTTTTCAACCGCGGTGGAAAGAGGAACTGGCGGTCTCTGCGGACGGCGGGTCCATCGTCCTGGAATTGCCGATGGGCGCCTTGGGCCTATCTCCCCCACCAAGACCCCATGTGGGTGCAACGCACAGGCATGGGCGCGGCCGCTATGGCCAGTGCTGAAGCGTGAACTGGAGCAATGGTGCCGGGAGAACAACGCGGCTTTCCCCATAGATTCGACCACGTCGGTGTACGCGCCCTGACGGGGTCGCCGCTGCTATCGCCGGCGCCGGACAGGCGGAGCATGGCGCGGATATAGAAAAACCCGGCACGCCTGCGCGTGCCGGGTCTTCTGTCACTCAAGATGGGGCAGGCCCCGACCCTCAGGCGATGGAGGTGAGGTTCACCGCCGCGTACTTGCCGCGACGATCGACCTCGAGCTCGAATTCGAGCCGGTCGCCCTCGTTGAGGCTGGTCATGCCGCCGCGTTCGACCGCGGAAATGTGCACGAACGCATCGGGCTGGCCATCGTCGCGCTGAATGAAGCCGAAGCCCTTCATCGCGTTGAAGAACTTGACGGTACCCGTCGCCTTCTCGCCGGTCAGCTGACGCGCCGGGCCTGCGCCGCCGGCGGGTGCACCACCGCGCGGGCCGCCCGGACCTGCCGCGTCACGGTCGCGCGGCGGGCCGCGGTCAGTGACGGGAAGAGGCTCGCCCTCGATCTTGAGATCAGTCGCCGAGATGCGGCCGCCACGATCGACCAGGGTGAAGCCGAGCGGCTGACCCTCGGCCAGACCGGTCAGGCCAGCCTGCTCGACCGCGGAAATGTGCACGAACACATCCTCGCCGCCATCGTCGCGAACGACGAAGCCGAAGCCCTTCTGCCCGTTGAAGAATTTGACCACGCCGGTGCCTTCGCCGACAACCTGCGGGGGCATGCCGCGGCCACCGCCGCCAGCACCACCGCCGCCGAAGCCGCCACCGCCGCCGCTGCGGAAACCACCGCCACCGCCACCGCCGCCGAAACGATCGCCGCCGCCGCCGAAGCGGTCACCACCGCCACCGAAACGATCGCCGCCGCCACCGAAACGGTCACCACCGCCGAAGCCGCCGCCACCGAAATCGTCACCGCCGAAACCGTCGCGCTTGTCGCGGCCACGCCCACCGCGATCCCCGCGGCGTCCTTTATCGAAACTCATGCCCTGTTCGTCTTCCCGGCTCGCCCAAATCGCCATGTCAACACGCCCGCGCTGGACGAAAAGCGCGGTTGTTCGAACGCCAAACCTATCGCGTCACCGAGTCGGTGTAGCGTAATTCCCTCTGGGCTGCGAATAAATTCGTCCGAATTGCGGCAGGCCTTGCTTGCTTAGCGACGGGTGAGGCGGCAGAGCCACACTATGTCGATTATCACGCTCTTTTCGGACCCCGCCACCTGGGCGGCGCTGGCCACCCTGATCGTGATGGAGGTGGTGCTCGGCATCGATAATCTCATCTTCATCTCGATCCTGTCGAACAAGCTGCCCGAGAGCCAGCGCGTGAAGGTGCGCCGAGTCGGCATCAGCCTGGCGCTGGTGCTGCGTCTCGGCCTGCTGTCCACCATCGCCTGGATCGCCAGCATGACCGTGCCGGTGTTCGACCTGGGGCTGACCGGGGGACTCGATTCGCACGGCGAACCGAGCTTCGAGACGGCCTTTTCGATCCGCGACCTGATCCTGATCGCCGGGGGCCTGTTCCTGCTGTGGAAAGCGACCAAGGAAATCCATCACAGCGTCGACCCCGACGAATCGGGGTCGACGCTCGACAAGAAGGGCCGGGCGGTGATGAGCTTCTGGTCGGCGATCATCCAGATCCTGCTGCTCGACATGGTGTTTTCGATCGATTCGATCCTGACCGCGATCGGCATGACCGACGATCTGCCGGTGATGATCATCGCCGTGGTCATCGCGGTCGGCGTGATGATGTTCGCGGCCAACCCGCTCGCCAATTTCATCGCGCGCAACCCGACGGTGGTGATGCTCGCGCTCGGCTTCCTGCTGATGATCGGCGCGGTGCTGATCGCCGATGGCTTCGGCGTGCATGTGCCCAAGGGTTATATCTACAGCGCGATGGCCTTTTCGGCGGGCGTCGAATCGCTGAACATCTGGTCGCGCAAGGCCCGCGAGCGGAAGAAGACCGGCGGCGGCGGGCATTGAGCATGAGCCCGTTCGCGTCTAGGCGGGCGTCATGACCGTTCATCTGCACGAAGAAGACATTCCCGCCGGCCTGTTCGAACCGGGCGTCGACATCGCCGTCGATACCGAGACCATGGGGCTGATCACGCCGCGCGACCGGCTGTGCGTCGTCCAGCTTTCCGATGGCGGGCCGGACGAGCATCTCGTGCGCTTTTCCCCCGGCAGCGACTATGCCGCGCCCAATCTGCGCGCGCTGCTCGCCGACCGGGACCGGGTGAAGCTGTATCATTTCGCGCGTTTCGATCTCGCCGCGATCAAGCATTATCTCAAGGTGGAGGCGGCGCCTGCCTATTGCACCAAGACCGCGTCGCGGCTGGTGCGCACCTATACCGACCGGCACGGCCTGAAGGAGCTGGTGCGCGAGCTGCTCGCCCAGGACATCTCCAAGGCGCAGCAATCGTCCGACTGGGGCGGCCCGGTCCTGTCCGACGCGCAGAAGGACTATGCCGCATCCGACGTGCGCTTCCTGCACAAGCTGCGCGAGGAACTCGACCGCCGTCTCGCCCGCGAGGGCCGGGCCGCGCTTGCCCAGGCCTGTTTCGACTTCCTGCCGGCGCGCGCCGATCTCGATCTGGCGGGCTGGCCCGAGATAGACATCTTCGCTCATGTCTGAGGTGGCGGCCAGCGTCCGCTCGGCGCGGCAGATCTGGGCGGCGCCCGGGAGCAGCCACGACCGGGTCGTGAGCAGCCTGCGCATCGTGCTGCCGCTGATGATCGGTGTGCTCTCCGCTTTCCTCGTGATGATGCCGCTCGCCGGCAGCGGCGATGTCAGCTTCCTGCTCGACAAGAACAAGGTCGACGTCGCCAAGGAGCGGCTGCGCCTCCAGTCGGCGACCTATCGCGGCGAGGACGGCAAGGGCCAGCCCTTCGCGCTCAACGCCGGATCGGCCGTGCAGAAGAGTTCCGCCGAGCCGATCGTGCAGCTCAGCCAGCTCTCGGCCGAGATCGGGCTGGCCGACGGGCCGGCGCGGCTCGTCGCCGACCGCGGCCGCTACAATATGGACAGCCAGCAGGTCATGGTCGACGGCCCGGTCCGCTTCAACACGACCGACGGCTATCAGCTCGACACGCATGACGCGACGGTCGATCTGAAGTCGCGCCGGCTGCAGAGCGGCGGCGCGGTGACCGGCAAGGTGCCGCAGGGCAATTTCAGCGCCTCGCGCCTGACCGCCGACCTCGAGAACCATATCGTCAAACTTGACGGTAACGCCCGCTTGCGGATCGTGCCGCGAAGGGCGAGATAGGCGAACCATGGCCATGATGACCCGCCTCCTCGCGCCTTGCGCGCTGTTCCTCGCCTCGGGCGCGGCCGCGCAGAGCCACAATTCGGCGGCGCCGATCGACTTCGGCGCTGACCATATCGAGCTGCAGGACAAGGCGAATCGCGCGATCCTGACCGGTAATGTCTCGGTCCGCCAGGCCGAGATGACGCTGAATTCGGCGCGGATGACGGTCGCCTATACCGGCCAGGTGGTCGACGGATCGCCCCAGGTCTCGCGCCTCGACGCGGCGGGCGGCGTCACCGTGACCCGGCCGCAACAGACCGCGCGCAGCCAATATGCGGTCTATGATCTCAACCGCCGGGTAATCACCATGCTGGGCGGCGTCTCGCTCCTCCAGGGCGGCAACACCGTCAATGGCGGGCGGCTGACGATCAATCTCGATACCGGGCGTGCCGTGATCGACGGGTCGGCGGTCGGCGGCGGCGGCGCGGCATCGGGCACGACGACGAGCCGCGGCGGGCGGGTGACCGGCACTTTCTCGGTGCCGAAGCGGAACTAGGCTCCCGCGGGCGTTCCTCTCAAGTCGAAGATGAGGTTCGCGGAGACGCGGAGGCGCGAAGATGGAGCGGCGCCGGCACGCATCTGCCCAATCTCCTTTGCGTCTTCGAACGCCGCGCTTCTTCGGAATTTCTCCGCGCCTCCGCGCGAATCCTGCCTCGGCCTCCTCTTGCGCTGCGTCCCGGGTGATAGTCAGCGGGAAGGGGGCTTGATTTTTAGACGTTTCGCCAGCGTTTTTTCGTCGCCTTGCCGCTCGCCCCTTCCCTTGTCCGGGCGTCTGGTGCAGGGATTTTTCCGCAACGTCATGCACAAAGCCTGCCAAACACCGTTCGGGCAGGCTTCCTGCTGACCATCCGATGCGAGCACGGGACGCAGAATGACCGATGTGACCACCCTCGATGACGTCGAGCCGATCGCCGAAGCGCCGGTGATGAAGGGCCTGTCGGTCGTCTCCATCGCCAAATCCTATGACAAGCGCGTCGTGCTTTCCGACGTCTCGGTATCGGTCGGGCAGGGCGAGGTGATCGGCCTGCTCGGGCCCAACGGCGCGGGCAAGACGACCTGCTTCTATTCGGTGATGGGGCTGGTGAAGCCCGATTCGGGCCGGATCATGCTCGACGGCGACGACATCACCGGCCTGCCCATGTATCGCCGCGCGATCCTGGGCCTGGGCTATCTGCCGCAGGAGACGTCGATCTTCCGCGGGCTCACGGTCGAGAAGAACATCCTGACCGTGCTGGAACTGGCCGAGCCCGATCCGGCGGCGCGCCAGACCAGGCTCGACACACTGCTGGAGGAATTCGGCCTGACCCGGCTGCGCGACGCGCCGGCGATGGCGCTGTCGGGCGGCGAACGCCGCCGTGCCGAGATCGCCCGCGCGCTGGCGGCCGACCCGTCGATCATGCTGCTCGACGAGCCCTTTGCCGGCATCGACCCGCTGTCCATCGCCGACATCCGCGACCTGATCTGCGAGCTGAAGAAGCGCGGCATCGGCGTGCTGATCACGGACCATAATGTCCGCGAGACGCTCGAGATCGTCGACCGCGCCTATATCATCTATGACGGCCGCGTGCTGTTCACCGGCTCGCCGGAAGAGCTGGTCGCCGACGCCAATGTCCGCCGGCTGTATCTGGGCGAGGGTTTCTCGCTCTAGCGCGTCATGAGTCTCGCCCCGCGCCTCGATCTGCGCCAGTCGCAATCGCTGGTGATGACGCCGCAGCTGCAGCAGGCGATCCGCCTGCTCGCGCTGTCGAATCTCGAGGTCGAGGGGTTCATCGCCGAGGAGATCGAGAAGAATCCCCTGCTCGAATCGAGCGCGCCCGAGGATGACGGCCCGACGCTGGAGCGCGACGCCCCACCGGAGCCGCGCGACGAGCCGGCCAGCGCCGACGAGTTGCTGATGGGCGGCGACAGCACCGGCGAGGCATCGCTCGACGTCGATTTCAACGCCGAGAGCTTCCACCATGACAGCCCGGCCGATGGCGGCGGCATGGACGGATCGCTCGGCCTGAACGGCACGGGCGGCGGGGCGATGGGCGAGGACGGGCCCGATCTCGACGCCTTCGCCGATACCGGCCTGAGCCTTGCGGATCACCTGCTCGCCCAGGCGGGGCCCGTGGTCGACGGTCCCGACATGTTCATCGCGGCGCATCTGATCGACCAGATCGACGAGGCGGGATATCTGACCGTGCCGCTGCTCGAGGTCGCCAACCGGCTGGGCGTTCCGCTCATCCGGGTCGAGCAGGTGCTCGGCATCATCCAGACTTTCGATCCGACGGGTGTCGGGGCGCGCTCGCTGTCCGAATGCCTCGCGCTCCAGGCGAAGGAAGCCGACCGTTACGACCCGTGCATGGCGCGGCTGATCGACAATCTGGAGCTCGTCGCGCGCGGCGACATGGCGCGGCTTAGGCGGATCTGCGACGTCGACGACGAGGATCTGGCGGACATGATCCGCGAACTGCGCAACTACGACCCCAAGCCCGGCTGCCGTTATGGCGGGGAAGCGATGCAGGCAGTGGTGCCCGACATCTTCGTCGCCAAGCGCAAGACCGGCTGGGCGATCGAGATCAACGCGGCAACTCTGCCGCGCCTGCTGGTCAATCGCGGCTATTATGTCGAGCTGTCCGCCGGGCAGCAGGACAGGGCGTCGAAGGCCTGGCTGTCCGAATGCCTGGCCAGCGCCAACTGGCTGGTCAAGGCGCTCGACCAGCGCCAGCGCACCATCATCAAGGTCGCGAGCGAGATCGTGAAGCAGCAGGAAGCATTCTTCGTGCACGGCGTGTCGCAGCTGAAGCCGATGACCCTGCGCCAGGTGGCGGACGCGATCGAGATGCACGAATCGACCGTCAGCCGGGTGACCAGCAACAAATATCTGAGCTGCGCGCGCGGGCTCTACGAGCTGAAATATTTCTTCACCTCGGCGATCCAGTCCTCGGACGGCGGCGACGCGGTGTCGGCCCAGGCCGTGAAGAGCGCGATCCGCGCGCTGATCGCGGCGGAGGAGCCCAAGGCGATCCTGAGTGACGACACCTTGGTCGAACTGCTCAATGCCAAGGGCTTCGACATCGCGCGGCGCACGGTGGCGAAATATCGCGAGGCGCTGGGCATCGGCAGCTCGGTACAGCGGCGGCGGCAAAAGGCGCTGGAGGGCGTGGGATAGTCCCGCTGGTCGGCGCGCTGGGCGATTCGCACCAAGAAGACAAAAGGGGAGAGCGCCATGATCATCGTCACCGGAAGCGTCACCGCACGGCCCGATTCGTTCGAGGAGCTGCGCCAGGCGAGCCTCGATCATGTCCATCGCTCGCGCACCGAGCCGGGCTGCGTCAGCCATTCGGTGCAGGTCGATTGCGAGGATTCGATGCGATTGTTCTTCTTCGAGCGGTGGAGCGACATGGCGGCGCTCAAAACGCATTTCGTCCAGCCCGGTTCGGTCCAGTTCATCGCCGCGGTCCGCCGGCTCGCCGCGTCGAGCGAGAGCATATCGATGTACGAGGCAAGCCCGGCGGGCTGAGGGATCAGTCGTCCTCGTCCTCATAGCCGAGCAGCGCCAGCGCCCGCGCCTTGATCTGGCGGGTCATGCACCAATGGACCAGCGCCTCTTCCCGGCCATGCGTGACCCAGACTTCCCGGGGCGCGATCTCGGTCAGCGTGTCGGTCAGCTCGTCCCAGTCGGCATGGTCGGAGAGGATCAGCGGCAGTTCGACATTGCGCTGCACCGCGCGCTGGCGAACACGCATCCAGCCCGAGGCCATGGCGGTGATCGGATCGGGCAGCCGGCGCGACCAGCGATCGTTGAGCGCGCCGGGCGGTGCCATGACGATCCGGCCCTTGAGTTCGGCCTTGGGCACCCCCGTCGCTGGGCGCAGCTCGCCGAGCGCGACGCCGTGCGCGACATAGAGATCGCACAGCCGCTGAAGCGCGCCGTGGAGATAGATCGGATCGTCGAACCCCCGCGCGCGCAACTCGGCGATCACGCGCTGCGCCTTGCCCAAAGCATAGGCGCCGACCAGCACGCAGCGATCGGGATTGGCGTGGAGCGCGGCAGTGAGCTTGTCGATCTCGTCGCCGGTATCGGGGTGGCGGAACACCGGCAGGCCGAAGGTCGCCTCGGTGACGAACACGTCGCAGGCGACCGGCTCGAACGGCGCGCAGGTCGGGTCGGGGCGGCGCTTGTAATCACCCGAGACGACGATGGTCTCGCCGCGATGCTCGAGCACGATCTGCGCCGAGCCCAGGACATGGCCGGCGGGCACGAAGCGGATATCGACCTCGCCCAAACGCATCGACTCGCCATAGGCGACCGGGTGGCCGGCCTGGGGGCCGTAGCGCGTCTCCATGATCGCCAGCGTCTCGGGCGTGGCCCAGACCGCCTCATGGCCGCCGCGCGCGTGATCGGCATGGCCGTGGGTGACGAGCGCCTTGGGCGTGGGGCGCGAGGGATCGATCCACGCATCGGCGGGCTTCACATAGATGCCGTGGGGTTGCGGATCGATCCAGTCGCCGAGTTTCGCCATCGTGCCTATATGGATGGGATGACCTTGAGTTCCCAGTGACGGATCTTCCCGCCCCCCTTGCCAACTGGTTCGCGACGCGTGGCTGGGCGCCGCGGAGCCATCAGCTCGACATGCTCGAGGTCGGCCGCGCGGGGCGGCACGGGCTACTCGTCGCTACGACCGGCGCGGGCAAGACGCTGGCCGGTTTCCTGCCGACTCTCACCGAGCTGATCGAGTCCCCGACCGAGGGCCTGCACACGCTGTACGTCTCGCCGCTCAAGGCGCTGGCGGTCGACGTGCAGCGCAATCTGCTGACACCGGTGGAGGAGATGGGCCTCGACATCCGCATCGAGACGCGCACCGGCGACACGTCGAGCGATCGCAAGGCACGCCAGCGCGTCCGCCCGCCGCAGATCCTGCTGACCACGCCCGAATCGCTCAGCCTGTTGCTGTCCTATCCCGACAGCATGCTGATGTTCGAGGGGCTGAAGACGATCGTGGTCGACGAAGTGCACGCGTTCGCCACGGGCAAGCGCGGCGACCTGCTGTCGCTGTGCATGGCGCGGCTGCAGCGGCTTGCGCCGGGGCTGCGCCGGGTGGCGCTGTCCGCCACCGTCGCCGATGCCGATGGCTATCGCGCCTGGCTCGCGCCCGACGGCGATATCGACCAGGTGACCCTGGTGAAGGGCGAGCCCGGCGCCGACCCGGACATCGCCATCCTGCTGCCCGAGGGCCGGGTGCCCTGGGCCGGGCATTCGGGGCGCTATGCCGCAGAGCAGGTGATGGCCGAGATCGAGACTCACCGGACCTCGATCGTGTTCTGCAATACCCGCAGCCTGGCCGAGCTGATCTTCCAGGACCTGTGGAAGGTCAACGAGCTGCAGCTGCCGATCGGCATCCATCACGGCAGCCTGTCGCTCGAGGCGCGGCGCAAGGTCGAGGGCGCGATGGCGGCGGGCAAGCTGCGCGCGCTGGTGGCGACCGCCAGCCTCGATCTCGGGGTCGACTGGGGCGATGTCGATTGCGTGATCCAGATGGGGGCGCCCAAGGGATCGTCGCGGCTGCTGCAGCGCATCGGCCGCTCCAACCACCGGCTCGACGAAGCCTCGGAAGCCGTGATCGTGCCGGGCAACCGCTTCGAATATCTCGAGGCGCGCGCCGCGCTCGACGCCGTGGTGGCGGGCGAGCTCGATCCCGATATCTTCCGCGCCGGTGCGCTCGACGTGCTCGCCCAGCATATCATGGCCTGTGCCTGCGCCGCGCCCTTCCGGCAGGAGGAGATGCTCGACGAAGTGCGATCCGCCCTGCCCTATTCGGCGCTCGACAGCGAGACGTTCGAGCGCGTGCTCGGCTTCATCCGCGACGGCGGCTATGCCCTGAAGGCCTATGAGAAGTTCAAGCGGCTGACTCAGGACAAGGACGGGACCTGGCGGGTCAGCCACCCCAGCTTCGTCGCGCAGCACCGCCTCAACGCGGGGATCATCGTCGAGGCGACGATGCTGACGGTGCGGTTCCGCAACGGCCGCACGCTCGGCAAGGTCGAAGAGGCCTTTGCCGCCTCGATGCGCCACGGCGACACCTTCTTTTTCGCGGGCATGAGCCTGGAGGTGGAGAAGATCGATACCGAGGATCTGATCGTGCGCGCCACGTCCCGGCCGGCCCGTATCCCGACCTATGGCGGCGCGCGCATGCCGATCTCGACCAACCTCGCCGACCGGGTGCGCGGCTTCCTGGCCGACCCCGAGGAGTGGCCGCGCTTCCCGGCGGATGTGCGCGAATGGCTCGAGGTGCAGTCCTACCGCTCGAAGCTGCCGACGCCGGGGCAACTGCTGGTCGAGACCTTCCCGCGCGAGGGGCGGCACTACATGGTCGTCTACAGCTTCGAAGGGTGGAACGCGCATCAGTCGCTCGGCATGCTGCTGACGCGGCGGATGGAGACCCAGGGGTACAAGCCGCTCGGCTTCGTCGCGTCGGATTATTCGATCGCCTGTTATTCGCTCGACCCCGTGACCGATCCCGCCGCGTTGCTCTCACCTGACATATTGGAGGACGAGTTCGTCGACTGGGTGCAGAGCTCGGCCCTGCTCAAGCGCGCCTTTCGCGAGGTCGCGGTGATCGGCGGGCTGGTCGAGCGCCAGCATCCGGGCAAGCGCAAGACCGGCAAGCAGGTCACCTTCTCGACTGACCTGATCTACGATGTGCTGCGCAAATATGAGCCGAGCCATTTGCTGCTCCAGGCCGCCTGGGCGGACGCGCGCGCCAAGATGACCGATGTCGGGCGCCTGGCCGATCTGCTCGACCGCGCCGCCGAGACGATGCTGCATGTCGATCTCGACCGCGTCTCCCCGCTTGCCGTGCCGGTGCTGACCCTGATCGGGCGCGAGCGCATCGCGATGGGGCTGGCCGACGACGCGCTGTTGATCGAAGCCGAGTCGCTGGCGGCGGAGGCAATGCGGCTGGAGTGATCTCGTCCGCTGAACGTCCCGTTTTTGCGGTCGAATAGCCCCTTGTTGAAGGTCCGCAACGGGCGTAACCTTGTCTCATGCGCGGAATAACCGCCCTTGCCATCGCTATCTCGGCCGCCGCCCCAGGGGCGTTGCCTGCGCGACAGGGCGAGCTCCCTCGGGCGCCGACCGAAACCACCCTCGCCTTCGACGATTCGGCCGAGCGGATGACGGTGCCGGTCACCATCGGCGCCACCGGGCCCTATTCCTTCATCATCGATACGGGCGCCGAGCGCACGGTGATCTCGCGCGAGCTCGCTGCCACGCTCGGCCTGTCGCGGGGCCCGGACGTGCGGATGACCGCGATGACCGGCACGAGCAATGTCGGCACGGTGGTGATCCCGTCGCTCAACGTCAGCAATATCGCCAGCCAGCCGATCGAGGCGCCCGCGCTCTATTCCGCGCATCTCGGCGCGCCGGGCATGCTCGGCATCGACACGCTGAGCGGCCATGCGCTGTCGATCGATTTCGAGACCAACCGCATGACCGTGCGGCCATCGACCAAGCGCAACCGCCCGACGGTCAGCAATGGCGACATCGTGGTTCGCGCACGGAGCCTCTACGGCCAGCTGATCGTCACTCAGGCCTATTACAAGGGCCGGCGCGTCAGCGTGATCATCGACACCGGATCCTCGGTCAGCATGGGCAATTCGGCGTTGCGCGCGCGGATGCGCAGCGAGCTGAAGACGCCGCTGCCGATCACGCTGACCAGCGTGACGGGCGATACGCTGGTCGCCGACTATACCCAGGCCACCCGCCTCGACATCGGCGGCGTCACCTTCAACCATCTGCCCATCGCCTTTGCCGACGTCGCGCCGTTCCGCCGGTTCGGCCTGACCGACCAGCCTGCCTTGTTGCTCGGCATGGATGCGCTGCGCCTGTTCCGGAAAGTCGATGTCGATTTCGCCAATCGCGAGGTCCGGTTCGCGCTGCCCAAGGGCTATCGCTACAATGGCTTTTGAGCCGCCTGCCAGTCCTCGCAGGGGCGGATACGCGTGGGGCGTGCGCCGGCTGATCTTTCCGCTCCTCGCCATCACCGCCGCGTCGCCCGGCGCCTCCGTCGCGCAGGACCCGGACGCGCCGCCGCCACCGCAGAAGGTGACGGTCCTCGACTTTGCCAACATGCAGGACCGGATGACCGTTCCCGTCTCGATCGGCAGCGACGGCCCCTATCATTTCGTCGTCGACACCGGCGCGCAGCGCACCGTCATCTCGCGCGAGCTCGCCAGCCGCCTGGGCCTGGTACCGGGCAAGAATGTCCGTCTCACCGCGATGACCGGATCGGCCGATGTCGGTACCGTCATGATCCCGATGCTGAGCGTGAGCACGATCGCCGGATCCAGCATCGAGGCGCCATCGCTCGAATCGCGCAATCTCGGCGCGCCCGGCATGCTCGGGCTGGATACGCTGCAAGGCCATGCGCTGACGATCGACTTCATCAAGGACGTGATGACGCTGAGCCCATCGACCAGACGCAAAAGGAGCCTTGCCCCGAGGCACGGCGAAGTCGTGGTGCGCGGCAAGGATCTCTATGGCGAGCTGATCGTCGCCGATGCGAAATATCGCGGCCGCAAGGTCAAGGTGATCCTCGACACCGGGTCCGGCCTGACCATGGGCAATATGGCGCTCCAGCGCCTCGTCGCGCGCACCAGCAAGCTGGTCCGGCCGATCTCCTTATGGGGCGTGACCGGCGAAGCGATGGTCGCCGACTATACGCAGATCGACAAGGTCGACTTCGCCGGCATCACCTTCTCACATCTGCCGGTCGCCTTTTCGGATGCCGAGCCGTTCCGCCATTTCGGGCTGCTCGACGAGCCAGCCCTGCTGCTCGGCATGGATTCACTGCGCCTGTTCGAGAAAGTGAAGATCGATTTCCCGAATCGCGAAGTCCGGCTGATGGTCACTGCCAACCGCGCCGCGACGGCGGGCGTGTCGCCCTTGGACTCGATACCACTTGGGCGCTAAGCTCGCCCCGCATCATCCAGCGGGGGCTAAGGCAATTCATCGACTGCAATTCCTGTGCACGGCGGCCGCGATCGCCGTACTGCCCGTCAGTGCCTCGGCCCAGACGCTCCGCCCCGACCAGCAGGCGTTCTTCGGCCTGTACAAGGAACTGATCGAGACCAACACGACCCTGTCCTCGGGCAGTTGTACCCAGGCCGCGGCGCAGATCGGCGCGCGGCTGAAGGCCGCGGGCTTCGCCGACGGCGACATCACCAATTTCGCGGTGCCGGACCATCCCAAGGATGGCGGCATCGTCGCGGTGCTGGCCGGATCGGACAAGAAGGCCAGGCCGATGCTGCTGCTCGGCCATCTCGACGTGGTCGAGGCGAAGCGCGAGGACTGGGTGCGCGACCCGTTCAAGCTGGTCGAGGAAGACGGCTATTATTATGCGCGCGGCACGGTCGACGACAAGGCGATGGCGGCGGTGTGGGCGGACAGCCTGATCCGTTTCAAGACCAGCGGCTACAAGCCGAAACGCACGATCAAGCTCGCGCTCACCTGCGGCGAGGAAACGACCTTCGCGTTCAACGGTGCGCAGTGGCTCGCGGCGAACAAGCCAGAGCTGATCGCCGCCGAGTTCGCACTGAACGAAGGCGGCGGCGGTCGCTACGATCCGGCCGGCAAGCCGCAGCTACTCGCCATCCAGGTCGGCGAAAAGGCAGCGCAGAACTATACGTTCGAGACGGTCAATCCCGGCGGCCACAGCTCGCAACCGACGCCCGACAACGCGATCTACGACCTGGCCGACGCACTGCAGGCAGTTCGTACCTACGAATTCCCGGTCAGGTTCACCGACACCACCCGCGCCTTTTTCGGCGCGACGGCGGCGGCGATGCCGGGGCCGGTGGGCGACGCGATCAAGCGCCTGCTGGCCAATCCCGGGGACAAGGACGCCGATGCGCTGATCAGCCGCGACAAGGCGATGCATTCGACCTTGCGCACGACCTGCGTCGCGACCCTGGTCAATGCCGGTCATGCCGAGAATGCCCTGCCGCAGCGCGCCACCGCCAATATCAATTGCCGCATCTTCCCGGGTGAAACCGTCGAGGCGACCTTCGCCAAGCTGCAGGAGCTGGCCGGGCCCAAGGTCAAGGTGACGATCAACCAGCCGATCCGCCCGACCGCGATCCCGCCCTCGCTCGACCCGAAGATCGTCGGCCCGGCCAAGGCCGTCGCGGCGAAATATTTCCCGGGCCTGCCGATGCTGCCGCTGATGTCGACCGGCGCGACCGACGGCATCTTCTTCCAGGCGATCGGCATCCCGGTATACGGCGCGCCCGGCATTTTCGTCGACACCGACCTGAACGGCATTCACGGCCTGAACGAGCGGATCAGGACCAGATCGCTCTACGAGGGCCGGGATTATCTCTACGATCTGGTCAAGGCGTATGCGGGCTGAACGCTCCGCGACTGCCTAACCCCGTTCGTCCCGAGTAGCGATCGAGCCTGTCGAGAGCGCATATCGAGGGACAGGCGTCACGCGCGCCACTTGTGCCTCGATACGAGCTCTCGATACGCCTTCGGCTACTCGATCTCTACTCGGCACGAACGGTTGTGAGAGGACGGCGGCGGCGCTTGTGGCTCTGGATCCCCGCCTTCGCGGGGATGACCGTCCGGGCGCGTTCCGCGCCTAGACGGTCACCTGCTCGCCCAGCTCGAGCACCTTGCCGGGCGGGATGCGGAGGAAATCGGTCGGGTCGCTGGCGTTGCGCTGCAGGAACATGAAGATGCGGTCCTGCCACATCGGCATGCCCTGGTTGGCGACCGGCTTCAGCGTGTTGCGGCCGATGAAATAGCTGGTCTTGGCCGGGTTGAGCAGCTTCTTCGCGCCCGCTTGTTCGAGGCCGAGATCGCGCGGCACGTCGGGCGATTCCATGAAGCCATAGGTCAGCACGACCGCACAGAAATTATCGTCGATCCGCGTCGTCCTTGCGCGCTCCTCGGGCGGCACGGTCGGCCGGTCGGCGGTGCGGATGCTGACGATCAGGTTGCGTTCGTGAAGCACCTTGTTGTGCTTGAGATTGTGCAACAGCGCGCCGGGCGCGCTTTCCGGATTGGCGGTGAGGAACACGGCGGTGCCCTCGACCCGCTCCGGCGGCCGACGGCTCAGCGCTGCGGCGAGATCGGCAAGCGGCACGCTCTGGCGTTGCTCGAACGCCCGGACGATGCCGCGCCCGCGCACCCAGGTGTAGATCAGCAACGCGATCATCGCGCCGACGACCAGCGACACCCAGCCGCCCTCGATCACGCGCAGGATGTTCGCGCCGAAGAAGATCGAGTCGAGCGCGAAGAAGGGCAGGATCACCGCGATCGCCAGCGGCCGCGACCAGTTCCAGCGGTGCCGCGCGACGATATAGGCAAGGCACGTGGTGACCACCATCGTACCGGTCACCGCGATGCCGTACGCCGCCGCCATCGACGAGGAGGTGCGGAACTGGATGACCAGCACCAGCACGCCGATCAGCAGCAGCCAGTTGATCGAGGGCAGGTAGATCTGCCCCGAATGCCGCGCCGAGGTCTGGCGGATGCGCAGGCGCGGGAGCAGGCCGAGCTGGATCGCCTGTTGAGTCAGCGAATAGGCGCCGGTGATCACTGCCTGGCTGGCGATGACCGTCGCCAGCGTCGCCAGGACGACCAGCCAGGGGCGGAAGGTGTCCGGGGCCATCAGGAAGAACCAGTCCTGATTGGCAAAGGCGACATGATGGCTCGACGCGGTTTCCAGCGCGTTGAGCGCGAAGGCGCCCTGGCCGAGATAGTTGAGCGTCAGCGCGGGGAAGACCAGGATGAACCAGCCCATGCGGATCGGCGCGGCACCGAAATGGCCCATGTCGGCGGTCAGTGCTTCCGCGCCGGTGACGGTGAGGAACACCGCGCCGAGTACGAACAGGCCGGTCACCCCGTGAGTCATCAGGAATTCGATGCCGTACCAGGGCGAGGCGACGCGCAGGATCGAGGGCTCATCCCAGATATGCCATAGCCCCATGCCGCCGATCGTCACGAACCACAGGACACAGACCGGCCCGAACAGGCTGGAGACATGGGCCGTGCCGCGCGCCTGGATCATGAACAGGGCGATCAGGATGGCGATGGTGAGCAACAGGATCGTGTGCTCGCCGACGACATGGCTCGCGCCCGGAATGGTGCGCAGCCCTTCGACCGCGGACAGCACGGACAGGGCCGGGGTGATGATCGCATCGCCATAGAACAGCGCCGCGCCCGCCGCGCCGAGCACCAGCGCGATGATCGAGCGGCGCCCGAGCGCGCGCCTGGCGAGCGCGGTCAGCGCCAGCACGCCGCCTTCGCCCTGATTATCGGCGCGCATCAGGAACAGCACATATTTGACGCTGACGACCAGCGTCAGCGTCCATAGCGCGAGGCTGAGCACGCCGAGGATTTCGCTCGCATCGATGCCGTCCTGCGCCGACTGGGCCAGCGCTTCGCGAAACGCGTAGAGCGGGCTGGTGCCGATATCGCCGAAGACGACGCCGATCGCGCCGATGGTGAGTGCCAGCATCGCCGGATGGGGGCGATGCGGGTGCCCCGAAGATTCAGGGACTGAGGACATGTGACTCTGGCCTGCCGAGAAGGACGGCGCGCTTTACGCCTGTTGCCGGGCAGCGCAAGCGGTTTTGTTGCACTGCCGCAAGCCGTTGATTTGGGGAGCCGATCGCTGCATAGCAAGACCATGGTTCCCTTTTCGTTCGCTGGCCACGATCTGCTCGCGCTGCCGCAGGGTGCGCTTTTCTGGCCTGTGCGGCGCGCATTGCTGGTCGCCGACCTGCATTTCGAGAAGGCGAGCTGGTTCGCGATTCGCGGCCAGATGCTGCCCCCTTACGACACGATCGCCACCCTGACCGCGCTTCGCGCGCTGGCGGTGCAGACCGACGCGGCCGAGATCTGGTGTCTCGGCGACAGCTTCCACGATTCGGCCGGGTGCGACCGGCTGCCCGCGGATGCGCAGGCGATGCTGCGCGCACTGACTCGCGAACGGCGCTGGGTCTGGATCACCGGCAATCACGACCGGACGATCGACCGGTGCGGCGGCGCGGTGATGGACGACGCGCTGGTCGACGGCCTGATGCTGCGCCACGAGGCCGATCCGCGCGAAACAAGGCCCGAGCTGTCAGGGCATTTCCACCCCAAGCTGCGGGTGCGGGTGCGCGGGCGGCAGGTCTCGCGCCGCTGCTTCGTCGCCACGCCGACCAAGCTGATTCTCCCGGCGTTCGGCGCCCTGACGGGCGGGCTGGATGCGGATCATCCGGAGATCATCCGTGCCGTGGGCGGCGGCGCCGAGGCGCTGGTGCCGGTCGAGGACAGGCTGTTGCGGTTCCCGCTGGCGGCCTGACATGCTTCTGCTCGAGCGACCCTGAAATGCCGCAACCGGCTCGCCATTGAGGGACGAGCCAGACAGGCTATAAATTCCCGATGCCGAGGACCGACCAGACCGAGATTCGCCTGCGGATCGTCATCGCGCAGCCGGTCGTCGGCGTGCTGCACAGCCTGCAGGCCGGGGACGACCAGCCGCTCGATCCGAAATCTTCCAGGGCGGGCGAGCCTTTGGCGTTCGATTTCCCGATCCGCATCGGGCCGGGCCCCACATTCTTCGGCGACCAGGTCCGGCGCGAGGGACCGGAGCGCCGGTTCGTCTATATCCGCATCGGGCAATTGGCCGGCGACCCGTCCTCGCCCTGGACCCGCCGCATGAAGATCGACATCCACGATATCGGGCAGGATCTGCTGGATCGCGCGGTGAACGGCGGCGGCGTCATCGAAATATCGGTCAACGGGACGGGCACGGACGGCACGCCCGCATGCGCCACGGTGCGGCCCACGACTCGACGGCTCGCATAGCGCGCTCAGCGCGCCAGGCTTGGAAAACCTGCCTTGAAGGCCGCGACCTTGGGCTTGTCCCACCGCACGATATACGGGTGGCCCGGGTTCCGGTCGTAGAAATTCTGATGATAGGCCTCGGCCGGATAGAAGCCGCCGTTTTCCAGCGTCGTCACGATCGGTGCCGGGAACACCCGCGCCTTGCCGAGCTGCGCGATATAGGCGGCGGCCACGGCGCGCTGCTGTTGCGTCTGCGGGAAAATCGTCGAGCGATAGCTCGGGCCGGTATCGGGGCCCTGGCGGTTGAGCTGGGTCGGATCATGCGCGATCGAGAAATAGACGCGGAGCAGGGTCGCGTAGCTGACCTGGGCCGGATCGAACACGATCTTCACCGCTTCGGCATGGCGCGTCGTCTCGGTGCTGACCTGATCATAGGTCGCGCTGTTCGCGGTACCGCCGGCATAGCCCGAGGTCACGGCCCGCACGCCCTTCACCCGCTCGAACACGGCCTCCATGCCCCAGAAACAGCCGCCGGCAAGGACGGCGGTCTGGAGCCCGGGCGCTTTCGGCACGTCTTGCGCCGCGACCGGGATCGGCACCGCGCGCTCGGCATTGGCGACGCCGCCAGTCAGCGCGGCAAAGGCAACGCCGCCGGCGGCGGCAACGGCTAACAGGGTCTTGAACATGGATCGCCTTTCGATGGGCATCGAGGCGGATATGGGTATTCCCGGCTGAACCGGAAGTGGACGGTCAGGGGCAGATGTGAATCGCCGTCGCCAGATTGTTCACCAGCCCCTTGGCCTCGGCGGGCTGGAGCACGAGCAGGCCGATCGCGCCGATCACGAAGCCGCCCGCGAACCGCCAGAAGAAACCATCTCTCAAAATAGTGCGCATCGCATCTACCTTCGTCAGTCCGGGCGTCGAAACGGCGCGGGGTCGACTGACCCCGGGGCCGATTCGTTACGCAGCCAGCTTTTTGCGTCGCCCGGATGAACGAAAGCTGGCTATTCCTATCGTACGGCCGCGCAGGCCGTCTGGATGCGCTCGCAGGCCTCGCGCAGCAGCTCTTCCGAGGTCGCGTAGCTGATCCGCATCGCCGGCGAGAGGCCGAACGCCGCGCCCTGCACCGCCGCCACCTTCGCTTCGTCGAGCAGATAGGCGACCATTGCTTCGTCGGTGTCGATGACCACGCCCTTGGGGGTCGACTTGCCGATCAGCGCCGAGAACTCCGGATAGACGTAGAAGGCACCCTCGGGCCGCGGGCAGGTGATGCCGTTCGCCTGGTTGAGCATCGACACCACCAGATCGCGGCGCGACTGGAACAGCGCGGCGTGATCCTTGAGGAAGCCCTGGTCGCCGGTCAGCGCCGCGACCGACGCGGCCTGGGCGATCGAGCAGGGATTGGAGGTCGATTGCGACTGGAGCTTGGCCATCGCCTTGATCAGCCAGGGCGCGCCGCCGGCGAAACCGATGCGCCAGCCGGTCATCGCATAGGCCTTGGAGCAGCCGTTCGCGGTCAAGGTGCGCTCGTATAGCGACGGGCAGACCTGGGCGATGGTGGTGAAGCGGAAATCGTCGAACACGATATGCTCGTACATGTCGTCGGCGAAGATCCAGACATGCGGATGCCGTTCCAGCACCTCGCCCAGCGCCTTCAGCTCGGCCTCGCTATAGGCGGCACCGGTCGGGTTGGAGGGCGAGTTGATGATGACCCATTTGGTCTTCGGCGTGATCGCCGCCTCGAGCTGTTCGGGACGAAGCTTGTATCCCTGATCGGCACCGGCCGCGACGAACACCGGGGTGCCGCCGGCGAACAGCACGACGTCCGGATAGCTCACCCAATAGGGCGCGGGCACGATCACTTCGTCGCCCGTATCGAGCGTCGCGACCATCGCGTTGAACAGGGTATGCTTGCCGCCGGCGTTGATCGTGATCTGGTCGGGCGTGTAGGTCAGGCCGTTGTCGCGCTGGAACTTGGCGACGACCGCCGCCTTCAGCTCGGGCGTGCCGTCGACATTGGTGTATTTCGTCTTGCCGTCGCGGATCGCCTGGATGCCGGCTTCCTTGATGAATTCGGGCGTGTCGAAATCGGGCTCGCCCGCGCCCAGGCCGATCACGTCGACACCCGCACGTTGCAGCTCCTGCACGCGCGAGGTGATCGCGAGCGTGGGCGAGGGCTTGATTCGAGCGAGCGCGGCGGATGGTTGCATGAATTGGGCGCCTTTGTCTGGAAGCGGCGCGGCTATAGACCCGGGCCGGTTCCGTTCGCAACCGCAACAATGGCGGGAATCAGCCCCCGCAGCGCATTTCCGACAAAAAAGCGACCGGTGAGATCGGCGACGGTCAGATCGCCCTCGATCGCCCGGCCGGTGGCGATCAGCTCGGCGCGCAGCACGCCGGGCAGCAGACCGCGCGCGAGCGGCGGGGTGACGAGCATGCCGTCCTCGCGCTCGACGAAGACCGAGGTGAATCCGCCCTCGGTCAGCCGGCCTTCGGGGTCGAGGAACAGCGAGTCGAAACAGCCGGCCGGTGGCGCGCCGTAAAAGGCGCGGTCGCTGGTCTTGTGGCGCAGCCGGAAATCGGACGGATCGACCGGCAACGGCGCGAGGCCAACCGTGACCGGTTCCGCCGGCGGGGCAGGCATGGGCGAGACCTCGATCGCGACCGCGCCGCTTTTCGCGAGCACCAGCCGGACGCGGCGCGGCTTGCGCAGGCGGAAGGTCGCGGCCTGGAGCTCGTTGCGCACCGCATGGCGATCGAACGGGAAGCCGAACAGCTCGGCACTCGCCTTCATCCGCGCGAGATGGCGTTCGAGCAGCGGTATGCCCGTTTCGGAATCGAACGCCATGGTCTCGATCAGATCGAAGGCGGTGGGGCTGGTCAGGAAATCACCCTTGGCAAGGCACTCGTCCCATTCCTGCTGTGCTTTCGAATCGGCGACGATGCCGCCGCCCACCCCGAATAGCGCCGGCGACACCGCCGCATCGCCGCGCCGGATCGCCAGAGTCCGGATTGCGACGTTGAACATCGCATCACCGTCCGCGTCCAGCCGCCCGATGGCCCCGGTATAGACGCCCCGCGGCGGACTGGCCCGTTCGACCTCGGCGATCGCCTGCATAGCGCGGATCTTCGGCGCTCCCGTCACCGAGCCGCAGGGGAAGAGCGCCGCCAGCACGTCGAGCGCGTCGCGATCCTCGGCCAGATCGGCGGTGACAGTCGAGACCATGGTATGGACGGTCGGATATGTCTCGACCGTGAACAGGGCCGGCACGGCGACGCTGCCCGGCCGGGCGATGCGTGACAGGTCGTTGCGCATCAGATCGACGATCATGAGGTTCTCGGCCCGCTGCTTCGGATCGGCGCTGAGCGCCGCGGCGAGCGCCCGGTCGGCGGCCTGGGTGGCGCCGCGCCTCACGGTGCCCTTCATCGGGCGGCAGGTGAGGCGGCGACCGTCGAGCGCGAAGAACAGCTCGGGCGACAGCGACAGCAGCATGTCCTGCCCGGTGTCGATCACCGCGCCGAATCCGGCGCGCGCGCGGGCGCGGAGCTGCGCGTACAGGGCAAGCGGGTCGCCGGCATGGCGGACGGTCGCGCGGTAGCTGAGATTGACCTGATAGACGTCCCCGGCCGCGATCAGATCGAGCACGCGGGCGAACTGCTCGCCATATCGGACCTGGTCGATCCCCGGCTCGGGCGGAGCGAGCCAGGCGCCGTCGGGATCCGGCAGCAGCGCGGCGACCTCGCCTGGCGCAATCTCCGCATAATCATGGAACAGGCCGAACCAGAGAAGCGGCCGGTCGTCGGTCCGCGGCGCGCCCAGCACCGGTTCGAACGCGGCACCCGCGTCATAGGAGACGAAACCCGCGGCATGGAGGCCCGCATGCCGCGCCGCGCGGAGCGCGTCGAGCGCCGGGAGGACCTCCGCAATCGTCCGTGCCTCCACCACGCGCGCTGGCCGGCGATAGAGCCGCGCGGGCGCGGCTTCCAGTCGGGCATCGTCCAGCAGAACGAAGGGGGCGGTTTCACGGGCAAGCATCAGGGAGCCGCCAAATGCAACCGGGAGGCGGAGACGGCAAGCCCGTGCTTCCCGAAGACGCGGGTAAGACGGCGGTAACTAAAGCCTGCCCGCGGACGCGGATATCCCACGCTTGCCCGCGGACGCGGGCGGGCTTACCTCGACACCATGGCTCTTCCCCCTCTTCGCGCGGCGATCGTCCCGGTCACGCCGCTCCAGCAGAACTGCTCGCTCATCTGGTGTACCGCCACGATGCGCGGTGCCTTTGTCGATCCGGGCGGCGACCTGCCCAGGCTGCGCGCCGCGGCGACCCAGCACGGCGTGACGATCGAAAAGATCATCCTGACTCACGGCCATATCGACCATTGCGGCGAGGCCAAGCCGCTGGCCGAGGAATATGGCGTGCCGATCGAAGGGCCGCACGAGGCGGACCGTTTCTGGATCGCGCGGCTCGACGAGGACGGCAGGAATTACGGTATTCGCGGCGTCGTGTTCGAGCCGGACCGCTGGCTGGTCGAAGGCGACACGGTGACGGTCGGCGACGTGGTTCTCGACGTCTATCACACGCCCGGCCACACGCCCGGCCATGTCGTCTTCCACCACGCGCCGTCGAAGCTGGCATTGGTCGGCGACGTGCTGTTCCAGGGATCGGTCGGCCGCACCGACTTCCCGCTCGGCAACCATCAGGACCTGTTGCGGTCGATCGTAGAGAAGCTCTGGCCGCTGGGCAACGACACCGCGTTCATCCCGGGCCATGGCCCGGCAAGCAATTTCGGCCATGAGCGGCAACACAACATGTTCGTCAGCGACCGGGCGATGGCGGCCTGACGATCAGCCCCTCCCCTGAAGGGAAGGGCTCAACGCCAAGGGCTTCTTATCCCGCCGCCGGGACGGTCTCGATCACGGTCGGCTTCGCCTCATGCTTGGCGATCAGCGGCAGGCTGATCGTGTAGAGGCCGAGGCCGAGCAGCAGCAGGAAGGTGACGCCGGTCCCGATCGAGCGGCCATATTTCATGCCGTCCATGCCGAGCGGATGGAGGATGCGGGCGACGAGGAACGCAACGCTCGCCACCCAGAGCCAGGTCGAGCTGCCGGCGGTGAATTCGATCAGCGCGATCAGGATCACGATGAAGGGCGCATATTCCGTGAAGTTCGCCTGGGCGCGCATGCGGCAGATCAGCGCCGCGTCGCCGCCGTCGCCGATGCTGACCTGGGCCTTTTGCCGCACGCCCCCGGTGCGGAGCGCCAGCCACAAGGCGATCAGGGCGGCGGCCCCCGCCGTCGTGAGCGTGATCGGCAGCATGATCGGATTCATTATCTCTCTCCCCCTGAATATGATGCGCGAGCGTGCCAGCCCTTCGCCGTGCTTGCAACGCTCGCCCGAATCGCTATAGGCGCACGCTTCGCGATGCGTCCGGCCGCTGGTGCCTACCGCGGCTGACGGAAGCGTCGGTTGCGTAGGCGTCCCTCCGGGCGTACCGCGCTATTGACCCAGACAAGACAAGGTTTCGCCGAAATGGCCGTCCCCAAAAGAAAGACTTCGCCGTCCAAGCGCGGCATGCGCCGCAGCCACGACTCGCTCAGCATCGACTCCTTCCAGGAGTGCCCGAACTGTGGCGAACTGAAGCGTCCGCATAACCTGTGCGGATCGTGCGGCCATTATAATGGCCGTGAGATCGTCTCGGTCGAAGGCTGAGCCAGACAGTCCAACAGGGGGCCAGCCGCGTGTCGAACAGCTCCCGGATCGCCGTCGATGCGATGGGCGGCGATGAAGGTTTGGCCGTCATGCTGGCCGGCGTCGCGCGTGCGCGCCGGCGCTTCGAGGACATGCGCTTCATCCTGGTCGGGGACGAGGCGCAGATTCGCGAGGGCCTGAAGACTCATCCCAACCTGACCGCGCATAGCGAGATCGTCCACGCCCCCGAGGTCGTCGGATCGAGCGACAAGCCGAGCCAGGCTATTCGCCGCGCCAAGACGACGTCGATGGGCGTCGCCATCGACATGGTGAAGCAGGGCCGCGCCGGCGCCGCCGTCTCCTCCGGCAATACCGGCGCGCTGATGGCGATGGCCAAGCTGTCGCTGCGCATGCTGCCCGGGATCGACCGCCCCGCGCTGGCCGCGATGCTGCCGACGCTCGGCGAAAACGACGTGGTCGTGCTCGATCTAGGCGCCAACACGGAATGCGACGCGCGCAACCTCGTCCAGTTCGCCGTCATGGGCGCGGCCTATGCGCGTACCAATCTCGACCTCGAATCGCCCCGTGTCGCGCTGCTCAACATCGGCAGCGAGGACCAGAAAGGCACCGAGGAGATTCGCGACGCCGCCCAGGCGCTGCGCGATGCGACTCACCTGCCGATGACCTTCACTGGCTTCATCGAGGGCGACCGGCTGTCGCGCGGCGATGTCGACGTCATCGTCTGCGACGGCTTTTCCGGCAATATCGCGCTGAAGACGGCGGAAGGCACCGCCCGATTCGTCGCCGACCTGCTCAAGCGCGCCTTTCGCAGCTCGACCCGGTCCAAGATCGGTTTCCTGATCTCGAAGCCGGCGACCGAGCTGCTGCGGCACCATCTCGACCCGAACAATCACAATGGCGCGGTCTTTCTGGGCCTGAACGGCATCGTGGTGAAGAGCCATGGCGGCGCCAACGAGCTCGGCGTGGCGACCGCGATCGCCGCGGCCGCCAAGATGGTGCGGGACGACCTGACCCGGCGCATCAGCGAAGACCTGGGGAATTTCGAGGCAAAGGCAGCGTGATTCGATCGATCATCACCGGCACCGGATCAGCGCTGCCCGCGCGCCGCGTGTCGAACGAAGAACTGGCCGAGACCGTGGACACGTCCGACGAGTGGATCGTCGAGCGCACCGGCATCCGCTTCCGCCATATCGCCGGCCCCGACGAGACGACGGGCACGCTGGCCGCCGACGCGTGCAAGGCGGCGCTGGCCGCGGCCGGCCGCACCGCGCAGGAGATCGACCTGATCGTGCTCGCCACCGCGACGCCCGACCAGACCTTCCCGGCGACCGCCACCAAGGTGCAGGCGATGCTGGGCATCAACGACTGCGTGGCGTTCGACGTCGCGGCGGTCTGTTCCGGCTTCCTCTACGCGGTGCAGGTCGCCGACAGCATGATCCGGGCCGGCGCCGCGCGCCGCGCACTGGTGATCGGCGCCGAGACGTTCAGCCGTATCCTCGACTGGGAAGACCGCACCACCTGCGTGCTGTTCGGCGATGGCGCCGGCGCGATCGTGCTCGAGGGAGAAGAGGGCCATGGCGCGCGCGGCATCCTCGCGACCCGCCTCCATGCCGATGGGCGCCACAACGAGCTGCTCTATGTCGATGGCGGCCCTTCCACCACCGGCACCGTCGGCAAGGTGCGGATGAAGGGGCGCGAAGTATTCCGCCACGCCGTCGTCAATCTGGCCGCGGTGATGACCGAGACACTTGCCGCCGCCGGCCTTGAATCAGCCGATGTCGACTGGGTCGTGCCGCACCAGGCCAATGCCCGGATCCTCGACGCGACCGCGCGCAAGCTCGGGCTAGATCCCGCGCAGGTGGTCGTCACCGTCGACCAGCATGCCAACACCTCGGCAGCCTCGGTGCCGCTCGCGCTCGACACGGCGGTACGCGACGGGCGGATCAGGCCGGGCCAGCTGATCGTGCTCGAGGCGATGGGCGGCGGCTTCACCTGGGGCGCCGCCGTCGTCAGGCTATAGCCTATAGGATCGGACGCCGTTCTCAGAGTGTAACAAAGCCCTTTCCGTCCGCTCCCTCATTGTGTTAGGTTAAGTTCTTACCACTCGGGGGAGGGTAGCGAATGGCACCTGCGGGCACGTTGACAAGAGCTGATCTGGCCGAGGCGCTGCACCATCAGGTGGGGCTGTCCCGGGCTGATTCGTCCAAGCTGGTCGAGCAGATTCTCGGTCATATGTGCGAGGCGCTGTCGAAGGGCGAGAACGTCAAGATCTCCGGTTTCGGGACCTTCGTGCTGCGCGACAAGGGCGAACGCGTCGGCCGCAACCCCAAGACCGGCGTCGAAGTGCCGATCGCGCCCCGCCGCGTGCTGACTTTCCGCGCCAGTCAAATGATGCGCGACCGCATCGTCAGCGCGGGCTGACCCCATCATGGCCGGCATGCCCGACAAGGCGGCCGGCGCGTTCCGGACGATCGGCGAGCTTTCCAGCGAGACCGGCCTGCCCCAGCATATCCTGCGCTATTGGGAAACGCGCTTTCCGCAGCTCCGGCCGCTGCAGCGCGCCGGCAAGCGCCGCTATTACCGGCCCGAGGACGTCGCGCTGGTGGCGCGGATCAACAGCCTGCTCAACCAGGAAGGCTATACGATCCGCGGCGTGCAGAAGCTGTTGTCCGACGAGCGCAAGCGCGCGCCGGCATCGCCCCGGGCGACCGGCGGCGCGGATATCGACGCGATCCGCTCGGTGCGCGACTCGCTTGCCGACGCGCTGGCGGACGATTCGAGCCGCGCCTGAGCAGGGTCGTTCGATCCAACACGACCCGGCATTTCCGTCCGCTTTTTTCCGCTGTTATGTTGGATTCCGCACCCGGATTCGGCGCTGCTTTTCAACGGGTTGAGCGCACTTTCCCGGTTATCGCGTAACAGCGGAAAAACGGACGCGGAACAGCGGAACAAGAGCGGTTTCCGCGCGTGAATCGGGCGGAAAACCATCCAACAAAGCTGACGATGAGAAAAAGCGGATCGCGGTTCCGGCCTGAATCCCGACCGTGCCACGCTGCCATGACGATTCGTGGCGTTGAATCGAGCCGCGCGTCATCATGCCGTTGCGCCCGGCGCTACCCTACACCGCGCTCGCATGGGACGGGCCGCCAAAAGCCGCCCCGCGCCTATTCGCCGTCGAACACGGCGGGCATGGCGGGTCCGTCGAACTGCGAGCCGATCTTGCCCAGCGTCGTCTCTTCGATCGCATGGGAGACCAGGGTCGGGCGGTGCCACGCGCGCTGGGTGTCCTGGGCAATCTGGTCGTTGATCTGAACCGTCGGCATTGGCCGTCCCCTTTTCCTGCAGAACGATGCGGGTGCCTGCCACGACGCGACGGCAGCCAGCCCCTTGGCACGAGCCTAAACCATGTTTGTTTTCGGGCATCAAGCACCTCTCCCAGGCACTTGGCCGAGACAGTTACCCGAAAATGCCGTGCCGCGGATATCGAAGCCGCTCAGCCGAAGCTGGCCGCGCGAACCGCCGCTCCGTCGTGATATCCGCCGCGTTCGCACAAGACGGACCGGCCAAAGCCGTCCCGACGCCTGTCAGCCGTCGAACAGAGCGGGCTGGGCGACTCCGTCGAAGTCCGAGCCGAGCTTGCCCAGCGTCGTCTCTTCGATCGCGTGGGAGACCAGGGTCGGGCGGTGCCACGCGCGCTGGGCGTCCCGGGCAATCTCGTCGTTGATCGGAACCGTTGGCATTGGCCTTTCCCCTTTCCTGCAGAACGATGCGCGTGCCTGCCATCACGTGAAGGCAGCCAGCCCCTCGGCACGAGCCTAAATCATGTTTGTTTTCCGGCATCAAGCATGTGCCCCGGGCACCTGGCCAAGACAGTTACCCAAAAATACCGCGCCGCGGATATTGAAGCCCCTTTGCCCTCGCAAGCGCCGAGTCGATCGGCTAGCGCCGCCGCGATGTCAGCGCTCTTCGGCTACTTCCTGCGCAAAGAAACCGGGCTTTCCCAGCGCCCTCGCCTTGAGGCGATCGGCCGCGGACGGCGCGGCGCCCCCGCCTGGGCCGACGCGGCGGTGACACTCTGGGGTACGGCCGTGGCCGATCCGGCCACGCCGCGCGCCATCGTTAGCGACGGTACGGTACACAACCGGCAGGAACTGGCGCACGCGCTCGGCGTCGGTCCGGGCCAGCCATGTGATGCGACGCTTTTGCACGCCGCTTTCGCGCGTTGGGGTGCCGCTGCGAGCGTGCGGATCCAGGGCGACTGGAGCGCCGCCATGTGGGACCCGCGCGAGCGCCGCCTGCTGCTCGCACGCGACCGGTTCGGCAGTACCGCGCTCTATTATCACGCCGCGCCGCACATCTTCGCCTTCGCATCGTCGCGCGCCGACCTGCTCGCGCTCGACCTCGCTCCCTCCGTGATCGACGAGTTGTATCTGGCGCAGGTGCTCGTCTCCTGGTTCGCTTATCATGGCGAACGGACCGCGGATCGGTCGATCGCCCGACTACCTCCCGCGCATCACCTGTCCGTGACGCCGGACCGGATCGACAGCCATTGCTATTGGCGGTTGGAGGACACTCCGGAAACGCGCCTGCCGCGGCGCGAAGATTATGCCGCGCGGATGCGCGAACTGCTCGATCAGGCGGTGCGGGACCGCCTGCCGCCGCATGGTGCGGTCGCAGCAACGCTGAGCGGCGGGTTGGATTCCGGCTCCGTAGCGGTGACCGCCGCGCCGATGCTGGCCAGCGACGGGCGCCGGCTATCGGCCTATGTTTCGACACCGGCCCATGATCCACGCCCCTATGTCGGGCAAAGTATCGGCGACGAAGGTGCCCTGGCGTCGGCCACCGCGCGCTCTGGCGGGACGATCGACCTCACGCGGATCGACGCGGCCGACGTCTCTCCGGTCGGCGCGCTGCGCGAGGCACTGGCGATCACGCGCGAACCGGAACACGCGGCCCCCGGATTTTTCTGGATGCTCGAACTGTTCCGCACCGCCGCGCGGGACGGCAACGGCGTGCTGCTGCTCGGCCAGATGGGCAATGGCGGCATGTCGTGGGACGGTGACCCGACATCCATGCCGCTGTGGCGCCAGATGGACCGCGGACGGGCCGTGGAGATGGCGAAGCTGCGGCTGCGGCGCGCGCTGCCCTGGCCCGCCGAGCGCGCCTATCGTCGGCTCCGCGCCCGCCCCGGCCATCCCACCTCGGCGATCCGAAGCGACTTCGCGGACCGGATCCGGCTCGATGAGCAGCGCGGCGACGATCCTTCCGAAGGCCCCTATCTGCCCGCGCTTGCGCAACGCCTCAGACTGATCCGGCCCGGCGCGCTCAAGGCCGGAGCGATGCAGGCCGAGCTTGGCGCGGCCGCGGGCATCGCGATCACTGATCCAACCGCCGACCCGAGACTGCTCGAATTCTGCCTGTCGATCCCCGATTCGGCCTATGTCGATCCCGAGACCGGCATGGGTCGCTGGCTGGTACGCGAGGCGATGAAGGGCCGGCTTCCCGACGAAGTCCGCCTCAACCGCTCGATCGGCCGCCAATCGGGCGATCTGGTCCCACGGCTGCGACAGGTCGCCGGCGATGTCGAAGACGCACTGGCCGAGATCGAGCATGGCCCCGGCGCCGGCTATGTCGATCTGCCAAAGATGCGCGAGGTCTGGCGACTGATGCAGACCGAGGACAGCCGCAGGGCGCTCGACCTTGGCGGAACATTGCTCCTGCGCGGGTTGATGGCCGGACTGTTCGTCAACGGCTTCGGCACTGACTATCGAGGCGGTCGCGACGCATGAGCCACCTCCACCTTGCGCATGGACTGGTGCTGTCGCTGCCCTTCGCGTGCGACGAATTTCCGCGCGCCGCCCCCGGAGCGGTGCCTGATGTCATCGTGCACGAGGGCCCCGTACCGGAGACGCTGATCGACGCGAGGTTCCGCGACCCGGCGCACGAGACGTCGCAGACCCGCTATCTGATGCGGGCCGGCGCGGCCGGACGGTTCCTCGCCGAAGGCGGCACCACCCTCCTTTTCCAGCGCGGACCGCAGTGCGAGGAATCGCTCTTCCGGCACATCCTGCTGAACCCGATGATGGCGGCGTTGCTGCGTCAGCGCGAGATGTTCGTGCTCCATGCCTCGGGCGTGGTGTCGCCGGATGGAGTGGTGTTGCTGTGCGGCGATTCGGGCGCGGGCAAATCGACGACCGCCGCGGCGCTGACCCAGCTTGGCTGGCCGTTGCAGACCGACGATGTCAGCGCACTTCGGCTCGACGGGAAGGATTCGATCGACGTTCCCGCCGGCGCGCGCCACGTCCATCTTTTCGAGGAATCGTCGAAAGCGCTCGACCTGGACACGCGAGGTCTCCCCCGCAATCCGTGGCACCGGATGAAGATGCCGGTGCCGGCGCTTGTCGAACCGGTCAGGCCGCCGCGCAGGCTCCGCCGGATCGTCCATCTCGAATGCGCGCACTCGCCCGGCATAGAGGTCGCGCGGGTGACCGGACGCGGTAAGCTGCCGCTTCTGATGGAGAGCGTCTACGGCCCCTATCTGGCCGAGACGGTCGCGGCGCGCGCGATGCTTGTCGGCCAGGCCCTGCGGAGCGTCGAGATGTTGCGCGTCAGGCGGCCTCGGACGAACTGGACGATGAGCGCGGTGCTCGACGCAATCATGTCATGAATGCTGTGATGACGGGGCGGATTCCCCCGGACACACAGAACCATATGGAAGAATAACCGGGGGTCTTGTCACTATGTCCAGCCAATCGCGGCCGATCGGGCCGGGGACGATCGTCGTGCGCGATTCAGCGCTGCCCGCCACGCCCGTGGACGACGACATCGTCATCCTCAACATCGCGACCGGACGCTATGTCGGGCTCGACGAGATCGGTCGGGACATCTGGGAGCGGATCGCCGAGCCAATCACGGTCGGCGACCTTTGCGCTGCGCTGGCCCCGCGATATCGCGCCGATGCGGACCGGATCGCCAAGGACGTCAGCGCCTTTATCCAGGAGCTGGCCGACGAGGCGCTGATCCGCATCGAGGCCTGAACGTCATGACCCGCCATGACGAGGCAGCCGCGCTGCTCGGCTGCCTGCGCTGGGATGCCGCGGGCGACAGCCGCCTGGCCGCGCTGACACAGGAGGAATGGCCTGGCTTACTTGCACAGGCCGAGCGGGATGTCGGCCTGTCGCTGCTTGCGCGGCGGCTGCGTCGTGCGTCTCTGCGCCCCCCGGCTCCGGTCGCCGCGCGGCTGCGCGCGCATGGCATGGGGGTGGCGGCGCGGACCATGCAGGCGCGCGCGCTGATCGGCGAGGCCATTGCGGCGACCGGGCGCCCGATGCTGTTGCTCAAGGGCATCGACCTTGCCGACCGGCTCTATGCCAATCCCGGGCACCGCCAGATGGGCGATGTCGACTTCCTCGTCAAAGACGAGGATGCGATGGCCTGTCACGCCTGGCTCATCGCACGCGGTTTCACCGCTGGCGCGGTGCCCGACGACGCGATGCGCGCGATCGACTGGCAACACCATCTGATCTACGCGCCACCGGGCGGATCGGGGCTTCCGTTCGAGCTCCACTGGCGGCTTGCCGGTGGGCGGCTGGACTCTGCGATCGACATGGACGGGGTCTGGTCGCGCAGTCTGCCTCATTCCGCCCTTCCCGACGGCGCACGGGTGATGGCGTCGGAAGATCTGTTCCTGCACCTCTGCCTGCATCTGCAGCACCATGTTTTCGAGGTGCCGCTGACGAGCCTGTGGGATATCGCCGAACTGGCGGACTGCCCCGCCCTGCCGCTTGACTGGCGTGTCATCCAGGAGCGTGCCGCGGCCTGGGGACTGTATGAGACGGTCACGGCGACACTTCACCTCGTCGAGCAAATGCTCGGAGCGCCCATGGCCCGTCACTGGGACAGCGTTCCCGATCCGGCGCTCGCGGCACTGCTGCCCGAGACAGCCGCCTCGCTCGGCAGCTTTCCGGCCATCATGCCCATTGCCGGGGCGCGGCTCGGCCAGGCGCTGGCGAGCGGCGCCGGGTGGCAAGTCCGGGGTGCGGCCCTGCTGCGCGGACTCGTCCCGCCGAGGCTCGAGGTACGGGGTCGTTATGGCAGGCCCGACCAGGGCCTGTGGGGCGACCTGCGTTGCTACGCCATCCGCTTCCGAACGATCTGGCGCAGCAAGCTTGCCGTGCTGTTGTCCTGGGCGAGCGGCAAAGATGACCTGCGCCACTCGATCGACCGGATCAACCGTCTGCGCGATCGTTTCGACCGGCAGCGTTGAGGTCCGGCTCGGCGCGTGCCGGCCGGTGGGTTCAGGGTTGGCGAGGCAGGCTGTCTACCCTCGGGCGACTCCTATGCCCCTGGCGAGCATCTCGGCGACCGAGTCGGCGACCTGATCGGGCGAGGCATCGTCTTCCCACACGCCGTAGCGCAGGCCGAGGAACACGTTCATGCCCATGATCGCCCAGGCATGGACTTCCGACACGTCGGCACGGATTTCGCCGCGCGCCGCCCCCGCCTTGAGCCGGGCGGCGATGCGATCGGCGGTGACCGCATAATGGAGGTGAAAGCTTTCCGGATCGACGAATTCGGATTCGTCGATGATCCGGTAGATTTCCTTGTGGCCGCGCACGAAGGCGATGAACTCGCGGAGACCGGCGCGCTCGGCCGCGATCTGGTCGGGCGCGGCGCGAATCGCCGGGGCGACGAAGTCACGCACCTGATCCGACATGTCGCGCACCAGCGCGCGGAACACCGCGTCCTTCGAATCGAAATAGGTGTAGAAACTGCCCAGCGCGACGCCGGCGCGGCGTGTGATGCCGCTGATCGAGGCCTCGTGGAATCCCTTTTCGCCGAACTCGATGGCGGCGGCGTCGAGGATCGAACGCAGCGTCTTGCGCCCACGCTCGGTGCGCGGGGCCTTGCCCTCGCTGGCCGCCAGCGCGGTATCGCCCCTTGAAAGACCTGTCTGATCCCTGGCCTCGACGCCAGTCCCGACCGTTGCCGGTTGGCCACGCTCACCCGCCATTTGCGGCTCCCTCCCATTCCCAAGTTGAAACCTGGTTCATGTTTCAGTATAGCGCCTTCGACTGGCGCACAACCCGGTAACAGACCGGGCGCATGCAAGCGGCGCCGCAGGAGGGGAGATCTTCATGACACGCCATTATTCCATGCGCACGCTGCTCAATGCCGGCGCCGCGATCGCCGCGCTGACGGCCGCGCCCGCCATGGCGCAGGATGCGCCGGCGGACCAGACCCAGGCAGCCGAAGCGCCCGGCGACGATGCCGACATCGTCGTCACGGCCCGCCGCCGCGAAGAGACGCTGCTCGACGTGCCGGTCGCGGTGACCGCCTTTTCGGCGGCGAAGTTGGAGCGCAACGGCGCGCTCGATCTCACCGACCTGCAGAACATCACCCCCAACACCACGCTGAAGGACGCGCGCGGCACCAACTCCACGCTCGCCGCCTTCATCCGCGGCGTGGGCCAGCAGGACCCGGTCCCCGGCTTCGAGGCGGGCATCGGCATCTATCTCGACGATGTCTATCTCAACCGCCCGCAGGCCGCGGTGCTCGACATCTATGACGTCGACCGGATCGAGATCCTGCGCGGACCGCAGGGCACGCTGTACGGCCGCAACACGATCGGCGGCGCGGTGAAATACGTCACCAAGAAGCTGCCCGACCATTTCGAGGCAAGCCTGAAGGCCACCTATGGCTCCTATGACCAGGCCGACGGCATCGTCAGCGTTTCCACCCCGATCGGCGACATGCTGAAGGTCGGCGTGTCGGGCGCGCGGCTGTCGCGCGGTGGCTTCGGCCAGAACACCAACCTGAACATCGACAATTACAACAAGGATATCTGGGCCGGCCGCGGCACCGTCGAGTTCAACTCGCCGGATTCGCGCCTGTTCGTCCGGATCACCGGCGATTACACGCATGACAAGTCGAACGCGCGCAACGGGTATCGCCTGATCCCGGGCCTGTTGTCGGGCGCGCCGGTGCAATCCAACGTCTATGACACGCGCGCCGGGCTCAACAATCCAAGGAACGACATCGAGGCCGGCGGCCTGTCGATGGCGGTGACGGCCGACCTGACCGACCATCTGACGCTGCGCAGCATCAGCGCCTGGCGCAAGGACAAGTCGCTGACGCCGATCGATTTCGACGCGCTGCCCGCGGTCGATGTGGATGTGCCCGCGGTCTATCGCAACGAGCAGACCAGCCAGGAATTCCAGCTCCATTACAAGAGCGAGAAGCTGAACGGCCTGATCGGCTATTATTATCTCGGCGCCAAGGCGAGCACGACCTTCGACGTGCTGCTGTCGACGACGCTCGCGAACTTCAACGCCAATACCAAGGGCGATGTCCGCACCGAGACCAGCTCGATCTATGGCGACTTCACTTATGATTTCACGCCGCAGATCAGCCTGTCGCTGGGCGGCCGATATACCTGGGACGAACGCCAGTCCTATGTGTTCAAGGCGAGCTATTTTGGCCAGAGCGCCGAATTTGGCGGCAACCCGACCATCGTCGGCGCCCCCTCCACGGATTTCCGCGGCAAGGCGACGTTCAAGCGCTTTACCCCCCGCGCATCGCTCAGCTTCAAGCCGGTCGAAGGCCATATGCTCTATGCGTCCTATTCGGAGGGCTTCAAGGGCGGCGGTTTCGACCCGCGTGGATCGGGCACCTCGTCGCCGATCGCCAACCCGGCGGTTGGCCGGACCTATCAGGACATCTACGATTATCTCTCCTTCGACCCCGAGGTGGTGAAGACCTATGAGATCGGCTGGAAGGGCGCGGCATTCGACCGCCGGCTGACCTGGGCGCTGGACGGCTTCTATTCCGATTACAGCGATGTGCAGGTGCCGGGATCGGTCGGCTGCGTAATCGGCGGCGTCCAGTCCTTCTGCGGCATCACCACCAACGCGGCGAAGGCGACGATCAAGGGCGTCGAGCTCGAGACCAACGCCACGCTGGCGCGCGACTTTGCCGGGCCGGGATCGTCGATCTATTTCGCCGGCACGCTCGGTTATATGGACGCCAAGTACAAGACGTTCATCGGCCCGACCGGCACTGACGTCGCCGCTGTCCGCGTGTTCCAGAACACGCCCGACTGGACCCTGTCGGGCACGCTCGGCACCAGCGTCCCGGTCGGTTCGGGCACGGTCAATGCGTCGACCGTCGTTTCCTATCGCAGCCTGACACATCAGTTCGAGACGGCGAGCCCGTTCCTCGACCAGCCGGCCTATACCTTGTGGGACGCGCATCTGACCTACAGCTTTGGCGAGCGCGGGCGCTATTCGATCGGCATCCACGGCAAGAACCTGACCAACAAGCACTACAAGACGGCGGGCTACCAATATATCCGCACCGACATTGCGGGTAACCCGATCAGCGCGACGAACGTGCCGGTGCCGAACGGGCCCTATGTGCCGACCCTGGGCAAGGAAGGCATCGCCACCGCCTTTTACGGCAATCCGCGGCAGATCTTCGGGACCCTGGCCGTGAAGTTCTGAACCGCGCGACGATAGACGGCATCGGGACCGGGCGCTCGGCACAGAGCGTCCGGTCTCGTCATTTCAGGTGCAAAGGCGATCGATGACCGACACCCAATCCCGCGGATATCGCGCGCTGGCGCTGGCGATGCTGCTGCTCGTCTACACCTTCAACTTCGTCGACCGGCAGATCTTCAGCATCCTGGTGCCGGCGATCAAGGCGGAGCTGAGCCTGACCGATACGCAGCTCGGCGTGCTGGGCGGGCTGGCCTTTGCCCTGCTCTATTCGACCCTCGCTATCCCGCTTGCCTGGATCGCCGACCGGACCAGCCGAACCTGGACGATCACGATCAGCCTAGGGGTGTGGAGCGGGTTCACCGCGCTCTGCGGTTGGGCGGGGAATTTCGCGCAATTGTTCGGCGCGCGGCTCGGTGTCGGCGTGGGCGAGGCCGGGGGTGTCGCGCCTTCCTACGCCGTAATCGCCGATACCTTTCCGCCGGAGAGCCGGGCGCGGGCTCTGGCAGTTTATTCCTTGGGCATTCCGCTGGGATCGGCGGCGGGCGTGCTGCTCGGCGGCTATATCGCGACGACGGTCGACTGGCGGGCGGCATTCGTCGTCGTCGGGCTGGCGGGCGTGGCGATCGCACCGCTGTTCCGCCTGCTGGTGCGTGAGCCGGTGCGCGACCGGACCGTCGCCGCAACCGAGCCGGTGCGGCGCGTGTTCGCGATCCTGGCGCGCAAGCCGAGCTTCTGGCTGCTTGCCTTCGGGGCCTCGGCCAGCTCGATGCTCGGCTACGGTCTCGCCTTCTGGCTGCCCTCGTTGCTCAAGCGGAGCTTCCATCTCGAGTTGCAGGACGTGTCCTATTTCTACGGCGCGATCCTGCTGCTCGGTGGCGTGCCGGGCGTGCTGCTCGGCGGGATGATCGGCGACAGGTTCGGCACGAAGGACCGAGCTGCCTATGCGCGGGCGCCGGCGATCGCCTTCGTCATCGCGGTGCCGCTGTTCGCCGCGGGCATCCTGTCGTCGTCGGTGACGGCGGCGTTCCTTTTCTTCCTGGTGCCCCAGGCGCTGGCCTATGTCTGGCTGGCGCCGGTGATCACCGCCGTCCAGCATCTCGTGCCGCCGCACATGCGGGCGACGGCGTCGGCGAGCTTCCTGTTCATCAACAATCTGATCGGGCTGGGAGCTGGGAGCTTTGCGCTGGGGGCTTTGTCCGACGGGCTGACCAGGCGGTTCGGGGACGAGGCGCTGCGTTATTCGATGCTGATCGGGCTGGTGCTGTATCTGGTGGCGGCGCTGCTGATGTGGCTGGCGGCGAAGCCGCTGCGCAAGGATTGGGTCGACTGACCCAGTTCGTCATGCCGGACTTGTTCCGGCATCCGTGTCTCGGCGAGCATTGCCCCTTATGACGACACGCGGCGCCTGATGCACGATGGACCCCGGCACAAGGCCGGGGTGACGTTCTGCTTGAGGCCTACCGCTCGCGCGTCGCGGCGAATTTTACCTTGGGGTAGCGGTCCGCCACGTACCCCACGTCCCAGGCCGTCTTCGCCATATAGACCGGGTTGCCGTCGCGGTCCTTGGCCATGGAGGAGCGGTTGAGATCCATGAACGCCTTGAGGTCGGCGGGATTCTCGGCCGAGACCCATCGGGCGGTGTCGAACGGCGCCATCTCCAGCCCGGCATCGACCTTGTACTCGGCGTCGAGGCGCGACAGCAGCACTTCAAGCTGAAGCTGGCCGACCACACCGATGATCCAGTTCGACCCGATCTCCGGATAGAAGACCTGAGTCACGCCCTCCTCCGCCATGTCGTCGAGCGCTTTCCGAAGCTGCTTGGTCTTGGTCGGATCCTTGAGCGCGACGCGGCGCAGGATTTCGGGGGCGAAATTGGGCAGGCCGGTGAAGCGGATCGTCGCCTTTTCGCTGAGCGTGTCGCCGACCCGCAACGTGCCATGGTTGGGGATGCCGATGATGTCGCCCGGGAACGCCTCGTCGGCGAGCTCGCGATTCTGCGCGAAGAACAGGATCGGCGAATGAATCGCGATCGGCTTGCCGTGCCCCGTCGGCGTCAGCTTCATGCCGCGTTTGAAAATGCCCGAGCAGAGCCGCATGAAGGCGATGCGATCGCGGTGGTTCGGGTCCATATTGGCCTGGACCTTGAACACGAAGCCGGTGACTTCGGCATAGTCCGGCGCGATCGCGTCGGGTTGGGCCGGCTGGGGCCGCGGGCCCGGCGCATGCTGGCCGAGCGCGCCGATCAGTTCGGCCACGCCGAAATCCTTCAGCGCCGAGCCGAAATAGATCGGGGTGAGATCGCCGCGGCGATAGGCCGCCGGATCGAAGGTGGAATAGCCGCCCTGCGCCAGTTCGGCCTCGTCGCGCAATTTCTGCAGGCCATCCTCGGAAAGGACCTTGGCCAGCGCGGGATCGTCCAGTCCGGTGAAACGCAGCGGCTTGCCCATAAATTCGCGCGACGGGCCTTCGGGCTGGCTCAGCGTATTGGCGTAGAGATCGTACACGCCCTCGAAATCGCTGCCCATGCCGACGGGCCAGCTCATCGGACAGACGTCGAGCTGCAGGATGTCGGCGACTTCGTCGAGCAGCTCGAACGGATCGCGGCCCTCGCGATCGACCTTGTTGACGAAGGTGATGATCGGCACCGAGCGCAGGCGGCAGACCTCGAACAGTTTCCGGGTCTGGGCCTCGATGCCGCGCGCGGCGTCGATCACCATCACCGCCGAATCGACCGCGGTCAGGGTGCGATAGGTATCTTCCGAGAAATCCTCATGGCCCGGCGTGTCGAGCAGGTTGAAGGTCAGGCCGTCTTTCTCGAAGGTCATCACCGAGGAGGTGACCGAGATGCCGCGCTGCTGCTCGATCTTCATCCAGTCCGAGCGGGCGCGCCGGTTCTGGCCTCGCGCCTTCACCTCGCCGGCGAGATGGATCGCGCCGCCGAAATAGAGCAGCTTTTCAGTGAGCGTCGTCTTGCCCGCGTCGGGATGCGAGATGATCGCGAAGGTGCGGCGGTCGGAAATTCCAGTCATCGCAGCGCCCCTAGCGGGTCAGGGGCGCAACGTCACGCCCAGTGCGCATGTCCAGCTGTCGCCGGGCGCGATCTCGAAGACGCCGGGCTTGTCGCGGAGCTCCCCGGTATAGCCTTCGGGGTCGGCGATGCCGTGCCATGGCTCGATGCAGAGGAAGGACGCGCCGGGCTTGGTCCAGATGCCGAGCTTTGCGGTGTCGGGAAAGGCGATGTCGAGCTGTGCGCCGATCGGCGCACCATAGGTGACCTGGCGCGATTGGACCGGATCCCAGATCAGTGCATCGTCGGTGAAGAGATTGTCGCGCAGCGCGAGGATGCGCCCGTCGAGCGGCGACGGGCGCGGAATGTTGCCGATCAGGCCACCGGGAACGATCTGCTTGAGCGAATCGGGCTCATCGCTGTCGAACAGGATGTGATGCGCCTCGCGCGGCTCGCCATAGGGTAGCGGCCAGGCAAAGGCCGGATGCCAGCCGAAGCTCGCCGGCATGGAAGCGCCTCCGCGATTTTCGATGCAGGCCTCGATGTGAAGCGTCGTGCCAGCGATCACGTAGGCCAGGTCGAGCGCGAAGGCGAAGGGATAGGCGGCGCGGGTTTCTTCGCAGTCCGTGAGGCGGAAAACGGCGCGGTCTGGCGCCCGTTCCAACACCGTAAAGGGCATGCGGCGGGCGAAGCCGTGCTGCTTCATCGGATAGTCGGTGCCGTCGATGCGGAGCACATCATTGTTCAGGCGGCCGACGATCGGGAAAAGGATCGGGGCGTGGCCGGTCCAGAAGGCCGGATCGGCATCGGTCATCAGCTCCCGGCCTTCGGCGTCGCGGAGATGGGTGAGTTCGGCGCCGAACGGGTTGATCGCGGCGGAGAGGCCCGACGAGGCGATGTCGATCAGATCCGTCACAAAACCTCCGTTCGCTTCGAGCGAAGTCGAGAAGCCTGACTATGAGGCCTGTTTCTCGACTTCGCTCGAAACGAACGGAAGAGGGAAACAGGCCTCGCTTAGCCAGATGCTTCAGCCCCGCAACACCGCCCCCAGCTTTGTCGCCGCCGCCACGACCTTGTCGGCGACGACCTTCAGTTCCTCGTCGGTGAAGCTCTTCTCACCGGGCTGGAGCGTGACTTCGAGCGCAAGGCTCTTCTGGCCCTCGTCGACGCCAGGACCGGTGAAGACGTCGAACAGCCGCACGCCAGTGATCGCCGCCTTGTCCGCGCCCTTCACGGCGCGGAGCAACGAATCGGCGCCGAGATCGACGGGCACGAGGAACGCGAAGTCGCGGCGCACGGCCTGCAGCGCGGGCGGCGCATAGGCCGGGCGCATGAAGCCGGCCGAGCGCTTGCCGGGGATCGCATCGAGATACAGCTCGACCGCGGCGACCGGACCGTCGAGATCGAAAGCGCGGGCGGTGAGCGGGTGGACCATGCCGAAGGCGGCGAGCACCGTCTTCGGGCCGAGGCGCAGGGTGCCGGACTGGCCGGGATGCCAGGCATCGCCCGACGCTTCGTCAATTGGCCCCATGACCTGGAGATTCTCCACCGGGGCGCCGGCCGCGGCGAGCAGCGCGAGCGCCTCCGCCTTGGCATCGAACGCGTCGAACGGGACGGCCTTGCCCTGCTGCCAGCCGCGCGGGCGGCCTTCGCCGGCGAGGACCACGCCGAGCGTCGGGCGTTCCTTGTCAGCCAGATAGCGGCGGCCGATCTCGAACAGGCGCACGGTCTGCGCACCGCGCTTCAAATTGCGCTCGGCTGCGGCGAGCAGGCCGGGGAGCAGCGACGGGCGCATGACCTTGAGGTCCTCGCTGATCGGGTTGGCGAGGCTCCATGCGCCACCGCCGAACGGCGCGGCTTCGGCCTCGGACAGGAAGCTCCACGTCACCGCCTCGTTGAGGCCGCGCGCGGCGGCCGCGCGGCGGGCGCGGCGTTCGAGCTTCTGCTCGGGCGTGGCCGTCGGCGTGGCGACGCCGGGGATGCGATCGAGCGGAACCGGCGGGACCTTGTCGATGCCCTCGATGCGGATGACTTCCTCGACCAGATCGGCCGAGCCGTCCACGTCGCGGCGCCAGCTTGGCACCGTCACGTTCCAGCCGGCATCGACCGCGAAGCCGAGGCTTTCGAGGATCGTCTTTTGCCGGTCGGGCGCGATGGCGAGGCCGCCCAACGTCTCGGCGCGGTTGGTGTCATAGGCAATGACGCGCGGCGTCACCGGCGGGGTGCCGGCGCGTGTCACGCTACTGGCCGTGCCGCCGCAAATGTCGGTCACGAGCCGGGTGGCGATGGCCAGGCCGTCTTCGAGGAAGGCTGGATCGACACCGCGCTCGAACCGGGCGCGGGCATCACTGGTCAGCCCCAGCTTCTGGCCGGTGCGGGCGATATGGTCGGGATCGAAGAACGCGCATTCTACCAGCACGTCGGTCGTTTCCGCCGACACGCCCGATTCCTCGCCGCCCATGATGCCGCCGATGTCATGGACATGGGCATCGTCGGCGATGACCGTCATGGTCTCGTCGAGTGCATAGGTCTTGCCGTTGAGCGCGAGCACGGTCTCGCCCGCCTTTGCCCGGCGCGCGACGAGGCCGCCCGACAGCTTGGCGCGATCATAGACGTGCAGCGGGCGGCCGAGATCGACCGACATATAATTGGTGATGTCGACCAGGGCCGAGATCGGCTTCTGCCCGATCGCGACGAGGCGCCGGCGCATCCAGTCGGGCGCCTCGCCATTGGTGACGCCGGCGACGGTCTGGCCGAAGAATGCCGGGCAGCCATCCGTGTCGTCGGTGCGCACGTCGGGGCCGGGACCTTCGCCCGCCACCGGATCGACCTTCAGCGGCTTGAGCGTGCCGAGGCCAGCGGCAGCGAGATCGCGCGCGATGCCGCGCACGCCCATGCAATCCTGGCGATTGGGCGTGATGGCGACGTCGATCACCGGATCGTTGAGGCCGGCATAATCCGGGAATGCGGTGCCGATCGGCGCGTCTTCGGGCAGCTCGATGATGCCGTCATGATCCTCGCCCAGCTCTAGCTCGCGCGTGGAGCACATCATGCCGTTCGATTCGACGCCGCGGATCGCCGCGACCTTCAGCACCATGCCGTTGGACGGCACGACCGCGCCGGGCAGGCCGAACACGCCGACCAGGCCGGCGCGCGCGTTGGGCGCGCCGCACACGACCTGAAGCGGGCCCTCGCCGGCGTCGACGGTGAGGACCTGGAGCTTGTCGGCCTGGGGGTGCGGGGCAGCGGTCAGCACTTTCGCCACCTTGAAGGCAGCGAGCTTCTCGCCCGGATTCTCCACGCCTTCGACCTCGAGACCGACACGGGTCAGCGCCTCGACGATCGTGTCGAGGTCTGCGGTCGTCTCCAGATGCTCCTGGAGCCAGCTCAGGGTGAACTTCATGCCCCGACTCCCCCGGACAAGGTGGGCACGTCGAGTGCCGCGAATCCATAATGTTTCAGCCAGCGGATATCGCCGTCGAAGAAGGCGCGCAGATCGTCCATGCCGTATTTGAGCATGGCGAGGCGATCGATGCCGCAGCCGAACGCGAAGCCCTGCCATTCGTCGGGATCATAGCCGCCGGCCTCGATCACTTTGCGGTGGACCATGCCGCTGCCGAGCACTTCCATCCAGCCGTCCGACCCGCCGATCACGCGCTTGCCGTTCACGAGGCTGAAGCCGACATCGACCTCGGCCGAGGGCTCGGTGAAGGGGAAATAGCTGGGGCGAAGGCGCAGGACGATGTCGTCGCGCTCGAAGAACGCCTTGAGAAAGGTCTCCAGGGTCCATTTGAGGTGGCCGAGGGTGATGCCCTTGTCGATCACCAGCCCCTCCACCTGATGGAACATCGGGGTGTGGGTGGCGTCGCTGTCCGAGCGATAGGTGCGACCGGGTGCGATGATGCGGATCGGCTTGTTGCCGCCGGCCGCTTGCATCGCGCGGATCTGCACCGGGGACGTGTGAGTCCTCAGCAGCATCCGCGAGGAACCGAGCGCGGCCCGCGGCGAGCCAAGCTCGCCGTCGGACGACGGGCTTTGCCCGTCGCCGGCCGTGCTCGCCTCCGGCTGCGCCGGGAAATAGAAGGTGTCGTGCATTGCGCGCGCCGGATGAGTCTCCGGGATGTTGAGCGCGGTGAAATTATACCAGTCGTCCTCGATCTCCGGGCCGGTCGCGACCGCGAAGCCGAGATCGGCGAAAATCTCCGCCAGCTCATCCATCACCTGGCTCACCGGATGGACGCTGCCCGCACCGACTCCGTCGGCCGGAAGCGTCATGTCGAGCGTCTCGCGGGCGAGGCGCGCGTCGAGATCGGCACGGTCGAGCGCCGCCTTCTTGTCGGCGATCGCGACCGTCACCGCTTCGCGCAACCCCTGGATGCGCGGGCCCTCGACGAGGCGCTGCTCGGGCGACATGCCGCCCAGGGTCTTGAGCAGGCCGGTGATCGTGCCCTGCTTGCCCAGCGCGCCGACGCGCACCGTATCGAGCGCGTCGAGCCCGCCCGACGCTTCCACGGCAGCGAGCAAATGGTCACGCAACTGGTCGAGATCGGTCATGCAGCCCTCTTCGTATCAAGGTCGATCGCCCAGAGAATGAGCGCGCCGTCCTCCGGATCGTCGCGCGTGCCGGTACGAACGAAACCGTTCTTTTCGAGCACGCGCTGCGAGCCCGGATTGTCCACGCTCGTCCCGGCGGTCAAGCCGGGATGTCCGTGTTCGCGCAGGATCGGCAGCAAGGCAGCCAGCGCCTGCGTCATCACGCCGCGACCTTCATGCGTCGGGGCGATGCCATAGCCGATCTCGTAGCGGCCATCCTCGTCGCGCCTGGTGAAGCTGGTCATGCCGACCACCATGTCGCCCTCGGCGATCAGCCAGGCAGTCGGCTTGTCCGTCGTCGCGGCGACCTGCGCCGTGACGCCGCGGAGCATGGCGCTGACCTCGGGCGGGGCGATGCCCCCTTCGCACTGGACCAGCCCGTCAGCGCGCGATTCCTCGCCCAGCAGCCAGGCATAGTCACGGTCAGTCATGGGGTGGAGCGTGATCATCAACTCGATTCCCAACGAAAAGGGCGCGGGTGGAAAACCACCCGCGCCCCAAATTTCGGTCGCTACAGGTCGCTCAGGCGGCCTGGGGCAGAGCCGCCTTCGCCTGCGCGATGATGGCGCTAAACGCAGCACCTTCGTGCATCGCGATGTCGGCCAGGACCTTCCGGTCGAGTTCGACGCCGGCGAGCTTCAGGCCGTGCATGAAGGTGCCATAGGTGAGGCCCTCAACGCGGACGGCCGCGTTGATGCGCTGGATCCAGAGCGCCCGGAACGAGCGCTTCTTCACCTTGCGGTCACGATAGGCGTACTGGCCGGCCTTTTCGACGGCCTGACGGGCGATGCGGATCGTGTTCTTGCGACGGCCATAATAGCCCTTCGCCTGATCGAGGATCCGGTTATGCTTTGCGCGGGTGGTTACACCCCGTTTTACGCGTGCCATTCTCTATATCCTCCAGTTCAGCTCAGACCGTAAGGCGCCCAGGCCTTCACGGTTGCGGTGTCTGCCTTGGACAGGACCGAGGTGCCGCGGTTCTGGCGGATATACTTGCCGTTGTGGCTGATCAGGCGGTGGCGCTTGCCGGCGACGCCATGCTTCAGCTTTCCGGTGGCAGTGAGCGTGAAGCGCTTCTTCACGCCGCTCTTCGTCTTGAGTTTGGGCATTTTCGTCTCCTCATATTCGCGACGATCTATGAACGGCCACGGCAGCCCATACCGGCCGGGCAGTTCCTCTTACTCGCGGAAAGGCGGGCGCATAGCGGCATGCCCCGTGGAATGCAACCTTTTGGAACTTGCGGCGTGCGCGAACGGTTGGAGGGCGATGGATTTGCCGCCTAAAACCAACCCCGCCGAAGAAACGGCTGCGGATAGGGTCGAAGAACCGCCCGTCGCGACCGAATCGGCCGCGGAAACGCCAAGTACCGGGCGGCGGCTTTCCAAGCCATGGCGAATCGTGCGCAACGTGGTGCTTGGCGTTATCGGCACGATCTTCCTTGCCTGGCTGATCCTGTACATCACCAAGGGCCGGTTCCTGAAGCATCCGTTCGAACGGACCGTCGCGGCGATGACACACCGCACGGTGAAGGTGCCGGGCGACTTCCAGCTCTATTTCGATCCGATCACCATCCATTTCGTCGCCGAGGGGATGACGATCTCCAATCCGGCTTGGGCGTCCAAACCCAATTTGTTCGAGGCAAAGCGAATCGATACGCGAATCGCCACCTTCCCGCTGATCTTCGGCAATCGCCGGATCCGGTGGCTCGACATGCTCGACGGCGCGGTGGATCTGGAATGGAGCAAGGACCGCAAGAGCAACACCTGGACGTTCAGCGAGGGCAAGGGAAAACCCTTCGAGATGCCGCTGATCCGCCGTGCGACCGTTTCGGGGACCACGCTGCGCTATGTCGATCCCAGGCTGCAGTTATCAGTCGATCTCGCTTTCCAGACGATCAAGGCGAGCGACACGCGGTTCGAGAATACGATCCAGTTCACCGGCAAGGGTATCGAGCGGACGACGCCCTTCACGCTGTATGGGGCGATGCTGACGCCGAACGCCACCGTGACCAACGGCAAGAACCAGCTCGAAATGCATATCAAGGCGGCGCGGACCGCAATCGACGTTTCAGGCACGCTCGACGCGCCGACGCGAATCGAAGGCGCGAACCTGAAGGTCACCGCGCGCGGCACCAACATCGCCGATCTGTTCAGCATCATCGGCGTGGCAGTGCCCGAGACCCGTTCCTATCGGCTCGATTCGGCGCTGACCAAGGTCGGCGACGAGTATCGCTTCACGGGGCTGAAAGGCCATTTCGGCGACAGCGATATCGGTGGCAAGCTGACGGTGGCGATGATCGAGCCCCGGCTGAAGATTACCGCGGCGCTGGCGACCCGCACCCTGGATATCGTCGATGTGGCGCCGTTCATCGGCTATAACCCGGATGAGGTCGCAGCCCGGGGCAAGGCGGGTGTGATCACGCAGGTCGGCGGCGCGCCGCGGCTGCTGCCCGATGCGACCCTGCGCGTCGAGGCGCTGCGCAATTTCGATGCGGCCGTGCAGTACAAAGTGCGGTCGCTGCGGGCGAAGAGCGTGCCGGTGTCGAACATCGACCTGACGCTCGGGCTCGACAACAGCCTGCTGACGCTATCGCCGCTGACCTTCGACATGGCGCGCGGGCATGTGTCGTCGGACATCAAGATCAATGCGCGCCAGCCGGTGGTGCACACCGATTACGATATCCGCCTGTCGCCGACGCCGATGGGCGTTCTGCTGGCTGGCTATGGGGTGGACGAGGCCGGCACCAGCGGCACGGTGAAGGCACGGATTCAGCTGACCGGGGACGGCGATACCGTCCACGAATCGCTGTCGACCTCGAATGGTCGGATCGCGATCATCATTCCGGCCGGCAGTTTCTGGACGCGCAACGTGCAGCTGTCCGAGCTCGATATCGGCACCTTTGTCCAGAAGATGTTCGAGGGGAAATTGAAGGAACCGGTGCGGATCAATTGCGGGCTGATCGCCTTTACCGTGCGACGCGGCATCGCGGCGGCGGACCCGATCCTGATCGACACGAAGAAGAACGTGATTCTGGGTCGCGGCGGATTCAGCTTCCGGAACGAATCGCTCGACCTCGCCTTCCGCGCGGATGCGAAGAAGTTCAGCCTGTTCTCCGCCCAGTCGCCGGTCGGGCTGAACGGCTATTTCGCCAAGCCGGCGATCGACGTGATCAGCCCGGAGCTGATCGGTCGAGCCGGCGCGGGGCTCGGCCTTGCGGTGGTGGCGAGCCCGATCGCGGGTATCCTGGCCTTTGTCGATATCGGCGATGCCAAGAGCGCGGCGTGTGGCCCGGTACTGTCGGGCGCGACCGCCAGAGCGCAACGCACCACCAAGGGGTTGCCGCGCGACGATGTCGGCCATGGCACCACGGCCAAGGCGGAAAGCGGGAAAAAGACGCCGCAGGAGCGCAAGGAGCAGAAGAAGAAGTTCCTGGGGATCTTCTGACGCGAACTCAGTGCCCGCGACAGGCCAGGGCTTCCAGAATATCCTCGATCCGTGCCGGATCGCCCGCCGCGACGACTTCGCCGATGCTGTCGGCGGTGAGCGGATCGCCCCACCAGTCGCACATGCGCCCGCCGGCGCCCTCGACCACGGGCACCAGCGCCGCGAAATCGTGCAGCTTCAGCCCGTCTTCGACGACGATGTCGAGCCAGCCCGAGGCGAGGCAGGCATAATTATAGCAATCGCCGCCGAGCACCGTGCTCATCACCGCCGAATCGAGATGTTCGAAGGCGTGGAGCTGATCGTCGCCGAACAGCGCCGGCGAGGTCGTCGCAAGCAGCGCCTTCGACAGTTCGGGGCAACTGCGCGTGGCCGCGGGCTTGCCGTTGAACAGGGTCGGGCGGCCGATCACGCCGAGCCAGCGCTCGCGCAGGATCGGCTGGTCGATCACGCCGAGCACCGGCCAACCATCGGCGACCAGCGCGATCAGGGTACCGAAGATCGGGCGGCCCGAGATGAACGCGCGGGTACCGTCGATCGGATCGAGCACCCAGGCGCGGCCGCTCGTGCCCTCGCGCACGCCATATTCCTCGCCGATGATCGCATCGTCAGGGAAGCGCGCCTCGATCGCCGCGCGCATCGCCGCTTCGGCGGCGCGATCGGCAAGGGTGACGGGCGAGGCGTCTTCCTTGGCCTCGAGCCCATGGCTGTTGCGGAAATAGGGCCGGATCGCCTCCCCGGCGAGGCCGGCAAGGGTTTCGGCAAAGGCGATCTCTGCATCGGTGACTCGCATGGCTATCGCCTAGCCGGGCCGCTCGCGCCGCGCCAGCCCGGTCAGTTCGGACTCGCGTCCGTAACAATCGGCTGGCAACACTTTGCGAATGCGCATCCTGACGATCCCCGCCGCCGCGACGATCTTGCTCCTCGCCGCCCCCGCAGCCGCTCAGCTCCGCCCGCTGGTCGAGCCGGTCGCCTCGGCCGAGGCCGCCCGGCAGGGCGTCGAGGTGTTCCTGCTCAACGAGGGCACTGCCGCGGCACCGGCCGAGGGCCCGGCCGAGATCGAGACCATCGCCAGGGACGGTGCCCATTTGCGGCTGATCATCACGCCCGACGCAGTGCTGACCGTGCAGCCCGGCGCATTCGCCAGGCTGCATTACCGGCTAGCCGCCGCCGCGCCGGCCCGGCCAGCCGAGACCGCCCAGGCCATTGAGGCGGACGCGCCCGTGACGCCCCCGGTTCAGGTCGCGACGGTCGAACGGGTCGTCACGGATTCCTCGGGTTCGTCGAGCGGCTTCTGGGATCGCTTCCGGCCGCACGAGCCGATTTACGGCGCGGCCGGCCTGGGCGATGCCGGCGCCAAGCTGCAATTCAGCTTCGCCTTCCGCGCGCTGGGCCGGGAAGACGGCCCCAATCTCACCTTCGCCTATACCCACACCATGTTCTGGGCGCTGGGGGAGCCCTCCGGCCCGTTCCGCGCGACCAATTACAGTCCGGAAGTCTATGTCGACATGCCGATCGACCCGACGACGACGGTCGGTGGCGGCTATCGCCACGATTCGAACGGGCTGGGTGTAGGCGGCTCGATCGACGTCAATCGCGTGTTCGTTCGCGCCGCCAAGGATTTCAGACTCGGCGACGGCTGGACCTTCCAGCTCGTGCCCCAGGCCTGGTTCTATGTCGGACAGCAGGGGGCCGCCCCCGATCTCGACCGCTATTGGGGCTATAGCACGCTCACTGCCTCGATCGGCCGGAAGGACGGCATCAAGCTGTCGGTGACCGGTCGCGGCAATCCGGGGACCGGCAAGGGCGCGGCGGAGGCCTATCTGTCCTATCCGCTCGCCTCCATTTCCGACGATTTGCCGCATATCTATCTCTTCGGCCAGGCATTCACCGGCTATGGCGAGGCGCTGACCGACTATAATCGCCGCGACACCCATGCCCGGATCGGCATCGCCTTCACCCGCTAGGCGCAATGCCCGCGATGGGCGGCCGCCCGAGCTAAAACCTGCCGCGCGCTGCGCATCAGGGACGCCAATTATTGGCGCAAAATCCCAATATCATTCCGCCGTTTTTCCGATTCCGGAAGAGGCCGGATAGCTTGACCCAGCAATTTCAATGCTTTGCGAGTTTGGCACGCTCGATGCAATCATCCTGGCATCGGCGGCCGGATGGTCCGGATCGCCAAGATCAGGGAATGAAACAATGTCCGTCCGTTTTCACAATGTCCAGAACCTCGCGCTCTCGTTCTTCGGTGCGCTGCTGTTCACCGCGCTGATGGTCAGTGCAGCCGTCCCCGTCGTCCCGGTCGTCTGAACCGGGACGCAGACCCAGAGAAAGACCGTAAAATGACTCGCTCCCTCGTGATCGGTTTCGCGTCCTTCGCGACAACCGCCCTCCTCATCCTCGGCCAGTACGCCGCCGTCGGCGCGATCGGCTGAGGACCCGCCCCGCCGCCCGCAGCGATAATGCGGGCGTAGCGGGGGCGAAGCGTGTAGCGTTCCGCCAGGGCATCCGCCCGATAAGGAACCGCCGCCATGGCCAAGAGCCAGAAAAAATCGAACAAGGAAGTCCGCAAGCCCAAGGCGGAAAAAGCCCCCAAGGCCAACGCGTCGAACCCTTCGAGCAAGGGCAAGGCCGTCGAAATGACCACGATCAAGAGCTGATCCATGGCCAGTGACGACGACGATTTCGTCTATGACGAAGCAAGCGGTGAATGGATCAGCGCTGCCGTTGCGCAGGCGCTATCGGCCGACGCCGATATCGTCGAAGTGCGCGACTCGGTGGGCAATCTGCTCGCCGATGGCGACCAGGTGACCTTGATCAAGGACCTGACCGTGAAGGGTGCCGGCCAGACGCTGAAGCGCGGCACCCTGATCAAATCGATCCGGCTGACCGGCGATCCACAGGAGATCGACTGCCGGTACGAGGGCATCAAGGGCTTGGTGCTGCGCGCGGAGTTCGTGCGCAAGCGCTGACGCGGACCGGCCGGGCCGGCCGGGCCGGCCCGCGCCGCCGTCGATCAGGCGTCGGCTTCGGCCAGCTCGGCCTGGGCGTTGAGCGTGCTTTCCGCCATCGCCGTCAGCTTCTCGTCGGTCGCCTTCTCTTCGGCCAGGGTTTCGGCGAGCACGCTCGCGCAGTCGGCGCGGCCAAGCTGTTTCGCCCAGGCGATCAAGGTGCCGTACCGCGTGATCTCATAATGCTCGACGGCCTGCGCCGCAGCGACCAGCGCTGCATCGAGCACCTGCTTGTCGGCAATATCGCCGGCGATCTCGTTGGCTTCCTTGATGATGCCGTCGATCGCCGGACAGGTCACTGCCTTCGGCTCCCGACCATGCATCTGGAAAACGCGCTCGAGCCGGGCGATCTGCCCTTCTGTCTCGCGCAGATGAGTCTCGAAGCCGGCCTTGAGGTCGGCTGCGGTCGCTTTTTCGATCATTTTGGGCAATGCCTTGGTGATCTGGTGCTCAGCGTAATAAATGTCCTGCAGGGTATGCACGAACAGGTCGTCGAGCGTCTCTATATCCTTGGTGAAAAGTCCCATGTCTCGTCTCCATTGATATTGGCCGGTCCGGCCACAGGGGGCGCCAAGCGGCAGCGGTGAAACGTCCACGATGCAATCAAGGTTGCGGGCGATATCAGCGGCTTGATCTGCATCAGTGCGATTCCGGAACCTCGCTAAGCTTGCCTGTGTTCTTATTATGTTCTATTCTGCGGGTATGCAGCAATGCTTCGATTTCCTGGCCGGGGATATCGTCCGCTGGCGCGACCGGCTTGGGCCGGTGCTGGACGGCCTGGGCCTCCCGGCACGCCGCAAGCCAACAGGTCAGTTCGTCAAATCGCTGATCAGCGGGCGAACGCGCGATCCGGTATCGCTGGCCGCCTATCATCGTCTGCGGGCCTGTTTCGGATCCGCATCCGGAATCGCCGCCGCCACGCCAGCTGAGGTGGAGGACATTATCGCCGACGTCACCTTCGCGCCGAACAAGGCCAGATGGCTGGTCGGCGCCCTCCGACAGATCGAGCGGGAACGCGGGAATTGCGACCTCGCCTTCCTGGGCCGACCACCGCTCGACGACGCTCTGGCGTGGCTCGAGCAGCTTCCGGGCGTCGGACGCAAGGTCGCCGCGTCGACGCTCAACGCCAGCACGCTTTCGCGGCCAGTGATGATTGTCGACAGCCATGTGCTGCGCATCCTGCAACGGCTTGGGTTCGTCACCGAAGCCGCGGATGCGCGGACGGCGAGCGAGACAGTGACCGCGGCCATGCCGGGCTGGAGCGGCGACGACTTCCTGTCCTTCCACATCGTCATGAAATATCTGGGCCAGACGATCTGCCGGTTCGATTCGCCCGAATGCGCTGCCTGCCCGCTCGCGGCCGACTGTCCGTCACGGCACGATTGACAGGCGCGGCCGGGTTCGGACATGCCGGGGGCCATGAGCGATGCGGTCAAACTCCATCCGAGCTGGCTCGAACCCCTCCGGCCCGAGTTCGACAGCCCCTATATGGCGGCGCTCAAGGCCTATCTCGTCGCGGAGAAGGCAGCGGGCAAGCGCATCTTCCCCAAGGGCAATGAGTGGTTCCGCGCGCTCGACCTGACCGCGCTCGAGGAGGTGCGGGTCGTGATCCTGGGGCAGGACCCCTATCATGGCGAAGGACAGGCGCACGGCCTGTGCTTCTCGGTGCAGCCCGACGTCCGGCCGCCGCCGAGCCTGGTCAACATGTACAAGGAAATGGCGAGCGATCTGGGCATCCAGCCGGCGCGCCACGGTTTCCTGGAGCATTGGGCGAAGCAAGGCGTGCTGCTGCTCAATTCCGTGCTGACGGTGCAGATGGGCATGGCCGCCTCGCACCGCGACCGCGGATGGGAGAAGTTCACCGACGCCGTCATCCGCCTCGTCAATGCGAAGCCCGAGCCGGTCGTGTTCATGCTATGGGGCAGCTATGCCCAGAAAAAGGCGGCGTTCGTCGACAGCGTGGATCGCGGCGGGCGGCATCTGGTGCTGAAGGCAGCGCACCCCTCCCCGCTATCCGCACATGCGGGTTTTTTCGGGTGCCGGCATTTCTCCAAGGCGAACGCCTTTCTCGAAAGCCATGGGCAGAAACCGATCGACTGGGCGTTGCCGGCCCTGAACTGACGCCGGCGCGGCCAGCGGCCAGCGACCGCACACGATATGCTGAGTCAGCCCGACCTTGCTGTGCACCAGCAACAGCTCGTCCGCCTGCCAGCTGATCGGCTCCACCTCCCAGTCGAACGCGTCGCCCTTGCGATAGACCAGGGTGAGATGCGGGCTGAAACGATAGGGCTGCCCGCGCAAGCGATCGACCCGCGCGATCGCGGCCGCGAGCCGCGCCTGCAGGTCGAACAGCGCCCCGATCCGCTCGCTCGGCCGCAGCACGACCGATCGGGCACTGCCGGTCATGCGATCCATCACGATCCGGAACGGCGGGACGGCAACGCACTCGCCGATCGCCTGCATCAGCGGAACGGCCCAGCCCGGCAGGCGCGGAAAATCCAGCTTGCACAGCGTGATGTGCAGATAGTCGGTCCGGACGGGCCAGCCGAGATCGAGCAGGCGGCGTTCCTGATCGATATGCGCCGCCACGGGTGCCGGCGGACGCAGCAGGAAGAGCAGGCGATCTGACCGTTCGAAGAACATGGCATGCGACTCGACAGTGTGTTCTCTTTATGTTCTATTCTTCGCAGCGTGTCCAGTCCCCGGTGGTGCTGGGCGCCTTGATTGAACCGGGCCAGCCCGACGATGGTTCAGTGCATTGCCTGAGGAGAGGAAGACATGACCAGGAGCCACCGCGGCGGATTCCACCATATCGACCTGACCGTCCGCGACGTCGCCGCGTCGAAGGCAGTGTACGGCCCGGTGCTCGAATATCTCGGCTATCGCTGCGTCAAGGACGAGCCCGAGGGGTGCGAATGGGATCTGGGCCCGTACGGGTCAGGCGCATCCCTGGGATTAAGGGCCTGCGACCCCGCGCTCGCGTCCCATGCTCATGAGCGCTACGCGCCGGGATTGCACCATCTCGCCTGGCGGGCGGCAAGCCGCGAGGATGTCGACCGGCTGCATGACCTGCTGATCGACCATGGGATGAGGGTGCTCGACGCGCCGGCGCATTATCCTGACTATTCGGGCGACTATTATGCGGTCTTCTTCGAAGATCCGGACGGCATGAAGCTGGAACTGGTCCACGCGCCCGGCTGGATCTGATCGACACGCCAGCGCGAATCAGCCGGCGTGCGCGCAGGTCTTTTCCGTTGCGTCGAGCCGATAGGACGCAGGATTCCTGCGCGATTCAGGTCTTTATGCATGAATTTGGCACGCGCGGTGCGTAAATCGCGCGGATTTGATGAGAAACAGCGTCAGCGATCTGATATCAACCATGATGCCCGGCGCGTCCCCGCGGCGCACCGGGAACCGAACAAACAAGATACATAAAATAACAGCAACGAGTCGCCGGCCACCAACTACATCCTATAGTATATTGCGGACAAGGCGCCTCGATGGCGCCTGCTCGTCTGGAATATCTTCGATTCATGCTCAACGATCGTTTATGGATAAGCCGCAACCATTGCGGTATGTTTCGGAGAGGCTTGCCGGGGGAGAATCGCTCTCTCCGAGAAAGGCACCGTGCCTTCCAGGGGACATGGCGGCATCGCCATGCACGCTGGTCGGCGATGAATTCGCCCTGTGCCGGGCCGACATAGCTCTTCGAGGAAGCAGATCATGCAGCGACGACCGGAAATGTGCATCGTCAACCGCGAGCTGGTGGAGGATCTGGAACCCCTGGTCGGATCGCAGGCCGAGGTGATGCAGCGGCTCGGCATCAGCTGGAACAGCTGGATCAAGATCGTCGCCGGGTTGCCGGTGCGCAAATCGGTCGGCCAGCGGCTGAAGGAGCGCGCCCTGGCCCAGGCCGCCACCGTGCAGGGCCTCAGGACGAAATTCCCGTGCAGCTCGGCGCCCGACGGCATCAACCGCGCGGCGCTGGAGAGCGTGTTCATGGCGCCCGCCGCCAATGACGCCGGGCCGGCGACGCGCCCTCCCGGCTATGGCCTGCGCGGCGTGCGGCAGGCGCGGTCGTTCGCGATGAGCGAGGGTGCGCCGGGGTGATCCCACGGCGCGAGCGCCGATGCCGTCATTTCCCACCACTGTCCGACCATCGGGCCGCGCGGATACATATCCCGCTTCTCCCATCCTCATTTCGCCGCGTGATCGAAGGGCGGCGACAGCGCGGATGAAGTAGTGGGCTAGCCTGCGGCGTGATTGAATCGACACGAAGACGGTGGTCGTGCGGGCGAATGTCAGTAGGGTCGCTGACATTGAAGGCAACAAGTCCGGCTGGCCGGAAATGGCCCCCGCCGCCCTCGCGGTCCACGCCTCTCTTTACAACTTGTTTACCATGTGGCCCGATAGTTTCCCGGACGATCCGGCGGGGAAAAGCCATGCGATCCAGTGTTTTCGGTGCCGCCCAGGCCGTCTGGCGGCGATGGTCGCCACCGCCGCCGGCCGAAATACGCGACAGCCTGGTCGCCTTTCAGTTCGCCAGCATCCACCGCCAGATTCCGACGCTCCACCTCGTCGCGCTGATCAACATCGCGCTGGTCGATTATGTGCTGTGGCATCAGCAGGTGCCGCTGCGCGACTATGGCTGGACGGTGATCGGGGTCGCGTTCAGCCTGTGGCGACTGGCCGAATGGCTCCGCCGGCCGGAGACCGGGGGCGACCCGGTCGCGATCGCCCGGTTCCTGAAGGGCACCCGCATCGCGGCGATCGCCTCGGTGGCGCTGGTCAGCGCGTTCAGCGCCGCAAGCTTCGCCGAAGGCGGCCTGGGCTATCCCCTGCTGATCCCGATCTCGCTCGCCTTCGGCACGTTCAGTATCGCGCATTGCCTGGCGCCGCTGCGCCTCACCTCGATCGCGACGCTGCTGATCGGCATCCTGCCCTCCGGCGCGGCGATGATCGTGTCGGGCGATTTCATGGCGATGGTGCTGGGCGTCAGCATGATCAGCGTCGCGCTGCTCAACATCGGCTTCCTGCGCGATTATCACCGCCAGATGATCGAGACGCTGATGCTGCACCGGCGCGTCGAGACACTGGCCAATGCCGATCCACTGACGGGCCTGCCCAACCGGCGCGCGATCTGCGAGGCGATCGAACGGGCGCTGGCCGAGGCCGGACGGAGCGGCGAGCGGGTGACGGTGGCGCTGGTCGATCTTGACGGGTTCAAGGAGGCCAATGACACGCACGGCCACCATGTCGGCGATTCACTGCTCAAGGTGGTGGCTAAACGCCTGACCCGGCATGCCGGACCGGGCGCGCTGGTCGGGCGGCTGGGCGGTGACGAATTCGTGCTGATGCTGCGCGAGGACGCGGGCGAAACGTCAGTCGACGCGCGGCTGGCCGGGGTGATCGCTCGGCTGTGCCGGCCGACGCAGATCGGGGAGCTGGATCTGCCGGTATCGGGCAGCCTCGGCTATGCGTCCTGCCCCGGGGACGGGCTCGATCTGGATGCGCTGCTGCAGGCGGCGGACGAGGCGCTGTACGCAGCGAAGCGCGGCGGCAAGGGGCGTGCGCTCCGGGTGGAGGCCGGCCGGCGGGTGGCCTGACGCTTGCGGAATCGCGCGCCGCGGCGCATTCATTGCGGCGGAGAGAGGGGTCGGGGGGCGCCGATGAAGCTGTTCTTGTCCGCTGCCGGGGCTATCGCCGCCTTGCTGGTGTCGTCGCCGGCCATTGCCCGCGACTATTATTATTTCAACAAGCCCGCGGTCGATCGCCAGACCTATCTGGAAGACCGGCTGGCCTGCGACGCACTCGCGGGCGGCGTGGCGCGCATCTCGCCCGACACGACCGAGATGAACCGGCAGATCTGGCAGAACAACAATCTGACCACGGGCCAGTCGGCCGCTGCGGCGGGCATCGCCAACCTGCTGGCCGGCTTGCTGGCGGGCAGCGAGACGCGGCGACTGCAATGGCAGGTCGAGCGCATCTGCCTGGCCGACAAGGGCTATCGCCGGTTCGAGATGGACAAGGCCGACTGGAAGGCGATCGAGAAGACCGGGGACGTCGCCGCGCGGATCGACAAATGGTTCACGCTCGCCTCCAGCACCGCACCACCGGGCAAGGAAATGTACGAATGAGGGCATTGATGCGCGCGGTACTGGCGCTGGCATTGCTGGTCGTGGCGCCCGCCGCGCCGGCGAAGATCACATCGACCGGCCAGCTCAAGGCCGACAAGGCTTATCTGCTCGTCCAGGTCGACCCGGTGGTGGTCAAACTGATGGGCACGAGCCGGATGGTCACCGGAATCCTCTTCGCGCCCTATGACGTGCAGGCGAGGCAGGTGCGTGCGGGCGTGACGGCGCAGAACGACCCGATCGCGAAAGACGGCAAGCGCCGCCTGTTCCTGCTGGAGATCGACCCCGGCACCTGGGTGATCGCCGGGACGGGCGGTAGCGGCGCGTCGCTGGGATCGGCGGATACGAGCTTTTCGCTGGGCAGCTATCATTTCCAGGCCAGGGCTGGCGACGTGCTCGACCTGGGCGTGTTCGAGCCGCAGCGCGAGGAGACGGACAATCCAGATGCCAAGCTGACCAGCGGCAAGCTGATCGGGATGATGTTCCTGCACCAGCGGATCGAGCCGGTGCCGAACCGACTGGAAATCCGCCCGCGGGCAGAGGGCGATATCGCAATACCGGCGTGGCTGGCTTCACGGCCGCTGGTGCAGCCGGCGTTCGTCTATGGCGGCACCTTCGGCAACAGCCTGGGCGGGCTGGTCAATCGCATCGACGGCAAGGAAGGGCGCGGCCGGGCGGTTGGCACGGCAAGCTATCTGTCGAAGCTGGGGCAGCCGGTGGCCGAGCCGGCCGGGGCGGCAGCTTCCGAGCCTTGAGGGGGCCGCAAGTCCGGCAGCTCTCGCCCGACAATCGATAACGGTTGCAAAATAGCACGACCGTTCGTACTAAAAATGCATGAAAGCGGATGCGACTCGTGCACGGGTGATCGAGGAAGGGCTGCAGAGCCTGAGCCAGGGCGGGCTTGCCGCCGTCACGATCGGGCGGCTGGCCGAGGCGACCAGCCTGTCCAAGAGCGGCCTGTTCGCTCATTTCCGATCGCGTGAATCGCTGGAGATCGCGCTGATCGAAGAGGCCGTCCGAGTCGCTCGGCACCATGTGGTGGAGCCCGCGATGCGCAATCCGCAGGGGCTGCCGCGGCTGATGGCGCTGGTGGGCCAGTGGTTCGGCTGGTCGGCCCGCGCGGGATTGCGCGGCGGCTGCCCGATTGCCGCCGCGCTGTTCGAGCTCGACGACGCGCCGGGCGCGGTGCGCGACCGGGTGGCGGCGCTGGACGCTGAGTGGCGCGGGCTGCTGCGCGCCGAGGCCGGGGCGGCGGTGGCGCTGGGCCATCTGCATGCGGACACGGATCTGGACCAGCTCGTCTGGGAACTATGCGGCATCTATCTCGCGCACCATAGCGCGATGCGTTTCCACCGCGACCCGGACGCCGACCGGCGCGCGCAGACGGCGCTGGTCGCGTTGCTGCGGCGAAGCGGTGCCGACCCTGCCGATCTCTAGCGCCGGAGCAACTCCATGGCCTCCTCTGCCGCCTCGTCGGCGATCATCGACGACCTCGCGCAGCTGCGGCGGCTGCGCCTCGCCTCCTTCGTCGAGGCGAGCACATTGCTGATCCTGCTGCTGGTCGCGGTGCCGCTCAAGCATGTCCTCGGCTATGCTATGGCCACGCGCATCATGGGGCCGGTGCACGGCGCGGCGTTCGTCGCCTATCTGTGGAGCATGATCGCCACCGTCTCGGGCGGCGGCTGGTCGCGGCGCGAGACGCTCCGGCTGGGCGTGGCCGCGTTCGTGCCGTTCGGTGGCTTCCTCAATGCCGGGCTGCTGCGCCGCAAGCGGGCGGCGCTCGCCGCCGGACTGGAGCGGCGGTGATGCCCTATCTCTGGGTGAAGGCAGCGCATGTCGCCGCTGTCCTGCTCTTCATCGGCGGGCTGTTCGCGCAGAGTGTCGCGGTGGCGGCCGGCCGGCTGGGCGAGCCGGCCATGGCGGCACTGGTTGCCACCTGGGACCGGCGCGTGACGGTGCCGGCGATGCTGCTGCTGTGGCTGACCGGTGCGACGATCGCGGTGCAGGGGGCGTGGTTCGGGAGCGGGTGGCTATGGGCGAAGCTGAGCGTCGTGGTGGCGCTCACGGGGCTGCACGGGGTTCAGTCTGGCAGGCTGCGGCGGCTGCGAAACAGGGCCGAAGTTGACGCGCGCCCGCCCGCCCTTGGTATCGCGACGTTCATCGCATGCGCGACCACGCTCATTGCGCTGCTGGTAGTCGTCAAACCGTTTTGAGACTGAGGCGGGGGCGGGCGTCGTATCGGCGCGTCAGCGCGGCGTGGGGCGCCGCACCGCGATCACGCCGGCGGCGATGAAGGCAATGAGCGCGAGGCCCTGGGCGATCGCGAAGGGCGGCTCGGTGCCGGTCGGCGCGAAGGCGTTGAGGAAGGGGATCTTCTGAAAGCCCTGCACGATCCCGACAAAGACGTTGAGATAGAGCGCGAAGACCGCGGTGATCGTATAGACGGGGCGCCAGATGCCCGCCCGCGCGAAGCCGTACAGCGCGACCAGCGCCACGGCGAGATCGACCAGCGAGATGGCGCCGACGATGTGCGGCGGGCCGATCACCTTGATCGGGAAGAAGAAGCCGGTAACGCTGGTCAAGATGGTGAAGACCAGGAAAGCGAGGTTCCAGCCCTTGAGCCATCGTCCGCCGAGCAGCGCCGCGAGGAAGACGAGCCCGGTCAGGATGCCGATCAGGCTGATGATCGTGTGAAGCTGCGTGAACGCCGGCACCGACAGTCCGAGAATCATTGGCCCACCCCCTAGTTTTGCGCAGAGTATATCGTGGGCGTGGCGTCGACGAGGGGTTTTGTGTCGGCAGCGGAATGAAAATTGTGCCGGATACGGAACGCGCCGTGGATGCGCGCAGTGGCTTCGGCACTCGGCCGAAAGCGTGCGGAACGGCATCTTCCCGCCCGGCGGCACCGAGACCTTGGTATGAGATCAACATTGCTGGTAATCCGCCATTGTCCTGACGACGCGGCAGGCATTTTTAGACAAGGTCCCTCGCATGACCGAAAAACGTCCGGATGGCATCAGGGACTATCACGAACCCGCGGGCGGTTGGGGTGCGCTCAAGGCGGTCGCGGTCGCCCTGAAACGCCAACAGGTGATCGTCCAGGGCAGCAAGACGCTGTTGAAGAACAACCAGCCCGATGGCTTCGACTGTCCAGGCTGCGCCTGGCCCGACCCCAAGCACACCTCCGCGTTCGAATTTTGCGAAAATGGTGCGAAGGCGGTCGCGTGGGAATCGACGGCCAAGCGCGTCGATCCGGACTTCTTTGCCGCGCACAAGGTCGCCGACCTTTGGGAGCAGCCCGACCATTGGCTCGAAGGCCAGGGCCGCCTCACCCATCCGTTGCGATACAATCCGGCGACCGACCATTATGAAGTCGTCGCCTGGGAAGAGGCGATCGCCGATATCGGCGCCAGGATGGCGGCGCTAGACCATGCGGACCAGGCGGAATTTTACACGTCGGGACGCGCCTCCAACGAAGCCGCTTTCCTGTTCCAGCTCTATGCCCGCGCGTTCGGCACCAACAACTTCCCCGACTGCTCGAACATGTGCCACGAGGCGACATCGGTCGGGCTGCCGAAGTCGATCGGCATCGGCAAGGGCACGGTCAGCCTCGACGATTTCGACCACGCCGATCTCATCCTGTCGATGGGCCATAATCCAGGGACCAATCACCCGCGCATGATGACGTCGCTGCACGACGCAGCGAAGCGCGGGGCGACCATCATCGTGCTCAATCCATTGAAGGAGCGCGCGCTCGAGCGTTTCCAGGCGCCGCAGGAACCGGTCGAGATGGTGACGATGCGCTCGACGCCGATCGCCTCGGCCTATTTCCAGGTCAGGATCGGCGGCGATGCAGCGGCGCTGCGGGGCATCTGCAAGGCCTTGATCGACATGGACCGCGCCGCCACGGCGGCCGATACCGCCCCGGTGCTCGATCACAGCTTCATCGCGGGGCACACCGCCGGCTTCGACGCCTTCGCCGCCGATCTCGACGTCATATCCTGGGCGGAGATCGAGCGCGGCAGCGGCCTGGCCCGGGCCGATCTCGAACAGGTCGCCAGGGCCTATGCCGCCGCCGAGGCAACGATCGTCTGTTATGGCATGGGGATCACCCAGCATCGCACCGGCACCTCCAATGTCCAGCAGATCGCCAACCTGCTCCTGCTGAAAGGCAATATCGGCCGCCGCGGCGCGGGCATCTGCCCGTTGCGGGGCCATAGCAACGTCCAGGGCGATCGCACCGTCGGCATTACCGAGATCCCGACCAAGGCGTTTCTCGACCGGATGGAATCGGTCTTCGGCTTCGTTCAGCCGCGCAAGCACGGCCATTCGGTCGTCGATGCGATCGCGGCGATGCGCGACGGGACCTCGAAGGCGATCATCAGCCTTGGCGGCAACCTCGCGGTCGCGGGTCCCGATCCGGCGGCCTGCTTTGCGGCGTTCCGCAATCTCGATCTGTCCGTCTCGCTCGCGACCAAGCTTAACCGCACGCACCTGCTCACCGGCAAGACGACCTATATCCTGCCCGTACTCGGCCGTACCGAGCTCGACGAGCAGGCGACCGGCGTCCAGTCGGTCACGGTCGAGGATTCAATGTCGATGGTGCACGCCTCGCGGGGTTTTCTCGCGCCGCCGAGCGACATGGTGCGATCGGAACCCTGGATCATCGCCCGGCTCGCGCGCGCGACTCTGGGCGACAAGGTGCCGGTTGACTGGGAAATGCTCGCCGGCGACTATGCCCTGATCCGCGACAGGATCGAAGCGGTCTTCCCCGATTTCGAGGCCTATAATGACCGCATCCGCCAACCCGGCGGCTTCCACCTGCCCAATTCCGCTGCCGAGCGGGTGTGGAAGACGGAGAGCGGCAAAGCCAATTTCCTGATCTTCCCGCATGGCGATGACGGCGTCGACACGGAGCAGCCCGACATCTTGCGCCTGACCAGCCTGCGCGCGCACGATCAGTACAACACCACCATCTATGGGCTGGACGATCGCTATCGCGGGGTATTCGGGCGGCGCGACGTCCTGTTCCTGAATGTCCGCGACATGGCGCGCCTTGGCTTTGCCGAGGGCGATGTGGTCGATGTCGAGACGGCGCTGACTCATGCCCATCCCGACCGCGTCGTGCGGGCGCTGACGATCGTCCGCTATGATCTGCCGGATGGCTGTTGCGGCGCCTATTATCCCGAAACACAGCCGCTGATCGCGCTCGAGGATCACGATCCGGCTAGCCTGACGCCGTCGTACAAATCGGTCCCGGTGCGGTTGCGACGCGCGTCTCCGGCGGACCTCGCCACCGCTACCGTTATTCGCGCGGGCCTGGTCGGGCGTGCGGACGACGCGTCTCGGGCGCGGGGATCCGTCGCGATGCAGCAATCGCCCGCCGATCCGTCCGAGCGGTGAGGGGTCGCCTTACCGGTCGGGTGAACGCCGCGTTCGCGAATGGCGATGTGGAAGATCGATGAATCGCTCCATACCCGGCACGTTCGACCGGATCGCCAGAAACGGCGATCGCGACCCCGTGACCCGCGCGGTTGCGGTGGAGAAGCCCATCGCGATCGAATTCAATGGCATCGGCTATGCCGTCATGATGGCTACGCCGCAGGATCTGGAGGATTTCGCGGTCGGCTTCGCCTTGAGCGAGCGGCTCATCGAAGACGATCGCGACGTTCTGGCGATCGACACGCATGAAGCGGCCGCCGGCGTCGTTCTTCGGGTTCAGCTCCCGGCCGCGAATGCCGCCAGAGTGGTCGACCGGGTCCGCCACCGGGTATCCGATTCCTCGTGCGGCCTTTGCGGGATCGACAATCTCGAACACGCCCTGAGGCCGCTCCCGCGGGTGACGGCAGCGAACGGCATCGCGGACCACGCGATGTTCGCTGCGCTGGAGCAGCTTGGCGACCACCAGCCGCTCAATCGCGCAACCGGTGCTGTCCACGCAGCGGCCCGATGTTCGGCGGATGGATCGATCCTCGACGTGCGGGAGGATGTCGGGCGCCATAATGCCTTCGACAAGCTGATCGGCGCCATGGTGAGGGCAGACATCCGGTGGGATGGAGGCTTTGCCTTGCTGTCGTCGCGCTGTTCCTATGAGCTGGTCGAGAAAGCGGCTCTCAGCGGGTGCCCGACGCTGGTGACGATCTCGGCCGCAACCGACCTTGCGATCGAGCGCGCTCGATCCTGTGGCCTGAGGCTGATGGTCCTGGCCCGACCGGATGCCGTGCTCTCGGTCGCTGGAGGGAGCGACGCGCCATGATTCTCGGTGCGGTTCTCGCCGGGGGCATGTCGCGGCGATTTGGAACGGACAAGGCCATGGCCCTGTGGCGCGGCCGGCCGCTGCTGTCGCATGCAGCGGAGGCGCTTGCCCCCCATTGCGATCTCGTCGCGGTCTCCGGCGGCAGTCGTGCCGTGATGGGCTTCCCGGCCATCCCCGATTGGCCACGCGACGATCTCGGCCCGCTGGGAGGGATTTGCGGCGCGATGCGGCACGCCAGCGACATGGGTTTCTCCACCGTCCTCACCATCGCCTGCGACACGCCTGTCGTCCCGGCATCCGTCTTCGTCAGCCTGCTCGCCGCGAAAGCGCCGGCGGTTGTCCGGGGGATGCCGGTTATCGGATGCTGGCCGGCGGACCTGGCCAGCGATTTGGCGGATTATCTGGAGCGGTCGCCGGAGCGGTCGATCATGGGCTGGGCGGAGCAGATGGGCGCGATCCAGATCGAGGTGGAGCGGCCTATTCCGAACGTCAATCGTCCGGATGATCTGGCTGGGCTCACAGCGCCTTGACGGCTTAGGTGCCGGTCAGGACGGGGCGAGTTTAGTATAGTGTCCCTGAGACTCCCAGGTCACAGGAGGTGCACTTCCAGCCTGCGCCGCGCAGGCGGTCCAGCGCGGAGGGGGCTTTTTACGGCCGAAGAATTTCATAGAGATTCTCGGTCATGACCAATGGCCTTTTCCGCCGTCTCGCTTGGGGAGGCCCCTCCACCATTCGCAAAGGGCGAATGGTCCCCCTCCCCCTGCTGCGCAGAGGGAGGAATGAGAGGGGCGCCTCACGTTCGCGTAAACCTCACTCGGCGGCCGGCAGGTAGATCTCCCCGCCAGTTTGACGGAATTTCTCGCTCATTTCATCCATGCCCTTTTCGGCATCGGCATTCGCAAAGCGCGCCCTTGCCGCATCCCCCTCCTGCGCCGGTGCGGCGGCAAGGAAGTTGTCTACGCCGCTGTTCTGCTTCGCCGCGAAGTCGCGCACCTCTTGCGTGATCTTCATCGAGCAGAATTTCGGCCCGCACATCGAGCAGAAATGCGCGGTCTTGGCGCCTTCGGCGGGGAGGGTCTGGTCGTGATATTGCTCCGCCGTGTCGGGATCGAGCGACAGGTTGAACTGGTCGCGCCAGCGGAATTCGAAGCGGGCGCGGCTCAGCGCGTCGTCGCGGAGCTTCGCGGCCGGGTGGCCCTTGGCGAGATCGGCGGCGTGGGCGGCGAGCTTGTAGGTGACGACACCCACCTTCACATCGTCGCGGTCGGGGAGCCCGAGATGCTCCTTGGGGGTGACGTAGCAAAGCATCGCCGTGCCGTACCAGCCGATCATCGCGGCGCCGATGCCGCTGGTGATATGGTCATAGCCCGGCGCGATATCGGTGGTGAGCGGCCCGAGCGTGTAGAAGGGCGCCTCGCCGCAAACCTCGAGCTGCTTGTCCATATTCTCCTTGATCTTGTGCATCGGCACATGGCCGGGGCCTTCGATCATGACCTGGACGTCGCTCTTCCAGGCGCGGTGGGTGAGTTCGCCGAGGGTATAGAGCTCGCTGAACTGCGCTTCGTCATTGGCATCGGCGATGCTGCCGGGGCGGAGACCATCGCCGAGGCTGTAGGCGATGTCATACGCCTTCATGATCTCGGTGATCTCGTCGAAGCGTTCGTAGAGGAAGCTCTCCTTGTGGTGCGCGAGGCACCATTTCGCCATGATCGAGCCGCCGCGGCTGACGATGCCGGTGACGCGCTTCGCCGTCATCGGCACGTACGCAAGGCGCACGCCGGCATGGATGGTGAAATAATCCACGCCCTGTTCGGCCTGCTCGATCAGCGTGTCGCGGAAGATATCCCAGGTCAGGTCCTCGGCGACGCCGCCGACCTTTTCCAGCGCCTGGTAGATCGGCACGGTGCCGATCGGCACGGGGGAGTTGCGCAGGATCCATTCGCGCGTGTCGTGGATGTTGCGGCCGGTCGACAGGTCCATCACCGTGTCCGCGCCCCAGCGGATCGACCAGACCATCTTGTCGACCTCCGCCGCGACGTTCGAGGCGACGGCGCTGTTGCCGATATTGGCGTTGATCTTGACGAGGAAGTTGCGGCCGATCGCCATCGGCTCGGATTCGGGGTGGTTGATGTTGTTGGGGATGATCGCGCGACCGCGGGCAACCTCGTCCCGGACGAATTCGGGCGTGACGTGATCGGGGATCGAGGCACCCCAATCCTGGCCGTCGCGGATCAGCTTCTCCTTGGCGGCGGCGCGGCCCATATTCTCGCGGATCGCGACATATTCCATTTCGGGCGTGATGATGCCGCGGCGGGCATAGTGCATCTGGCTGACATTGGCCCCGGCCTTCGCGCGCAGCGGACGCTTCACGACATTGGGGAATTGCGGCACGCCGGCGGAGCGATCCGGGCCGGACAGGCCGTTGTCCTCGGGCCTGATCTCGCGCGCGTCATAGCTTTCGACGTCGCCGCGGCCGATGATCCAGTCGCGGCGGAGCGACGGCAGGCCGGCGTTGATGTCGATGATCGCCTTGGGATCGGTGTACGGGCCCGAGGTGTCGTAGACGCGCAAAGGCACTTCACCGCTCGACGGCTCGAGCATGATCTCGCGCATCGCCACGCGCCATTCGCCGACATGGATCTTGCGCGAGCCGCGGATCGGGCCAGTGGTGACGCCGATTTCGGTGCGGGCGGGGATGTCGGCCATGGGTGTTCGCTCCAATATGCGGAGCGAGGACGGATTTCGGGTGAAAGCCGCTCCCTCCCTCCGCCGGTCTCAACCGGATCAGGTTCGGCGGGTCGGGGGCTGCAGCCCCCCTCTCAGGCGCGCATCAGCGCCCCCCCGGGGATGGGACGGACCCTAGGCGTGTCAGCGCACAAAGAAAAGGCCGCGCGACCCAAGGGTCGCGCGGCCTGTCTCTTTGCGATCCTGCCAGGTTCAGTTGGCGGCGCTGGTCTTGAAATAGGTGCTGATCACGCCGTTGGGGTAGAAACCCCCGCCGACCACCGCCGAAGAGGAGGTGTACAGCACATTGAGCGCCTGGCCGGGGGTACGGCCGAAGACGATGCCGTCGATATTGGTCGGCGTGACGTTGGCGGTGCTCGCATTGCCGGTGACCCCCTGATCATTGTCGCTGGCGCCGTCGAATGAATCCCGGGCGTTGCTGAGCTGATCGGTCGCCGAGCGCGCGGCGGTGCCACGGGCATAGAGCTGCGAGCGGACCATCGCGGCGTGGAAGGATTTCGTCGCCAGCGCGTCCGCCGCCGCGTTGAGATAGAGCAGGTTCGCGATCGACGGCGCCGTGCCGATATAGGCGCTGACGATGACGTCCTGCAGCAGGAAGGCGCCGAGCAGGAAGTTGGTCTCGCTCGAATAGGGATCGAACTGATCGGCGGGACCGATCAGGCCCGCCACGCGCGCCAGCCGGGTGAAGCCGCCGGTGATGCTGTTCGAGATGTCGATCACCGGCTGGGCGGAAACCGCCGCCGAGCCGATCGCCGAGCGCAGGAAACCGAGCAGGGCGAGCTCGCCCGCCGCGATCTCGCGCGCATATTGGCCGAGCAGGGCATCGGTGAAGGTCACCTGAGTGCCGCCCGTCACCGCGCCCTGGGTGCCGGTGCCGGTGAGCAGCGCGGCACCGCCGCCGGGCAGGGTGGCCGAGGCGGGGATCGCCTCGACACCGGTGCCGGTGGTCGCGCGGATGAAATATTGCGTGACGAGATATTGCAGCTGAAGCGTGAAGTTGAGGTAGTCGACGTCGAGCGCGACCGTGGAGGTCGAGGTGGGCGACGGCGTGGGCGTGACGGTCGAGGTGGGCGTCGGCGTTGGCGAGGTGTCGTTGCTGCCGCCACAGGCAGCCAGGCCCATCGCCACGGTGGCGCTGCCGGCGAGCAGCAGGAAGCGCCGGCGCTGCCCGAAGCTGCGGTCGTCGGCGGGGCCGGCCATGTCGAGCGCCGGGATCGGGGAGTCGGTATCGGTCATCGTGAAATCTTCCCTTTGGGGAGCACAGGTGCGATCAGTTCGCCGAGCTGGTCTTCACCGTGCCGTTGAGGCCGGCGGTGAAAAAGCCGCCCAGGCTGACGGCAGCGCTGTTCAGATAGAGAATGTTGAGCACCTGGCCGGTCGAGCGGCCGGCGATGAGGCCGTCCGCGCCGGCGGGCACGACGTTCGACACGATATTGCCGCTGACCGTGCTGGGCGAAATGCCCTGATCGAGATCTGCGGTGCCATCGAGCGTATCCCGGACGTCGGAGATCTTGTCAGCGTTCGTCCTGAGCGCCGGCGTCGCCACGCCCTTTGCATAGAGCAGCGACCGGATCACCGCGGTGTGATGCGAATGTGTCGAGACCAGGCCGAGGACCTTGCCGAGGAACGTCTTGTCCGAGATCGAGGCGGCGGCGCCGGCAAAGGCGGTGACGAGCACGTCCTCGAAGATATAAGCGCCGAGCAGGAAATTCTCGTCGCTGGCATAGGGATCGAACGCGCCCGCGGCAGCGATGCCGGCGGCGACCGCCATCTTGCTGAACGCACTGGTCGTGCCGGTGCCGAGATCGATCGCCGGCTGAGCGGTCGCACCGTCGGTGCCGAGCGTGGCGCGCAGGAAGGAGACATGCGCCGCCAGGTCCTGCTGGATCTCGCTGGCATATTGAGCGACGAGCGGATCGGTGAAGGTCACCTGACGCGCGCCGGTGGCGGCGCCGGCGGTACCGACCCCGGTCAGCATCGCGGCGGGAAGGCCGGCACCGGTGACGGCGAAGCTGTAATATTGCGCGGCGAGATATTCGAGCTGGAGCAGGAAATTGCCCATGTCGTTGTCGACGATCGTCGCGGCCGAGGCCGAGGTGGCGATCGACAAGGCACCGGCGCCCGCCGCGGTCGCCGCGGCGGCGCCGAGCGCGGCCCTGAAGAATTCGCGGCGCTCGTTACGCAGGTTGCTTTCCGGCTGGAGGGGCGACTCACTACCCTCGATCAGCTGCTGGTCGTCGGTCAAAATGACCTCTCCTTGAGATGGTGTCCCATGACAGGACGGATTCAGCCACCGTTTCCCGTCATTTGCATGACCGGGCATGTCGATTTCCGACCGGTTTCCGTCTTCGGGTAGCCGATGTGCGGGGGCGACAGCAACAGTCGTTCGCCCCCGATCCATCGCACATCCCTTCGGTCCACCTCAAAAAAGGGATCAGAAGGTGTAGCCGAGCCCGATCGCGCCGAACCACTGGTTGCGACTGCCGGCGATGCTGACCACAGGGCTGTCGGCATAACTGCCCTGCATCCGGGTGTAGGACCCCATCGCATAGATGCCGAGGCCGTGGAGCAGATCGCCGGTGAGCGAATGGCCGACGACCGTGCCGAAGCTCACGTCCTTCCACCCCTTGCCGCCGCTGAATACCGGCAGGCCGCTGCGTGCCGAGCCAGCGGCATCGACGTCGAAATAGGCGCGGGAATAACCGGCGCCGGCATAATCGGCCGAGACCGAAATGCCGACGAACGCCTTGCGGCTGAGTGGCGTGGTATATTCGATCGACGGCGTGATGACGTAGCTGCGATAGACCTTGCCGACATCATGGACATAGGCGACCTTGAGCGAGAGGCTGTCATAATCGCTGGTGATCACACCGGTCTTGGCGATGCCGACATAGCCGCCGGCCTCGAGCGCGATCTTGCGATTGCCCAGTGCCTTGACCTGCGGATCGGTGACGCGGCCGGTGCGGTTGAAGTTGAGGCCGACGATCGGGCCGAACTGAACATCGATGGACGGGCCCGACGGGTTCGGGATCAGATCGACATAGAGTTGGGTGCCGCGCGTCGAGAAGGCGAAGCCGGCGACCTTGCCGCGCGCCGCGACGGCGGGGGCGATGATATAGTCGTTCGACCCTTCATAGCTCGGCATCAGGGCCGCGCCGCCGCCGATGGTGAAGCTGGTGCGGTCGGCATCGGGGGCCTCTTGCTGCGAAGGGCCCTGGGCGGACACCGCCGGTATCTCCTGCGCGAAGGCGGGCGCCGCGGTGAAGCAGGACAAGGTTGCGGCGAGCAGGGCGATACGATTTTGTGCGGTCACAAGCATACTCCAGGAACGGGTCATCAGGGCGGCAAACGCGGCCTGCCGCGCTTTGGGTCCGCCGCCTCGATCCTAAAGCAGGTAAAGCATCCTCACCTGTTGCGCATCGGCATCACCGGAAACGGTGAAACGCGCCGCCTTGAAGCTGGGCGGGCCGAAGGTGATGACCGGGTTGCGCGAGAAGCCGAAACCCTCTTTCGGAATGCCGGCAAAGGTATCGAGCCGGCCATTGCCATTCTCGTCATGGATCACCGCGATGGCGTAATCGCCGCGCGGCAGGCCGTCAAAGGCGATGTCGTGGCGAGTCGCCGGCACCGACCGGGTCACCGCATGCCTGTCGTCGGTGCATTTGGGGAAGTTCGCGGGATCGGCGGTGAGGCAGATGCGGATCAGACCATGCGTCGAGCGCAGCTTCGCCACGTCGAGCGACAGGTCAGAGACCGGCGTCGCGCCCGGCAGCAGCGCCATCGCGACGATCGCCAGGCCCAATCGCCTTCCGACGCGCACGCGCATGGTCGCGGGCGAAATCGCCGACGCCGCGGTCCGTGCCGCAAAGGCGATCCCAGAAGCGGAAATAGAGCCCATAATTCCCCCCATATTGCTCATGGTGGCGCTGATGATGGCTCGCCGTGATGAGCCAGGCCCCCATTCGCCCCCGCCACATGAACGTAGGAAAAACCTCCCACCCCATATGGTTGGTAACCCCCATAACGGTCATCACGGTGAGCACCACCGCGAGCGCGTAGGGGTGGATCGGAATCACGAACACCAGTAGCGGAATTGCCACAGCGCCGGTGATCGCCTCGATCGGGTGAAACGCCATCGCCGCCCAGGCGGTGGGCGGGCGGCTGGCATGATGGACCGCATGCGCGAGGCGGAACGGCCGGGGCAGATGCATCCAGCGATGCGTCCAGTAGAACCAGGCGTCATGCGCGATCAGGTAAAGCAGCACCGAGACCGGCAGATACCAGAGGGGGAAGGCGTGGACGTCGCTGTAGATCCTCGTCCAGCCGCGATTCTGCCAGCCCCAGGCGATGATGCCGGCGGGCGCGCCGTAGATCGCGGCGGAGGCGAGGCTCCACCAGATCTCGCGCCGGATCTGCGGATCGAGCCCGGCGTAAAGGCCGGGATGCTTCGCGCGGGTCGCCAGATCGAAGGCGCCGCTGACGATCAGGTAGCGCACGCCGACGATCAGCGTCATCGCGACGGCGGAGAGCAGGATGGCGAAGGCGATAGTCATCGGCACCGCCTTACACGGCAAAGCCCCGGCTAGACCACCATCGCGGCGCAATCCCGCGCGATACGTTCCAGCGACTCGCGCGATTCGCCGGCGCGGGCCCGCACGCTGAGCGAATGCAGCGCGGAGGCGACGACCACGGCGGACGCGGCCGGGCGCGTGCTGCCCGCCTCCACCAGCAATGCCTCGATACAGCGATCCTCCATGGCGAGGAATCGCGCGAGCACCGCGCGTACCTCCGGATCGGCGGCGGCCTCCGCCGTGGCGGTCCCGACGAGCAGGCACCCCGACGGCCCCTTCTCGCCCGACATATAGCCGTTGATCGCCCCGATCAGCATGCGTTCGACCATCTCGCGCAGCGGCAGGCCGAGCCCGTGCAGCGTGCCGAAGGAACGCTCGACCCGCTCGATCAGCCGAGTCAGCGCGGCGACATAGAGCGCGCGCTTGTCGCCGAACGCGGCATAGAGGCTGGGGCGCGCGAGGCCGGTCGCTTCGGCCAGTTCGTCGAGCGAGGTGCCGGCAAAGCCGTGCGTGCGGAAGCGTTCCGACGCGGCCTTGAGCGCGACATCGGCATCGAAGCTGCGCGGGCGGCCGCGGGGGCGTTCTGACAAATCTGTACCGTTTCGCAAAGAATCATTGACGAACGACTATATTATGCGAAACAGTATAGAAATCAACCAAGGCCCGGGAGGTCCCCATGAAGCTCTATTTCATTCCCTTCGCCTGCTCGCTCGCCACGCGGATCGCGATCGAGGAAGCCGAGCTCGATGCCGAGTTCGTGCAGGTCCTGCCGGGCGGGCGTCTGCCCGACGGGCGGCCTTTCACCACGATCAGCCCGATGGGCTATGTCCCGGCGATGGAGACGATCGGCGGCCTCGCGCTGACCGAGGGGCCGGCGGTGCTGACCTATATCGCCGATCTCGCCGCCGAGGGCGTGCTGGCGCCGGCGCCCTACACCGAGGAGCGTTATCAGATGATGCGCTGGCTCAACTTCATCTCGACCGAGCTGCACAAGGCGGTATTCGTCCCGCTGATGAGCAAGTCGGCGCCCGAAGGTGCCAAAGCCTGGGCGCGCGCGCTGGCGACAAAGCGGCTCGACCTCTTGTCGGCCCATCTCGACGGCGCCGACTATCTGGGGGACAGCTTCAGCGTGGCCGATGCCTATCTGCTGAGTATCCTCAACTGGTGCGAGCATGCCGGCATGCCGATCGCCGACTGGCCGGTGCTGCTCGGCTGGCGGACGCGCATGCGCAAGCGCCCCTCGATCGCGCGGGCGATGGGAGCGGAGATGCCGCTGCTCCAGGCCGCCTGAGCCCGGAGGGACGGCGTCAGCGCTTTTTGGCACCGTCCTTCAGGTCGAGCGGCGAGATCTTCGTTCCTTCGACCATCCAGGCGGTGTCGTTTCCGGTCCCGACCGCGATCGGCTTGCCCATCCAGAGCGACAGATAGACATGGATCTCGGTCGGGTGCGGGTCGAGCAGGTGCGTGACGAAGCCCATGACGGCGTCCTTGGGCTGCGCCACGACGAGGCAGGTCTTGGCGAAATCGCGCGTGGCGGCGACCTTTCCGTCAGCGCCGATATCCACCTCGTGATGGCCACCGAACGGATAGGCGTTCTGCGTGACCATCGGGGTCAGGAGATAGACCGGGATAGTGCCGTCCGGCTGGGGTGGCAGGACCACGCTGTTATAAGGCCGGTCGACGCAGCCCTTGAGCTCCAGGTCCCGCGCGACCTCGAGCGCCGCGATCATGCGTTCGCCCTGGGCCGACAGCGCCTCGCGGGTCGCCGGCACGCGCTCGGCAGCGACCTTGCCGTCCGCATAATCCGCGGCGTAGATCGCATAGGGCTTCGTGCCGTCGAACCCGTAATAGGTGACGGTAAGGGCGTCGCCATGCGGTTCGACGACCCAGCCGCGGATCGCGGCCATGGTCTCGCCCGGCAATTTCTTCGCGACCATCGCGTCGGTGGTATACCAGGCGGCCTGATCGAAGGCGTAAAGCTGCGCGCCGCGCCGGCTCACCGTCTCCAGATCCGCGGTCTTGATCCGCTCCTGCGCCACGGCCGGCGACAGCGTCAGGGCAAGTGCGGCGATGGCGGCCAGGATATTCATGGATGATGTCCCCTCGGCCCCGATCCTAATCCACCATCGCAAAGGGACAAGCGGGCGATTTGCACAGCGAAGCGATTCCGCTACGCAACATCATGCCCGCGCCTCTCTCCTGCGATATCGCGATCATCGGCGCCGGACTGGCGGGCGGGCTGGTGACTCTGGCGCTGAAGAAGCGACGCCCCGATCTCGACATCCGGCTGATCGAGGAATCGGGCCGGATCGGCGGCAACCATCTCTGGTCCTTCTTCGCCAGCGACGTGGCGGAGGGCGACCGCTGGATCGTCGCGCCGCTGATCAGCCACGGCTGGGGGCGATATGACATCGCCTTTCCGGCGCACCGGCGCACGCTGAACACCGCCTATCATTCGATCGACTCCGCACAGCTGGATAGCGTCGTGCGCGCCGCACTGCCGGAAGGCGCGCTGGTGACGGGGCGCAGAGTGATCGAGGCCGGTCCGACCATGGTGGTGCTGGCGGACGGCGAACGCATCGCGGCAGGGGGCGTGATCGATGCCCGGGGGCCGGCCGATCTCGGCCTGCTGGATCTGGGCTGGCAGAAATTCCTGGGCCGCGAGCTCGAACTGGGCGCGGCGCACGACCAGCCGACGCCGCTGGTGATGGATGCGACCGTCGAGCAGATCGACGGATACCGGTTCGTCTATTGCCTGCCCTTCACGGCGACGCGGATGTTCGTCGAGGACACCTATTACAGCGACACCCCCGATCTCGACCGCGCCGCGCTGATCCGGCGCATCGACGGCTATGCGGCGCGGCGCGGCTGGCAGGTCAGACAGGTCCTGCGCGAGGAGACCGGTGTGTTGCCCGTCGCGATGGGCGGCGATTTCGAGGCCTATTGGCGCAGCGGGGGCGCCAGGGTCGCCAAGGCCGGCATGCGCGCCGGGCTGTTCCACCCGACCACCGGCTATTCGCTGCCCGATGCGGTGCGCACCGCATCGCTGATCGCCCGGGCGGCCGACCTGTCGGGCAGCGCGCTGCACGACCTGACCTATGACCTCGCCCGATCGACCTGGCGCCGGCGCGGCTTCTACCGCATGCTCGACAAGATGCTGTTCAGGGCTGCCGAGCCCGCCGAACGCTATCGCATCCTGGAACGCTTCTATCGACTCGATCCTCGTCTTATAGGCCGTTTCTATGCTGGAAAATCGACCCTATCCGACAAGGCCCGTGTCCTGATGGGCAAGCCCCCCGTACCGGTGGGTCGCGCGCTCGAAGCGATCGCCGGTTCCGCCATCCGCCCGGCCGCGCGCCGGAGCCCGGCATGAGCCGTACCGCCATCGTCATCGGCGCCGGGTTCGGCGGGCTCGCGCTTGGTATCCGCCTGCAATCGGCGGGCGTCGAGACGACCATCGTCGAGGCGCGCGACAAGCCCGGCGGGCGCGCTTATGTGTGGGAGAAGGACGGCTTCACCTTCGATGCCGGGCCGACCGTCATCACCGACCCGCCCTGCCTGCAGGAATTATGGGCGCTGACCGGGCGCAGCATGGCGGACGACGTGACGCTCACGCCCGTGCTGCCTTTCTACCGGCTCAACTGGCCCGACGGCACCAGCTTCGACTATACCAATGACGACGCCGTGCTGATGGCGGAGATCGCCAGGCTCAATCCGGAGGATGTCGCCGGCTATCGCAAGTTCCTCGACTATTCGGCCGGCGTTTTCCACGAAGGCTATGAGAAGCTCGGCCATGTCGCGTTCCTCGACTTCGCGTCGATGATCAAGGCGGCGCCGGCGCTGGCGAAATACCAGGCCTGGCGATCGGTCTATTCGATCGTGTCGAGCTTCGTGAAGGACGAGCATCTGCGCCAGGCGCTGAGCTTCCACACCTTGCTCGTCGGCGGCAACCCGATGACGACCAGCGCGATCTACGCGCTGATCCACAAGCTGGAGCGCGACGGCGGGGTGTGGTTCGCCAGGGGCGGGACCAACCGGCTGATCGCCGGCATGGTCACGCATTTCGAGCGGCTGGGCGGGGTACTGCGCCTGAACGATCCGGTGACCAGCATCGAGACCCTGGGCGACAAGGCGACCGGCGTGGTCACGGCGTCGGGCTGGGAAGGCACCGCCGACATGGTCGCGTGCAACGGCGACGTCGTCCATATCTATCGCGACCTGCTGAAATCCTCGCGCAGCGCGCAACGCACGGTGCCCAAGCTCGAGCGCAAGCGCTTCTCGCCGTCGCTGTTCGTGGTGCATTTCGGGATCAAGGGCACCTGGCCCGGCATCCCGCACCACATGATCCTTTTCGGCCCGCGCTACAAAGGCCTGTTGACCGACCTGTACGAGACCGGCGTGCTGCCCGAGGATTTCTCGCTCTATCTCCACCACCCGACCGTGACCGATCCGAGCCTGGCACCAGAGGGTCATTCGACCTTCTATGCGCTGGCACCGGTGCCGCATCTCGGCAAATTCCCGGTCGACTGGGCCGAGATCGGGCCGATCCTGGAGAAGCGCATCCTCGATGAGATCGGGCGGCGGCTGATCCCCGATATCCATGAGCGGATCGTGACCAAATTCCATTACGCGCCGAGCGATTTCGCGACTGACCTGAACGCGCATCTCGGCAGCGCCTTCAGCCTGGAGCCGATCCTGACGCAGAGCGCCTGGTTCCGGGTGCATAATCGCGACGACGAGATTCCGAACCTCTATTTCGTCGGCGCGGGCACGCATCCGGGCGCGGGGATTCCAGGGGTCGTCGGCAGCGCCAAGGCGACGGCGGCGTTGATGCTGGAGGGACCACGGTGAGTCGTGCGTGCCCCTGTTGCGGCCATCTGACCTTGAAGGAATCAGGCGCGTACGAGATCTGCGGCGTCTGCTTCTGGGAAGACGATGGACAAACGGCGTCGACCGCCGACGACAGTCACGGAGGACCCAACGGTTCACTCACCCTGACAATGGCTCAAGAAAATTATCGGGCCTTCGGTGCCAGCGATAGACGATACATCGTCAACGTGCGCCTGCCGTCCGCATCGGAGATCGCATGAAACGCCTTGCCGTTTATTGCGGATCGGCCAGCCCAGCCGATCCGGTTTACATCGAGTCCGCCCGCGCCGTCGGCCGCACGCTTGCCGAGCGCGGGATCGGCGTCGTCTATGGTGGCGGGCGGCTCGGGCTGATGGGGGCGATCGCCGATAGTGCGCTGGAGGCGGGCGGCGAGGTGATCGGGATCATCCCGACCGCGCTGGTGACCGCCGAGGTTGCGCATCGCGGGCTGACCGAGCTGCAGGTCGTCGACACGATGCACCAGCGCAAACAGGCCTTCACCGACCTGTCCGACGGCTTCATCAACCTGCCCGGCGGAACGGGCACGATGGACGAGTTGTGGGAAGCGCTGAGCTGGGCGCAGATCGGCTATCACGCCAAGCCGGTCGGGCTGCTCAACGTGGCGGGCTATTACGACCATCTCATCGCCTTTTACGAAAAGATGGGCGAAGTCGGTTTCCTGCGGCCGCAGCATCAGAACATCCTGCTGATCGACGACACGCTCGACGGGCTGCTCGCGAAGATGGCCGATCACACGCCGATCGAGACGATCACCAAGATGCGCGCCAAGGACCTGTGATTCCCGCATCCCCTCCGTTCGTATCGAGCGAAGTCGAGCAGCCCGTCCCTGACCAGGGTGTCTCGACTTCGCTCGATACGAACGGAGGGAAGGGGATTTCACGGTGACGACCGGTAACCTCCCCACACGCGACGCGATCGTCGCGACGGCGGCGGAATCGATCGCACGGGGATCGAAGAGCTTCGCGGCGGCGAGCCGGCTGTTCGACCGCAAGACGCGCGAACGCGCCTGGCTGCTCTATGCCTGGTGCCGCAAATGCGACGACATCGCCGACGGCCAGGACCATGGGCACGGCATGACGATCGTCGAGGATGCGCCGGCGCGGCTGGCGCGGATCTCGGCGATGACCGAGGCGACGCTCGCCGGCGACTGGGTCGGCGACCCGGCATTCGACGCGCTGCGCATCGTCGCGGCCGAGACGAACATGCCGCGACGCTTCGCGCGCGACCTGATCGCGGGATTCGCGCTCGATGCGGAGGACTGGCGGCCGCGCAGCGAGGATGACCTCTACAAATATTGCTATCATGTCGCCGGCGCGGTCGGCTGCATGATGGCGGTGGCGATGGGCGTGTCGCCCGATGACGACGCGACGCTCGACCGCGCCTGCGACCTCGGCATTGCCTTCCAGCTCGCCAATATCGCGCGCGACGTGGAGGAGGATGACCGGGTCGGGCGCTGTTATCTGCCCGAGGACTGGCTGGTCGAGATGGACATCCCGCCGGGCCAGCATATGAAGCCGCCCTTCCGCCAGCGGCTCGCGGTGCTGGCCAAAAGGCTCGCCGCACGCGCCGCCGACTATGAAACGAGCGCGCGGGCGGGGACCCCGGCGCTGCCCTTCCGATCCGCCTGGGCGGTGCTGGCGGCGGCGGGCATCTATGGCGCGATCGGGCGTGCGGTGGCCGAGCGCGGCGAACATGCCTGGGACCACCGCGTCACCACCTCGACCAGCGCCAAGATCGCGATGATCGCGCGGGCGGCGCGCGAGGCGACCCAGCGGCGGACGCTCTATCCGCCCCTGCCCCGCGACCCGAATTTGTGGACAAGGCCGCGCTGACGCTTCAGCCGAGCAACGGCTCCCCCGGATAGGGCTTGCGGTGCGCCCATATGCCGATCGCGCCGCCCACGATGGGCAGGGTCACCGCGCAGGCCTGCATCCACAGCGGGTGGGGCAGGGTGATGATGGTCGCGATATTGTCGGCGAGCACGACGAACGAGACGATCCATCCCGCGACGCGCCAGTCGCTGACACGAAGCGCGAGCCACGCCCCGGCCAGCGCGCCGACCAGCCAGCCCGCCACTACGACCAGCTTGGCGAAAACCGGCATGCCGCGGACGATCTCGGCCAACGCAGCGGAGTCGGCACTGTCCAGTTCGGACACTGGATACAGATAGCCCGTCACCCACAGCACCAGCAGTGCCGCGATCACGCCAAGAATAATGCCTAGAATCCTGCGCATCGCCCGCCCCGCCGCGTGTGACGGTCACCGTAGCAGCGACGCCTGAAAGCGGAAGGGCTTCAGCCGCCCCGGCGTTGCGGATTGGCCTGGACGAGTTGCGGGCGGTTGGAGCGGCATGCGGCGCTGATGACCGGGTAATCGATGTCGCTGTTGCGCTGGAGCATGGCGGGCATCGCGGCCTGGCATTGCGCGACCGAGGCATAACGCACGGGCACAACGCGCGCCTCCGCGCATTGAGTCGAACCGTCCGCGCAGCCCATGATCGCCATGACGAAGTAGAACGGTTCCATGCTTCGGCTCCCAGTCAAGGCATCAATCGACGAAGCGAGACTCTTGTTCCGTGAAATGCTTTCGATTGGAGGCAGCGTGCCTATATTGGCGACAATGCCCCCCATGACCGAACCGACCCGCATCGAGCGCCCGCTGATTCCGACACTCCGGCGCTTCCTGCCCTATCTGTGGCCGGCCGATGCCCCGATGTTGCGGCTGCGCATCGTCATCGCGCTGCTCCTCGTGCTCGCCTCGAAACTGGTGCAGGTTTATGGCGCGCCCTTCGCGCTGCAGGGCGCGATCGACGGCATGGGCGCGGGCGACCGCAGCGCGACCACGCTGATCCTGCTGCTGGTGATCGGCTATGCCGCCGCGCGCTTCGGATCGGTGGTGTTCGACAATCTGCGCAACGCCGTATTCGAGCGGGTCGGGCAGGAAGCGACGCGCCGGCTGGCGGCGGCGGTGTTCCGGCATCTCCACCAATTGTCGCTGCGCTTCCATCTCGAACGGCGCACCGGCGCCGTCACCAAGGTGGTCGAGCGCGGCACCAAGAGCATCGACACGATGCTCTATTTCCTGCTGTTCAACATCGCGCCGACGGTGCTCGAGCTGAGCCTGGTGCTCGGCATCTTCTGGACCAAATTCGGGCCCGGGCTGGTCGTCGGCACCCTGGTGATGGTCGCGGCGTACATCGTCTTCACCCGGTTCGTGACGGACTGGCGCGCGGCGCTGCGCTCCCGGATGAACGATCTCGACACCGGGGCCGTGGCACATGCGGTGGATTCGCTGCTGAATTTCGAGACGGTCAAATATTTCGGCGCCGAGGAACGCGAGGCCAGGCGCTATGACGAAGGCATCGCCGCCTATGCCAGTGCCGCGGTGATCAGCGAGAATTCGCTGGCCTGGCTGAATATCGGCCAGGCGCTCATCACCAATCTGATGATGGCGGGCGGCATGGCGCTGGTCGTGTGGGGCTGGAGCGAGGGGCGCTATACCGCCGGCAACGTCGTGCTGGTCAGCACGCTGCTCGCCCAGCTGTTCCGCCCGCTCGACCTGCTCGGCATGGTCTATCGCACGATCCGCCAGGGCGTGATCGACATGGGCGCGATGTTCGACCTGATCGACACGCCGTCGGAAGTGACCGATGCGCCGGGCGCCAAGCCGATGGTCGTCGGCGCCGGGCATGTGCGGTTCGAGGGTGTGCGCTTCGGCTATGATGCCGGGCAGCCGATCCTGAGGGGCATCGACCTGGACATTCCCGCCGGGCACACCCTGGCAGTGGTCGGGCCGTCAGGCGCGGGCAAATCGACGCTCGCGCGGCTGATGTACCGCTTCTACGACCTGACGGGCGGACGCATCACCATCGACGGGCAGGATATCGCGCAGGTGACGCAGGATTCGCTGCGCGCGGCGATCGGCATCGTCCCGCAGGACACGGTGCTGTTCAACGACACGATCGGCTACAATATCGCTTATGGCCGCGAAGGGGCGAGCCAGGAGGATATCGAACGCGCGGCGCGCGGCGCGGCGATCGCCGAGTTCATCGAGCGCCAGCCTTTGGGCTATGCGACCCGGGTCGGCGAGCGCGGACTGAAGCTGTCGGGCGGCGAGAAGCAGCGCGTGGCGATCGCCCGCACCCTGCTCAAGAACCCGCCGATCCTGATCCTCGACGAGGCGACCAGCGCGCTCGACAGCCGCACCGAAGCGGAGATTCAGGCGACGCTGGAGGATATCGGGCGGGGCCGATCCACGATCGTCATCGCGCACCGACTGTCGACCGTGGTCCATGCCGACGAGATCGTCGTGCTGGAGGCGGGACGCGTGGTCGAGCGCGGCAGCCATGCGGCGTTGCTGCGCAGGGACGGGCTCTATGCGGAGATGTGGAACCGCCAGGCGCAGGAACGCGAAGAGGGTGCACTGGCAGCCGAGTAAGGCTCAGGCCAGCGGTTCGGCCAGCAGATCCTGCCACTCCGGATGCCGTTCGATATAGGCCTTCACGAACTTGCAGACCGGCCGCACTTTCAGCCCGCGGGCGCGCACCTGAGCCAGCGCGCCCGAGATCAGCCGGCTGGCCACGCCATGCCCCTCCAGCGCCGGCGGGACGATGGTGTGGGTGAAGGTGATGACATCGCCGTCCAGCGTGTATTCGCTGAAGGAGAGATGGCGATGGACCACCAGCTCGAAGCGGTGGGCAGCGATATTGTCGCGAACTTCCTCGGTCATGCACACCCGCTAACAGGAAAGCACCGGGCTAGGCCAGCCACCTCGCACCACATATCCCAAGGTGCCGCATGGCTTTTTGAAGCGGCGGGATTATGTGAGGCAGCGTGAACGATCCGCTTCCCGTCCTGCAATCCACTTTCGGCTTTCCCGAGTTCCGCGGCGTCCAGCGCCAGGTGGTCGACCGCGTGCTGGCCGGGCAAAATACGCTCGCGGTGATGCCGACCGGTGCGGGCAAGTCGCTCTGCTATCAATTGCCGGCGGTGATGCTCGACGGCACCTGCGTCATCGTCTCGCCGTTGATCGCACTGATGCACGATCAGCTGCGCGCGGCGGAAGCGATCGGCATTCGCGCCGCGACCCTGACCTCGGTCGACACCAACCAGATGGAGACGATCGGCCGGTTCCGCGCAGGCGAGCTCGACCTGCTCTATGTCGCGCCCGAGCGGGCGTCGGGCGAGAGCTTCCGCAATCTGCTCGGCCAGGCGCGGCTGGCGCTGTTCGCGATCGACGAAGCGCATTGCGTGTCCGAATGGGGGCATGATTTCCGGCCCGATTATCGCCTGCTGCGGCCGTTGTTCGATCATTTCCCCGATGTGCCGCGACTCGCGCTGACCGCGACCGCCGATGCGCATACCCGCGCCGACATCCTCGAACAGCTCGGCATCCCGCGCGACGGCATGATCGTCGCCGGGTTCGACCGGCCCAACATCCGCTATCTGATCTCGCCCAAGGACAACACGACCCGGCAGATCGCCGATGTGATTGCCGAGCAGCCCGGCCCGGGCATCGTCTACGCCCAGACGCGCAAGGCGGTCGAACAGCTCGCCGAGAAGCTGGCGGCGACGGGCAGGTCGACCCGGCCCTATCATGCCGGCCTCGAACCGCATGTCCGCGCGCGCAACCAGGCTGATTTCGTCGCGTCCGAGGACATGGTGATGGTCGCCACGGTGGCGTTCGGCATGGGCATCGACAAGCCCGACGTCCGCTTCGTCGCGCATGCCGGGCTGCCCAAATCGATCGAGGCCTATTATCAGGAGACCGGCCGCGCCGGGCGCGACGGTGACCCGGCCATCGCGCATCTGTTCTGGGGGGCGGAGGATTTCGCCAAGGCGCGCCAGCGGATTTCCGAAGTGGAGCCGCATCGCCAGTCGGGCGAGCGCACCCGGCTGACCGCTTTGGGTGCGCTGGTCGAGACGGCGGGGTGCCGGCGGCGCATCCTGCTCAAGCATTTCGGCGACGAGTCGCCCGAGACCTGCGGCAATTGCGACAATTGCCTGAATCCGCCGAGCGCGGTGAATGCCACCGAGGTCGCGGTCAAATTCCTCTCCGCCGTGTTCCGCACCGGGCAGAGCTTCGGCGTGGGGTATATCGAAAGCATCCTGACCGGCCAGTCGAGCGAGCGCAGCCTGATGAACGGGCATGAGGCGCTGAAGGTGTTCGGTATCGCGTCGAGCCCCGAGGAAGCCGCGCTGATCAAGCCGGTCGCACGCGCGCTGCTGCTGCGCGATGCGTTGCGGGCGAATGATTTCGGCGGGCTCGAATTCGGGCCCGAGGCGCGGGCGATCCTGAAGGGCGAGTCCGAGGTGGCGCTGATCCTGCCGCCCAGGCGCGAGCGGCGAGGACGGCGCGGCGCGAATGCTGTGGCCAATCCGGTCGGCGATCCGCTGTTCGAAGCATTGCGGGCGAAGCGCCGCGAGCTGGCGCAGGAGGGGCAAGTGCCTCCTTATGTCATCTTCCACGATTCGGTGCTGCGCGAGATGGCGACGACCAAGCCGGGCAATCTCTCCGCGCTGGGACGGATTTCGGGGGTCGGGCAACGCAAGCTCGAAGCCTATGGCGATGCGTTTCTCAGTGTGATCCGTGATGGGGCGTGACGCAAAGCCCCTCTGCTTTTAGGAGAGGGGTTGGGGCGAGGTTGACCCATTTGCCGGCATCCGACCGGTAGCTGAGTCGCCCTCACCCTCCCATGCTGCGCATGGGCCCCTCCCTCTCCCGCTGGGAGAGGGGTTTTTATGAAGGTTCGGCATGCACATTCGCCCTATCGACGATTCGATCTCCGTCTCCCCCCAGATCACGCCCGAGGACGTGGCGGAGATCGCCGCGGCCGGCTTCACCGCGATCGTCAACAACCGGCCCGATGACGAGGAAGGCGGCCAGCCCGAAGGCGAGGCGATCCGCGCCGCGGCCGAGGCGGCCGGCCTGTCCTATACCGCGATCCCGATCACCCATGCCGGCTTCTCGGGCAACCAGGTCGATGCGATGGTCGCGGCGCTCGAAGGCGCGGACGGGCCGGTGCTGGCTTATTGCCGCTCGGGCACGCGCTCCTGCAATCTCTGGGCGCTGGCGCGCGCGAAGATGGGCGACAACCCCGATCGACTGATGTCGAAGGCCGCGGCCACGGGATACGACCTTACCGGCATCCAGCCCCTGCTCGACACGCTGGCGGGCGGCAGGTGAACTGGGTCCAGCTCGCCGGGTCGATCGTGGCGATCCTGGCGCTGGCCGGGGTCGCGCGGTGGCTGCGGCTGGGCGAAAGCCGGATCGCCAGCGCGGCCGAGGCGCGCGAGATCGCCGAGGACATGCTGGTGGGTTTCTATGCGCATGCCGCGCTGGTCAGCCAGGATGGCGGCGCGGCGATCGTCGCGGGCAATGGCGCGATCGCGGTGCTGAAGCGGCACGGCGCGCGCGTCGCGGCGCGGCGGCTGCTTGCACCGCTGTCGATCGGACCGGCGATCGAGGGCGTCACGGTCAGGACGGGCGAGCGGCTGTTCGGCGACGTGACCCTGCTCGGCGTGCTGGAATCGGATGTACGTGGGCTGGAAGCGTCGCTGACAAGAGTGTAAGCAGTCTGCATGACGCTGCCGAATCCCGTCGATTATGCGGTTCCGGCCTTTGTCCTGCTGGTGCTGGCCGAGATGCTGGTCGCCTGGGCGAAGGACCGCAAACGCTATGAGCCGAAGGACACGCTGACCTCGCTCGCGCTCGGCACGGGCAGCACCGTGGCGGGGGTGCTGACCGGCGGTTTCGTCTATACGCTGGCGGTGTGGCTGTCGCAGTACCGGCTCTTCGACATCGGCTATGCCTGGTACTGGTTCGTCCTGTGCTTCGTGATCGACGATTTCGCTTATTATGTGTTCCACCGGTCGGCGCACCGGGTGCGGTGGTTCTGGGCGAGCCATGTCATCCACCATTCGAGCCAGCATTATAATCTGTCGACGGCGCTGCGGCAGACCTGGACCGGCTTCATCTCGATCGGCTTCATCTTCCGGCTGCCGCTGTTCCTGATCGGCTTCCCGCCGGCGATGGTGTTCTTCGTGGGTGGGATCAACCTGATCTACCAGTTCTGGATCCACACCGAAGTGATCCACCGCATGCCGCGCTGGTTCGAAGCGGTGATGAACACGCCGTCGCACCACCGCGTCCATCACGCGACCAACCCGCGCTATCTCGACAAGAATTATGCCGGGGTGTTCATCGTGTGGGACAAATGGCTCGGTACCTACGAGCCCGAGCGCGACGACGACCGGCCGCGGTACGGCATCGTCAAGAATCTGGGCAGCTTCAACCTGGTCTGGGCGGCGTTCCACGAATGGGTGGGCATCGCCAGGGACGTGTGGGCGGCACCCGGGCTGCGCGCCAAGCTCGGCTATATCGTGCAGCCGCCGGGCTGGAGCCATGATGGCAGCCGCGACACGTCCGAAACAATCAAACAACGCTGGCTCGAAAAAGAGCAGGCACGAGAGGGGGTCGCGTGGAAGAAGCCGACATCGTCGTCATCGGGGGCGGATCGGGCGGAGCGGCAGCAGCCGGCCGGCTGAGCGAGGATGGGCGCTTCAGCGTTGCCCTGCTCGAGGCGGGAGGGCCCAACACCGGGTTCCGTACGCGAATCCCGGGCTTCATCGCTTTCCAGACGCCCAAGACCAACTGGCAGTTCGAGACGGTGCCCCAGGCCGGGCTGAACGGCAGGCGCGGATACCAGCCGCGCGGGCGCGGTCTCGGCGGGTCGAGCGCGATCAATGCGATGCTCTATCTGCGCGGCAACAAATGGGATTACGACAATTGGGCGGCGATGGGCTGCCCCGGCTGGTCCTATGACGAGGTGCTGCCGGTCTTCAGGCGCAGCGAGAGCAATGAGCGCGGCGCCGATGCCTGGCATGGCGCGGACGGGCCGCTGCATGTCAGCGACCAGTGCGATCCGCATCCGGGATCGATCGAATTCGTCGAGGCGGCGCGGCAGCTGCAGATCCCGATCAACGAGGATTTCAACGGTGCCCGGCAGGACGGCGTCGGCGTCTATCAGGTGACGCAGAAGGGCGGCGAACGCTGGAGCTCGTCGCGCGCCTATGTCGAGAGCGCGGCCGGACGGACCAACCTGCAGGTGCTGACCGAGGTAACCGTCGAGCGGATATTGTTCGACGAAGGCCGCGCCAGCGGCGTCGCCTATGTGCAGAACGGTCAGGCCAAGGTGATCCGCGCCCGCCGCGCGGTGGTGCTGGCGGGCGGGGTGTTCGGCACGCCGCAATTGCTGATGCTGTCGGGCATCGGGCCGGGCGAGCATTTGCGCGAGCAGGGCATTGCCGTGCGCATCGACCGGCCGATGGTCGGCGCGAACCTGCAGGACCATGTCGATTATGTCGCCGGGTTCGAGGTGAAGGGCAGCTATTTCATCGGCCAGTCGCTCAAGGGCACGCTCAAGTCCATGGGCGCGATCCTGCAGTGGATGCGGCACCGGCGGGGCGCGATGACCACGCCCTATGCCGAGACGGGCGGCTTCCTGACGGTCGACCCCACTTCCCCCGCGCCCGACATCCAGCTGCATTTCGTGCCGGTGGTGCTGGAGGATCATGGGCGGACCAAGGTGAGGAGCCACGGCTTTTCCTGCCATGTCTGCGTGCTGCGGCCGGAGAGCCATGGCACCGTCCGGCTCCAGTCGATCGATGCACGCGCCGCGCCGCTGATCGACCCCGCCTTTCTCAGCGACAGGCGCGATGTCGAGCTGCTGAAGAAGGGCGTGCGGGCGATGTACCGCATCCTCGAGACGCCGCCGCTCGCCGATCACAAGGGCCGCGACCGCTATCCGATCGACCTGAACGACGACGATGCGCTGGAGCGGCTGATCCGCGCCCGGGCCGACACCATCTATCACCCGGTCGGCACCGCGCGGATGGGATCGGACGATCTGGCGGTGTGCGACCCGACGCTGCGCGTGCGCGGCGTGGAGGGACTCTATGTCGCCGATGCCTCGATCATGCCCAAGCTGATCTCCGGCAACACCAATGCGCCGTCGATCATGATCGGCGAGCGCTGCGCCGATTTCGTGAAGGCCGATCTCGCGGGCTGACACCATTCATAACGCGCGCGTTCAGCATTTCGCGTGTAGCGCCGCCCGATGGACAGAAAGACCCTCAACCGCGTCGGCCTGGCGGCCGCGATCCTGCTCGTGCCGGGCGGCTTCATCCTGGGCGCGACCCTGGCCGCACGGCGCTATCGCAAGCAGCAGGGTGAGGGCGACGTCGCCTCCGAACCCGCGGATACCCATGAGGAAGAAACGCCTCCCGCTTCCTGACATAAAAAAGGGCCGGTGCGTTGCCGCACCGGCCTGAGGTCGTCCGCAGGAGGAACGAGAGGGGGGGCCGGCCCTATGACCGGCCCCGAACTTGTCAGTAGTTGTAGGCGCGCTCGCCATGCTCGCTGATGTCCAGGCCTTCGGCCTCGACATCTTCGCTCGGGCGAAGGCCGATGGTGTATTTGAGCAGCGTGAACAGGGCGAAGGACACGCCCCCGGACCAGACCAGGGTGATCAGGATCGCCTTGAGCTGCGTGATCATCTGCGCGCCCATGTCGTACTTGCCGGCAACCGCTGGCATGACGGTGTAGTCGAACCAGCCCTGACCGCCGAGGTTCGGATCGGCCATGATGCCGGTCGCCAGCGCGCCGACGATACCGCCGATGCAGTGGACGCCGAACACGTCGAGCGAGTCGTCATATTTCAGCGCGTTCTTCACGGTCGTCACGAACAGGAAGCAGATCGGCGAGACGACGAGGCCGAGGATGATCGACGTCATCGGCGCGCCGAAGCCCGAGGCCGGGGTGATCGCGACGAGGCCGGCGACGGCGCCCGTTGCCGCACCGAGGAGCGACGGTTTCTTGTGGACAATCTGCTCGATCACGGCCCAGGAAACGGCCGCGGCGGCAGTGGCGACGAAGGTGTTGATGAAGGCGACGCCCGTGACGCCGTTGGCTTCGAGGTTGGAGCCTGCGTTGAAGCCGAACCAGCCGACCCACAGCAGCGAGGCACCGATCATGGTCATGGTCAGCGAGTGCGGCGGCATCGGCTCTTTCTTGTAGCCGAGACGCTTGCCGATCACGAGGCAGCCCATCAGGCCGGCGATACCGGCGTTGATGTGCACCACGGTGCCGCCGGCGAAGTCGAGCGCGCCGATCCCGTAGAGATAGCCGAAGTCACCCGGCTGCTTGGGCAGGAAGTCCGGGCCGGCCCAGTACCAGACCATGTGGGCGATCGGGAAATAGACGATCGTCAGCCATGCAACCACGAAGATGATCAGCGGCGTGAACTTCACGCGTTCCGCGAACGCACCGACGATCAGCGCCGGCGTGATGCAGGCAAAGGTCATCTGGAAGCAGATATAGGCATATTCCGGGATATAGACCCCGTTCGAGAAGGTCGCCGCCAGGGTGGTGGCATCGACGCCCTTCAGGAAGAGCTTGGAGAAGCCGCCGACGAACGGCGCGGTCGCGCCCGAACCGGCGGTGAAGGCCATCGAATAGCCCCAGCAAACCCAGACGAGCGACGCGACGCAGACGATCATCAGGACCTGCATCAGCACCGACAGCATGTTCTTGGTGCGGACCAGGCCGCCATAGAAGAGCGCGAGGCCGGGCACCGACATCATCAGCACCAGCACCGACGAGGTGAGCATCCAGGCGGTATCGCCCTTGTTGGGTGCCGGCGGTGCGGCCGCTGCGGCATCCTGCGCCCAGGCAGGAAGAGCGGCGAAGAGCGCCGCCCCGAGACCGGCCCCGAGACCGGCGATGCCGGCGTATTTCAATGCATGCTTCATCACTGCCCCCTTACTCACAGCGCGGTTTCATCGGTTTCGCCGGTGCGGATGCGCACCGCCTGGCCGACATCGAGAACGAAGATCTTGCCGTCGCCGATCGCGCCGGTGTTGGCCGATGCCTGGATCGCCTCGACGACCTTGCCGGCGAGGTCCGCCGCGCAGACGATCTCGATCTTGATCTTGGGCACCATGTTGGTGCTGTACTCGGCCCCCCGGTAGATCTCGGTCTGGCCCTTCTGTCGGCCAAAGCCCTTCACTTCCGTCACGGTCATGCCCGCGACGCCGATCTCGGTAAGGGCCTCGCGGACCTCGTCGAGCTTGAATGGCTTGATGATGGCAATGATGAGTTTCACCGGCGCCCCCCTTGTGAGAATTGTCCCGGGGGAACATCAGCAATGGTCGTGCCAGAGTCGAAAACACGCGTTTCCGCGCCATTTTCTGAAAGGAAATGTTACCCGCAGGTAAATTTTTGTGCAGCCGCTAACGGCTGCCCAAGAATCAGGCAGTATCCGACAGGATTTTGCGGGCGGCCGCCAGATCCTCGTCATCGACCATCACGCGGACGGGAATGAACAGATAGCTGCCGTCCGCGATGCTCGCATTGCCGTCGAGCGCGAGTGCATCGATCCCTTCCGAATCGAGCCGGCCGATCACGATATGGGCTTCGTTGCGGTTGAAGCGGCCCAACTCTACCAACGCCACTATTGAGCGGCCCGGGTCGGATTGCGGACGGGCAGGCCGTCGATGCTGTGGGTGCGCCGGGCATATTTGCCGAACCGCTCCTCATCGCTCGACTTCGCATGATATTTGCTGAGCGTCTCGCGCTCGCGCTCGAAGCGCATATGCGGCACGCCCCAGCCGCAGCTGGTCTGCACCTGGTCGATCGCCACCTCGAAGATCTGGCGGGTGCCCGGGAGCAAGGTGAAATGCGCCGCCAGCACGGCCCAGCGATCGTCCTGCGGCAGGACCGGCACGCCCCGGCCATAGATACGGAAGATCAGCGCGGGGCTCTCGAAGGCGCAGAACATGATGGTGATGCGGCCGTCGGCGAGGAGATGCGCGTTGGTCTCGTTGCCCGAGCCGGCGACGTCGAGATACGCGACACGTTTGTCGTCCAGCACCCGGAAACAGTCCATGCCCTTCGGGCTGAGGTTGACCCGAGCCCCCTCGGCAGCTGTGGCGACGAAGAACACCGGCTGGCGCGCGAGAAAGGCGCGGTGGTCGTCGGTGAGGGCATCGAAGAACTCGGCCATGGGCGGTCCGTACCACAGCCGTTGCCGGTTCGGGAGGGGCGCGAGAAAGGAATATGTTCACGCGAAGACGCAAAGACGCGAAGAGGAACCCGATGGGCGCTCGTCCGCGACGGCACATCTTCGCGCCTTCGCGTGAAACGCCCTTCTTTCCAACGCGCGCCTGGGAAAGCTTGGAAGCTCAGACCTTGCGTGGCACCCGTGGCCGGCCAAGCGGGCATTCGAGCGCGTCGCGGTCCCAGCCGGCCAGGTCGGCGGCGGCATCATAGGTCGACTGGCAGAAAGCGAGCAGCGCCGCGTCGGGATCGGCGGCGGTGCGGACTGCGTCATAGGACAGGAGGAACTCGCCCATCTCGCTGCTGTAGACGGCTTCGGACGGTTCGACCCTGGCATCGCCATAGCCGGCGGGCGCCGGATAGGCATAGGCGTAGAAGGAGGCGTGCGGCCAGGCGTCGCTGCCGGGCCAGAAACCGACGCTCGATTCCTCATGGCTGTAGGCTTCGCACGTCACATCGTCAGGCAGGCCGGGCAAACCGCCGGGATGACGCGGCGCATCGCGGCCGGAGAAACGGGTCGAGGCGAGATCAAAGCTGCCCCAGAAGAAATGAGTCGGGCTGGCCTTGCCGAGGAAGCCGGTGCGGAACTGGCCGAACACCCGCTGCGCCTGGATCAGCGCACGCCAGAAGCGGCGCGCGGCCTCCCCATCATAAGGGCGATGCTCGCGATCCTCGGCGAAAGGCAGGGCGCCCGGCATCTCGCTGGGCGTGCCGTCGAACGACGTCGTGACGCCAAGGTCCCGGAGCGCCTCCACCACGGCAGCGTGGAAATCGGCGATGCTGCCGGCCGCGAGCGGAACGGTCTTCACGCCGCCGTCGCTGGCGGCGAAGACGACCCGGTCAGCGATCAGGTCGAAATCGATCTGCAGGATGCGGTCGCCGCACGGGATGGCCGAACTGCCCAAGCCGCGCGCGGTGACGTAGAGCGGGACGTGCCAGCTATGGTTGAGCCACGGCGTCAGCGCGAGGCGGACCTTGCCGATGATCTGGGTGCGAAGCTGGAGCCCGATCGCGGTCTCGCGCCACGAGAGCCAGTCGAGTTCAGGCCAGCCAGACATCATCTCTTCCTTGTTTCATCATCCCTCGCGCGGAGGGACGAAGATCACACCGCCGTGCCGCCCACCGTCAGCCCGCTGACCAGCAGGGTCGGCTGGCCGACGCCGGCGGGTACGCTCTGGCCGCCCTTGCCGCACATGCCGACGCCTTCGTCGAGCGCGAAGTCGTTGCCGATGCCGGTGACCTTGGTCAGCACGCTGGGGCCGTCGCCGATCAGCGTCGCGCCCTTGATCGGGGCGCCGAGCCTGCCATTCTCGATCTTGTACGCCTCGGTGCAGGAGAAGACGAACTTGCCCGAGACGATATCGACCTGGCCGCCGCCGAAGCTCTTGGCGAAGATGCCGTTCTTGACCCGCGAGAGGAGCTCGGCGGGATCGTCCTTGCCGGCGCGCATGAAGGTGTTGGTCATGCGGGGCATCGGAGCATGCGCGAAGCTTTCGCGGCGGCCATTGCCGGTCGGGGCGACGCCCATCAGCCGCGCATTGAGCCGGTCCTGGATATAGCCGCGCAGGATGCCGTCCTCGATCAGCACATTTTCCTGAGTCGGCGTGCCTTCGTCATCGATCGACAGCGAGCCGCGCCGGTCCGCGATCGAGCCGTCGTCGATCACCGTTACGCCCGGCGCCGCGACGCGCTCGCCGATCCGGCCGGAAAAGGCGCTGGTGCCCTTGCGGTTGAAATCGCCTTCGAGCCCGTGCCCGATCGCTTCATGCAGCAGGATGCCGGGCCAGCCCGGGCCAAGCAGCACGGTCATGTCGCCGGCGGGCGCAGCGACCGAATCGAGATTGACCACGGCCTGGGCCAGCGCCTCGTCGATCGCCCGGTTCCACGTCTCGGGCTGCATCAGCGTGTCGTAGAGATAGCGACCGCCAAGCCCGAAATTGCCTGTCTCGCGCCGGCCATTCTGCTCGACCACGATCGAGACGTTGAGACGGACGAGCGGGCGGATGTCAGTCGCGACGAAGCCATCGGCGCGGACGATCTCGACCACGCTCCAGCTTCCGGACAGCGATACCGAGACCTGCGCCACGCGCGGATCGCGCGCGCGGGCGGCGGCGTCGATCGTCTGGCAGAGATTCACCTTGTCGGCGAAGGGGATGAGATCGAGCGGATCGGCATCGGTATAAAGATGGCGGTTGGTCGCGCGCGGCGGCGGGGCCTTGGCCGCGGCGGACGGATCGATCAGCGCCATCGTCTCGGCGGCACGGCCGATCGCGGCGGCGCTCAGTTCATTGGCATGGGCGAAGGCCGTGGTCTCGCCCGAGACGGCGCGCAGGCCGAAGCCGGAATGCGTGTCGTAGCTGGCGGTCTTCAGCCGGCCGTCGTCGAAGCCGAACGCTTCCGACTTGCGATACTGGAGATAGAGCTCCCCGTCATCGGCCCTGGCGAGCGCCGACGCGGTCAGGCGTTGCGCCTCCGCGGGATCGAGCTGGCCATCGTGATAGAGGAACGAGCGGGGGTCTGTAAGGCTGGTCATGCCCGCCAATATAGGCAGGTCAGACGCTGGCGCCAGCCGGATGATCGGGAAGCGTCGACTGATCGACACCATCGGCGGGCCCGCCGATCAGCACGAAGCGGCGGTCGCAATAGCCGCAATCGACATAGCCATGCTCGTCGATCTCGAGGAACACGCGCGGATGGCCGAGCGCGGCGCCGCCGGGAATGTCGGTCGCGCCGTCACAGGCGACACGGCGATGGGAGACGCGGAGGGTTTCGGGCGGGGCGATCATGAGGTGGCGCGATAGCAAGGTGGGAGGTGGTCGACAATCCTCCCCGGCACGGGGAGGGGGACCGCGACGCGAAGCGGCGTGGTGGAGGGGGCGTGCCGCGAGCGTTCCGTCTGCGGCACGCCCCCTCCACCATCCTTCGGATGGTCCCCCTCCCCGTGCCGGGGAGGATTGAGGTTGCGCCTTGCCGCGCCTACAGGCTCCCCCATGACCGAAGCCGCGATCGTCATCGACTCCCTGTGTAAGACCTACAAGGGCGGCAAGCGCGCGCTTGACGATGTGTCCTTCGAAGTGCCGCGCGGGCAGATCTTCGGGCTGCTCGGGCCGAACGGCGCGGGCAAGTCGACCCTGATCAACATCCTGGCCGGGCTGGTCAACAAGACCGAGGGCAAGGCCTCGATCTGGGGCTTCGACATCGACCAGCATCCGCGCAATGCCAAGGCGTCGATCGGGATCGTCAACCAGGAGATCCTGTTCGACCCCTTCTTCACCCCGTTCGAGACGCTGGAGATTCAGGCCGGGCTCTACGGCGTGCCCAAGGCGAAGCGGCGGTCGATGGAGCTGCTCCGCGCGGTGCATCTGGAGGACAAGGCGAACGCCTATGCCCGCACCTTGTCGGGCGGGATGAAGCGGCGGCTGATGGTCGCCAAGGCGATGGTGCATACGCCGCCGGTGCTGGTGCTCGACGAGCCGACCGCGGGCGTCGACATCGAATTGCGCCAGCAGCTCTGGGCTTATGTCCGCGGACTCAACCAGCAGGGCGTGACGGTGGTGCTGACCACCCATTATCTCGAAGAAGCCGAGCAGCTGTGCGACCGCATCGCCATCATCAACCATGGCAAGGTGATCGCGAACGAGCCGACTCGCGAGCTGGTCGGCAAGGCGACCGAGAAGCTGGTCGAGGTGACGGTCGACCGCGACGTCGTGACGCCACCCCAGTCGGTGTGTTTCCAGAAGATCGAGCTGAAGGGCACGAGAACGCTCGCGATCACCTATGCCAAGGACCGGGTGAATGCCGGCGAAGTGCTCGCCGCGGTTCAGGCCGACGGCTACGGCATCGTCGACGTTTCGACCCGCGAGGCCGATCTGGAAGACGTGTTCCTGAACCTCACCCGGGCATCCAACGGGTAGCGACCGCTTGTTTTCCCTTCCGTTTCGGGCGTAGTCGCTGGAAACGCGGATCGAACGACTGGTCTCGACTTCGCTCGATACGAACGGAGTAGGCGTGCCGGACTTTCATTCAAGCGATGTTCTGATCATCGGATCCGGCGCGGCCGGGCTGACCGCCGCGCTCAATCTCGCCGACCGGGTCAAGGTGACCGTGCTCGCCAAGGGCGGGCTCAACGAGGGATCGACTGCCTGGGCGCAGGGCGGCATCGCCGCAGTACTCGAACCGGGCGACACCTTCGAAAGCCATATCGAGGACACGATGATCGCCGGTGCGGGGCTGAACGACCGCGAGACCGTCGAGTTCGTGGTCGAGCGCGCGCCCGCCGCCATCGCGCGGCTGGAAGAGCTTGGCGTGCCCTTCGCCACTGACGGCGACACCCTGCACCTGACGCGCGAGGGCGGGCACAGCCACCGGCGGATCGTGCATGTCGCCGATGCGACCGGCTGGGCGGTGCAGGAAGCGCTGCAGCGCGCCGCCGAGGCGCATCCCAACATCACCCTGGTGCCCGACATGGTCGCGATCGACCTCGCCACCGGCCGCCATGAGGAGCGCTATTCGGGATCGGGCCATGTCTGGGGCGTCTATGCCGTCAACCGCGCGACCGGGCGGGTCGAGCTCTGCACCGCGCGCGCCACGATCCTGGCGACGGGCGGGGCGGGGCGGACCTATCTCTTCTCCACCGCGCCGCGCGGCGCGACCGGCGACGGCATCGCCATGGCGTGGCGCGCGGGATGCCGGGTGTCGAACATGGAATTCATGCAATTCCACCCGACCTGCCTCTACAATCTGGAGGTCAAGAATTTCCTGATCACCGAGGCAGTGCGCGGCGAGGGCGGGCATCTGCTGATTCCCGATACGGGATACCGCTTCATGCCCGATTTCGACGAGCGCGCGGAGCTGGCGCCGCGCGACATCGTGGCGCGCGCGATCGACCATGAGATCAAGCGGCTCGGCCTCGATTATGTCCATCTCGACATCAGCCATCGCGGGCCGGAGTTCGTGAAGGAGCATTTCCCCAACATCTACGAAAAGCTGCTGGGGCTGGGCATCGACATGACGAAGGACCCGATCCCGGTGGTGCCGGCGCAGCATTATACGTGCGGCGGGGTCGTGATCGACCTGCACGGCAAGACCGACCTGCCCGGGCTCTACGCCGCGGGCGAGTGCAGCGAATCGGGCCTGCACGGCGCGAACCGGCTCGCCTCCAATTCCCTGCTCGAATGTTTCGTGTTCGGCGAGGCCGCGGCCGACCATATCCTGGAGCATTGGGACGAGCTGCCCGCGCCGCCCCCGATCCGCCCCTGGGATGAAAGCCGGGTCGAGGATTCGGACGAGGAAGTCGTGATCAAGCAGAACTGGACCGAGATCCGGCGCTTCATGTGGAATTATGTCGGGATCGTGCGCACGACCAAGCGGCTTGAACGCGCGCAGCACCGCATCCGGATGCTCACCGACGAGGTGAACGACTATTACGGCCATTTCCGTGTCACGCCCGACCTGATCGAGCTGCGCAACCTGCTCCAGACCGCCGAGCTGATCGTCCGGTCCGCGCTGCATCGGCACGAATCGCGCGGGCTGCACTATACGCTCGATTATCCCGCGATGCTGCCCGAAGCGATCGACACCGTCCTGATCCCCTGAGAACGCGCCCGGACCTGATCGAGCCGCAAGACTCGCGAATGGAATCAAAAGCCTGGTCCCGATTGCTGTCACCAGCATTTCACCTTGTGACAGCCGCGGTTCATCGCAACGCTGGCACATTGGGGATTCCTCAAGGAGATTCCGGGCCTAAGATCGGCACCGGGGTGGGACATGATTGGTGACGCAGATTCTGCCGTTTGATTTTCCAAGGCCGGTATCGGTCATCCTGCTCGCCGCAGCGCTCTGCGCGTGCGGCAATGACGCCAGCCGGCACCTCGCCCTGATCCCCCCCGCGCCGGCGCGCCCCAGCTATCAGCTGGTCGTTCCCGTTCCGCCGCCCGCACCTAGGCCGCTGCCGCCCGCGGCGCCCGAGGCGCTGGTCGCGAACATCGCGTCGCTCGCCCGCAACTTCAACGGCAAGGTCGGCATCGCGGTGCGCAGCATCGACCAGGGATGGACCGTTTCCAGCAATGGCGAGACCCGGCTGCCGCAACAGAGCGTGAGCAAGCTGTGGGTGGCGATGACCGTGCTGGACTATCGCGACAGCGGCCGGCTGACGCTCGACGATCCGGTCACGCTGACCCGGGAGGATTTCACCCTGTTCCACCAGCCGATCGCCGCGCTGGTGAAGGGCGACGGCTATCGCACCACGATCGGCGAGCTGCTGCGGCGCGCGCTGACGATGAGCGACAATACCTGCAACGACCGGCTGCTGCGCTATGTCGGCGGGCCGGCGGCGGTGCGCGATTTCATCCGCCGCAAGGGACTGGGCGACATCCGCTTCGGCCCGGGCGAGAAGCTGTTGCAGAGCGGAACGGCGGGGCTCGAGTGGAAGCCGGAATATGCCTATGGCAATGCCTTTGCAGTTGCCCGCGCGCGACTGCCCCAGGCCGCACGGACCGCTGCGTTCGACCGTTATGTCGCCGATCCGCCAGACGGTGCCGCGCCTGCCGCCATCGCGGGCGCGCTCGCCAGGCTCAAGACCGGCCAGTTACTCTCCAGGCAATCGACCGACTATCTGATCGGCACGATGGAAGCCTCCAAGACCGGCAAGCAGCGCATGCACGGCGCAGTGCCCGGCGACTGGAGCTTCGGCCACAAGACCGGCACCGGCCAGGATCTCGGCGGACGCACCGCGGGTTATAATGATGTCGGCCTGCTGATGGCGCCCGACGGCCGCAGCTATGCCGTCGCGATCATGATCGGGGACACGCCCAGGCCGATCCCGGCGCGCCAGGCGCTGATGCAGGCAGTCGTCACGGCGGTGGTAGGAAGCCATCGCGGGGGCGGTTATGCGGTTGCCAGCGGCGGCGGCACGGCCGATGCCGCGACCATCCTGAACAACTAGAGCCCAGGGCAAGTCGGGCTTGGGGCAAGCGCTCCACGCTGCTATCCACCCGCCATGCCTCATCTCTACCTCGTCGACGGCTCGGGTTATATCTTCCGCGCCTATCACCGGCTTCCCCCGCTGACCAACGTGCACGGCGAACCCGTCGGCGCGGTCTATGGCTATACCACCATGTTGTGGAAGCTCGCCGACGAGCTGCACAAGGCCGATGGGCCGACGCATATGGCGGTGATCCTCGACAAATCGAGCCATACGTTCCGCAACGAACTCTACGACAAATACAAGGCGCAGCGTCCGCCGCCGCCCGAGGACCTGGTGCCCCAGTTCCCGATGATTCGCGACGCCACGCGCGCCTTTTCGCTGCCCTGCATCGAGGAGGACGGGCTGGAGGCGGACGACATCATCGCCAGCTATGCCAAGGCCGCGCTGCGCGAGGGCTGGTCGGTGACCATCGTCAGCTCCGACAAGGACCTGATGCAGCTGATCGAGCCGGGGCTCGACCTGTACGACACGATGAACAACCGGCGGCTCGGGGCCGAGCATGTCATGGAGAAGTTCGGCGTGATGCCCGACCGGCTGGGCGATGTGCTGGGCCTGATGGGCGACAGCGTCGACAACGTCCCGGGCGTGCCGGGCGTGGGCCCGAAGACCGCGGCCAAGCTGATCCAGGAACATGGCGATATCGAAGGCGTGCTCGCCGCCGCCCCGTCGATGAAGCCGGGCAAGCTGCGCGACAATCTGATCGAACATGCCGACAATGCCCGCCTCTCGCGCGTGCTGGTCACCCTGAAGGACGATGCGCCGCTCGCCGAGCCGCTCGAATCGCTCGAGCTGCAGGGCATTCCCGCGGCGCCGCTGCGCGCGTTCCTGGAGCATCACGGCTTCAAGTCGCTGCTCGCCAAGCTTTCCGCCGTCGCCGATGCGCCGGTCGAAGCGCCGAAGAGCGTGCCGCAGGAGGAGGACCCGCCCTGCGATCACGACGGTTATGAAACGGTGATCGACGAGACGGCGCTCGACCGCTGGATCGCCGAGGCGCGGCGCCAGGGCTGGGTCGCGATCGACACCGAGACGACCGGCGTGGATGCGACGCGGGCCGAGCTGGTCGGGATCAGCATGGCGCTCGCCCCGAACAAGGCGTGCTACATCCCGCTCGCGCATGGCGGGACCGGGCTGTTCGCCGAGAAGCCCGACCAGCTCACGCCGGCCGTGGCGCTGGAGAAGCTCGGGCCGCTGTTCGAGGATCCCGGCGTGCTCAAGATCGGGCACAATCTCAAATACGACATGATCGTGCTCGGGCGGCTCGGCATCGACGTCGCGCCGCATGACGACACGATCCTGATGAGCTTCGATCTCGATGCCGGCCTGCACGGCCACGGCATGGACGAACTCGCCGCGACTCACCTGTCGCACAGCTGCATCGCGTTCAAGGACGTGGTCGGCACCGGCAAGAGCCAGTTGCAGTTCAACGAGATCGACCTGGCATCGGCCACCCGCTACGCCGCCGAGGACGCCGACGTCACCCTGAGACTGTGGCGCCGGTTCAAGCCGCGCCTGCCGGCCGAGGGCGCGACCCGCGTGTACGAGATGGTCGACCGGCCGCTCGCCCCCGTCATCGCCCGGATGGAACGGCATGGCATCAAGGTCGACCGCGAACGACTTGCCCAACTTTCCACCGAGTTCGCCCATTCGATCGCCGCGCTGGAGACCGAGATCCACGGCCTTGCCGGCGGCCCCTTCACCATCGGCAGCCCCAAGCAGCTGGGCGACGTGCTGTTCGAGCGGATGGGCATCAAGGGCGGGCGCAAGGGCAAGTCGGGCGTCTATTCGACGGACGTCAACGAGCTGGAGCGAATCGCCGCGGACTTGGACTCGCCGGGCAAGGAGATCGCCCGCCAGGTGCTCGAATGGCGCCAGCTGTCCAAGCTGAAATCAACCTATACCGACGCGTTGCAGGCGCAGATCAACCCGGAGACGGCGCGCGTCCACACCAGCTATTCGCTGACCGGCGCGCAGACCGGGCGCTTGTCCTCGACTGACCCCAACCTGCAGAACATCCCGATCCGCACCGAGATCGGCCGCCAGATCCGCGATGCGTTCGTCGCCGAATCGGGCAATGTCCTGCTCGCCGCCGATTATTCGCAGATCGAATTGCGGCTCGCCGCGCATATGGCGGACGTGCCCGCGCTGAAGGCAGCGTTCGCCAATGGCGACGACATCCACAGCCTGACCGCGCAGGAGCTGTTCGGCGAGGTCAATCGCGACACGCGCGGTCGCGCCAAGACGATCAACTTCGCGATCCTCTACGGCATCTCGCGCTGGGGCCTGGCTGGGCGGCTCGACGTCACCGCGGACGAAGCGCAGGGCATGATCGACCGCTATTTCGAGCGCTTCCCGGGCATCAACCATTATATCGTCGAGACGACCGAGAAGGCGCGCGAGAAGGGCTATACCGAAACGCTGTTCGGCCGGAAGACGCATTTCCCGCGGCTGAAATCCAAGATTCAGCACGAGCGCCAGGGCGCCGAGCGCGCCGCGATCAACGCGCCGATCCAGGGCACCAGCGCCGACATCATCAAGCGCGCGATGGTGCGGATGGGCCCGGCGCTGCTCGAAGCCGGACTGCCCAAGGTGCGCATGCTGCTGCAGGTGCATGACGAACTGGTGTTCGAGCTGCCCGAGGGCGACGTCGAGGCGGCCAAGCCAGTGATCGAGCGCGTCATGGCGACCGCGGCCGAGCCTGCCGTGGTGCTCAGCGTGCCGCTCGGGATCGAGATCGGCGTCGGCGCCAGCTGGGGAGCGGCGCATTGACCAATCCGGTCGCCGCCGATGACGGGGGCACCGAGGATCTGAAGGCGCTTGCCAAGGGCGGGCGGACCAACATCCTCGGCTTCGCATTGCGGCTGCTGGCGCGGCTGCCTTTCCTGTTCATCGCTGGCCGGGTCTATGGCCCGGACATCGTCGGCCGGTTCGCGCTGGCCGTGGTGGTGGTCGAGCTCGCCGCGCTGCTGGCGACGCTCGGGCTGAAGCGCGGGCTCGCCCAGGCGCTGTCCTCGTCCGAGCGGCCGCATGTCCATGTCGCCTGGGATGCGATGGCGGTGGCGTTCTGCGCCTCGCTGATCGCGAGCAGCGTGCTGATCGCCATCCCCGAGATCATGTTCCCCAACAGCCCGATCCAGGGAATGGACCGGTGGCTGCCGTGCATCGTCTTCGCCGTCGCCTGGTCCGATGTCAGCCTGGCGGCGCTGGCCTATCGCCGCAACGTGAAGGCGACCGTGACGGCCCGGGCGGTCGTCGAGCCTTGGACGATCAGCGTCGCGGCCTATGCCTTTTCCTTCGTCTCGCTGCGCGACGGGCTGTTTTATGCCTATATCCTGTCGATGGCGGCGGCGCTGGTCGCCTCGCTGATCCCGTTCATCCGCAGCTATGGCCTGCCCTATGGCTGGCGGCCGCGCGTGGTGCGGCTGTTCGCCATGGCCAGCCGCAACGTGCCGCTGGCGGGCGCCGATGCGATCGAATGGAGCACGCGCAACGTCGACCGCTTCATCCTGGGCGTGATGTTCGAACCGAAGATCGTCGGCATCTATTATATGGCGCAGCAGGTCGCCTCGCTGCCCGCCAAGCTGAAGACCAGCTTCGATCCAATCCTGGGGCCGGTGATCACCGCGAGCCTGGCCCGGGACGACCGCGAGGCAGTGGCAGCGCAGGTGCGCCAGGTCGGTTTCTGGATCATGGCGGCGCAGGCCGGCCTGGCATTGGTCGGGTCGATTCCGGGCGAGGCCGTGATGGGCGTGATCGGTCCGCAATTCGTCGCCGGCACCGCGGCGCTCGCCTTCCTGCTGACCGCCGAAGTGGCGGCATCGACTGGAGCAGTGTGCGAATCGGCGCTGGTCTATATCGCGCGGATGCGGAACCTGGCGATCTCGCTCTTCATGCTGGGCTTTCAGGTCGCGCTGAGCTTCGGCCTGATCTTCGGGATGCGGGCGATCGGCTGGCCGGTCAATTTCCAGGCGGCGGGACCTGCCGTCGCCTTGCTGATCTCGCTCGCGATCAGCTCGATCGTCAAGGCGAGCTTCCTGTCGCGCCTGCTCAAGGCGCGGGTATCGGGGTTCCGATGGCCCTTGCTCTGGGCCGCGGTCGCCGCGATCGCGGTCGGCTCGCTCTTCACCTCGCTGCCCAGGCGCTATGAATGGGCCGAGCTGATCATCGGCGTGCCGGTGATCCTCGCCACCTATGTGTTCGTGCTGCACCGCTGGGCGTTCGGCCCCGAGGACCGCGCGCTGTTCGGCAAGATCCCCGCGGCGGAAGACGCGCTGCCGACCTGAGGATCCCCGAAGATCAATGCCGGAAGTGGCGCATGCCGGTGAACACCATCGCCAGCCCCGCTTCGTCCGCCGCCGCGATCACCTCGTCGTCGCGGATCGAGCCGCCCGGCTGGATGACGGCGGTCGCCCCCGCCTCGACCGCAGCGAGCAGGCCATCGGCGAAGGGGAAAAAGGCATCCGAGGCGACGGCCGAGCCGATCGTGCGCGGTATGGCCCAGCCGGCCTTGTCGGCGGCGTCCTTTGCTTTCCAGGCGGCGATGCGGGCGGATTCGAGGCGGTTCATCTGCCCGGCGCCGATCCCAGCGGTGGCGCCGTCCCTGGCATAGACGATCGCGTTCGACTTGACGTGCTTGGCCACGGTCCAGGCGAAGCGGCAATCGGCGAGCTCGGCCTCGGTCGGCTGGCGCTTCGTCACCACCCTGAGCTCGGGCGCCGCGCCGTTATCGCGGGTCTGGACCAGCCAGCCGCCGGTGATCGACTTGGCCATAATGCCGTTGCGCGCCGCATCGGGCAGGTCACCGGTGAGCAACAGGCGCAGGTTCTTCTTCGCGGCGAAGATGGCGAGCGCGGCTTCGTCGGCATCGGGGGCGATCACCACCTCGGTGAAGATGCCCGAGATGGCGCGCGCGGTCGCTTCGTCGAGCGCGCGGTTGAGCGCGATGATGCCGCCAAACGCCGAGACCGTGTCGCAGGCAAAGGCCTCGGCATAGGCCTGTTCGATCGTCGCGGCAGTGGCGACGCCGCAAGGATTGGCGTGCTTGACGATGACCACGGTCGGCGCGGCATCGCGGAATTCGCTGACCAGCTCGAGCGCGGCATCGGCATCGTTGTAATTATTGTAGCTGAGTTCCTTGCCCTGCACCTGGCGCGCCTGGCCGACGCCGCGCGCGGCCGGGCCGGTGGCGGTGTAGAAGGCGGCCGACTGATGCGGATTCTCGCCATAGCGCAGCGTCGCGCCGCGCTTCAGCGTGATCGGCAGGGTTTCCGGAAAGGCCTCGCCCTGATCGGCGAAACCGAACCAGCTTGCGATCATGCCGTCATAGGCAGCCGTCGCGGCAAAGGCGCGCGCGGCGAGGCGCTTGCGCAGTTCCAGGGTGGTCGCGCCGGCGCCCGCGTCCATCTCGGCGATCAGCGCCTCGTAATCGGTGGGGTCAGTGACGATCGCGACGAACGCGTGGTTCTTCGCCGCCGAGCGGACCATCGACGGGCCGCCGATATCGATGTTCTCGATGATCTCGGGCCGGTCGGCGCCCTTCATCACTGTCTGGAGGAAGGGATAGAGGTTGACCACCACCAGGTCGATCGCGCCGATGCCATGCTCCTCCATCGAGGCGACATGCGCCGCATCGTCGCGCACGGCGAGCAGGCCGCCATGCACCTTGGGATGGAGCGTCTTGACCCGGCCGTCCATCATTTCGGGAAAGCCGGTCAGGTCCGAGATGTCGCGCACTGCGAGCCCGGCGTCGCGCAGCGCCGCAGCGGTGCCGCCGGTCGAGACCAGCTCCACGCCGTGGCGGGCGAGCGCCCGGCCGAGATCGACGATGCCGGTCTTGTCGGATACCGACAACAGGGCGCGGCGGATGGTGATGGCGGTCATGGGCACTCCGGGGGTAAGGATTGCGCGCCCCTCTGCCGCCTCAGGTCGCGCGCTTCAAGGTCCAGCTGACATTGGCGCCGCCGGCGGGCGATTCGCCGGAGACGACGAGCTGCTGGGTCGACTGGGGGCGGCCGTCGCCGTCGATCCACAGGCTGTCCTCGATCGTCAGCGTGCCGCCGCGGCAGCGGAACTGCCACAACACCCCACCCGGCAGGCGCAGAAGCGCGGCCATGCCGTCCGCCGTGGGCGAGACCGAGACGCCCTGGCCGAGATGGAAACGGACCGCGAAGGCCGTCGCGGCGAGCGCGCGCTTCTTGCTCGCGGGCAGGAGCATGTCCTCGCCGCGCACCTCGCGCCCGTCGCCGGTCATGACGAGCTGGCGGCGGTGGAGGAAGCCGTACCGCCTGGCATAGCCGTCATGGCTTGCCTCGATCCGGCTCGACGCCTCGCTTTCCTGGCGCGTCAGCTCGACTTCGGCGACACCCCGGCCGAGCGTCCCGTCGGCATGGATCGCGGTCGAATTGCTGTCGCCGACGACCAGGGTCGAATGCGCGGCGGTGGTGCGCAGGCCATCGGCGAGCGCGGCGGGCAGCTGCGCGACGGCAGCGCGGGCGCCGCCGCAATTGACGACGAGGCGGTGCGGCCCGTCGGAGAGTTCGAACGCGAGCGTCGAGGCGCAACCGCCCTCGACCAGCCGGGCGATCGGCGGGGGCGCCGCATCCATGATCAGCACCGCGGCACCGGCGGCGAGCCGCTGATAGCCCCAGTCGCGCGCCTGGCGGAGCGGCCGTGCGCGAATCCCGGTCGCGGCGATGATCGCGTCGAGCGTCTCGCCCCGGACAGGGCCCCCGCCCTGCCAGCTGGAAAGCCCGTGATCGCCGAGACACACGCCGAGCAGCGCCGGCACCATGCGCGCCAGCACCGCGGCGATGGCCGGCGGTTCGACCAGGCGGCGGGCGGCATAGACATGCTTCAGGCCGGTCAGCAGCATGATGATGTCGAGCTGTGCCGTGGGCGAGCGCGCCACGCTGCCGCCATCCTCGAACACCGAGACCGACAGCGCCTTGGCCAGCGCGGACTCAGCCGCGCCGCGCCGCGCATCGCCGCCCGGAATCAGCAGGCCGGCCGCGACCACGCCGCACAACGCCGCGACCCGGGGGGCGCCGGGCGGGAGCTTGTCCGCGCCGCGATCGATGTGGCGCGCGCCGCGGGCCAGCGTGTTGAGGACGAGGCTGCGATAGACCAGGTCAGTGCTCGACAGGATCAGCGGCGCATGGGCGGCCCAGAGCAGGATGCGGCGGCCCCACAGATCGGCGCGCCAGGCCGGCTCGCTGACCTTGTCGGCATGTGCGGCGAGCCAGCGGCGCATCAGATCCTCGGCGATCGGCGTCGCCTGGCGGCGCGGCGCGGCGGTGGAAAGGTCGCGCAGCCACAGGAAGCCGTGAAGATAATCGCCAAAGGCGCGCGAGAAATCGGGCGCGGCCAAATCGAGGTCGGCGATGACCCGGATTTCGCCACGCAGGTTCAGTGTTCCCTCGAGCATCGCCTGGCCGCGACGCGGATCGCCCGGAAAAGGATCGTCGGGCACCGCGATCAGCTTCAGCGGATGCCGGCCCTTCAGCCGCATGCCGTGGATCGGCGTCTTCCAGGTCAGGCGGTGGAGATATTCCGAGAGACGCTCGGCAAGCGACAGGCCCTTGTCGCCCCCCGATCGAATCAGCCGCTTGCCTTCTTCGATGCCGTCGGCGCCGGAATCGCGATCGTGGTCCTTCACCCGCCTCTCAAGGCAAGGATATTGGCGGCATAGGCCGAGGCGCCGCCGCGGAAGGTCGCGGTACCCGCCACCAGCGCGTCGGCGCCGGCGGCGATCGCCTCACGCGCGGTGACCGGATCGATGCCGCCATCGACTTCGAGATCGACGCTGAGCCCGGCCTTGTCGATCATCTTGCGCACGCTTTCGATCTTGCGCAGCGCGCTGGGGATGAAGCCCTGGCCGCCAAAGCCGGGATTGACGCTCATCACCAGCACCAGATCGACTTCCTCGAGCAGGTAATCGAGCGCCTTGGCCGGCGTCTGCGGCGTCAGCACCACGCCGGCGCGCTTGCCGAGCTTGCGGATGTGCTGGAGGCTGCGGTGCGTGTGCGGTCCGGCCTCGACATGGATGCTGATGGTGTCGGCACCGGCCTCGGCGAACTGGTCGAGAAAGGCATCGACCGGCGCGATCATCAGATGCACGTCGAGCGGCTTGGTCGTGTGCGGGCGAAGCGCCTTCACCACGGCCGGGCCGATCGTGATGTTGGGCACGAAATGGCCGTCCATCACATCGACATGGATCCAGTCGGCACCAGCCGCATCGATCGCGCGCACCTCCTCGCCGAGACGCGCGAAATCGGCGGAGAGGATCGAAGGGGCGATACGGACAGGCTGTTGCATGACCGATTCCTTAGCACGCATGAGTCGCGCGGCAAGGCAAGTCAGGCGGCACGGCGCAATCTGGCGATGAAGAAGCCGTCCAGGCCGCCTTCGTCCGCAAGCATGCCGGGCAAGGTCCGGACCCAGCCGCGCTGATGCGGCGCGATGCCCCTGGGCAATTCCTCGTCGCGGACCGGATCGATCGCGAAGTCGGGCTGCGCGGCGAGGAACGCCATGAGCTGCTCCTCACCCTCGGCGCGTTCGAGCGAGCAGGTGGCATAGACCAGAGTCCCGCCGGGCTTCACCCATTTGGCCGCGCGAGCGAGAAGTTGCGCCTGCACGCGGGCCATTTCGGCGATCACCCGCGGGTTCACGCGGTGAAGCACATCGGGATGACGGCGGAAGATGCCGGTCGCGCTGCACGGCGCGTCGAGCAGCACGGCATCGGCGGGCGCGTCGGGCGACCATTTGAGCAGATCGGCGGCGATGACCGTCGCGTCGAGATGCGTGCGCTCAAGATTCTCGCGAAGCCGCGCCAGGCGGTTGTCCGACGAATCCACCGAGGTCACGCTCCAGCCGGCGCTGGCGAGCTGCATCGTCTTGCCGCCGGGGGCCGAACAGAGATCGAGCGCGATACCCTGTCCCTTGCCGATCAGCCGGGCGGGCAGCGAGGCCGCGATATCCTGCACCCACCAGCCGCCCTCTTCGAAACCCGGAAGTTCCCGAACGTTAGTGCTGGCGAGACGGATATGGCCGGGGAGCAGCGAAATGCCCCCCACTTCCTCCGCCAACGCCTCGGTAGCGGCCGGATCGGCGAGGGTCAGATCGAGCGGCGGGGGGACGGCAATGGCGCGTTCGGCGGCGCCGACCTGGTCCTCGCCCCAGGCATTCTGCCAGCGCGCCTCGACATCCTCGGGCAGGGTCGGAAATTCCGGGAGCGTGGCGGCGCCGCGCATCAGGGTGCCGAACACGCCGTGGACCAGCTTGCGCGGGCCGCCATCGACCAGCGGCAGCACGGTGGAGATGGCGGCGTGCGGCGGCGTGCCGAGCGCCAGCGCCTGGACCAAAGCGATACGCAGGGCGAAGCGCGCCTTGGCGTCATCGGGCAGGCGGCTGCGCGTCGCCGAATCGATCAGCAGGTCGAGATCGGGCAGGCGGCGCAGCGTTTCGGCGGCGATGGCATGCGCGAGCGCGCGATCGTCGCTGCGATCGATCCCCTGAGTCGCGCGGTCGAGCGCTACCTCGAGCGGCAGGCCCTGGCGCAGCACCGCATCGAGCAGCTTCAGCGCGGCGCGGCGGGCGGGCACGCCTGGCGGATCGGCGGGGCGGTCGGAGGATTGGCGTGGAGGTCGGGTCAAATCGCTTGAACTCATGTCGTGACGGGTGGATGGGGTGGCAAGCAGCATCCGGGATGAACCGCCATGGGCCGCCGCCCGCCACATGTGAAGCCGCCAGCCTATCTTTCCAAGAGCCCGCCGGTGCCGAAACCCGATCCCCAGCCCGCGCCAGAGGCGGAAAACGACCCGCCCGGGCTCGATCCGACGCGCTATGGCGACTGGACGCTCAAGGGCATCGCAGTCGATTTCTGAGGCGATCGAGGTTCTCCTGATTGTCGATCCGCCCCAGCGCGGATCGGTAATCGACCAACCACCGTTCGTCCTGAGTAGCCATTGAGCTTGTCGAAATGGCGTATCGAAGGACAAGCGTACCACGCGCCAAGGTGCTTCGATACGGGCTCTCGATACGGCTTCGCCTACTCGATCCCTACTCAGCACGAACGGAAGGGTGAGATCGGGACAACGGCGGGAGAGTTCAGACGAGCAAGTCCCGCAGTTTTTGCACCGTATTCCAGTTGCGCATCGTCGCGAGCTTCGGGAATTTCACCTTCGCCATTGCCGGCAGCAGCTTCGAATGCCCGACATCCACCGGGAAATCGATGAACAGCTCGCGGTCGATCGCCTTCAGAAGCTCGGGTCCGTCATAGATGGCAGGGATTTTCTCGATCAGCCCGTCCGGCACCGGGTCGCGGTGGAACGACACCAGCAGATGGTTGGGATGGGCCTTTGCGGCGTCCGGAAAGGGGTTCGCGGCGATCACCGCTTCCAGTTCCTTCAGATTGCGCACCACGACCTCGGTCTTCAGGCCCCAGGCGGCGAGTGCCTCCTCCAGGGCCTTTTCCAGTTTCGCCCCGTCAGTCTCGGTGGCGGTAAAGACGACATTGCCCGAGGCGAGCAGCGTCTTGACGTCACGATGGCCGATCTTCTCGACCAGCGCCTTCAACTCGGTCATCGGGATCTTCTTGCCCCCGATATTGATCCCCTTGAGCAGGGCTGCCCAGCGCATCACTGATCCTCCCGGGTGAGCGGCCGCGCCAACAGCGCGCCGACGACTTCTCGCACGTCCGCGCCGTCGAGCAGCGCGCAGACGGCTTCGGTGACGGGCATGTCGGCCCCGACCTCGGCCGCGGCCTCGCGCAACACGGGCGCGGTGAAGGCGCCTTCCGCGACGGTGCGGCGATCCGCCATCAGGTCGCGCGCCGATTTGCCCTGGCCGAGCCCCATGCCGAGCGAGAAGTTGCGCGAGCTGGTCGAAGAGCAGGTGAGCACGAGATCGCCCAGCCCCGAAAGGCCGGCCAGCGTCTCTGCCCGCGCGCCGCGCGCCAGACCGAAGCGCGTCATCTCGGCGAACCCGCGCGCGATCAGTGCGGCACGGGCATTCTGGCCAAGCCCGGCGCCCTCGACCACGCCGCAGGCGATGGCGAGCACATTCTTGACCGCCCCGCCAATCTCCGCGCCGATGACGTCGGACGAGAAATAGGGCCGGAACGCCGGGCCGGCGAGACGATCGGCCAGGCGCGCGCCGAGATCCTCGCTGTCGCAGGCAAGCGTGACGGCAGTCGGCTTGCCCTGGGCGACCTCGAAGGCGAAGGTCGGGCCCGAGATCACCGCGATCGGCGCGTCGGGATGCACCGCGCGCGCGACCTCGCCGACCAGCAGGCGCGATCCGGCCTCGATGCCCTTGGCGCAGAGCACCAGCGGCGTGGCGCCGATCGGCATGGCGCCGAGGATGCCGCGGATATGCTGGGCGGGGACGACGATCAGCAACGCATCGCAGGCCGAGACGGCGTCGAGCGACCCGGTCGCCTCGATCGAGGCGGGCAAGGCGATGTCGGGCAGGAACAGCGGGTTCCGGTGCGTGGCGTTGACCGCCTCGACCACCTCGGGCTCGCGCGCCCAGAGCAGGACAGGCTCGCCTTCGCGCGCCGCGACGCTGGCGAGCGCGGTGCCCCAGGCCCCGCCACCGACGACTCCGATCCTCATGCCTTCACTCCCGCGCCGCGCACAGCCTCCGCCCCCGGATCGAGCGGCCAGCGCGGCCGCGCCGCCACGTCGAGCGGATCGGTGAAACCCATGGCGAAGCGCTCCGCCCCGGCCCAGGCGATCATCGCGGCATTGTCAGTGCAGAGCCACAGGGGCGGCGCGACGAAACGCAGGCCGCTGGCGGTCGCCAGACCCTGCAGCGCGGTGCGGACCGACCGGTTGGCCGCCACGCCGCCCGCGACGACCAGTGACGTCACGCCGTCAGCCCGGCCCAGCGCCTGCGTCGTCCGATCGATCAGGCAATCGACCACGGCCGCCTGGAAGGACGCGGCGATATCCTCCGCGCTCCAGGTGCCGGCATCGCGCGCGCGGGCGACCGCGCTCTTCAGCCCTGCGAAGGAGAAATGCGGCTCGGCCGAACCTCTCAGCGGGCGCGGCAGCAGCACGGCGGTCGGATCGCCGAGCTCGGCCGCCCGCTCGACCGCGGGGCCACCGGGGAAGCCGAGGCCGAGCAGCTTGGCGGTCTTGTCGAAGGCTTCGCCCGCCGCGTCGTCGATCGTGGTGGCGAGGCGGCGATAGGTCGCGACTCCCTCGACCAGTAGCAGCTGGCAATGGCCGCCAGAGACGAGCAGCAGCAGATAGGGAAAATCGAGATCGGGATCGGACAGGCGCGGCGACAGCGCATGGCCTTCCAGATGATTGACCGCGATGAGCGGCTTGCCGACCGCATGCGCCAGCGCCTTGCCGGTGACGAGGCCCACCATGACGCCACCGATCAGCCCGGGCCCGGCGGTCGCGGCGATCGCGTCGACGTCCGCCAAGGTCACGCCGGCATCGGCCAGCGCGCCTTCGACCAGCGGGATCAGCGCCTCGACATGCGCGCGTGCCGCGATCTCCGGCACGACACCGCCATAGGGGCGATGTTCCGCTTCCTGCCCGAGCAGGCGGTGGGCGAGGACGCGGCGGTCGCTGGTCACCAGAGCGGCGGCGGTTTCGTCGCAGCTCGATTCGAGGCCGAGGATGAGTGCCATCGCGCCTCCCTAACGGGTCGCCCCGAGCTTGTCGAAGGCCCGCTCTTTCTTCTAGGCCGGAAACGTTCAGTCCAACGGAGTCTGCCTTGTCCAATCCCCGCCTTCGCCTTGGTACCCGCGGATCGCCGCTTGCGCTCGTGCAGGCCGGCATGGTGCGGGGTGCCATCTGCGCCTTTCAGGGCTGGGGCGAGGACGCCGTCGAGATCGTGCCGATCAGGACGACCGGCGACAGGGTGCAGGACCGGGCGCTGGCCGAGATCGGCGGCAAGGCGCTGTGGACCAAGGAGCTGGACCGCGCCCTGATCGACGGCGAGATCGATTGCGCGGTGCATTCGATGAAGGATGTCGAGACGATCCGGCCGGCGGCGATCCGCATCGCGGCGATGCTGGCGCGCGCCGATGTCCGCGACCGGCTGATCGGCGCCGACAGCATCGACGCGCTGCGGCAGGGCGCGGTGGTCGGGACCAGCTCGCCGCGGCGCAGCGCGCAGCTCAAACGGATCCGGCCGGACCTGGAGACCGTGTTCTTCCGCGGCAATGTCGATACGCGGCTCGCCAAGCTGGCGGCGGGCGAAGTCGACGCCACCCTGCTCGCCGCGGCCGGGCTCGACCGGCTGGGGCGTTTCGATATCGGCGTGGCGATCCCCAATGACGTCATGCTGCCGGCCCCGGCCCAGGGCGCGGTGGGGATCGAGGCGCGGGCCGATGACGAACAGGTGATCGGCTGGCTGACGGGGATCGACCATGTCGACACGCATCGCTGCGTGCTGGCGGAGCGCGCGCTGCTCGCCGCGCTCCAGGCGGATTGCCATTCCCCGGTGGCGGCCCTGGCGACGATCCAGGGCGACCGGATGACGATCCGCGCGGAACTGCTGGCTGAGGACGGTAGCGGCCATGTTTCAGGCGAGACCAGCGGCGCGATCGGCGATACCGCCAGTGCCGATGAACTGGCGCGCGACCTGCTCGACCGGGCGCCGCCGGCAGTGCGGCGGCTGTTCGCGGCATGACGCCAGGCGTCGCGGTGCTGCGCCCGGAACCGGGCAATGCCGCGACCATCGGGCGGATCGAAACGCTCGGCCTTTGTGCGATCCGGCTGCCCCTGTTCGAGATTCGCGCGCTTGGCTGGACCGTGCCCAACCCTGCCGCGTTCGACGCGCTGCTACTGACCAGCGCCAACGCCGTCCGCTTCGCCGGGCCGGGACTGGAGGCGCTGCGGCATCTGCCGGTACTGGCCGTGGGTGCAAGAACCGCGGAGATCAGCCGCGCGGCGGGACTTGACGTCATGGTGTCGGGCACGTTCGACGCTGCGTCTCTGCTCGCCGGCGACCATGGCTTTACCCGTATTCTCCATCTCGGCGGGCGCGAGCGGTCGATCGAGACGGGCGGCGTGATCGCGCGCGCCATCACGGTCTATGCCAGCGAGCCGCTGCCGGTACCGGCGGCGGACCTCGCTGCCCTGAGCGGGTCGATCGCGCTGTTGCACTCGGCCCGCGCGGCCATCCGCCTCGGCGAACTGGCCGACGCGCATGGTCTCGCCCGATCATCGGTCGGTCTCGCTGCGTTCAGCCCCGCCGTCGCGGCGGCAGCCGGGATGGGCTGGGCGTGGATCGCCACTGCTGCCGCGCCCAATGACGCCGCGTTGATCGAGGCTGCGATCGCGACGCACGCGCGATTGACCGGGTGAGCATGCGCGGGGATAAGGCGGCATGAGCGACGACCTGCCGACCCCGACGGCTCCCCCCCGCAAGCTCGACTGGCGCACCGCGGCGATCCTGGGAGCAATCGCCTTCCTCGCCGGGCTCGGCGCGATGGCGCTGGGGCTCTACGCCTTTCCGCAATGGTTCGGCCACAAGCCGGTCGCCACCGTGACCCTGCCGCTTGCCGCCACCGCCGACGGCAAGCGCACCCCCGTGGTGATCGTGCCCGGCGACGCCACCACGGCCGCGCCGGCGATCGACCTCGACGCGCTGTCGACGCGCGAGACCGAGCTGGCCGCGCGCCTCGCCGACCTGGAAACGCGCACCGCGAGCGTCGGCGGGCAGGCACGCGCCGCCTCCGGCTATGCCACCCGCGCCGAGGGCCTGATGATCGCCTTCGCCGCGCGCCGGCAGATCGATCGCGGCCTGCCGCTCGGCTATATCGAGGAGCAATTGCGCGAGCGCTTCGGCCCGATCCAGCCCCAGGCGGTCGGCACGATCATCCAGGCGGCGCAGCAGCCGGTGACGATCGAGGATCTGCGCGTCGGGCTCGATTCGATCGCGCCCGAGCTGAAGACGGGCGCCGCGCGCGACGGCTGGCTGGCCAGCCTGGGCCGCGAATTCGGCAATCTGATCGTCCTGCACCGCGCCGACACGCCGTCTCCGCTGCCCGCCGACCGGCTCACCCGGGCGCGCCGCACGCTGGAGGCGGGGCATGTCGAGGCAGCCCTGGCCGAAGTGGCGCGGATGCCGGGTGCGTCAAGCGCCGAGCGCTGGACGACCGCCGCGCGGCGCTACATCGGCGCGCGCCAGGCGCTCGACACGATCGAGACGGCGGCGATCCTGGGGCAGGGTGCGGCCGTTCGGTAGAGCGGCGGCGAGCAGGAACTGTTCCCCGGCGAAGGCCGGGGCCCAGTTGGAGAGGTCGAGTAACGACCCGCAGCACAAGCCAAGAAACGTCCCCCAAACTGGGCCCCGGCCTTCGCCGGGGAAGCAGAGAAGGTGAAGGCGAGCACCGACTCCCGCCTTCTTTTGGTAGCCAGTATCAACCGTTGGCGTTGATCCGCTCCAGCAACGCCATCGCGCCGGCGGGCGCGCGCACTTTCGCGCCGTTGATGAAGAAGACGAAGGTGTCGCGCGGTTTTTTCGGCGGCTGTTCGGATGAAGCATAGGGCAGGCCGTCGGGCTGGCCGCCCGCCGCCCAGTCCTGCGCGACCTCCAGCCAGCGATCGAGTTCGGCGGGGATATAGCCGGTCGGCACGCTTTCGACCGCCTGTTCCAGCCGGGCATAGACGACATCGCCGGTGACATCGGCAATGGCGGGGTATTCGGCCGAATCGGCGAAGACGAGCGAGACGCCGGCGGCGCGCGCCATGGCGACGAATTCGGGCACATGGAAACTGTCGTGCCGGACCTGGATCGCATGGCGCAGCGCGACGCCCTCATGCGATGCGGGCAGCAGCTTCAGGAAAGCGGCGAAATCATCCGCGTCGAATTTCTTGGTCGCCATGAACTGCCACAGGATCGGACCCAGCTTGTCGCCAAGCTCGACGATGCCCTGGCCGACGAACTTCGCGATCGACTCACCCGATTCGGCCAGGACCTTGCGGTTGGTGCAGAAGCGCGAGGCCTTGAGTGCGAAGACGAAGCCATCGGGCGCGGTCTTGGCCCAGGACGCGAAGGTCGCCGGCTTCTGCGAACCGTAATAGGTGCCGTTGACCTCGATCGCCGTCACCGCGCGCGAGGCATATTCGAGCTCGCGCTTCTGGGCGAGGCCCTCGGGGAAAAACACCCCGCGCCAGGGCTCATAGGTCCAGCCGCCGATGCCGGTGCGAATCATGCCGTTGCTCATGCCCATTGCTCCTGGAGCATGATTCTAGGGCAGATCGACGGTCGCGTCATCGGTACGTTGCCGAGCGCGGGTCCGCCGTCAGGGGGGAGTGCCCTGCCTCAGCAGCAGGCCCTGCGCGATGGCCGCTTCGGTAAAGGCGTCGATATCCGCGACGATGTCGTCGGCCTTCACGCGAAAGTCGGTTGCTATCCGGTCAATCAGCATGGCCCGGTCCATCCCGGCGGCAATTCCCCGCCAGATCGCGGCGGCGGTGCCGTTCAGCAAATGATACCGGTCATCACGCTCGTCGAACAAGGCGAGATCGCCGTCGACATTCTGCCAGGCGATATAGCTCGGGATCGTCAGCATCGTGTTTCTACCCTGCGCGCTCATGGCCAGACACCAGCGGGCATCCCGGCCTGAAGCCGACGCTGCTCCCACAGGGCGAACGGCCGCGCCACCGTCGCCATGGCAAGCTTGCGCCACATCCGACGCAGCCTGAATTCGACGATGTCGTCCAGCACGAGCGAGAACAGGATCATGCCAAGCAACAAGGCGGCCACCAGCCACCATTTGTTCGCATCGGTTGCCCACCATGTCAGCATGATCGTGCCGATCTTGAAGTGAAGAAGGTAGAGCGGATAGGTGAAGGATCCGATCCGGCGTGCCCAGGGCAGGCGGATATCGCTGCCCCGCATCGCCAGAAAAAGGACGAAGACCCCCATCATCAGGACGATCCCGATCCAGGGATCGAATGGCATGCCGCGTGAGGCGATGATGATGGTCCGCGTGCCGAGCAGGGCAGTGACCGCGAGCAGCGCCAGGTTCAGCCTTTCGTTGCGGCGCTGGTACAGCAATCCCATCACACAGCCCGCGGCCAGGAAATAATAATCCGTCCCGAGCAACGGCGCCCGCGGAAAAAAGGGTGCGGCAACCACCTGAAGCGCGATCCACACAGCCACGACCGCCTGGATGTGCCTGAGCCACCCCAGCATCGCGACCGCGACGATCATCGCATAGAAAATGATCTCGACCCTCAGGGTCCAGTAGGAAGCGTCCGCCGGACGATAGCCGAACGCCTCGGCATTGATCGTCAGGTTGGCGAGATATTGCCAGAAGCCGACATGCATCCGGCCCAGTTCCCCGATTCCCAGCAAGCTGGTGAGCGACAGGCAGACGACAAAGGTCGGATAGATGCGCGTCACGCGGTGCGTGACGAAGGTCGACAATTTCTGGCGCTGGACGATCTGGACGATCATCATGCCGCTCATGATGAAGAAGGCGAACAGCGCGATATGCCCATAACTCGCCATATCGGAGATCAGGCCGAGATCGGTGTTCGTCAGGCCCGGTATCCTGGGCACGACGACAACGACATAGTGCGTCACCACGACCATGATCGCGCACAGCAGCCGCAGATAATCCAGCCAGTCGATTCTGCGTTCGGCGGATGCTGATGAATCGGCCACTTTGCTCTTCTTGCTGAACCTCGGTCCATGGCGATACGCCCTGCCCGGGCGTGGCGCCAGCCGCGCTTCGGCTGGCGTCGGCGGCACGATGGCAAGCCTGCCGCATTATGATAAACCAGCGGCATGGCAGGGAGAGTGACATGAGCCGCGGATCGACGTCTTCCGCCACGGAAATCTGCCTGGTCGTCCCGCCGTTCGATTCAATGCATTATCCGCAGCTCGGAACCGCGATCCTCAAAAGCGCCTGTACGGCGCGTGGCCTGGGCACGCGCATCTTCTATCCGGGGATGATGCTGGCGGGGCGGGTCGGGCTGGAGGCCTATGATGCGATCAGCCACGGCCAGAAAAAGGCGATGGTCGGCGAGCGGCTGTTCCGTCCACACGCCTATCCCCCCGACATCGTGGCCGCGCTCCCGCCGCTCGAAGCGCTGACGGACACGCAGGATGCCGATTACCACCGGGTGGTCGATGCGATCGCCCCGATGCTCGACGAGGCGATCGAACGGATTCTCGCGCTGCGCCCGCGCATCGTCGGTGTGTCGTCGACATTCGAGCAGAATATGGCGGCCTCCGCCATCGCACTGCGCGTGAAGGAGGCCGATCCGACGATCGTGACGGTGATGGGGGGCGCGAACGCGGCATGGCCCCTCAGCCTTGGCCTCGCCAAGGCCTTTCCGTGGATCGACCATTTCTTCGCGGGCGAGGCCGATATCGACTTTCCCGACTTCTGCGAAAACTATCTTCGCCATGGCGCGCGGGCGGCGGCGCGGGTGATCCACACCGAGCCGATCCGCGACATGCGCACCGTGTTCCCGCCCGACTATTCGGATTTCTTCGCGACGCTGCGCCCGCTACAGGCCGCCGGCGTCCTGCCCGAATGGCTGCCACGCTATCTGACGATGGAGACGTCGCGCGGGTGCTGGTGGGGCGCCAAGAACCATTGCACCTTTTGCGGGCTGAACGGCGAGGGCATGGCGTTTCGCGAAAAGCCGGCCGAGACGGTGATCGACGAGCTCGACGCGCTGGAGCATTGGGGCGTGGACCAGGTCTTCATGACCGACAATATCATGCCGATGCGTTATCTGCGCGAGCTTTGGCCCGATCTCGCCGCGCGCGGCCCGCGCGTGAAGATGTTCTACGAGGTCAAGGCAAACCTGACCGAGTCCCAGCTCGACACCATGGCCATGGGCGGCATCGTCTCCATCCAGCCAGGCATCGAATCCCTGTCGAGCGACGTGCTCAAGCTGATGCGCAAGGGCGTGTCGGCGCACCAGAACATCGCCTTGCTGCGACATTGTCGCGGGATCGGCATGCGGGTGCACTGGGGCATGATCTACGGCTTCCCGGGCGAGCAGGCCGCTGATTACGAAGCGATGATCGGCCTGATCCCCAAGCTCGTGCATCTTCACGGTCCGACTGGAAGCAACTCGATCCTGATCGATCGCTACAGCCCCTATTATAACGATCCGATCGGCCTGGGCATCGGCGAGCTCGCACCGTTCCCGGGCTATCGCCAGCTCTATCCGGCAGATGTCGGAGCGGACGAGGTCGGCTATCATTTCAGCGGTTCCTACACCACGCCGCTGCTGAGCGATACCGATCTGCTCGAGCGCCTTCGTGTCGTGATGGACGCCTGGAAACAGGCCTGGCGGCAGGAAAAGCTGCCCGCGCTCGAGCTGTTCGACGTCGGTGCGACACAGGCGGTGCTCGATACCCGCCCGCTGGCGCGCGCACCGCTCACGCCGTTGACGACCGGGCAGGCGGCGGTCCTGCTGGAGCTCGAAAAGCCGCTGCCCCGCCGATCGCTGGCCCCGGAAAAACTGGCCGATGCCGATTGGCTGATCGCGCGGGACTTCGTCATCGATTACGAGGACAGGCTGATGAGCATCGTCGTCCGGGCGCGGCACGAGGTGACCGCCCAGTCGCTGTTGCACAAGGCCGGCGCGCTCGAGGTAGCGGCATAGGCCTCGCACCCCACGTCGCGGCGCGGTGGCGGCCTCAGGATTTCAGGATCCCCTGCAGCAACGCGCCGACATCGGCGAGCGCGGCAAAGTCGTGGGGATAGCGGAGGCGGTAGCTTGGTACCGCCCTGACCGCGGCGTTCAGGCGCGCGAACCCGCGTACCCGGTCGGGCCGGGCCGGGTCGCCGGGGTCGAACTGCACCAGCATATGCGCCGCCGTCACCAGTGCCTCGGTTTCGCTCATCGGCTCGAGCACCGGGGCGATGTCGCCGTCGCGCCTGAGAAAGACGAGCGCGCGCAGCGGCACGGGCACTATGGCCGGTTCGCCGTCCGGTACGAAATGGGTCTTGCCGTGATAACCCGGCATCGGCCGGCATCGCTCGATCGGAAGGCCGAGCCCTTCGCGCGACGCAGGCCAGACGCACACGCCCTTTGCCGCAGGCGCGATCAGGGGCTCTTCCTGCCCCCACAGCACGGAGATATCGTCGCTGAGGATATGCCAGTCGGCATGACCCAACGCCGCGGTCATGGTGGATTTCCCCGCCCCGGACATGCCCAGCAGGAGAAGGCCGCCCTCCGGCCGCGCCAACGCCGCGGCATGGATGGCGCTCGCCCCGAACAGCGTTGCCACGCGGGGCAGCACGCGCCGGACCAGAACGTCGACACAGGCGTCGAAGGAGGCGCCAGGCGCGGCGATGCACCGCACCGTGCGCCGCTCCCTGCTGATCAGGAACGCCCCATCCAGCGCCGAGGTCATCAGCCATTCGTCGCCACAGGTGCCAATGACGAGCTCGTAACGGCCCGGCCAGCGATAGGACACCCGGTCGTGAACGGGCGGCTCCCCGGTTTCGAACGAAAGCGCGAGATCGGCCCAGCCATCGGCGTCGACAGGGCATGTCCGCAATTGATCGACCGGTATGGCCGAATGCAGCCGCAGCCCACCGAAACTGTAGATAGACGTCAACCCGTTCCCACCTTTCCTCGTACCGGCCAGCCGATTGCCAGGTCAGTGATACATGCTATGCCGAAACGCTGTCAGGCCGGACTGGAGACGAAATTGGGTGCCATTGCGGGCGCGGTCCATGTCGATGGCCGGGACATGACCGAGGCACTGCTTGCGTCCATTGTCAGGGCCGCCGTGCCCCGGGGCTTCGACGGCGTCAAGCATTGGCATGATGGCGCGGCGGGCCTGATCCGCTTCGCCCATGCAACCACGCCCGAGTCGCTCGGCGAAGTGCAGCCCTTTATCAGCGAACGCTCGGGCGCGATCATGGTGTTCGACGGCCGCCTCGACAATCGTGCCGATTTGATCGCCCAGCTCGGCGCGCAGGGCGAGGGGATGAAGGCCGCCCCCGATGGCGAAATCGCGCTGGCGCTGTTCGATCGACGGGGCGACGATTATGTCGCGTCGCTGGTCGGCGATTTTGCCATCGCCACCTGGCAACCGCGCGACCGGCGATTGCTGATGGTGCGGTCGCCCTATGGCTGGCGGCCGCTGGTGTGGACGTTTGACGGGACCACCTTCGGCTTCGCGACCGAACCACGCTCGCTCGTCGTCGGTCTGGGCATGGAGCGCAAGCTCAACGAACCCGCGATCGGAGAGTTTCTCTCCGCGCGCTTCGTCAGCCAGACGGATACGTTCTGGCAGGGGCTCAACCGGCTTCCGCAGGGCTCGGCGCTGGCTTTGGAAAAAGGCAGGGTCAGACAATGGCATTGGCATACAGGTCCGTTCGAGGATTGGTCCCGCCTGTCCGAGGCCGATCATGTCGCGCGTTTCCAGGAGCTGTTCGATCAGGCGCTGATCGCGACCACCCGCAGCGCGACACCCTTGTCGTCGCAGCTTTCGGGTGGGCTCGATTCCTCTTCGGTCGTGTGCCGGGCGACGGAACTCCACCGGGCGGGACGGATCGGCCGGCAAATCGGGGCGATCACGGCGCGCTTTCCCGGGGAGCCGCATGACGAGACGGAGTGGAGCAGCGCGGTAGAGGCGCATCTCGGTATCACCGCCAAAATCGTCGGGGCGCGGCCGTTCAGCGCGGATGCCGCGGCGGCGTGGTGCGCCGAAACGCTGCAACTTCCCCTGCGGCCCAATGTGCTCGACACCCTGGCGGAGGTCTGTATCCGCCTGCAGGCCGATGGGGAACGTGTGCTCCTGACCGGGGAGGGCGGCGACGACTGGCTCGCCGGGTCGCTGGCACATTGGCCGGACCTTGCCAGGACCGGTCGGTGGGGCGCGCTGCTCAGGACGGGTTTCGAGCAATTTCCCGACAAGCCGGCTTATGTTTCGGCGCGCCGAATCCTCTATCACGGCTTCGGGCCCCTGGTTCGCCCGCGCCACCGGGAGCGCCTGCTCCGGCCGCACCTCGATTTCGCCACTCAGGCACCCCCGTGGCTCAATGCCGATTGGGCGGAGCGGATCGGCCTGACCGAGCGATGGCATGCCGACGCCCTTCCCGTCGATCTTCCGGGCTTCGCGCAAAAGCAGCGCTACGGCGTGTTCGCACTGGCGCGGCGCCACGTGAACGTCGAGCCGGCGATGGCGTATAGCGCCAGCTTCGGCATCGAGCAGCGTCATCCGTTCCATGATCAGCGCCTCGCGCATTTCATGATGGGCGCGTCGGGCAATGTGCTGAACCGATATGGACAGAAGAAATACCTGCTCCGTCAGGCGATGAAGGGCACGTTGCCGGAAAAGGTCCGGACGCGGCAAAGCAAGGCGGCGTTCGTCGCCCATACCGTCGACGCGATCTCCGACCTGCTGCTTCGGCGCCCGGTCGAGCAATTGCTCTGCGCCCAGCTCGGCTGGGTGGAGGGCGCGAGGATCGGGGAAATGCATGCCGCCTTCCAGCGCTGGCGCGACCAGGGCTCGACCGGTCCCATTCCCGATCAACCCTGGGGACCGGTATGGTTCACGCTGGCGATGGACATGTGGCTGGAAAACGCCTTCAAGATCTGAACATCGTCCATGAGGAGCGGCGCGACCAATGCGAGCGAACGACATTGATGACGGCAGGATGGTCAGCCGCTGTGGGAACATGATCGCGGCGGACGTCGGCGACGAAGCGGTCATTCTCGATATCCAGAGCGGCTATTTCTTCCAGCTCAACCGCACCGCGGCCCAGGTCTGGGCATTGCTCGAATCGCAAATCTCCGTTGGCGAATTATGCGCGAAAATGGCCGAGGCCCATTCAGTCGATGCGGCGCTCTGTCACGACGATGTGATCGAATTCATCGCGGATATGCGCGACCGGGACTTAATCGCCGTCGCCTGACGATCGGCGCCGGCGCGCACGGTAAGCCCAGCAATTGACCGCGAAACGGGAATCGCCGAACGCGCCTGATGGGCATCGTACGGTGAGCACTTCGTGCGGCGCCCAGGACGGGAAGGCCACAAGATTGTTATGGTCCGGGGCGATATCCACACCCATGTCGCCGGGCACCGCGCCGATCCGATGCAGCCTGAGGCAGCCGCCCGAAAATGCCTTTGGCACGCGGTGAAAATAATAGACGGCGCTGAGCATCCGATCGCCCCTGGCGCTGCCCTCGCCCGTGTAGAGATCGCCGTGCAGGGCAAAATGCGCCCCGTCATTATGCGCAACCAACTCCAGCTCGATGTCGTCGGCGACGAAGGGCGTCACGCGCATCTGCTCGATCATGTCCGGCAAAATGGCGCGAACATGCGCCTCGAACAGGGCCGAGAACGGCCCGAGGTCCCGCAGGCTGAGCGAGCGGCGTATCGCCGGATCGACCAGCCCCTTGTCCAGCGCGGCGGGCCTGAAGCGCGCCTCGTTGTCGAGTGTCCAGCCAAGCAGATCGCGACATTGGTGCGGGGACAGCATGTCGCGTCGCACCTGCCATGGAGGCATGAGACCGCGAGAGGCGTTCACGACGTGCAGCCGCTCGCCCCGCGCGTGGCGTTCTCCCGCAGGAAGCGCAGCACCATCGCCTCGTTCCGCACGTCCGACTGGCGCTTCATGCGAACTGCCGGAACTGCCGCCTTGCTGCCGAGATGGCCGAGGAGGGACCCAATCACCGCGTCGTGATCGCGCGTCAGACCTTCATAGGTCACGCCATCGGGGACAGCGCCGATCGCCGCGAAAAAGCCGAGCCAGTGACGATGGCAGAAATCGGCATAGGCGATCAGCCGTTCGATCGTCGCAAAATCAAAACTCGGCGCCGTCGCTTCGGGCCGTTCGCCCATCTGCGGTATCTGGCGCCAGATGCCGGTCTGCACCGCGGCGGCGGCGGAGACCGCCTGCCGCACCCGGTCTCGCCGGACGAGATGGATATGGTGCGCGGCGGGGAAGAGCGGCGCGATCAGCCCGGCGATCTCGCGGTACGTGTCGGGCAGGGTTTCCTCCGGCCGACGCCCGTGCAAATCGTCGAAACGGCCGGGCTCGAGTTCCTCGGCCAGTTCGATCACATCGCGCCAGAACAGTTTCACGGACAGGGTGCCGGACACGTCGGTACGCCAGCGATGGACCGCCCGACCATAATCCGACAGACCGACGCATCCCCATCGCGCGGCGAGAACCGGACGGAACCCGGCATGGAAATATTCCAGCGGACAACCCAGGCCCCTGGCGAAATACAACGCCTCCCCGAGCAGCGTACTGCCAGATCGGGGATGAGTGCAGATCAGGATCGTGCGGAGCGGCGCGCCATCCCAGGCGGGATAGTCATGATCCGCCGTTGCGAGATCATATGGCCTGCTGGGCGGGTCCGCGCCAGGCGAACCTGCCACCACAGGAGAAGTCCCAGATCTCGGCGCGCCTGCCGTCCCAGGTCCGTCAGTCAACGTCCAAAAACAGCGCGTTGATCAGGTGAGGTTGCTGATGCCGTCGTTCGGCCGGTAGGAGATGCCTTCGGCGGCCTGAACCGGCGCGAAGGACGTGATCTCCGGCTTCACCCATTCCGGCTTGTCGACAACTTCAGTCTCGGGGACCGGTGCATCATTGTTCGTATCGTTCATGAGCTGATCCAACATTGCTTAACCCATTAGCGATGCGCCGAAATCGCCCGCAAGTCAAATCCGGTGGGGTTGCCACGCCAGATGCGGACGCGATTTCCCTCGTGGCATGCGCCGATCGCGAAGGATTCGCCGGGCGCCGACATGACCGGCACGGCAAAGGGCCAGAAGATCGCGCCCCAGCACGACGTCGCGCCTGGCCGGGGACTGTTTTCGTACCGTTCCCGATCGTCCAGGTCGAGCGCGATCCATTGCAACACGCCGCTCACGCGCCCGCCTTGCGAAGCGACAATGGTTGCGCGGCGCTCTCCCCGCCAGGGACCATTTGCGAAATCGAACGTGAACAAGTCGGTGGCGGCGCTGCGCAGCGCGATCGAAGCGTTACCGATCGGGATGTTGCGATAGGGCTGGCGCAACTTGTTGAACGCGCTCAGGTCGAAGGAGTCGATAAGGCCCAGATCCGCTTGCGCCGCGCCACCGTCGTCCACCAGCGCGATTCGGATCTGGCCACGCACCGGAATCACGGCACCGCCGGGTTTCAGAAGGCGCGGCACCGCATCCTCATGCGCCAGGAGCGTGCCTTCGCTCAGCATGTCGTTACTGACGATCTCGGACACGAGCACATCGGCCGGCCCGCCGACATCCGCGAGCTCGACCATGGTCGAGTGCTTGTTGACCACCGTGACGCGGTCGGCGAATCCATTGATGGCGATATTTTCGCGCGCCGCGGCAGCGACGGCCGAATCGGCTTCGCAGGTGACCACCCGCGCTGCGCCCGCGCGGGCGGCCATCATGGCGAGCAACCCCGTACCGGTGCCGATTTCAAGGACCGTGCAGCCTGGAAAAACCGCCCTACGCAGCGCCGCGTCATAGGCCTTGTTGCGCACCGCATCCCGAACGATCGAGAAGTGCCACGAATGCACGCCGTCGCTCAGCAACTCGGTGGCCAGAGCACGCACCTCTCCATCGCCGGGCTCCAGCGCCAGCGCGCACGCGATCAGATCGAGCGCGCTCGCGCGCTCACCGACCGTGGGCAGCTGACGCGCCAGCGCCAGCATCGCCATCGGCTTTCCCTCGACCAAGGGTCGCATGGCGAGTAGCTCCCGCGCGCGATCTCTCATCCGTCGTTCCTGTCTTTCCGCCCGAACCTGGGCACTGGAAAATAGCTGACCAAATGCGCTGCTACCCGCCAGGGTGTGTAAAGCCAGCGAAGCCTCCTGGGGAGCGGCAGATCGCGATAGGCTTGCCACGACGGGGTCAAGCTTCGCCCGACCGCCCGGGCACGGCGCCGCAGCCCCTTTCGCTGGCGCCATTCAACTGCGGTCGTCGCGAACCAGTCGCGCCAGCGGAACAGCCGATCAGCACCGCGGCTGTGCCGCTCGAGCTCGGGTGGCGCATGGTCCGGATGGAGAAACCTGATGCAATCCCGCGCCATCCTGTCCGCAAGCCCCGCATCGGCAGGCCAATGCCCCGCCACGGCGGCGGCGAGGAGCGCGGGCATGTCAAGGCACGCGAGGACCAGCTTTTCCAGTCCGGCGCGCTGCGCGCGCACGCGCACCACGGCGACATCGAAATCGGGCGCCGCGGCGATCCGCCCGAGATCGCCGATCCAGTGAAGGCGCGACCATCGATGGCGGCTGTGGTGATAGCAGATGTAGACGAACAGATCGGCGGTCGAGAAGACCGGCAATGTCTCGCCCCTGATCGCCACCGTCTCCGCCCGGTCGAGCAGTTGTTGGGTGGGAAAGTCGGCCCCGGTGAGATCCACGTTCTGATGAAGATCGACCATCTGGCCCGATGGCGCGCGCATCGAGACTTCCCGGTTCAGGCTGCACATCGCCTCGACATGCGCCGCATGGCTCTGTTGGTCCGCGGGCAGCTCGAACGGCTTGGTCAGGCGAAACCCCCGGGCGATCAGATGCGTCACCGTATCCGCGAACCCCTTGCTGCTCACCAGCAGGTCGAGGTCACGGCAGGACCGTCCGTTGACCGAGCCATAATAGCGTTGGGCCAGTGCCACCCCTTTGAAAACCGCAAAGCGGATTTGTTCCGGTCGGAACCAGGACCGATTGAGCTCGGCGGCGATCGCGCTGAGCTGAAGGGTATGGGCGGTCGCCACGATCACGGCGCGATCGAGTTCGGCCATGATCTCGGCCGGAACGCAGTCCCGGATCTCGACCAGTCGCTCCCGCAGCATGGGAAGCGACAGGTGGTGGGTCGCCTGCCGTAACATGGCCGGCCAGTCGCAGACCTCGCCTGCGAGGTGCCTCAGTTGAGGAGGTGGTATCAGAGCTGGATCAAGCGCGCAGGCGAGCAGAAGTCGTGCTTCCACCGGCAGGACGATCGGCGCACGGTCGCCCCCTGCGATCATGCCGGTGCCTTGCGTCGATATTTGTTCGGCAAGTTCCCAAACACTCCAAGAGACACCGTGGCGAACGGCCGAGGCACCGTCCAGTTGTGCTCTTTTTTGGAGGTCGATCATAGCGCGGCCAACGATACGCAGAACGAGCCCCCCGCCGAGCGCCGCAAAGACGGGCTCGTGAGCGCGGACGAAGCCGCTTTCGCGAAGGCGCGCGACCCTGCTAGAACCGGAATGGACCATGGCATGGGGAAGATGATGGCGACCGACCGGACCGAGATCGATCCGACTGATCCCTATGAGCGGACCGCGCAGACCTTTCCGGTGCTGGCCGAGGCGATGGTCGAGCGCATGATGGCCTATGGCCGCGAAGAATCGGTGGCCAAGGGCACCGCGCTCTATTCGCGGGGAGAGCGGGGCGTGGATTTCTTCGTCGTGCTGGATGGGTCGATCCAGGTGCTCGATATCGACGAGCATGGGGTGGCCAATATCTTCACCACGCATCATGCGCGGCAGTTCACCGGCGAGCTGGACCTGTTCAACAATCGCGCGATCCTGGTCACCGGGCGCACCGGCGAGGACAGCCGGGTGCTGCGGATCGGGCGCGTCGATTTCCGCCGCATGGTCTCGACCGAGGCGGATATCGGCGAGATCATCATGCGCGCCTTCATCCTGCGGCGCGTCGGACTGATCAAGCATGCGCATGGCGGCGCGACGCTGATCGGATCGGGCCATTCGGGCGATACGCAGCGGCTGCAGCGCTTCCTCGAGCGCAACGGCTACCCGCACCGGTTGCTCGACACCGACAGCGATCCGGATGCGGAGGGTTTCCTCGAATGCTTCTCGATCACGCCGGACCAGTTGCCGGTGGTGATCGCGCCGGGCGAATCGGTGCTGCGCAACCCGCCGACGGGCGAACTGGCCGATGCGCTGGGGCTGACCGAGACGCTCGACCCGACACGCGTCCATGACGTCATCGTGGTCGGCGCGGGGCCCGCCGGGCTGGCGGCGGCGGTCTATGCCGCGTCGGAAGGGCTCGACACGATCGTGCTCGAGGGGCTCGCGCCGGGCGGGCAGGCCGGGACCAGCTCCAAGATCGAGAATTATCTCGGCTTCCCGACCGGCATCTCCGGCCGGGCGCTGGCGGGACGCGCGCAGGTGCAGGCGCAGAAATTCGGGGCGCGGCTGGCGATCGCACGGCCGGCGACGGCGCTCGATTGCAGCCACGACCCCTATGTCGTGACGATGGAGGACGGGCAGCGCGTGTCCGGCCGGGCGGTGGTCGTCGCGAGCGGAGCCCGCTATCGCAAGCTCGACGTGCCCGATTATGACCGGTTCGAGGGCCAGGGCATTCATTATGCCGCCACCGCCATGGAATCCGGTCTGTGCGCCGGCGAGGAAGTGCTGGTCGTCGGGGGCGGCAATTCGGCGGGGCAGGCGGCGGTGTTCCTGTCGCGCACGGTGAAGCATCTCCACATCCTGGTGCGATCGCGCGGGCTGGCCGAGACGATGTCGGACTATCTCGTCCAGCGCATCCTCTCGTCGAGCCAGATCACGCTGCACACGCATTGCCAGGTCACCGGGCTCGAGGGCGATGGCTATCTGCGCCACGTGACCTGGACCAATGCGAAGACCGGCCAAGCGCAGCGCCACGACATCAGCAACATGTTCGTGATGATCGGCGCCGAGCCCAATACCGACTGGCTCGACGGCTGCCTGGCGCTGGACGACAAGGGATTCGTCAAGACCGGTGCCGACGCCGACGGATCGACCTCGCCTTACGCCACGAGCAAGCCGGGCATTTTCGCGATCGGCGACGTGCGCGCGGGATCGGTCAAGCGGGTCGCCTCGGGCGTGGGCGAGGGATCGGTGGTGGTCTCCTCGGTCCACCGCTTCCTGCACCCGATGGAGTGATGCCGGTCAGGCGTGCTCGACGAAGTTGTAGTGATCACGGATGCGGCGGTTGAAGAAGCCGCCTTTGGAGGCGGCGCGGCGCATCGCGTCGAACACCGATTCTGGCACGTCCAGATAGGAATAGCGCCGGCCGCTGACGAACTCGATGTCGAGCCGCTGCTCGACCGGGTCATAGTCATAGGAGCGAATGACGCTGGAAGGCATAAGCCTTCAACGTCGCACCGGCGTGGGGGTTGCCGCAGGATTCGCGCGAAAAGGCGCGTGCGAGGGACACGTCGGGCTTGTCGATCGTTACGGGGTTGGGCATTTCACCGGTGAGATGCCGCGCGAAGGGAATCCAGATGAACGAGGACACGCTCGAGGGTGAAGGCCGCAATCTCGCCGGCCAGGTGAAGGAAACGATCGGCAAGGCGACGGGCGATGCCGCCACGGAGAATCAGGGCGTCGCCGATCAGGTCGTCGGCAATTTGCAGCAAAGCTATGGCGCGGCACGGGATGCCGTGGTGCAGGGCGCCGGTCCGCTGGCGGACAAGGCCAAGGCATTTGCCAAGGAACGGCCCTGGGCGACGGCCGCTCTGGTCGGCACGCTCGCGCTGGCGGTGATCAACACGCTGCGCGGCAAGAAAGCCTGACCGCCAGACTCACCCTGCGGGCTGGTTCGGCGCCGCCGCATTCCCTATCTTCATGGGGGAACAGTCAAGCAGGGTGAGGCCGTGGCCGACTATCAGCTTTTCGATACGGAGAACGGCGTCGCGGGAATCGCGTGGGCCGACGCCGGGGTGGTGGGCTTTCGCCTGCCGGCGGACTCGGCCGACAGGACCGAGCGGGCGTTGCTGCGCCGCTTTCCCGACGCGGCGCGCCGTACGCCGCCGCCGGAGATTGCCGAAACCATCGCCGCCGCGCAGCGCTATTTCGAGGGCGAAGAAACCGATTTCTCCGCCGTCAGGGTCGATCTGGGCGAGCAGGCGCCGTTCTTTGTGCAGATCTATGACGCGGTGCGGCGGCTCGGCTGGGGTGAGACCACGACGTACGGCGCCGTGGCGAAGGAACTCGGCGCCGGCCCGGAATCGGCGCGCGCGGTTGGCCAGGCGATGGCGTCCAACCCGGTGCCGCTGATCGTGCCCTGCCACCGTGTGCTGGCAGCCGGCGGCAAGGTCGGCGGCTTTTCCGCGCCGGGCGGATCCGAGTCCAAGGTGAAGATGCTGGCGATCGAGGGTATCGACCTGTCGCCGCCCGAACCGGCCCAGCAGGGCTTTGGTTTCTAGATTTTCCGTCGCGTTTTCCGAGCCGCTGGCTGTTCCAGCCAGCTCGAAAATGCGCTGCCGACCATTACCCCGGATGTCAGTCGCCCTGGCCGTAACCCGCGGCGAAGGCGATGCGCAGCGCGTCCGAAAAGCTGCGTGCCTCGAACTTCGCCATGATGTTCGCGCGGTGCACTTCGACCGTGCGCGGCGAGATGCCGAGGTCGAACGCGATCGTCTTGTTCGGCAGCCCCTTGGCGAGGCCCTCCAGCACGTCGCGTTCGCGCGCGGTGAGCGCGCCGACCAGCACCGCGGCATCCTCCGCGCGCGCGGTGGCGGTCTCCGACTGGGCGATCCGATCGAACGCGGCGTCGATCGCGCGGAGCAGCGCGGCCTTTTCGAACGGCTTTTCCAGGAAATCGACCGCGCCCGCCTTCATCGCCCGCACCGCGATCGCAACGTCGCCATGCCCGGTCAAGATGACGACGGGCATGGTGATGCCGCGCTCGTTCAGGGCATTCTGCACCTCCAGGCCGTCCATCTCCGGCATGCGGATGTCGAGCAGGATACAGCCGGACTGGAGATGCTTGACCTCCTTCAGGAACGCCACGCCGGAAGGCCAGGTCTCCACCGCGAAACCCGTTGTCCTGAGCATGAAGCTGGCCGAACGCCGGATCGAGTCCTCGTCATCGACGATGTGAATCAGGCGCCTATCACTCATCTTCCACCTCCAGGCTCGTACCGACCAGCGTGAAATGGAAGCTGGTGCCGCCGCCGGGGCGCGGCTCCATCCAGATTCGACCGCCGTTCGCCTCCACTATCGTGCGACAGATCGACAGGCCAAGCCCCATGCCCTCGCTCTTGCTGCTGTTGAACGCCTGGAACAGGTTTTCCGCGATCTCGGGCGCGAGACCGGGGCCGGTATCCGAGACGGTCACCCGCACCGTGCCGGGCGTTTCCTGGCGCGTCGCAATGAGCAGCCGGCGTTCGTCGCTTTCCGCCATCGCATCGATGGCGTTGCGCAGCAGGTTGATGAGCACCTGCTGGATCTGGATCTTGTCGACCAGCACGGGCGACGTCACGGCCAGGTCGAACACCGTTTCGACCCCTTTTTGCGGCGCGCCGATCAGGCCGAGCTTCGCTGCCTCGTCGATCAGCGGCGGCAGATCCTCGATCGTCTTGTCCACTTCGCCGCGCGCGACGAATTCGCGCAGGCGCCGCACGATGTTGCCGGCGCGCATCGCCTCGCCCGCCGCGTCGTTCAGCGCCTCGCGAATCATCGGCAGGTCGTCCGGATCGGGGCGATCGAGCAGGTCGCGCACGCCTTCCATGTAATTGGCCACGGCGGTCAGCGGCTGGTTCAGTTCGTGCGCCAGAGTCGACGCCATGGTGCCCATCGCGCTCACCCGCGCGACATGGATCAGGCCGGAGCGAAGCTCCTCGATCTCGGCCTCGGCCCGCTGCTTCTCGCTGAGATCGCGCACGAAGCCAGTGAAGACCTGCTGGTCGCCGGCGAGCGCTTCGCCGACCGCCAGCTCCATCGGGAAATGGCTGCCGTCCTTGCGCATCGCGGTGACGACCCGGCCGATGCCGATGATGCGCCGCTCGCCCGTCGTCAGATAGCGGTCGAGATACCCGTCATGCGCCTCGCGATAGGGCGAGGGCATCAGGACGGACACATTCTTCCCGACCATTTCCGCTTCGCTGTAGCCGAAGGTGCGCTCTGCGGCGACGCTGAACGACATGATTCGCCCCCGATTGTCGATCAGGATCATGGCGTCCGGGACGGTGGAGAGGATCGACTGGAGGAGCGCGGCATTGGAACTCAGCTCGCGCTCGGCGGCGCGCTGCGCCGTCACGTCGCGGATGACCTTGCCGAAACCGCGCAGGACATTCTCGTTATCGTAAAGCGGCGTCACCGTCACATGCGCCAGGAACTCGGTCCGGTCCTTGCGCAGGCGCCAGTCCTCCTCCTCGAGCTTTCCGTGAAGGCGCGCGCGCTCCAGGTCGGCGTCAGGCTTGCCTGCGGCGACGGCGCTTTCGGGATAGAAGATCGCGCTGTGCTGGCCGACCACTTCCTCCTCGGTCCAGCCCTTCAGCCGTTCGGCGCCCTGGTTCCAGATCGTGACATGGCCGGTGGGGTCGAGCATGTAGATCGCATAGCCCGCCGCGCCGTCGATCAGCAGGTTGAGCTCGTCCGCGACCTCGCTGGCCGAGCGCGCGCGGGCGACGGCATGTTCCTCGGAGACCAGCGAGCGCCGCTTGAACCGCGACATCCGGTCGGCGATCACGATGACGAGCGCGCTCGCGACGACGAAGGCGGCGGGTTCGACAAGGCCGGCCGAGCCGCGCGGCAGGCCGCCGAGCGCGATCGCGAAGACGAGCGCCGCGATCGTCGCGGCGACCGCCGGGCCAGTCCCGCCAAAGGCGGCAGCGCCCAGCACCGCAACGATATAGAAGAGGAAATGGGCATCGGCCTGCAACCAGGGGTTGAGCATCACCTGGCCGACCGCACCGATACAAACGGCCAGGGCCGCCACGGCATAGCCAAAGATCGGTGATTCCTGCCGTTCCGCATCCGGGGCAGTCACCAGGGTCATTCGTCCGCCATCTTCCGCATGGCCCGCAGGGCTAATCGATCCGTCGCGGGCCCGCAATCTGCTCCTCATGCCCTCTCCATAAAGGCGGGAGGGCCAGTCCGATCCTAGGACCTTTACGTACAGCCGCGCGCTGCCCCGCCCCCTAGCAGTTTGACGACGATCAAGGGCCGCGAGCGCGGCGACCGTCATTCGGCACGCGCTGATGACCGTGGAAGGGTGGGCAATGGACGATATTCTATTCAGGGCTGGCGCCTGGCTGCTGCTGGGCCTGCTCGCGCTGCTCGCGGCGGCGAGCGCGATCGATCACGGTTTCGCCGTGCAGATGGGCATCGTCGCCGGCGCGGCGCTCATCGCCGCCGCGGGCACGATGCGCGGCGCGAGCAATCCCTATCCCGCGGCGGCACCGCGCAATCGCTATGACGACGAGGTCATCCGCTGGGGCGTGATCGCGACCGTGTTCTGGGGCGTGGTCGGGTTCCTGGTCGGTCTCGTCATCGCCTCGCAGCTCGCCTTCCCGCTGCTCAATCTCCATTCCGAATATAGCACCTTCGGCCGCCTCAGGCCGCTGCATACCTCGGCGGTGATCTTCGCCTTTGGCGGCAATGCGCTGATCTGCACCAGCTTCTACGTCGTCCAGCGCACCTGCCGCGCGCGCCTCGCCTTTCCCTGGCTCGCGCGCTTCGTGTTCTGGGGATATCAACTGTTCATCGTGCTGGCCGCGACCGGCTATCTGCTCGGCATCACCGAGGGCCGCGAATATGCGGAGCCCGAATGGTATGTCGACATCTGGCTGACGATCGTCTGGGTGTCCTATCTCGCGGTGTTCGTCGGCACGATCGTGCGCCGGTCCGAGCCGCATATCTATGTCGCCAACTGGTTCTATCTCGGCTTCATCATCACGGTCGCGCTGCTCCACCTGGTCAACAACCTGTCGATGCCGGTCAGCCTGGTCGGCTCCAAATCCTATTCCGCCTTTGCCGGGGTGCAGGATGCGCTGACTCAGTGGTGGTACGGCCATAACGCGGTCGGCTTCTTCCTGACCGCCGGCTTCCTCGGCATGATGTATTATTTCGTGCCCAAACAGGCGGAACGGCCGATCTACAGCTACCGGCTGTCGATCATCCATTTCTGGTCGCTGATCTTCCTCTATATCTGGGCCGGTCCCCATCATCTCCACTACACCGCGCTGCCGGACTGGGCGCAGACGCTGGGCATGGTCTTCTCGATCATGCTGTGGATGCCGAGCTGGGGCGGCATGATCAACGGGCTGATGACGCTCAACGGTGCGTGGGACAAGATCCGCACTGACCCGATCATCCGCATGATGGTCTTCGCGCTCGCCTTTTACGGCATGTCGACCTTCGAAGGGCCGATGATGTCGGTGAAGTCGGTCAACTCGCTCAGCCATTATACCAACTGGACGATCGGCCATGTCCATTCGGGCGCGCTCGGCTGGAACGGCATGATCACCTTCGGCGCGCTCTATTACATGACGCCGAGGCTGTGGGGCCGCACCCGCCTCTATTCGCTGCGCATGGTCAACTGGCACTTCTGGTGCGCGACGCTCGGCATCGTGCTCTACGCCTCGGCGATGTGGGTGGCGGGCATCACCCAGGGCCTGATGTGGCGCGAATATGGGTCGGACGGCTATCTCGTCTACTCCTTCGCCGAGGTCGTCCAGGCGATGCACCCCTATTACGTCATCCGCACCACGGGCGGGCTGCTCTACCTGCTCGGCGCCCTGTTCATGGTCTGGAACATCTGGATGACCATCGCGGGCAAGCTGCGCGACGAAGCGCCGATGTCGAGCCCCGCCTTCGATCCGGCCCGCGACGTGCCGGTCGTGCCCGCCGCCCAGCCAGCTCACGCCTGAGGACCAAGCCATGGCCAACGCCCTTTCCCGCCACAAGGCGATCGAGCGCAACGTCACGTTGCTCGCGGTCCTCGCCTTCATCACCGTCGCGATCGGCGGCATCGTCGAGATCGCCCCGCTGTTCTGGATCGACTCCACCGTCACCCGGACGGAAGGGGTGCGGCCCTATACGCCGCTCGAGCTCGCCGGACGCGACATCTATATTCGTGAGGGCTGTTATGGCTGCCACAGCCAGATGATCCGCCCGTTCCGCGACGAGACCGAACGCTACGGCCATTACAGTCTCGCCTCGGAGAGCATGTTCGATCACCCGTTCCAATGGGGATCGGAGCGCACCGGCCCCGATCTGGCGCGCGTCGGCGGGCGCTATTCCGACGAATGGCATGTCCAGCACCTCAAGGATCCGCGCTCGGTGGTGCCGGAATCGATCATGCCGCCTTATGCCTTCCTGGCCGAGCGGGATGTCGACACCAGCCATATCGCCGATCACCTGATCGCGCTGCGCCGGGTCGGCGTGCCCTATAGCGACGAGGATATCAAAAAGGCGGCCGAGGACATTGTCGGCCAGGGCTCGGCCGATGGCGACGCCGCCGCGATCGCGAAGCGCTATCCCAAGGCCCAGTCGCGCGATTTCGACGGCAATCCCGGCCGCCTGACCGAGATGGATGCGGTGGTCGCCTATCTCCAGGGCCTGGGCACGCAGATCGACCTCAAATCGGCGGCCCCGAGGGAGCAACAGAAATGAGCACCTACGACACGCTTCGGCATCTCGCCGACAGCTGGGGCCTGGTGATGATGGGCATCGTCTTCCTGGTCCTGGTCGGCTGGACCTTCCTGCGCGGCGTGGCCGAAAGCCACCAGCGCGCGGCCCTGAGCATCTTCGAACGAGAGGACGATATCGATGGCTGACGGAAAGCGCATCGACGAGGCGACCGGCACCCCGACGGTCGGCCACGAATGGGACGGGATCGAGGAACTCGATACCCCGATGCCGCGCTGGTGGCTCTACACCCTGTACGGGACGATCGTCTTCGCGATCGTCTATATGGTCCTCTACCCCGCGATCCCGATGCTGCACGGCGCGACGCAGGGCACGCTGGGCTGGTCGAGCCAGGCCCAGTTCGAACAGGAGGTCGCCGCCGACAAGGACCGCAAGGCCCCGGTGATGCTCGCCCTCGCGCAAATCCCGATCGAGCGGCTGCCGGCCGATTCGAAGCTGCTCCACGCGGCGGAAGAGGGCGGACGCGCCGCCTTCAAGGTCAATTGCGTGCAATGCCATGGCTCGGGTGCCACCGGCTTCAAGGGCTATCCCAATCTCAACGACGACGACTGGCTGTGGGGCGGCGACATCAAGGCCATCCAGCAGACGCTCACGCACGGCATCCGCCAGCCCGGCGACGACCAGACCCGCCTGTCGATGATGCCCGCCTTCGGTCGCGACGGCATCCTGAAGCCGGTCGAGATCGACGATGTCGTATCCTGGGTCCGCGTCCTGTCGAAACAGGAACCGGCCAGCCTTTCCGCCCGGCGCGGCAAGGCGCTGTTCGCGGCCAATTGCGCCGTCTGCCACGGCGATGCCGGCACCGGCAATCGCGCGGTCGGCGCGCCGAACCTGAGCGACGGCATCTGGCTCTATGGCGGCGACCGCGCCACTCTGACCGAGACCGTCACCAATGCGCGCTACGGCATCATGCCGGCCTGGGGCTCGCGCCTCGATCCGGTCACGATCAAGATGCTCGCCGCCTATGTCCATTCGCTCGGCGGCGGCGAGGCGATGGTGCCTGAAAAACCGGTGGGGCCGCCGGCGGCACCCGAGACGGGGGCGCCCATCCCGGTGAAGCAGAATGTCGCACCCTGACAGGATCCTCCTCCCGGGCGAGCAATTCTTCGAGGCGCGGCGCAAGGTCTTCCCCAAGGCCGTCGATGGCAGCTTCCGCCGCCTGAAATGGGCGATCATGGCGGTGACGCTGGCGATCTATTACGTGACGCCCTGGCTGCGCTGGGATCGCGGCCCCTTCGCGCCCGACCAGGCGGTGCTGGTCGATCTGGCGCACCGCCGCTTCTACATGTTCGCGATCGAGATCTGGCCGCACGAATTCTATTATGTCGCCGGTCTGCTGATCATGGCCGGGATCGGCCTGTTCCTCGTCACCTCCGCGGTCGGCCGCGCCTGGTGCGGCTATGCCTGCCCGCAGACGGTGTGGACCGACCTGTTCGTGCATGTCGAGCGGGCGATCGACGGCGATCGCAACGCGCAGCTCCGCCTGCAAAAGGCGGCCTGGGGCCCGGCCAAGATCCTGAAGCGCGTGTCGAAACATGCGATCTGGCTCATCATCGGCGCGCTGACCGGCGGGGCGTGGATCTTCTACTTCGCTGACGCGCCGGCCCTGTTGCGCGATCTGGCGCACGGCACCGCGCCCTATGCCGCCTATGCGACGATCGGCATCCTCACGCTCACCACCTATGTCTTCGGCGGGCTGATGCGCGAGCAGGTGTGCATCTATATGTGCCCCTGGCCGCGCATCCAGGGCGCGATGCTCGACGAGAAATCGCTGACCGTGACCTACAAGGCGTGGCGCGGCGAGCCGCGCACGCACGGGCTGAAGCGCGAGGCGACGGCGCTCGATCTCGATGCCGGCGGCATGCCGTCACTCGTCGCGCTCGCGGGCAACCCGTCGCTCGCGCCGCGCATCGGCGACTGCATCGACTGCAACGCCTGTGTCGCGGTATGCCCTACGGGCATCGATATCCGCGAAGGGCCGCAGATCGGCTGCATCACCTGCGGCCTGTGCATCGATGCCTGTGACGGCATCATGGCGAAGGTCGGCCGGCCGCCGCGACTGATCGGCTACACCACTGACCTGGACGGGCGGATCGCCGCGGCCGGCGGCACACCATCATCGCCGATCAAGCGCCTGCTCCGGCCACGCACGATCGTCTATTTCGCCGTCTGGGCGGGCATCGGGCTCGGCATGCTGTTCGCGCTCGGCAACCGGACGCGGATCGACATCAGCGTGCTGCAGACCCGCAATCCGCAATGGGTGCGCCTCTCCGACGGCAGCATCCGCAACGGCTATACCGTCAAGGTCCGCAACATGGAGGCGCGGCCGCGCGCGGTGGAAATCGGCATTTCCGGCGTGCCGGGCGTGATGTGGACCGAGGCGAGCGGGCGCAGCGGCGCCGGCCGGACCGTCCGCCTCACGGTCCCCGCCGATCAGGTCGCGAAAACCCAGGTCTTCGTCGCGGCACCCGCTGCGGGCGCGGCGCGCACTGACATGCGCTTCACCGTCCGCGCGATCGATGCCGAAGGCGGCGGCGCAAGCGACGACAGCTATTTCGAACGGCCGGAGCAAGGGCAATGACACGAGGTTTCACCGGCTGGCACATGACCGGCATCATGGTCGCCTTTTTCGGGGTGGTGATCGCGGTCAATTTCCTGATGGCGAGCTATGCGGTCGGCACCTTTGGCGGGACGGTGGTCGACAACAGCTATGTCGCCAGCCAGCAGTTCAACACCTGGCTGGCCGAAGCGCGCGCGCAGCGGGCGCTGGGCTGGTCGGTGACGGTGACGGCGGAGGCGGACCGCCTGGTGCGGATCGTCCCGACCGGGCCGCGCGGAGCGCTGACGGCCGCGACGGTGACCGCGACGGCCGCACATCCGCTCGGCCGCGTTCCCGCCCGCGCGCTCTCCTTCCGGCGCGGGCGGGATGGCCGCTTCGTCGCGACCGAGCCGCTGCCCACCGGCCGCTGGCTGCTCCATATCGAGGTGCGCGACGGCCGGCACGATGCGCGCTTCGACGACGAGGTGCGGCTGTGAACGCCGTCCTCCCGATCGCCCGCGCGCCGCGCGCCATGGAGACCAGCTTCACGGTCGACGGCATGCGCTGCGCCGGCTGCATCGCGACGCTGGAGGACGGGCTGGCAAAACTCCCCGGCGTCGCCTCGGCCCGGGTCAATTTCACCACCAGACGCGTACGCATCCTGCACGACGCGCTGGCCGAGGAGAGCCTGCAGGCGGCGATCGGACGCCTGGGCTTCACCGCGCATGTCTTTGCCGGCGACACCGGCGGCGCGGCGCGCGACGAGAGCCGGGCGCTCGTCCTGGCCATGGCGGTCGCCGGCTTCGCCGCGATGAACATCATGCTGCTCTCGGTGGCGATCTGGTCGGGCGCGGAAGGGCCGACCCGTACACTGTTCCACTGGCTGTCCGCGCTGATCGCGCTGCCGACGATCGCCTTTGCCGGCCGGCCCTTTTTCCGCAGCGCCTGGAGCGCGCTCCGCCATGGCCGCACCAACATGGACGTACCGATCTCGATCGGCGTGACGCTCACCGCGGCGATGAGCCTCTACGAAACCGCGACCGGCGGCCACCACGCCTATTTCGACGGCGCGGTGATGCTGCTGTTCTTCCTGCTCGCCGGCCGCTTCCTCGACAGTGCGATGCGCGCGCGAGCGCAGGACGGCGTCGCCGCGCTGATGCGCCGCGTGCCGGGCGACGTGCTGGTCCTCAGGCCCGACGGCACCACGCGGCGCCGCGCCGCCGCCGATGTCGCGCCGGGCATGAAGATCCTGGTCGCAGCCGGCGAGCGCATCGGCGTCGACGGCGTGGTCGAGCAAGGCCACAGCAATGTCGACCGATCGCTGGTCACCGGCGAAAGTCTGCCCGAATGCGCCGCCATGGGCAGCGTCGTGCTGGCCGGCACGATCAACCTCTCCGCCCCGCTGACGGTGCGGGTGACCGCGGCGGGCGACGCGACCGCGATCGCCGACATCGCGCGATTGATGGAAGCGGCCGGCCAGGGCAAGTCGCGCTATGTCCGCATCGCCGACCGCGCCTCGCGCCTTTATGCGCCCGCCGTCCACACCCTCGCCCTGCTCAGCTTTGCCGGCTGGCTGATCGCCGGCGCGGGTGTGCACCAGGCCGTGATGATCGCCGTCGCAGTGCTGATCATCACCTGCCCCTGCGCGCTCGGGCTGGCGGTGCCGATCGCGCAGGTGGTCGCGGCCGGCTCGCTGTTCCGCGCCGGTGTGCTGATCAAGGACGGCAGCGCGCTGGAACGGCTGGCCGAAGCCGATGCCATTCTGCTCGACAAGACCGGCACCGTCACGCTCGCCAGGATCGAACCCCGGTCCGGCCTGCCGGACGATCCGTTGGAGCGCGGCGCGCTGCTGCGGCTGGCGCAATCGAGCCACCACCCATTGTCGCGCGCGCTCTCGGCAAGCCTCGAACGCGATGGCGTCGTGCCGGTACCGCTCACCGACCTGGTGGAGCATGCCGGCCTCGGGATGGAGGGACGGTTCGGGGATCGCCTCGTCCGGCTGGGCCGGCCGGACTGGGTCGGCGGGTGCGGGGTGGCGGACACCGTGGCAACCGCCTTCGCCATGACCGGCGGTACCGCTCGTCTCATCCTGTTCGGCGACACGCCCAGGCCCGATGCCGCCGCGGCGGTGGCGCGGCTGAAGCGGCTGGGCTTCGCGCCCGAATTGTTGTCGGGCGATTCCGCGCCGGTCGTGACGGCGCTTGCCGATCGACTCGGCATCAGCGGGCGGGCACGGATGTCCCCTGCCGACAAATATCGCGCGATCGAAACGCTCCGGGCGGCCGGGCGCCATGTGCTGATGGTCGGCGACGGCCTGAACGACGGGCCCGCGCTGAAAAGCGCCGATGTCGCGATGGCGCCCTCGTCGGGCAGCGATGTCGGCCAGCTTGCCGCCGATGTCGTGTTTTTCGGCGACCGGCTGATGCCGGTGCCGATCGCCATCGCCGCGGCCCGGCGGACGATGGCGGTGGTGCGCCAGAATTTCGCGCTGGCGATCGGGTATAATGTCCTGGCGGTGCCGCTGGCCATGGCCGGGCAGGTCACGCCGCTGATCGCTGCCCTGGCCATGTCGGGATCGTCGCTGCTGGTGGTGGCCAACGCCCTGCGCCTGCGGAATGCCGCGCGATGAACGGTCTCGCCCTGCTGATCCCCGTCGCGCTCGGCCTCGGCCTGGCGGCGCTGGGTGCTTTTTTCTGGACGGTGCGGTCCGGCCAGTTCGATGATCTCGACGGTGCCGCGCTGCGCATCCTGATCGACGATGACGATACCGGCCCGCCATCGGCGCCGAGCGACGCGCTGAAATAACGCCCGATCCGATAGTCCCAAAGGAAAAGGGCCGGCATCGCTGCCGGCCCTTTCCTGTCCGCCGGATCGGATCAAAGGCGAATGCCGAAGCCCACACCGACCACGACCGGGTCGAGATGCACCTTCACCGTCTGGGTGCCGATTGCCGTCGTCCGCAGCGTCGCCTTGGTGTCCATGTCGATATATTTGACGTCGAGATTCAGGAAGACCCGCTTGGTCAGGTCGACATCGAGGCCGGCCTGCGCGGCCCAGCCGACGCTGTCCGACATGTGCACGCTGGTCGGGCCTACCGCGCTCTTCAGGCCGGTCGAGGCCTTTTCACTGTAGAACACCGTGTAGTTGATGCCGCCGCCGACATAGGGACGGATCTTGCCTTGCGGGTTCAGGTGATATTGCACCGTCAGCGTCGGCGGCAGCACCCAGGTCGAGGCGAGATCGCCAATGCCGCCGGTCGTCCCGGTCTTGCCCGACGCCGTGTGCTTGGTGGTCGCGGCGATCAGCTCGAACCCGATATTGTCCGTGGCCATATAGGTCAGGTCGACCTCCGGCATCACCGCGGTATCGACCGAAACCTTCTCGCCGGGGAAGGTCGGCGCGATGCCGCCCGATCCGCCCGTCGGCGCGACCAGGATGCCGCGAACGCGCAGCAGCACGTCGCCGGCCTCGATTCCCTGCCGTTCCTGCGCGCTGGCCGGCGCGGCCCATGCCATTGCGGCGACCAGCGTGACCGCGGCGATCGATATCATCTGTTTCATGTACAGCCTCCTTTGCGCTGGCCCGCTCCTAGGCGGCCGCGGCGCCGGGGCATTTGAGCGCAGGCAAGAAGTGGTTTGACCGGGGTCAAGGCATGGACCCCATGGGTGCCGCATCCGGGACGGCATGTGGCGTCATATCCCAGACCTGCTCGCGACCCCGGTCCCCCGCTATACGAGCTTCCCGACCGCGGCCGAATTCACCGACGGCGTCGACGCATCCGACATGGAAGGCGCGCTGGCCGCGGTCGGGCAGGACGCGCCCGTCTCGCTCTATCTGCACATCCCCTATTGCCGGGAGATCTGCTGGTATTGCGGTTGCAACACCGGCGCCGCCAACCGCAGCGCGCGGCTCGACGCCTATCTTCAGCGCCTCGGCGAGGAGATCGAGCTGGTCGCGGCGCATCTCGCGGGTCGGGGCAGGATTGCCCGCATCGCCTGGGGCGGCGGCAGCCCCAACGCGCTGGCGCCGGGTGCGTTCGACCGGCTGAACGACCGGCTGCTGGACGCATTCAACGACGTCGGCGCCGTCGCCTCGATCGAGGTCGATCCACGCGGCTTCGACCGGGCATGGGCCGCCAGCATCGCGCGCAACCATATCGGCCGGGTCAGCCTGGGCGTGCAGACCTTCGCGCCGCATATCCAGGCCGCGATCGGGCGGGTCCAGCCCGAGGCCGACATCGCCAGGACGGTGCGGCTGCTGCGCGAGGCCGGGGTCGAATCGATCAATTTCGATCTGATGTACGGCCTGCCGGGCCAGTCGACCGCTGACCTGGTCGACACGCTCGACCGCGCGATCGCCATGGGGCCGGACCGGCTGGCCGTGTTCGGCTATGCCCATGTCCCGCATCTGCTGCCCCGCCAGCGACGCATCGAGGCGAGTGCCCTGCCCTCGCCGCGCGAGCGCTTCGCCCAGGCGGGCATCGCCCATGAGGTGCTGACCGCCGCCGGTTATCAGCCGATCGGATTCGACCATTTCGCCCGGCCAGGCGACGCCATCGCGGTCGCGGCGCGCGCGGGAAAACTCCGGCGCAATTTCCAGGGCTTTACCGAGGACGCGTCGGACACGCTGATCGGTCTCGGCGCCTCGGCGATCAGCGCCTTTCCCGACCGGCTGCTGCAGAACGAGAAGAACACCGGGCGTTATCATCTGAAGATCGGCAGCGGGCGGTTCGCCACCGCGCGCGGCGTGCGGCGGTCGGCGCTGGATGCACGCACCGGCGCGGCGATCGAGCAGATCCTGTGCAACGGACGCGCCGATCTGTCCGGCCTGCCCCTCACCGCATCGACCGAGGCGGCGCTGGACCGTTTTCGCGCGCTCGGCCTTGTCGCCCGCGACAGCCATCGGCTGACCCTCGCGCCCGATGCCCTTCCTTATGCCCGCAGCATCGCCGCGACGCTCGACCCCTATCGCACGTCCAACCAGGTGAGGTTCAGCAATGCCGTCTAGCCTGTCCGCCCAGCTTTCCCTGGCGGCGGTCGCGGGACTCGCTTTGTCGGGAACGCCGCTCTGCGCGGCTGATCGTCCTGTCGTCCTGGTCGCGATCTGCGGCCAGCATGCCAGCATGCCCCTGCCGATCGGGCCGCGGTCGCCGGCGCGGGACCGCGATTGTCCCGTCGCCTGCCACGCCGCCTGCCCCCGCAAACAGGCCGGCGAGGTCGACTCCGGATAGTTACGTACAGCCGCGCCGCGCGGCCGCTGGCAATGGACGGACATGAACCCCGTCGTCGACCGCTGCCGATCCTGCCTGGTGCGCGAGCACGCCATCTGCGGGGGCCTCGCCGATCCCGAACTCCAGGCACTCAGCGCGATCGGCCGCCGCCGCACGATCGCGGCGGGCCAGGTGCTGAGTTGGGCGGGCGACGCCAATCTTGCCTGCGCCAATCTGGTGTCCGGCATCCTCAAGGTGACCAGCTCCACCGCGGACGGCCGCGAACAGATCGTCGGCCTGCTCTTCTCGGGCGATTTCATCGGCCAGCTCTTCCTGCAGGAAGCGACCCTCACGGTCACCGCGCTGACTGAATCCGACCTGTGCCTCTATCCGCGCGAGCGTTTCGAGGACGTACTGCGCGGCTCGCACGCGCTCGAACATGCCCTGCTGCGCCGGACCATGACGTCGCTCAACGATGCGCGCGAACGGATGCTCACCCTCGGCAAACGCGGCGCGCCGGAACGCATCGCCGGTTTCCTGCTCGATCTCGCGCACCGCGCCGCCAAGGATGGCGGCGGGGCGCTGGCCGCGTTGCAGATCCCGATCAGCCGCGGCGACATGGCGGATTATCTGGGGCTGACGATCGAGACGGTCAGCCGCCAGCTCACCCGGTTGAAGACGATGGGCGCCATCGCGCTGGCCAAGGGCGGCCGGAGCATCGACGTGACCGACATGGCGACGCTTCGGGCGATCGCCGACGCCGGCTGAGCTTCAGCTGGCACCCTGCTCCCGCTCGATACCGGCGCCGACCAGCAGCATCAGCGCCTCCTCCAGCGCGACCGCCCGGCGGCAGCCGTCGAAGAAGCAGCGCAGCATATAGCCGAGCTCCTCCGGGCGGGCCGCGCTGCCCCGTGCGGTCCCGTCCCACAAGGCCGCGACGACATCCTCGCCATGGACCGCGTCCAGCGCATGCATCCTCGTCAGCGAGTCGAACATCTGGCGCAGCACCGGATCGGTCCGGGCGGTCATGACATCGGCGAAGATCGTCTCGGCACGCCGGAAATACCGCGTCGTCACGAACTCGATATGGCTGCAGATGCGCCTGACGCGCCGCGGTGGCGGCAGGGCGGGCAGCATGTCGGCGAGGCGCTCCAGCTCGACGCAGAGCGCCAGCTGCGCATCGTGATCGTCGCGCAGCTGCCGGCCGAGCAGGTCGATCAGTTCCGCGTCCGCCGTCGCCCCGGGCGCCGCGTCGCGCAATGTCTGCGATTCAATCATGACACCGCGCTGTCGCCCGTCCGGCGGGAGCGCGCTTTGACGCGGGTCAAGCGGCGCGACCGATGCTCATCCGTAAACTTCCCAATGTTCCCGATCCGCTGCCAGCGCGACAAGGGCGCATCGATCAGGAGGCAATGCCATGAAGAACATCCTCGTCCTTATCCATGACGACAGCGGACAGAAGGCGCGTGTCCAGGCCGCGCTCGACGTGGCCCGCGGCGTCGGCGGGCATCTGCGCTGCGTCGATGTCGCGATCGTACCGGAGCTGGTAACCGACTATGCCTCGATGGGCGGCAGCGCGTTGCTGCGCGCCGACGAGGAAGTGAAGGAAGCGGCCAACCGTACTCGCCTGCGCGAGCGGCTGGAGAATGACGATGTGCCGTTCGACTGGATCGACGTCACCGGCGACCTGACCGAGTCGATCCTCGATGCCGCCGCGCTGACCGACCTGGTCGTGATCAATCGCGAACTCGAGACGAGCCTGTTCCCGAACGCGATCGAGCTGGCCGGTCGCTTGCTGGTCGAGGCCAGGCTTCCGGTGCTGGCCGTCCCGGAGACGGCAACCGGCCTCGATATTCGCGGCCACGCGCTGGTCGCCTGGGACGGCTCTCCCTCCGCCGAGGCGGCACTGCGGGCGGCCGTGCCGCTGCTCGGGCAAGCCGCCGCCGTCACGATCCTCTATGTCGACGATGGCTCCCTGAAGATCCCGGCCGAAGAGGCTGCGACCTATCTGTCTCGCCACGGTATCAAGGCGACGATCCAGCGCGAAAAGATCCTGATGGACCGCCCCGGCGCGGTGATCCTGTCGGCGCTGCAATGGTCCAAGGCGGACTATGTCGTGATGGGCGCTTTCGGCCGGGCGCGCGCGATCGAGGAACTGTTCGGCGGCGCGACGCAGCGGATGCTCACGGAAAGCCCGGTCCCGCTGTTCCTCGCTCATGGCCGCTGACCGCCGGACGATCTTACGCACATCTGCGTAGAGACCGCCGCGGGTGGCGGCTTCACAAGGGCAGCGACCTCATTTTCAAGGTGATCCATGCCTCGACCAGATTTTCCGACCGCTCCCCGCGAACAGGCCGTTCTCATCGAGGATGACGAAGGCGTGCGCCGGTCGTTGCAGCTGGTGCTCCACGCCCGCGGCTATGAGGTCCGCTCCTTCGCCTCGGCGCTGCCGTTCCTGGCCAATCTGCGCGCGGAGGAGATCGATCTGCTCGTGACCGACTATCGCTTGCCCGATGGCGACGGCCTCGGCGTGCTGCGGGCGCTGCGCCGCAATGGCTGGCACGGACGGTCGATCCTGGTGACGGCCTTTTCGTCGCCGACGCTGACCGCGAGCGCCAAGGCCTGCGGGTTCGACGCAGTGCTGGAAAAGCCGCTGCGGCCTAATGAACTGGCAGGCGCGATCACTGGCTGACCCGCTTGCCGTAACGCCGCCGACCGCATCCGCGCCGGCGCAGAGAGGGATGGACATGATGAAGAACATTCTCCTGCTGGTCCACGACGATGCGGGCCAGGAAGCGCGGCTTCAGGCCGCCCTGGATATCGGACGCGCCGTGAGCGGCCATGTCACCTGTCTGGACGTCGCCATCCTGCCCGCGATGCTCGGTACGGAATATGCGTGCGATGCGGCGTTCGGCGCCGAGATGTTGCTGGCCGAAGAGCGTGACCATGAAGCGGCGAACCGGACGAGGCTGGAGCAGCGTCTCGCCAAGGAAGACGTCACGTGGAACTGGCTGGACGCGACCGGTGAGATCGCGGCCTGCCTGAAGGACGCTTCGACCCTGGCCGACCTCATCGTGGTCAACCGCGAGCTCGACGAATTTCCCCTCCCCGACATGCGCACCGCCGCCGGCGCGCTGGTCGTCGGCGCGGGCAAGCCGATCCTCGCCGTGCCGGAGTCGGCCAAACGCCTGGATCTCGACAATGCCCTGGTCGCCTGGGACGGATCGTCTGCGGCCGCTGCCGCGCTCCGCGCCGCGGTGCCGCTCCTGAAGCTCGCCAGCCGGGTCGAGATCGTGGAGATCGACGACACTTCAGTCCACGCCCCGGCCGAGGACGCCGCCGCCTATCTCTCGCGTCACGATGTCCATGCGATGATCCGGCGATGGCCACGCGGCACGGGGACGACCGCGGACGCCTTGCTCGAGCGGGTCGCGACCGGCGCCTTCGATTATATCGTCATGGGCGGGTTCGGGCATCGCCGGTGGCTCGAGGCGCTGTTCGGCGGCGTGACCCGGGCGATGCTGACCAGGAGCCCGGTGCCCTTGTTCATGGCGCATTGACGCGTGCCCTTTGTCCGGAAGCTGGCCGCCCTGCTGTTGCTCGGGGCCGCGTCCATCGCCGCGCCCGCGGCCGCCGAGACAACTCGCTGGTCGACTACCGATGTGACGGCATTGATCGGGGAGGCGCAACGGAGCCAGGCCGAGGGAATCGGGGCCGGGCGCTACGACATTGCGGGCTTCGAGGCCCAGGCCGGGGCGGGCGCACCCGATCTCGACGCGCAGGCCGACCGCCTCGCGCTGTCGCTGGCGCATGACTATGCCGAGGGGTCGGCGACAGCCGCGGCGCGTGCCGGATGGGGCATCCCCCGCGATCGGATCGATTATGCCGCATGGCTCGCCGGAGCGCTGGCCCGGCATGACATCGCCTCGGCTCTCCACGCGCTGCTGCCGCGGGATGCAGCCTATGCGGGTCTGCGCGAGGCCCTTGGGCATTGCGATTCGCCCGCGCATTGCCTGACGATCCGGGTGAACATGGAGCGCTGGCGCTGGCTGCCGCGCGACCTGGGGACCAACCATATCCTGGTCAACCCGCCCGCCTTTCGGCTGGATCTCATCGAGCATGACGCCGTCATCTCAAGCCACCGCGTGATCGTGGGCAAGCCGGCGAGCCCGACACCGGTCTTCGCCGCCCAGGTGACCGGCGTCACCGCGAACCCCTGGTGGAACGTCCCGCAAAGCATCGTGGCCGAAAGTGTCGGCGCGCTGGTGCGCACCCAGCCCGCCGAAGCGGCCAGGAGAGGATATGTCGCGGCGCGCGGCGCCGGTGGGGGGCTGCAGGTCCGGCAGCGGCCCGGGCCGCGCAACGCGCTCGGCCTGGTGAAGCTGGAGATGCCGAACCCGCACAGCGTGTTCATCCACGACACACCGTCACGCGAGCTGTTCGAGCAGGACCGGCGTGCCCTGTCGCATGGCTGCGTGCGCACGGCGCGTCCCGACATCCTCGCCAAGATCCTGTTGTCGCCGGAAGGCGCCGCCGAGTTCGACGGCCTGATGGCGAGCGGCGTCAACCGCACCTTGAAGCTGACGACGCCAGTGCCGGTCTATATCGTGTATTTCACCGCGGAGCCGGATGCCGCCACGGAGGGTGGCGTTCGCTTCCTCGACGATCTCTATCGCCGCGACGGCCGCGTGGCCGCCGGGCTCTAGTTCAGTAGGACGGCACCAGCCCGTTCCCCCACCCGGCCTCCCATCCAGGATATTCTGTGGGAGGCCGGTTGGGGAGCGGGCTGGTGCCGATTCAGCGAAGCTGCAAACGACTCTAGGAACCCGTCTGGCCCAGTTCGAACAGATCGTCGAGCGCCTTTTCCCGATCCTCCGGGCTTCCCTCCACGCCGCCGACCAGGGTCTGGCGCACCGGCTTGATCCCGACCAGCTTCAGGATGTTGCGCTCGAAGCTCTTCACGCTGTGGGCGCCGAAATAGAAGCGATAGAAGATCGCCGGCATCCCCATCGTCACCACCAGCCGCGCCGATTTGCCACGCAACAGGCCACTGTTCAGCCCCGCCCCCTTCGGGTCGATCGCGAAGCCCGGACGCAATGCCTGCTCCAGAAAGGCCTTGAGCAGCGCGGGCATGTCGCCCAGCCAGAGCGGATAGAAGATCGCATAATGATCGGCCCAGGCGAGCGTCTCCTGCGCCGCCGCGATGGCTGGCGGCGGCGCATCCTTTTCCCAGGCGGCCCGCGACCGGAGGAGCGGGAAGTCGAGTGTGGCGAGCTCGATCAGCTTCACCTCATGCCCGCCATCGACGGCGCCCGCGCTGTAGCTGTCGGCGAGCGCATGGACGAAGCGGGCGCGATCGGGATCGGGATGGCCATCGATCACGGCAATATGCGTCATGGGATATCTTTCGAACAAAGAGGGTGGATCAGGCCGATTCGACCTTCCGGCGGACGGTGACTTCGGTCGAGCCGCTTTCGCCCGGAACGGCCTTGAAACCCGCCTCGCGTTCCAGCTTCAGGGCGGCATGATTGTCGCTGCTCTCGACCGATTCGACCGAGTCGATGCCTTCGGCGCGGGCATAGTCGAGCACGTGCTGGAGCAACGTCCAGCTGACGCCGCGCCCCTTGAAATCGGCGCGGACCGAGATCGCCAGTTCCGCGCGGACTCCGTCTGGGTCGCAGGCCAGCATCGCGGTGGCGATCAGCAGGCCGTCCCCGGCAAAGGCGAGGAAATTCATCGTCCGGCGATAATCGATCTGAGTCATCGCGGCGAGCCGGTCCCGGCCGACTTCCTGCAGGCCGGTGAGGAAGCGGAAGCGGAGATCCTCGGGCGTGACGTGGCGGAAGAACGCGGCGAGCGCTTCCTCGTCATCGGGCTTGACCGGGCGAACCTGCATCACCACGCCGTCGCGCGTGGTGAGTTCCCGCGCCCATTCCATCGGCACCGGGCGGATCACGGCGCGCGACGCGCGGGGCGCATCGGATATCCGGGCCCGCGCATCGACACCGATCACCCCCCGTTCGTCGGCGACGAGCGGGTTGATGTCGAGATCGACGATATCCGGAAAATCCAGGACGAGCGCCGACAGCGCATTGAGCACCGACACGATCGCGGTCCGGTTGGCCGCGGGCACGTCGCGATAGCCGTCGAGCAGCCGGGCGATCCGGGTCGAGGCGATCATCTCCCCGGCCAGCACATCGTCGAGCGGCGGCAGGCCGAGCGCCCGGTCGCGAACGAGTTCCACTGCCTTGCCGCCGGCACCGAAAGCGATGACCGGCCCGAATATGGCATCCTCGGCAATGCCGACCAGCAGTTCGCGGCCGTGCATAGGGGCGATCATCGGCTCGATCTCGAAACCGGTGATCGAGGCCTCGGGATGGTCCTGCCCGACACGGCGGATCATCGCCTTCGCGGCTGTAACCACCTCGCCAGCGCTCGCCAGATTGAGCACCACGCCGCCGATATCGGATTTGTGCGGATACTGCGGCGAGATGAGCTTCAGGACATAGGGCGGTTCGATGCGCGCGCAGACGGTCGGGATCGCCTCGACGGTGCGCGCCAGCCGCGCCTCTACCACCGGGATGCCGTACGCGGCGAGCATCGAGCGGACTTCGCATCCGCTGAGGATCGTGCGCCCTTCCGCCCGCGCCCCCGTCAGGATCGCCCGCACCCGGGCGCGATCCGCCTCGGCCACGGTGACGCGCGCCGGCGCGCGCATCAGCGCGTCCCGACCCCTGCCTGCCTGCAGCAGATAGCCGAAGCCGCGCACGGCATCGTCGAGATTGTCGAACAGCGGAATGCCCGCTGCGTCGAACTGCCCTCGCGCTGCCTCCGCATTGTGCGTGCCGAGCCAGCAGGCGATCACGGCCTTGGTCGCGGGAACATGACCCGCAATCGCGTCGATCACCGCACCCGCGATGTCGGCGCCGGTCGCCGCGGCCGTCGGGCAGTGCATGACCAGTACCGCGTCGACGCCCGGATCGGCCAGTGCCGCGCGCGTCGCCGCGGCAAAACGTTCGGGTCGCGCGTCGCCGACCACGTCGATCGGATTGGCGCGGGACCAGCTCGCCGGAAGCTGCGGATCGAGCGCGGCGATCGTGTCCGGCGACAAGGTCGCGAGCGTGCCGCCGGTCGCGGGCAGGGCGTCGGCCGCAAGCACGCCCGCGCCGCCGCCATTGGTGACGATGGCGAGCCGTTCGCCGCTGCGCGGCCGATGCCGGCTGAGCATCTGCGCCGCGTCGAACAGCTCCGACAGGCTGTCGACCAGGATGATTCCGGCGCGGCGGAAAGCAGCGGCGTGAACGTCATAGGCACCGGTCAGCGCGCCGGTATGCGAGGTCGCCGCCTTGCCGGCCGCCTCGGTCCGCCCGGCCTTGATCGCGATCACCGGCTTGATCCGCGAGGCGGCGCGGGCGGCCGACATGAACTTGGCCGGATTGGTGACGCCTTCGATATAGAGCAGGATCGCGTCGGTCTTCGGATCGGCCGCGAACAGATCGATCAGATCGCCGAGGTCGACATCGGCCATGTCGCCGACGGAGACGACGCCCGAAAAGCCGATATTCCTGGCCCCCGCCCAGTCGAGCATCGCGGTGACCAACGCGCCGCTCTGCGACACGAAGGCGAGCCGGCCCGGCAGCGCGACCCGGGGCGCGAACGACGCATTGAGCTTCGCATGGGGAAGCAGCGCGCCGAGGCAGTTCGGCCCGACGATCCGCAACAGATGCGGTTTGGCGGCATCCAGGATCGCCTGGCGCGTCGCCGGATCGTGCAGGCCGGCCGACACGATCACCGCCACCCTGGTGCCGAGCGCGCCGAGTTCCGCGACGATCGTCGCGACCGTCTCCGCCGGGGTGACGATGACGGCCAGGTCGGGCACGCCGGGCAGGTCGGCAACCGACGCCACCCACCACACGCCCTCCATCTCGACCGGCTTCGGGTTCACCGCGAACACCGTGCCGGCGAAACCGCCATCGACGATGTTGGTGAGCACCATTTCGCCCATCGAGCCCGGTCGCTGCGATCCGCCGATCACGGCGACGCTGCGCGGATGGAGAAGGCCGTCGAGATTGCGGACAGTCATGGGATCGCTCCTGTGCGGGACGGCGCGACGTGCGTTCCCGGCACCGTTGTTTTCCCACAGCAAGCCCCGGCCGAGACATCCGTATAGTTCCGCATATGGCCGTCGGGTCCGGCCGCTAGAGTCCGTGCATCCCATCCGGAGGACTCGATATGGCAACGGCCCTGCATGCCCTTTCCGACCGCGCGGCGACCTTCGCCGCCCGCCAGCCGCGCCTTGCCGTCGGCGGCTCCATTCTCTGCTGCATCGTCCTGGCGGAACTCGCGGCGGCCTTTGCGATCAACGGGGTCCTGTGATGTCCGTCGATCCGCACGACATCCGCCACCTGGTGATCCTCGGTCACCCCGCGCCGTGGAGCTTCAACGGCTCGGTCGCCGCCGATTATTGCGACGCGGTGCGCGGCTGCGACCAGACCGCGGTGCTCCGGAACCTTTATGAAATCGGGTTCGATCCGCTGCTCAAGAACGAGGAACGCCCCGATATGCCGGGTTTTGCGCCGGCGCCGGACGTTCAGGAGGAGATCGACCTGATCCGCGACAGCGCGGTGATCGTGCTCGTCTACCCGATTTGGTTCGGCATGCCCCCGGCAATCATCAAGGGGTATGTCGACCGCGTGATGGGCGCCGGGCTCGCCGCGCGCGACATCAAGACAGGCACCGGTCTCCGGCCGCTTGAGGGCAAGCGGCTGGTGATCCTCAGCTCCTCCGCCTCGACCATGCCGTGGCTGGAGGAGCATGGCCAATGGGCGTCGATGCGCCAGGCCTTCGACACCTATCTCACCACGATCTTTTCGATGGCGGGCAGCGCGCATGTCCATTTCGACGCGATCGTCGATGGCCGTGACGAACGGTTCGTGCGAGAAGATCTCGAGCGTGTCCGCGAACAGGCCCGATCGACCTGCGCCATGGTGCTGAGCGAACGGCACAAGATACAGACCCGGGCAATCGTACAGGGCAAGGGTGCTTGAGCGAGCATGACGTAGATGGATGATCTCGATCCGGTCACGCTTGATCCGGTCATGGCGGCGTCGCTGGGCTATGCCCTCGCCATCGGGCTGCTGATCGGCCTGGAACGGGGCTGGACGAGCCGGCGCGAGCGGGCGGGAACGCGGGTCGCGGGATTCCGCACCTTCGGGTTGCTCGGGCTGGCCGGTGGCGTCGCCGGCCTTTTGCCGGCGTTGGGCGCGATCGCGTTGCTGGGCAGCGCGAGCCTGATCATCCTGGTCGGCTATCTGCGCCAGAGCCGCGAGCCGGACGACCTGAGCGCGACCAGCGCGATCGCCGGCGTGGTCGTGCTAGCGCTCGGCATGCTGGCCACCTCCGGACAGCCGGCGATCGCGTTGGGCGCGGCGGCCGCGGCGACCTTGTTGCTGTCGATGCGTGGCCAGCTGCACGGCATCGTGCGCGGCCTGAGCGCGGCGGAGCTTCGCGCGGCGGCCCGGTTCGCGATCCTGGCGCTCGTCCTGCTGCCGCTGATGCCCGATCGCGCCATCGGCCCCTATGCGGCGCTGAACCCGCACAAGCTGATGCTGGTGATCATCTTCGTCACCGGCCTGTCCTTCGCCGGCTATATCCTGGCCCGCCGGGCAAGGGCATCGCGCAGCATGGTGCTGGTGGCGGCCTGCGGCGCGCTGGTCTCCTCCACCGCGGTAACGCTGGCGTTCGCGCGCAGGCTGGCGACCAGCCCGGCCGCGGCCGCCGCACTGTCGGCAGGGATCGCGCTGGCCTCGGCGATCAGCGTCGCACGAGTCTGCGTGCTCGTCGCCATCCTCGCGCCACGTGCGATCGGGCCGCTGGCGATCATCCTGGGGCCGGCGGTGGCCCTGCTGGCGGGCACGACCTGGTGGCGGCTTCGCCACGAAACGACGCAGCAGGAACAGGCCGTCGCACTGGGCAATCCGCTCGAACTCGGCGCGGCGCTCGTCCTGACAATGGTCGTCGCCATCTCCTCCATCGCCAGCCATTGGGCGTTGATCGCGTTCGGCGATGCGGGCGTCGCGGGGGTGCTGGCGGTGATCGGACTGGCCGATGTCGATGCGGCGGTGATCGCCTTCGGCGCCATGCCGCCCGACGCGATCGCGCCGCGCATGGCCGGCGTGGTGCTGGCGATGCCGGTGCTGCTCAACATGGTGCTGAAGACGGGGCTTGTGCTCGGCGTGTCGCGATCCCGCGCGCATCTCGTGGCAGCAGCGCCGCTGGGTGCTGCGACAGCGGCGATCGCGCTCGGAATCGGCGTTGCGCTATGGTGACTCGTCAGCTGTCCCCGCGATCGAGGTCGCGGGCAAGCAGCGCCATCGCCAGCGGAAAGACGACCAGCCAGATCGCCCCGACAAGGATCAGTTCCGGCCAGACGAGCTGGAAGAACAGCGCCGGCGCCAGCGCGCCATTGGCGAGCAGCATCCAGCGCAGCCATCCGCGCCCATAGGTCGTCGCGAGGAGCAGCAACGACAGGCACATATGAGTGTAGCCGAGCAGGTCGACCGTCGTGATCGGGGCGCGGAAGGTGCAGCAGGTAAAGTCGCTGAACGGTCCGATCTGCCCGGCCGCTTCGCGCGGCAGGACCGAACCGAGCTGGATGGCATAGGCGCTGCTGACCTGAGTCGCATAGACCACCGCCAGCGCCAGCGCCCCGAGCCGCCTGGCGCGATGCTCCGGCGCCGCCTGCGCGCTCGACGCCGCCATGGCGAGCACGAACAGCGGCGCCAGCGCGAGCGACGGCGCGAAGACGAGATAGCGGTCGAGCGGTGTCGGCAGCCATCCGGCCACCTGCAGGACCTGCGGCACGCCATAGGCGATGCTTGCCGCGCAGGCACCGATCGCCGCCCAATAGCCGAAGCGGCGGTCGGCCGGTGCGACCGCGCTCATGGCGCACTCGCGTCGATGATCACCTTGAGCGCGCTGGTTTCGGCGGCGCGGCCGAACACGTCATAGGCCTGGAGCACATCGTCCAGACTGAAGCGATGCGTGATCAGCCTGGTCGGGTCGAGCTTCTTCGACGTAACGGTCTTGAGCAGCATCGCGGTCGTCGCGGTATCCACCAGCCGCGTGGTAATCGAGATGTTCTGCGACCAGAGCGTCTCGAGATGCAGGTCGACCTTGGCACCATGCACGCCGATATTCGCGATCACGCCGCCCGGCGCGACGAGTTCTTCGCACAGCTCGAACGTGGCCGGGATACCCACCGCCTCGATTGCCGCATCGACGCCGCGGCCGCCGGTAATCGCCTTGACCGCCTCGACCGCGCCGCCATCGGCGCTGTTGATCGCATGGGTCGCCCCGAAACGACGCGCCACCTCGAGCCGGTTGTCGTCGAGATCGATCATGATGATTTCGGCCGGCGAGTAGAATTGCGCGGTGAGCAGCGTGGCGAGGCCGATCGGCCCGGCCCCGACGATCGCGACGCTCGAGCCGGGGGACACCTTGCCGTTGAGCACGCCACATTCGAAACCGGTCGGCAGGATGTCGCTGAGCATCACCAATGCTTCCTCGTCCGCGCCGGCGGGGATCGGATAGAGGCTGGTGTCGGCATGGGGGATTCGCACGAACTCGGCCTGGGTGCCGTCGATCATGTTGCCGAGGATCCAGCCGCCGGTGACGCAGTGCGAATACATGCCACGCCGGCAATAGTCGCAGCGTCCGCAAGAGGTGATGCAGGAGATCAGCACATGGTCGCCGGGCTTGAACGCCGTCACCCCCGCGCCGATCGCCTCGATGACCCCGACACCCTCATGGCCGAGGATACGGCCTGGCGCGCAGCTCGGCACGTCCCCCTTCAGGATGTGGAGGTCGGTGCCGCAGATCGTGGTCTTCGTGACGCGGACGATCGCGTCGCCGGCGTCGATGATGACGGGCCTGGGCCGTTCCTCCAATGCCTTGCGGCCGGGGCCCTGATAAACGAGCGCTTGCATGATGCGAGTCCTGCGACTGTTGGCGATGCGCGATCGATGCGACGTCCGCCGGCCCGGGCCTATTGGTAGAAATACGAAGCTGCCGCCGGCACGCGCGTTTGATCGCCGTCAACCCGGCGCGGTCGGCACGATGATAACCGCTGACGCGATCCGCTCGCCAGCGAGCTCAACCGGACCAGCCATTCCCATGCATCTTCGCCATCCCGCCCCACGTCGCGCCTTCTGGACGCAATCGCACCATCTCGACCGGATGACCCTTGGCGAGCTGGTGGCCGCCTATTTCGGGCATTACACGATCCTCAGCTATCTCGTGCTGACCATGGCCTCGATCGGCATCTGGCTGTGGCGCCCGGCGGCGGCGCTGCCGACGCTCGCGGCGATCCTGCTGGTGGTGCTGGCATATCCCCTGGTGTGGTACGCGCTGCACCGCTGGGTGCTGCACTGCCACTGGATGTTCAAGGTGCCGGCGCTCGCCGGGCTGTGGAAGCGCATCCATTACGACCATCACCAGGATCCCAACCATCTCGAGGTGTTGTTCGGCGCGCTCTACACGACACTGCCGACATTGCTGATCGTCTCGGCCCTGCCCGGCTGGCTGATCGGCGGGGTCGGCGGCGCCGCGGCAGGGTTCGCGACCGGCCTGCTCGCCACCTGCTTCTACGAATTCTTCCACTGCATCCAGCACCTCGCCTACAAGCCGCGCGTCCGGTGGCTGGCAGTGATGAAGCAACGCCATATGGAACATCATTTCCACGACGAGCATGGCAATTTCGGCATCACCAACTTCCTGTGGGATCGCCTGTTCGGCACGCTCTACAGCCGCAGCGAGCGGCCGGCGAAAAGCCCGACGGTGTTCAACCTCGGCTATACCGAGGAGGTCGCCGCGCGCTATCCATGGGTCGCCCGCCTGTCCGGCGGCGTAGCGACAGGGCATCCCCGCCGACGGGGCTGAGCGCGCATCCTTCAGGACGGCAAAGCCGAGGTCGCGGCACGCTCCTGCTCGAGATCCTGCACGATTGCGCGGGCCTGGGTTCGCACGTCTTCGAGATGTTGCCGGACCCAACGCGGATCCATGCCGGCAACGATCGACCCATAGTGAAAATGCCGTGACGGACCCATGGCGAACGCGTTCTGGAGATAATGATCGAAACAGGTGATCAGCGATTGCAGCTGCCCTTGCTCGTCGAGCCAGATGTCCTTCAGGCCCGACGAGGTGAAGCTCAGCATGCGTTTGCCCGCAAGCACGCCCTTGGCGGAGCGGCCCTGTACGTCGCCGGGGAGCACCCCGGTTCCGAGCACGCGCTCGATATATCCCTTCATCATCGCAGGCGGGGTGCCGAACCAGAGTGGATAGACCAGCACGAACACGGCCGCGGTGCTGAGGAGGGCCAGTTCGTCCTCGACATCAGCGAACTGCCGGAAGCCGGCTCCGGGGCGCTCCGCCGACTTCAACACCGGATGAAACCCCATGGCGTACAGGTCACGGACCAGCACCTCATGGCCGTGCCGGTTGACCTCGGTGCTATAGGCATGAGCGACCGACGCGTTGAAGCTTTCCTGTTCCGGGTGGCAGAGAATCACGACATGGCGAATCGCGGAGGACTGGGACTCATCGGTCATGCTGGATCTCCTTTCCCGGCCTTCTAGCGAGGCTGACGCCCAACCGCCCTCCGGAGATGTACGGAGCCCGGCGCGGTAGATGGGACGAATCGCGAAACCCGCGCGCCCGACATATGGAAAAGGCCGCTTGCGCGGCCAATCCAGGAAATTCGCTGATTCCCATTGGGAAAACTGGAGCGGGCGAAGGGATTCGAACCCTCGACCCCAACCTTGGCAAGGTTGTGCTCTACCCCTGAGCTACGCCCGCTCTGGCGCCTGACCGGTCGGTGGACCGGGCGGGTAAGGGGGCGGCCTCTAGCATCGGCTTTTCGGTCCGGCAACCCCCAGTCGTACAACCGACGAAAAGGGTTGGCTTGAGCGCCCGCGCACCCACATAAGGCGCGACATAGAAGCACGGGAGCGACACTTGGCCAGTTTGGGAATGACCGCCGCGGAGCGCGAGGCAGTCGAAGGGTTCCGGCGCGACGTCGTCGAGCCGTCGATGACGAAGCTCGTCATCATCGATTTCTGGGCCGAATGGTGCGGGCCGTGCAAGGCGCTGACCCCGGTCCTTGAAAAGGTCGCGGCCGACTATGCCGACAAGGGCGTGGTGCTGGCCAAGGTCGATACCGACAAGAACCAGTTCATCTCCGCCCAATTCCAGATCAAGTCGATCCCGACCGTCTATGCGATGTTCCAGGGCCAGCTGGTCGCCGACCTGACCAGCGCCCGTACCGAATCGCAGCTGAAGACGATGCTCGACCAGATCCTCCGCCAGCTGCCGGTGGAGAGCGAAGCGGCCAGCGCCGAGGCCGAGATCGAGCCGCTGATCGCAATGGGCGAGCAATTGCTGGCGGATGGCGACACTGATCGGGCGCTGTCCGTGTTCGAACAGATCGGCGAGATGGTGCCGGAGCACCCCGCCATATTGTCGGGCCGGGTGCGCGCGCTGGTCGCGGCGAATCGGATCGACGAGGCCGAGGCGGCGATCGCGGCGCTGCCCGAGGAGCTCGCCAAGCTGCCCGAGATCGAGCGCGCGAAATCGGCGTTGGCGCTGGCGAAGGATGCCAAGCCGGTCGACGACCTCGCGGGCCTGGCGGCCGAAGTCGCGGCCAACCCCGATGATCTCGACAAGAGATTCGAGCTGGCCGGCGGCCAGATGGCGGCGGGCGACCGAGATGCGGCAGCCGATTCGCTGCTCGGCATCATCGCCGTGGACAGGGACTGGAACGAGGGCGCGGCGCGCCAGCAGCTGCTGAAGCTGTTCGAGGTGGTCGGACTCGAAGACCCGTGGGTTTCGGCGCAGCGGCGGCGGTTGTCGGCGATCCTGTTCGGATGACCGAAGCGCCGACCACCACTCGGCTCTCGATCTTTCCGCTGGGTGGCGCGCTGCTGTTTCCCGGCATGCACCTGCCGCTCCACATCTTCGAGCCGCGCTACCGTGCGATGATATCCGATTCGATGGCGCGCGACCGGCGGATCGGCATGATCCAGCCGCGCCCCGGCCCGCTGGCGCCCGGCGAGGCGCCGGCGCTGTTCGAGATCGGCTGTGTCGGGAAGATCGCCGAGTTCGAGGCTAGCGAGGACGGACGCTATAATCTGGTGCTGGAAGGCGTCGCGCTGTTCCGCATCATCCGCGAGCTCGACGTGACGACCGCGTTCCGCCAGGTCGAGGCGCTGTTGCTGCCGTTGTCGGCCGAGGCCGAGATCTTGTCGCTGTCGCGGCGATCCTCGCTCGAGATCGAATCGCGCCGCTTCGCCGATGCGCAGGGCTATGCGGTGGACTGGGAGGCGGTGACCCGGCTCGACGACGAGGCATTGGTCAACGGCATCGCCCAGATCGCGCCGTTCGACGTGGCGGCGAAACAGGCGCTGCTCGAAGCGCCGGGGATCGAGGACCGGGCCGAGCTGATCATCCAGCTGATGCAGTTCTTCGGCCGCCACGACGGCGAGGATTCGGTGACGCTGCAATAGGGTTGGGCAGTGAGAGTTTCGGCCTAAACCGTCAGCCCTTGCAACAGCTTCGGCACGTCGCCCGATTCGCCCCGCGCCTCGGCCATGAAGCGGTCCTTGAGCGGTGGCAGCTTCTGCACCGCCGACAGGCCGAACCGTCGCACGGCGGAGGCCGTGCGACCGGGAATGCCGAACAGGCGCGTCAGGCCGTCGGTGGCGGCGGCGACCATGAAGGTGTCGAGGCTGCGCCAGCGTTCGTAGCGGGCTAGAAGCTGCGGATCGCCGAGATCGAGGCCGAGGCGTTTACCGTCGACCAGCACCTCCACCAGCGTCGCCACGTCGCGGAAGCCGACATTGACGCCCTGACCGGCGATCGGGTGGATGCCGTGCGCGGCATCGCCGACCAGAGCGAGCCGGTCGGCGGTGATCGTCGCGGCGTGATGGAAGCCGAGCGGATAGCTCGAGCGCGCGCCGAGCGGGCCGAGCTTGCCGAGGAAGCCACCCATCCGCTTCTCCGCCTCGGCGAGGAAACCGCGATCGGAGAGTTTGAGCATGCCCGCCGCTTCGTCTCGGCGCACCGACCAGACGATCGCCGAGCGATGGCCCTGGGCGTCGTCGTTCAGCGGCAGGATCGCGAACGGGCCCTTCGGGTAGAAGATTTCATAGGCGATATTGTCGTGGCTATGCTCGTGGTGAAGCGAGGTCACCAGCGCGGCATGATCATAGGTCCAGCGCGCGACCTTCAGCCCGGCCGATTCGCGCGTCGGCGAGTTGCGGCCTTCGGCGGCGATCAGCAACGGGGCGGTGACGACCGCCCCCGAATCGAGCGTGACGGTAACGCCGTGCGCGCCGCGATCGACCGCGACGGCGCGCGTCTTCATCCGCACGTCGACGCCGGGTGCCGCTTCGGCCGATTCGAGCAACGCGCCGCGCAGCCGCCGATTCTCGAACATGTGACCGAGCGCGCCGCTTTCCGCATCGGGCTCGAAATCGAGCGCGCCGGGTTCGAGCCCGTCGCTGACCCGGATGCCCTGGATCGGGCAGCCATGGCCGCCCAGCCGGCCCACCACGCCGATCGTCTCCAACATGCGATAGGGCGCGCTGGCGATCGCCGAGGCGCGGCCGTCGAAGTCGGCGGCGAGGATCACCTGCGGATCGGCAATGTCGATGACGATGGCAGTGAGGCCGTGCGCGTCGAGCGCCACGGCGAGTGCGCTGCCGACCAGGCCACCGCCCAGAATGATGACGTCCGCTCTATCCATGCCCTCGCTCTAGCGTGCGTCGGGCACGGTGCCAATGCGCCCGCCCAATGGCTTAACCTTGACGTCGGACTCGCCAGGAGCGATGATTCCGCGCGTACAGACAGCGAACAATCGAGGACCAGATCATGGCTAGCCGGGCGCAGCCGCCCTTGTGGCGCGAGACGGTGAAGGCAGGTGCCGCGCGAAGCGGCGCGCTGATCGGCGCGATGGCCATCGCCATCGTCGCTTTGCTCCTGTTCGTCGCGCTGATCACCTATCATTCGGGCGATCCGTCGCTGAACACCGCCTCGGGCGGGCCGGCCGAGAACTGGCTGGGCACGCCGGGCGCCTGGACCGCGGATATTCTATACACTGTATTCGGCGTGTCGGCGTTTGCGGCGTTGCCGATCGTCATGATCCTCGCGATGCGGCTATGGGCCGATGTGCCGGTCGGCCGCTGGAGGCTGATGCTGGCGGCGTCGCTGGGCGGCATCCTGTTGGCCGATACGACCATTGCCCTCATTTCCAGCGCTGCGGTACACGGCTTCCCCGCCGGATATAGCGGCGCGATCGGCCTCGGAATTGCCGATCTGCTGCGCTGGGGCATGAGCTTTATCGGCGACCCGAATATGATCCTGTGGACATCGCGTGCCGTGGCGGTGATCTTCGCGCTGGCCGGTGCCGCGGTGTGGGCGCTCAGCTTCATCATCGATATCGGCGATCGTCCGCGCCGCATGCCCAGGCCGAAACCGGTCAAGGCGGAGCGGCGCACAACCGAACAGGAAATCCTGGCGCCCGAGCCGGTGCGCAAACCCACGCCGCGGGCCGTCGCAACCCCCGATTCGCGGCCCGGGCCCGTCATCGCCGAACGCAATCTCGCGCCGTCGGTGGCCAAGCCCAAGGCCAAGCAGGCGTCGTTCGACCTCGGCGACAATTCGCAGCTTCCCCCGCTCGACCTGCTGAAGCCGGCGCCGCCCGCACCGGGCGGGCCGGTCGACAAGGCCGCGCTGGAACGCAATGCCCGGCTGCTCGAATCGGTGCTCGACGATTTCCACGTCAAGGGATCGATCATCAACATCCGGCCCGGCCCGGTAGTGACGATGTACGAGCTGGAGCCGGCATCGGGCATCAAGGCGAGCCGGGTGATCCAGCTTGCCGACGATATCGCGCGCAACATGTCGGCGATCTCGGCGCGCGTCGCGACCATCCCGGGGCGCACGGTGATCGGCATCGAGCTGCCCAATGTCCGGCGCGAGACGGTCGGGCTGCACGAGCTGATCGGATCGCAGTCATTCGACGACCAGTCCGCCTCGTTGCCGCTGGTGCTCGGCAAGAACATCGCGGGCGACCCGGTCATCGCCGATCTCGCGCCGATGCCGCATCTGCTCGTCGCCGGCACGACCGGATCGGGCAAGTCGGTCGGCCTGAACTGCATGATCCTGTCGCTGCTCTACCGGCTGCGCCCGGACCAGTGCCGGATGATCATGATCGATCCCAAGATGCTCGAACTGAGCATGTACGAGGACATCCCGCATCTTCTCTCCCCCGTCGTCACCGATCCGGCCAAGGCGGTCCGTGCCCTGAAATGGGCGGTCGAGCAGATGGAGGAACGCTATCGCATGATGTCCTCGGTCGGGGTGCGCAGTCTCGCCAGCTTCAACGAGAAGGTGCGCGCGGCACGGACCAAGGGCCAGCCGCTCGGGCGGCGCGTTCAGACCGGCTATGACGCGGAGACCGGCCAGCCGATCTATGAGGAAGAAACGCTCGATTTCCAGCCGCTGCCGCAGATCGTGGTAATCGTCGACGAACTCGCCGACCTGATGATGACCGCGGGCAAGGAAGTCGAATTCCTGATCCAGCGGCTCGCGCAAAAGGCGCGCGCGGCGGGCATCCACCTGATCATGGCGACTCAGCGGCCCTCGGTCGACGTCATCACGGGCGTGATCAAGGCGAACCTGCCGACCCGCATCAGCTTCCACGTCACCTCCAAGATCGATTCGCGCACCATTCTGGGCGAACAGGGCGCCGAGCAGCTGCTGGGCAAGGGCGACATGCTCTACATGCCGGGCGGCAAGGGCATCGTGCGCGTGCACGGGCCGTTCGTCAGCGACGACGAAGTCCGCGCGGTGGCGGATCACTGGCGCGCGCAGGGACGGCCCGACTATATCCAGTCAGTCACCGAGGAGCCTGAGGATGGCTTTGCGCTCGACGGCGCGCCCGATGGCGAGGATTCGGCCGAGGACCAGCAATATCGCGCCGCCATCCAGCTCGTCGTGGAAAGCCAGAAGGCATCGACCTCGTGGCTGCAGCGCCAGCTCCGGATCGGCTATAACAGCGCCGCACGGCTGATCGAGCGGATGGAAAAGGACGGCATCGTCAGCCGCCCCGACCATGTCGGCCGGCGCGACGTGCTGCGCGACCGGGACGGGAACCCGCTGTAGGACTCGTGGTTCAGAAGGGGTTCAACCCGGCGTGCCTAGCGCCGGGACCTGTCTCGGGAGAATATCGTGATCCTTCGCAATCTGTCGGTGCTGGCGGCGCTCGCCGTCCCGGCACTGGTCGCAGCGGCCCCGGCCACCGGCGATCTCGCGCTCGTCCAGAGCCATCTCCAGTCGGTGCAGAGCCTGACCGCCGCGTTCAGCCAGTCCGACCGTGCCGGCAAGGTGCTGACCGGCACCCTGACGCTGAAGAAACCCGGCAAGGTCCGCTTCCAGTACGAAAAGGGCGTGCCGATCCTGATCGTGGGCGACGGCAGGGCGCTGACCTTCATCGATTATTCGGTGAATCAGGTGCAGCGCTGGCCGATCGGCAATTCGCCGCTCAGCATATTGCTCGATCCCAGCAAGGACATGACGCGCTTCGCCAAGGTCGTGCCGGGGTTCGACCCACGCATCATCTCGGTCGAGGCGAATGACCCCAAGCATCCCGAATATGGTCGCATCACCATGATCTTCCTCCGCGACGCGAGCGCGCCGGGCGGGCTGATGCTGCAGGGCTGGGTCGCACTCGATTCGCAAAACAACCGCACCACGATCCGCCTGTCGAATCAGCGCTTCAACGCAGCCGTGAGCGACAGGACGTTCAATTGGAAGGACCCGCGGCGAAGTTTGGGCCGAAATTGACCCTTCGTTCATAGTGGCGACAGGTTCGCCGCCCTAGAAAGACATTGCGGATGTGGGGCGGCCCGAGATTTTCCCCCTGTTGCTCGGACGACCTGCTTCCCGCCTGCGTGACGAACGCTAGGTCGGCCCTCGCTCCATGCCCCCGGAGCGAGGGCCTTTCCATTTCCGGTTCTTTCCCCTTCCGTCGCTTTCCTTGTCGGCACCGACTCCCGCCGCTACATCGCCTTGATGGCGCTCAAGATCGTTTCCTGGAACATCAACTCGGTTCGGTTCCGTATCGAGATTGTCGAACGTTTTCTGCGTGAAGTGTCCCCCGACATTTTGTGCCTTCAGGAAACCAAGGTGATCGACGGGGATTTCCCCACCGCGCCGTTCCGCGCGCTGGGCTATAACCACATCATCCTGCACGGGCAGCGCATGCACCACGGCGTGGCGATCATCAGCCGCGTGCCGCTGGTCGAGGACGACCGGTTCGACTGGCAGGCCAATCGCGAGGCGCGGCATGTCGGCGTACGGCTGAACAACGGCGTGCGGCTGGAAAATGTCTATGTGCCCGCCGGCGGCGACGTGCCGGACCGCGACGTGAACCCGAAATTCGGCCAGAAGCTCGATTTCGTCGAGCGGATGACGCGCTGGTCGGAAGGCTTGAACGTACCGACGATCCTGGTCGGGGATTTCAATATCGCGCCGCTCGAATCCGACGTGTGGAGCCACAAACAGCTGCTCGACGTGGTCAGCCACACCCCGATCGAGGTCGCGGCGCTCGACGGGCTAAAGGCATCGAACGACTGGGTCGATCTCGGCCGGCATTTCGTGCCGGCGCCCGACCGGCTGTTCACCTGGTGGAGCTACCGCGCGAAGGACTGGCTCGCCTCGGACCGCGGGCGGCGGCTCGACCATATGTGGGCTACCACCGATGTCGCGAAGACGGCCGTGGGCCACACGGTGTTCGAGGATTGCCGAAGCTGGCTGAAACCCTCCGACCATATCCCCATCATGACCGAGTTCGCAGTGTGACCGACGCACGAAGGACGGCAGAAGCAATCGACGCCTTGCGGCGCGGATGGCCGATCGCGATCGCGGGGGCCGACGGCACGCTCGCCTTGCTGCCGATCGAGACGACCGACCCGACGCGGCTGGCCGCGTTCGATCCGGATGGGCGGGCATCGGTGCTGCTCACCTCGGGTCGCGCGGCGACCCTGAAGCTCGCCAACCAGCGCGAGGCAGCGGCGCCCGACTGTCCGGTGCTGGTCGAGCGTGCGCCCTGGCTGGATTTCGCCGCGGCAACCGCGCTGGCCGATCCGCAATTCGACCTTCGGACCCCGCTGAAAGGCCCGTTCCGCGCGATCGCGGTCGAAGCGCCCGACGCCGCCACCGCCGCGCTGCGGCTGGCGCGGATCGGCGGCGTATTGCCGGCCTTTTTCGCCAACCCCAGCGCGACGGCCCAGGTGACGCTGACGCCGGCGGATATCGATGCGCATGAGGATGCGGCGCGGCTGATCATCGCGACGCGCGCGCGTCTGCCGGTGTCGGGGGCCGAGGATACCGAGATCGTCGCCTTTCGCACGCCCGAGATGCCGGGCGAGCATGTTGCGCTGCTGATCGGCGCACCGAACGGACAGCCGCCGCTGGTGCGTCTGCACAGCGAATGCCTGACCGGAGACGTGCTCGGCAGCCTGAAATGCGATTGCGGACCGCAGCTCGATGCGGCGATCCGCGCGATCTCGGACAGCGGCTGGGGCATCTTGCTCTATCTGCGCCAGGAAGGGCGCGGGATCGGGCTGATCAACAAGCTGCGCGCCTATGCGCTGCAGGATCAGGGGTTCGACACGGTCGATGCAAACACGCGGCTCGGCTTCGCGGTCGATTCGCGCAATTTCGCGGTCGCGGCGCGGATGCTCGAACTGCTCGGCCAGCGATCGGTGCGGTTGCTGACCAACAATCCGGAAAAGGTCGCGCAGCTCGAGGGCGCAGGAATCAAGGTGGTCGAACGCGTGCCGCATATCCTGCCGGCCAACCCCTTCAACGAACGTTATCTGGCGACCAAGCGCGACCGCACCGGGCACCAGTTCTAAGGTGCGCTATTTCCTCGACGTCGAATTCAACGGGTTCGGTGGCGAGCTGATCTCGCTCGCACTGGTGCCCGAGGCCGATGACGTGCCGCCCTTTTACGAAGCGGTGCGATGCGACCGGCCGACGCCATGGGTCACCGACCATGTCCTGCCGGTGCTTGGTACCGTGCCGGTGGATCGCGCGACGATGGCGCGCCGGTTCGAGACCTATCTGGGCAACGACCCCGATCCCCTGCTGGTCGCCGACTGGCCGGAGGATATCGCCCACGCAGCGATGCTGATGGTCATCGCGCCGGGGCGGCGCATGGCGCTTGACCGGATCCGGTTCGAAATGCTCGATTCGATCGGCTTCGATTCAGCCGCGATGAGCGCCGTGCCGCACAATGCCTATCATGATGCGATGGCGCTGCGGACCTACACGCTCGCGCGCGAACGCTAGGCGAGCAACCGGGCGACCTCGTCGAAATCCGTCGCGATGTCGCGCACGCCGAGCGCCCTGAGCCTGGCGGCGTGATCCGGCCCGCAATGCGTGCCACCGCAAAAGCCGATGACCCAGGCGCCGGAGGCGACCGCGCCGGTCGCGCCTACGGGCGAATCCTCAAGGATCGCGCACCGCCCGATATCGACGCCCAGCGCCGCCGCGGCATGAAGATAGAGATCGGGCGCGGGCTTGCCGCGATCGACATGCTCGCGCCCCGAGAAGATCCTGTCGCCGAACGCGTCGCGGATGCCGAGATGCTCGAGATGGCGCTCGATCCAGCGCGTCGTGCTCGAAGAGGCGATGGCGCGGGGGAGGTCAGCGGGCAGGCCGCGCACGAAGGCGACCGCGCCGGCAACTGCATCCAGCCCTTCGCGCATCGCCCGGTCGTCCTCGGCCTTGCGTGCCACGTGGAAATCGTCGGGCACGGCCCGGCCGATCCAGCGCTCGATCGCCGCGAGGAAATCGCCGCCCGCCAGCCCCATGAAATTGGCCATGGATTCCTCGGCCGTGGTCGGATGGCCGGCGCCGGTGAGATAGTCGGCGATCTGCTTGTTGCCGGCATATTCGCTTTCGAGCAGCACCCCGTCGAAATCGAAGATCAGTGCGTCAACCTTCATGCGCGCGCGCCGAACAGGGCAGTGCCGATACGGACATGAGTCGCGCCAAGCGTTACCGCCGTCTCGTAATCGCCCGACATGCCCATGCTGAGTTGGTCGAGACCATTGTCTCGCGCCAGCTTGGCGAGCAACGCGAAATAGGGTGCCGGCTCCACGTCGGCCGGGGGCACCGCCATCAGGCCGACGATCGGCAGCCCCGCATCTCGCGCTTCGGCGAGCAGGGCCGGCAGGGCGTCGATCGCGCAGCCGCCCTTCTGCTCCTCATCGCCGATATTGACCTGAAGGAAGCAATCGGGCCGCCGGCCTTGCCGCTCCATCGCGCGGGCGAGCGCGGCGATCAGCGAAGGCCGGTCGACCGAGTGAATCGCATCGAACAGCGCGACCGCTTCCTCGGCCTTGTTCGACTGAAGCTGGCCGACCAGGTGCAGGCGCACATCGGGCCAGGCCTCGCGCAGCATTGGCCATTTCGCCTGAGCCTCCTGAACGCGATTCTCGCCAAACACGCGCTGGCCCGCCGCGAGCAGCGGCTCGATCTCATCGGCGTTCCTGGTCTTCGATATGGCGATAAGGGTCACCGCATCGGCCTTGCGGTCGGCAAGCCGGGCGGCGCGGGCGATCGCCTCGCGCACAGTAGTGAGGCGGGTCTCGGGGTCGTCGGGCTGCATCGGCAGCGCTATAGGCAGGGGCGTGCCGCACCGCCACCCCAAGCGCCCGCCGATTCCGACGCTGTGGCTGATGACCGACGAACGGATGGGCGACGATCTATGGGCGGCGATTCATGCCCTGCCGCGCGACGCGGGGATCGTGTTTCGCCACCACGCGACAGGCCTGGCGGAACGTCGCGCCCTGTTCGCGCGGGTGGCGCGTCTGGCCCGGCGCAAGCGGCTGACCCTGATCCGGGCGGGATCCACGTCGTTCGCGAACGAGGCCGGCGTCCATGGCCGTGGCAGGCGCCTGCCCGGCGGCGTCCGTAGCTGGGCGGCGCATAACCGGGCCGAGGCGATCGCCGGCAAGCGCGCCGGTGCGGATATGCTGTTCGTGTCGCCGGTCTATCCGACCCGCTCGCATCCCGGTGCAGGCGCGCTGGGCCCGGCACGCGCCGCCGCCATCATGCGCGGACTCGGCATTCCCTCGATCGCGCTGGGCGGCATGGACGCGCGGCGATTCAGGACATTGCGGAGGCTGGGATTTCACGGCTGGGCGGCAATCGACGCCTGGCTACCCGATCAGAAGCGGAACGCCGTCCCGATATAGACTGCCTGGCTGTCGCGGCGATCGTCCGGCGCGGGCTGGAGGCGATAATCGCGCTCCGCCTTGTAGCGCACGCCGGCCGTCACATCGAGGTTGCGGGTCAGGCGATAGGAGCCGCCGACATCGAGCGAATAGGCAGGCGCTTCCTCGACCAGCTTCGGCCCGTTCGGCAGCGGCCGATCGGCCCCCGCCTTCACGCGGCCGGTGAAGCGATTGCCGGAATAGCTGACGCCGACATCGACTGCCTCGCGGCTGCCCGGCATGCCGGCAAGATCGACCTTGGCGACGTCACCCGACAGCGCGAACCGGCGCCAGCCGACGGCGACGCCCAGATTATAGGCGATCGGCGCGATGCTGACCGAGGACGGCGTATCGATGATCGAGCCAGAGCGCTCGGCGGCCATCGCGGTGCGAGTCGACCGCGCACGGACCGCGACCGTGACGGCGCGGTTGCCGTTGCGGCGCGAATCGGTCGGCGTGAAACGGAAACTGCTGGTGTCGAGCCCGCTCCGCGCGAAGACCGCCGCGAGCTTCGGATCGGCCGCGGCCGGCGTGAAGGAATTGATGTCGCCCACGTTCAGCGGCGCGATGCGCTTGAGCGGCAGGCGGGAATCGCCCGGAGCGCCGATCGCCGGTGCCATGGCGAAGCCGGCGGCGACGAGCGCCCCCACCCCGATTCCGGACATCCAACGCCTTGAAAACACGTGCGACCCCTTCAGTGCCCGGATTCGGCACCTCACTCTAAATGGCGCCTATCACGATTCGATCCAGCCCTGCCACTGTCTTGACGCATTTTCCCCCGAAGTGTTGCTCGCGGCACACAGGCCGCCCGCGCGCGCCATGCTTGCGGCAGGCGCGAGACCATCTATAGATGCCCGAGATTCTCATGAAACCGTCCAGGAAACCGCCGATGAACCGCCTTTTGCGTACCGCGATTGTGGTTTCGCTTGCCCTTCCGCTCATGGCCTGTGGCCATCGCGGCAAGGATCGCGCCGCCCCCGATCTGGCCGCCGCCAAGGTGACCACGATCGGCGTGAACTCCTATCTCTGGCGCGCGAGCCTCGACACGCTGAGCTTCATGCCGCTGCTGCAGACCGATTCGAACGGCGGCGTGATCGTGACCGACTGGTATGTGAACCCGGCCGCCCCGACCGAGCGCATGAAGGTGACCGTGACGATCCTCGACCAGGATCTGCGCGCCGACGGCCTGCGCGTCGCGGCGCTGCGCGAAGTCAACCAGGGCGGGCAATGGGTCGCGTCGCCCGTCGCGGCCGCGACCGTGCAGAAGCTCGAGGATATCATCCTGACGCGGGCGCGCGATCTGCGCCGTGCCGCCATCGCCAACTAAGGGCGTTCTCCTCATGGCGTCACGCTTCAACGCGCTGAAGGCGGACGCGGCTTGGCAGAAGGTGTGGGACGACCGCAACACCTTCGCCGCGCGCGACGATTCGGCCAAGCCGCGTACCTATGTGCTCGAGATGTTTCCGTATCCTTCGGGGCGGATCCATATCGGCCATGTCCGCAATTACACGATGGGCGACGTGCTTGCCCGGTACCGCCGGATGACCGGGCACGAAGTGCTCCATCCGATGGGCTGGGACGCGTTCGGCATGCCGGCCGAGAATGCGGCCATGGAAAAGGGCGTGCACCCCGGCGGCTGGACCCGCGCCAATATCGCGACGATGAAGGCGCAGCTGAAACGCCTGGGCTTCGCGCTCGACTGGACGCGCGAGCTGGCGACCTGCGAGCCGGACTATTACGGCCACGAACAGGCGCTGTTCCTCGACCTGTTCGCGTCTGGCCTGGTCTATCGCAAGGAATCCTCGGTCAACTGGGATCCGGTCGACATGACCGTGCTCGCCAACGAGCAGGTGATCGACGGCCGTGGCTGGCGATCGGGCGCGCTGGTCGAGCGGCGCAAGCTGAGCCAGTGGTTCCTGAAGATCACCGATTTCGCCGACGAGCTGCTGGAAGGCCTGGAGGGGCTGGAGCATTGGCCCGACAAGGTGAAGCTGATGCAGGAGAACTGGATCGGCAAGAGCCAGGGCCTGACCTTCCGCTTCGCGCTTTCCGACGGCGAGCAGGTCGAGGTGTTCACCACCCGGCCCGACACGATCTTCGGATCGAGCTTCGTCGCGGTCGCGGCCGACCATCCGATCGCGCGGGCACTGGCCGAGCGCGATCCGGCGGCGGCGGCGTTCATCGAGCTGTGCAAGCGCGGCGGCACGACCGCGGCCGAGATCGAGACTCAGGAGAAACTGGGGTTCGACACCGGGCTGCGCGCGACGCATCCGTTTGATTCGGAATGGAAACTTCCAGTCTACATCGCCAATTTCGTGCTGATGGAATATGGCACTGGCGCCGTATTCGGCGTGCCAGCGCATGATCAACGCGATCTCGATTTCGCGCGGAAATACGACCTGCCGGTGCGCCGCGTCGTCTCCGAGGGCGATGTCACCGATCCCGTATTCAAGGGCGACGAGGCCTATACCGGGCCCGGCACGCTGGTGAACTCGCACTTCCTCGACGGCATGGATGTCGAGGATGCCAAGCGCACCGTGATCCGCCGCGCCGAGGAAGATGGCTGGGGCACCGGCTCCACCGTGTTCCGCCTGCGCGACTGGGGCGTCTCGCGCCAGCGTTACTGGGGCACGCCGATCCCGATCATCCATTGCGACGCCTGTGGCGCCGTGCCGGTGCCGCGCGAGCAATTGCCGGTCGTGCTGCCCGAGGATGTCAGCTTCGACATTCCCGGGAATCCGCTCGACCGCCATCCGACCTGGAAAAATGTCGATTGCCCGAGCTGCGGCGGTAGCGCGCGGCGCGAGACCGACACGCTCGACACCTTCGTCGATTCCTCCTGGTATTTCATTCGTTTCGCCAGCCAACCGGGCAATGCGCCGTTCGATCGCGCGGTGGCCGAGAAATGGCTGCCGGTCGCGCAATATATCGGCGGTGTGGAGCATGCGATCCTGCACCTGCTCTATGCGCGGTTCTGGACTCGGGCGCTGCGCCATATCGGCATGCTCGACGTGGCCGAGCCCTTTGCCGGGCTGTTTACGCAGGGCATGGTCACGCACGAGACCTATTCGCGCGGCGAAGGCGGCGAGCGTGTCTGGTACGGGCCCGACGACGTCTCGCTCGGCGGCGGCAAGGCCATACTGAAGGCGGACGGCGAACCGGTGGCGATCGGCCGCGTCGAGAAGATGTCGAAGTCGAAGAAGAACACCGTCGATCCGACCGGCATCGTCGACCAGTACGGCGCCGATGCGGTGCGCTGGTTCATGCTTTCCGACAGCCCGCCCGAGCGCGACCTGCCGTGGAGCGAGGCCGGCATCGAAGGCTGCTGGCGCTTCATCCAGCGCCTGTGGCGGCTGTTCGACGGACTGGCCGAGGCCGAAGCGAGCGATGCCCGCGATACCGCGCTCGACCGCAAGACGCATCAGACCATTGCCGGCGTCGCCGCCGATATCGAGGCTTTGTCGTTCAACAAGGCCGTTGCCAAGCTGTACGAGCTGGTCAACGCGATCGAGCGCGCCGGCGCTTCCGCCTCGCGCGTCGAGGCCATCCGCATCTTGATGCGGCTGGTGTCGCCGATGGCACCGCATCTCGCCGAGGAAGCCTGGGCGGCCAATGGCGGCGAAGGCCTTATCGCCGATGCGCCTTGGCCCGAAGTCGACCCTGCCCTGCTGGTCGAGGACGAAGCGACCATCGCGATCCAGGTCAACGGCAAGCTGCGCGATACCGTGAAGGTCGCCAAGGGCACGCCGCGCGAGGCGATGGAGACGATCGCCTTGGCCAATGCCAATGTGCAGCGTATCCTGGACGGCGCTTCCCCCAAAAAGGTGATCGTCGTGCCCGACCGTCTCGTGAACATCGTCGCATGAAGCGTTTCGCGCTTCTCGCCGCCCTGGCGTTGGCGTCGTTGGGCACGCTGTCGGGCTGCGGGCTGCACCCGCTCTATGCGGGCGGCGGATCGGGCGCGGTGGCAACGACCCTGACCAGGGTCGAGGTCGGCCCGATCGAGGGCAAGGCGGGCTGGCTGATGACCAATGCGCTGAAAGACCGGCTCCAGGCCAGCGGCTCGCCGCTGTACCGGCTCGAGATCAAGCTGGACGACCAGATCATCGGGCTCGGCGTGCGACGTGACGACAGCGTCTCGCGCGAGCGGCGGACCCTGCGCGCGCGCTATCAGCTGGTCGACCTGTCCAAGGGCACGGTATTGCTGGATGCGACCGCTGGATCGGATGCCGGTATCGACGTGGTCAATTCCGAATATGCGACGATCGCCGCGGAGAATACCGCGCTCGAGCGGCTGTCCGACATCGTTGCCGACCAGATCGTCGCGCGTGTCGCGCTTTACGCGCAGCGGACCGCAGCGCCCGCGCAATGAGCTCCTCGGCGTGAAAGCCAACGCCAACCAGATTCGCGCCGCGATCGATGCGGCGAGCCCCGATATCCGCCTCTATCTGCTCCACGGCCCCGATGAATCGGGGGCGCAGGAGATCGCGGCGCGGCTGGCGCGGACGATGGGGCCCGATGCCGAACGCGTGGACCTCGAGCCGTCGGCCTTGAAGTCGAATCCCGGCCGCCTGGCCGATGAGGCGGCGTCCATGTCGTTGTTCGGCAGCGCGCGCCACATCAGGATCAGCGGCGCCGGTGACGATTGTTTCGAGGCTTTCACCCTGCTGCTCGACGCGGAACGGGCGGGTAACCCCGTCGTCGCCATCGCTCCCTCGCTCAAGGCGACGTCAAAGGCAGTGAAGCTTGCATTGGGCGCGGCGCGCGCGATGAGTTTCGCCTGCTACCTGCCCGAGGGAGGCGACGCCGAAAAGCTCGCCACCGCGATCGCGCGCGAACAGGGTCTGCGCACGACCGGCGATACCGCGGCACGGCTGGCCAACGCCACTGGTGGGGACCGGGCCGTAATGACGCGCGAGCTGGAGAAGCTGGCGCTCTATCTCGACGCCTCGCCGGAACGTCCGCGCGAGCTGGACGATTCGGCGCTGGACGATGTCGGCGCCGACCTCGGCGACTCGGAAATGAGCCGCGCCATCGATGCGGCGATCGACGGCCGCCCGGATGCGTTGGGCAGCGAACTCGCCAGGCTGGAAGAAGCGGGCGTGTCGCCGATCCCGGTGCTGCGCCAGCTCGTCCGCCGCCTGATGACCCTCGCCGAGCTGCAGGCCGAGATCGATGCCGGGGCAAGTCCCGGCACCGTGATCGAGCGCGTCTTCTTCCGCGAGCGTGCCTCGACCGGGCGCGCGCTGCGCACTTGGTCAGCGCCGAAGATCAGCGAAGCGATTCAGCGCGCCCGGCTGGCGGAGCGGGCCATCATGAGCTCGGCAAATGCCGGGACGGTGCTGGCCCAGTCGGCGATCGTGGCGGTAGCCCGGATGGCGGCGCGACAGCGCTGACCAAAATACTATATTATCAACTAGTTACGGTTTAAATTCGTTCGCCGGTCAGGCGCTGGCAAACCATGTCGAGCTGATCCAGCGTCGAATAGGACAGAGTCAGCGCGCCGCCCTTCGGGCCATGGGCAATACGCACCGCGAGGCCCAGCAGGTCGGCGAGATGATGCTCCAGCGCCGCCAGATCGGCGTCGCGCGCCTGATCGCCGCTGCGAATCCGCGCCTCTGCCGGCTTGGCCGCGCGCGCCAGACGCTCGGTGTCGCGCACCGACAATCCCTTGGCGATGACCTGATAGGCAAGCTGCTCGATATCCGGCGCGCCGATCAGCGCGCGGGCATGGCCCATGCTGAGGCTGCCATCGATCACCTTGTCCTGCACCGGTTTGGGCAGATCGAGCAGACGCAGCAGATTGGCGATATGGCTGCGCGACTTGTGGACCAGCTTGCCCAGCGCATCCTGGGTGTGACCATAATCATCGATCAGGCGATGATAGGCCTCGGCTTCCTCGATCGCGTTGAGATCCTGGCGCTGGATATTCTCGACCAGTGCGATCTCGAGCGTTTCCGCATCGTCGAACTCGCGAACGATGACCGGCACTTCATGGAGGCGCGCGCGCTGCGCCGCACGCCAGCGGCGCTCGCCGGCGACGATCTGATAACCCTTGCCATGCGGCCGCACGACGATCGGCTGGATCATCCCGCGCGCGGCGATCGATTCCGCCAGCTCCTCCAGCGCCGCTTCAGCGAAATGGCGGCGGGGCTGGCCGGGATGCGGCGTCAGCGACCCGACCGGCAAAGTGCGTACGCCGCTCGACAGGGACTCGCCGCCGCGAACCGGTTCCTCGCGCGCGATATCCCCCATCAGGGCATTGAGGCCGCGGCCTAGGCCGGCCCGGGGCTTGGGCCGCGCAGGCGGCGGCGTCTGATCAGCGGCTTGGTCGGTCATGCGGCTCTGGCTGGTTCCTGTGGTCGGTCGGGCAGACGGGCGATCAGCTCGCGAGCGAGCGCGATATAGGCTTCCGACCCGGCGCAACGATAATCGTAGATCAGGGCGGGCAACCCGTGACTCGGCGCTTCGGAAAGGCGCACGTTGCGCGGGATTACGGTGTCGAACACAACTCGGCCAAGCACCGCCCTGACATCGGCTGACACCTGGTCTGTCAGGCGATTGCGGCGATCATACATGGTCAGCGCCACGCCGAGGATGGACAAGCCCGGGTTGAAGCGCTCGCGGACGCGCTCGACCGTACTAAGCAATTGGCTCAAACCTTCGAGCGCGAAAAATTCGCACTGCAACGGCACCAGCAGCGAATTGGCGGCGACCATCGCGTTCAGCGTCAACAGACCCAGCGACGGCGGGCAATCGATCAGCACCACGTCCCAGCGCTGGTCCGAGCGGGCCAGCGCCCGGTTGAGGCGGTGGGTGCGCTCCTCATAATCGATCAACTCAATCTCGGCGCCGGAAAGATCCACCGTCGCCGGAACGATCTCGAGATTGGGCACGCAGGTCGGTACCGCGGCCTCGGCGACCGGCATCTCGCCGAGCAGGATATCGTAGCTGGATTTGTCACGCTCGGCGCGGTTGATGCCGAGGCCGGTCGAGGCATTTCCCTGCGGGTCGAGATCGATGATCAACACGCGGGAACCGGTCGCGGCGAGCGCCGTTCCGAGGTTGATCGCGGTGGTGGTTTTTCCCACCCCGCCCTTTTGATTCGCGAGGGCAATGACGTTCATCGGCGTGACACCCCTTTGGCGAGGACGATGAGAGATTCGGGATCGGTGATGCTATGTTCCACGTGAAACACACCATGCCATGTCTGCTGGGCCACCGCCACCTCTTCGCGCGCGGTTCGTCCTTTTGGGAGAACCCATAGCGTTTTGCGACGACTGCATTGAAGCGCCGATGCGAACAGGGCGCTGAGTTGTGCGACGGCACGCGCGGAGATCACGGCGACCGGTTCGCTGACCGTCTCGACCTTGCCGCCGATGACGGACACCCGATCCCCGATACCCAACGACCGGGCCGTCGCTTCGAGAAATTCGACTCTGCGTTTGCGCGGCTCGACCAGCAGAACACGGCGCTCGGTCAATGCGGCCACGACCAGCCCGGGAAAGCCCGCGCCGGTACCGATGTCGAGCCAGTCCCCCTCCTGCGCCGCGGCGAAGCCGATCAGCTGCGCCGAATCGACGATGTGACGCGACCAGATCGCGTCAAGCGTGGACGGCGCGATCAAATTCTGCCGGGTGGATTCCGCGATGACCAGCTCCACGAAGTCCGCCATCCGCCGCTCGCCTGCCGCGCCGAAGCGATCGCGAATCCATTCCCTCGCTTCGTCCTCCGTCATGCCGCGCGGCGCCGGGCGTGGAGGAGAATGGCGGTCAGCGCCGCCGGCGTGATGCCGCGAATACGGCTCGCCGCGCCGAGCGTAGCGGGGCGCACGCGCGTGAGTTTCTCGACCATCTCGGTCGAAAGGCCGGGGATGCCGGCATAGTGCAGATCGTCCTGGAGCGGGATCGAGTCGTTGGCGCGGAGCTGCGCTACTTCCTCGTCCTGGCGCCGCAGATAGGGCGCGTAACGCGCATCCTCGGCGATCTCGGCGACCAGCGCGGGATCAAACGCCCCGATCAGGCCCGGCGCGACATGGTCGATCGTCACGCCGGCAAAGCGCAGCCAATCTGCGCCCGAGCGCTTCTGCGTGTCGAGCGGGCCCGCAGCGCCATTGGCCAGCACCGTCGCGGCGGAGAGCGGCGTTTCAAGCACCGCCTCGATCTCCCGACGCTGGGCCGAACGCCCGGCCAGCCGCGCGGACCGGACCGGACCAAGGCATCCGATCGCATCGGCAAGCGGGCCGAGCCGGGTTTCGGCATTGTCGGCGCGCAGTCTCAGCCGGTATTCGGCGCGCGCGGTCAGCATGCGATAGGGTTCGGTAATACCCTGCAGCACCAGATCGTCGATCATCACGCCGAGATAACTGGACGCGCGGTCGAGCACGACGGGGTCGGCGCCGAGCGCTGCGGCGGCAGCGTTGAGGCCCGCGATCAGGCCCTGCCCCGCTGCTTCCTCATAACCGGTGGTGCCGTTGATCTGTCCGCAGCAGAACAGACCCCGCAAGGCGCGCACTTCCAGGGTCGGATCGAGCGCGCGCGGATCGATATGATCATATTCGACCGCATAGCCTGGCGTGATGATCCTTGTAGCCCCGAGCCCCGGGATCGAGGCGATCATCGCGGCCTGCACATCCGCCGGCAACGAGGTGGAGATGCCGTTGGGATAGATGGTGGCGTCGTCCAGTCCTTCGGGCTCCAGAAAAATCTGGTGACCGTCTCGATCGCCGAAACGGTGGATCTTGTCCTCGATCGACGGGCAATAGCGCGGACCCGGCCCCGCAATCGCGCCACCGAACAGCGGCGAGCGGTCGATCGAGGCGCGGATGATCGCATGCGTCTCCTCGGTGGTGCGGGTGATCGCGCAGAACAGCTGCGGCAAGGCGCGGCCGGACGAGAGCGGCGACATGGTCCAGGGGTCGTCGTCGCTGCGTTGCTCGGCAAGCCGGCTCCAGTCGATCGTGCGACCGTCGAGCCGGGGCGGCGTGCCGGTTTTCAGCCGCGCCATCGGGAGGCGCGCCGCACGAAGCTGAGTCGCCAGCAGCGATGCGGCTGCCTCGCCGATCCGCCCGCCCGTCAGCCGTTCCTCGCCGCAAAAGATGCGACCGCCCAGAAACGTTCCGGTGGCGAGCACCACCGCCCGCGCTGCGAGAACGGTGCCATCGGCCAGGCTGATCCCGGCCACCGCGCCGGAGGAATCGAGCAACAGCGCCGCCGCTTCGCCGCCAAGGATTGTGAGATCTTGCTGGGCCGCGAGCATGCGCTGGATGGCGGCCGCGTACAGCCGCCGGTCAGCCTGAACACGCGGGCCCTGTACCGCGGCGCCCTTGCTGCGATTGAGCATGCGGTAGTGGATACCAGCAGCGTCAGCCGCGCGGGCGATCAGGCCGTCAAAGGCATCGACCTCGCGGACCAGATGTCCCTTGCCCAACCCGCCGATCGCCGGATTGCACGACATGGCGCCGATCTTCGTCGGATCGAAACTGATCAACGCCGTACGCGCGCCACGGCGCGCGGCCGCGGCTGCGGCCTCGGTACCGGCATGGCCGCCGCCCACCACGATCACATCGAATTCCATGAGCGTTCCGCTAGGTCTGGCCGGGGCGCCTGTCAAAGCCTGTCGGCGATTCGGACGTCAGGTTGTTTCACGTGGAACATCGGTCATGTTCCACGTGAAACATTATTTGCCGAGGCAGAAGCGCGAGAAGAGCGCATCGAGCATGGCTTCCGTGTCGCTGCGGCCGACGAGCTGGTCCAGCGCCTTCATGGCCAGCCGCACCTCTTCCGCAAAGACGATCAGGTCGCCCTGCCCGCTCGCCGCGTCCAGGCTGGCCGCGCATTGGGCAAGCAGGCCACGCTGGCGGCGATTGACCGCCAGCGTATCCTCACGCGGCAACAACGCCGCTGCGCGATCGCGAAGCATTTGCCAGAGATCGCCGATGCCCTCCCCCGTCGCAGCCGACAAAGCGACGTCGGATCCGTCGGGCGGCGTGGCGCGGCCGGGGATATCGATGCGCGCGTGAATCCGGATGGCTTCCGGTACCGGCGCCGGGCCGTCTCCGAGCCACAGGACCAGGTCGGCCGTTTGCATTGCCTCTTCCGCACGGGCAATGCCGATCCGCTCGATGGGATCAGCCGTCTCGTCCAGCAGGCCCGCCGTATCGGTGAGGACATAAGCGATTCCGTCACGGATGATGGGCGCCTCGATCCGGTCGCGCGTCGTGCCCGAGATCGGGGAGACGATCGCCGCGTCGCGTTCCGCCAGAATATTGAGCAGGGTCGACTTGCCGCTGTTCGGCGGGCCGGCGATCACCGCGCGTACCCCGTCCCTGAGCCGCTCCACCGGCGGCGTTGCCAGCAGCACCCGGATCTCGTCGGCGAGCGCCCGTGCCTCATCCGCGAAACTCGCCGGTGCCGCCTGATCGACCTCGTCCTCTTCGGCAAAATCGAGCTGCGCTTCGACCTGAGCGGCCAGCGCCACCAGCCGGTCAGCCCAGTCCTCCGCCTTCCGGCGCAAACCGCCTTCGGCCATCGTCAGCGCCGCCCGGCGCTGCCCTTCGGTCTCCGCCGCGAGCAGATCGCCAAGCCCCTCGGCCTCAGTCAGGTCGATCCGGCCATTGGCGAGCGCGCGCCGGGTGAATTCGCCGGGCTCGGCCTGGCGCAGCCCAGGCTGCGCCGCCAGCGCCGCCTCCACCGCGCGCACGACTGCCCGGCCGCCATGAAGATGCAATTCGACCAGGTCCTCGCCCGTCGCACTGTCGGGGCCGGGAAAGACCAGGACCAGCGCCCGGTCGATCGCCTGCCCGTCACCACCGCGCAACACGCGCAGCCCTGCCCTGCGCGGCACCGGGAGCGCGCCCGCAAGCGCGGACGCCGCCACAAGGGCATGGTCGCCGCTCACCCGGACGATCCCGATCGCCGCGGGCGGCGCACCGCTCGAGACGGCAAAGATGGTGTCCATGGCTATTTCGACGAGGTCTCGAACATCTTGCGCCAGAAACTCATCCCGGCCTCGCCCATCGGCGACCAGCTCTTCATCATATTCTCGATCATCTCGGGCGGAACGGCACCGTCCATCGCACCCATCACACCCTGGATATATTTTTCGTGGACCGGTGTGAAATCGGGCAACCCCATGACGCGGCGTGCTTCTTCCGGGGTGCAATCGACTTCGACATTGATCTTCATTGGTCATCTCCGCTTGAGCGGGCGACGGCCGCGCTGCATAAGCTTGAGCCCTGTATGCGCGCGACTTGGGCCGGACCGCAACGCCCATCGCCGCCTGCGGATTTCGGGCGCTCCGCCCCTTCAGCCGAGGACAGTCATGACCGCAACGATCACGATCGACACGCTCGACGGCACGGGTGATTTCACCGCCTATTGCGCAGAACCCGCCGGCCCGCCGCGCGCGGCGATCGTCGTGATCCAGGAAATCTTCGGGGTGAACGCCGGCATCCGCCGAAAATGCGACCTGCTGGCCGAGGACGGCTATCTCGCCATCGCGCCCGACCTGTTCTGGCGGCTCGAACCGGACACGCAGCTCGATCCCGATATCCCCGAGGAATTCCAGCAGGCCCTGGCGATGATGGGGCAGTTCGACCAGAATGTCGGCATCCAGGATATCGAAGCGACGATCCGCACCGCGCGCAAGATGCTCGGTGCGGAGGGCAAGGTCGGCGCAGTGGGCTATTGCCTCGGCGGGCGCCTCGCCTTCATGACGGCCGCGCGCACCGATGTGAACGCCAGCGTCTGCTATTACGGCGTCGGCATCGACGGCCTGCTCGGCGAAAAGCACGCGATTGCGCATCCGGTGCTGCTGCACGTGCCGGAGGAGGATCATTTCGTCGACAAGGCGGCGCAGCAGCGCATGCATGACGGCCTCGACGATCATCCCAAGGTGACGATCTTCGATTATCCTGGCGAGGACCATGGCTTCGCGACCGAATTCGGACTGCGTCGGTCGGATGCGTCGGCGACGCTCGCGGACGAGCGGACGGCGGCGTTTTTCGCGGAGAATCTTGGCTGATTTCAGCCCTTTATCTGCATCTAAAACTTTATTGCCGTACCCACCGCAAGGAGCAGCCACGCACGGTGGATGCGGAACAATTCCCGGTTTGGTGGTGACCTCAGACCAGCAGGTGCAGAATACCCACGTCGTTATCCACGATCCCGTGGTAAATCATTGATCCCGATACATAAAGTATCACGGCCAGGCCGATATAGGCGATCCAGTGATAGCGTTCGATCAGCCGCGCGATATAATTCGCGGCGACCGCCATCAGCGTCACCGACAGGATCAGCCCGAACAGCAACACGGTAGGGTGCTCGCGCGCGGCCCCGGCGACGGCAAGGACATTGTCGAGGCTCATCGAGAGATCGGCGATGGCGACCTGGATCGCCGCACGCAGGAAGGTCTTGGTCGGCTTGACGCCTTCGACCGCGGTGGTCGCAGGATCATCGACCGGCACCGCGGCCGGCGCCGGGTGGAGCTCGCGGAACAATTTCCAGGCGACCCAGAGCAGCAATATGCCGCCGCCGAGCAGCAGGCCCACGACATGGAGCAGCTTGGTCGCGATCAGCGCGAAGCCGATCAGGCAGACCATCGCGATGACCACGCCGAAGCCGAGCACCTGCTTGCGCTGCCTCGCCGGCAAGCCGGCCGCGAGCGCGCCCAGCACCATGACGTTGTCGCCCGCCAGCATCAGGTCGATCATGATCACCTGGCCGAGCGTCGCGAGGCCGGCGGCAGTGAACACATCGGCGAAATTGATCACAGACTCTCTCCGAAATAGGTCACGGCCGGCATCGGCTCATAAAAGACATGGAGCAGCGCGCGCCACTGCGCATAACGCGCCGACGCGCGAAATCCCTCACGGTGGCTGGCGATGTCGTCCCACTCCACGAGCAACAGATAGCGATCGGGGCTTTCACAGGCCCTTCGCACCGCGATCGAGCGGAAGCCGGGAGACGCCGCGATGAGCGGGCGAGCCTGGGCCATGGCGGCTTCGAACGCCGCGGACTGGCCGGGTTTAATGGCGAGGAGGGCGTGTTCGAGGATCAAGGACGCGCTCCCGACACACAAGCGGCGCGGGCAAAGCCCGCGCCGTCGACCGGGGCTTTGCCCCGTCGGCCGTGCTTGTGCGAGTCTTGCGGCAGCATGCCGCAAGCCGCACTGCTCACTGATTCATCGAGTCGAAGAAGTCCTCGTTGGTCTTCGAATCCTTCATCTTGTCGAGCAGGAACTCCATCGCGTCGATGGTACCCATCTGCATGAGGATGCGGCGCAGCACCCACATCTTGGAGAGCTTGCTCTTGTCGACCAGCAGTTCCTCCTTGCGGGTGCCGGACTTGCCGACGTCGAGTGCCGGGAAGATACGCTTGTCGGCGACCTTGCGATCGAGCACGATTTCCGAGTTGCCGGTGCCCTTGAACTCTTCGAAGATGACTTCGTCCATGCGGCTGCCGGTGTCGATCAGCGCGGTGGCGATGATCGAGAGCGAGCCGCCCTCCTCGATGTTGCGCGCGGCGCCGAAGAAGCGCTTCGGGCGCTGCAGGGCGTTCGCGTCGACACCGCCGGTCAGCACCTTGCCCGAGCTGGGCACGACCGTGTTGTAGGCGCGGCCGAGGCGCGTGATCGAATCGAGCAGGATCACGACGTCCTTCTTGTGCTCGACCAGGCGCTTGGCCTTTTCGATGACCATTTCGGCGACCTGGACGTGGCGCGTCGCGGGCTCGTCGAAGGTGGAGGACACGACCTCGCCCTTCACCGAACGCTGCATGTCGGTCACTTCCTCGGGCCGCTCGTCGATCAGCAGCACGATCAGGAACACTTCGGGGTGATTGTCGGTGATGGCCCGCGCGATGTTCTGCAGCAGCACCGTCTTGCCGACGCGCGGCGGGGCGACGATCAGGGCACGCTGGCCCTTGCCCTGCGGGCTGATGATGTCGATCACCCGCGCCGACTTGTCCTTGATCGTCGGATCCTGCGGATCGAGCGTCAGCTTCTCTTCGGGATAGAGCGGGGTGAGGTTATCGAAATTGACGCGGTGGCGAACCGCATCGGGATCGTCGAAATTGACCGAGGTCAGGCGGGTCAGCGCAAAATAGCGTTCGCCATCCTTCGGCCCGCGAATCTCGCCCTCGACCGTGTCGCCGGTGCGCAGACCGAATTTGCGGACCTGGTTGGGCGACATGTAGATATCGTCCGGGCCAGCGAGATAATTCGCCTCCGGGCTGCGCAGGAAGCCGAAGCCATCGGGCAGTACCTCGATCGTGCCCAGACCCATGATCTGTTCGCCATTTTCCGCCTGGACCTTGAGGATCGCGAACAGAAGATCCTGCTTGCGCAAGGTCGACGCGCTTTCGACGCCGAGCTCCTCGGCCATCGCGACCAGCTCGGCCGGGCTTTTCTTCTTGAGGTCTTTGAGATGCATGGGGGGCGTCCGGACGTGAGATGGTGCTGGGGTTAGCGTCTGTCGGCGAAAGGGAAAACGCGACGATGCTGGAGGAGGGTGCCGCGGCCCGGAACGCATGGCTCCGCGCGCTTCGACAGCCTCGGACCTAGGTGTCGGTCTTGCTCAAGTCAAGTCGCGAACACCGATTCAGAAGGGTCGGACGATCACCAGGATGACGATCAGCGCGGTCAGGATCGCCGGCACCTCGTTGATCAGGCGGAGCTGCTTGCCCGTCAGCGTCGGCTTGCCGGCCGCAAGCTTCTTGGCATAGCCGACCGCCCAGCCATGATAGCCACTGAGGATCACCACCAGCAGCAGCTTGGCGTGGAGCCAGCCCAGGCCGCCGACACCGGCGAACAATCCCGCGTTCACGGCCAGCATCAGGCCGAGGATCCACACGAGGATCATCGACGGCGTCAGGATCATGGTGCGGAGCCTGGTTTCCCGCTCGACCCACTTTTGTGCCTCGGCCGACCCCGGCTGTGCCTCCTGGTGATATACGAGGTAGCGCGGCAGCATGAACATGCCGGCCATCCAGAAGATGACGAAGACGACATGCGCCGCCTTGACCCAGAGATAGGCGTTTCCGAGGAAATTCATCGCGCTCTCCGCACATGCGCCAGGAGGCGCTCGACATGGGCGATCGGCGTATCCTGCAGGATGCCATGCCCCAGATTGAAGATATGCGGCCGATCGGCCAGCGCCTCAAGGATTCGTGTCGCCGCGGCGTCGAGCGCGTCGCCGCCGGCGATTAGGGCAAGCGGATCGAGATTGCCCTGCACCGGTAAACCGTCCGGCAGGCTGGCATGCGCCCAGACCGGGTCGACCGTCTCGTCCAGTCCGATCGCGTCGGCGCCCGTCTCCCGCGCATAAGCCGGCAGCTTGCCGCCGGCGCCCTTGGGAAAGCCGATCACGGGTGTACCCGGATGCATTTCATGCAGCGCGGTGACGATCTTCGCGGTCGGCGCGATCACCCAGCGTTCGAACTGTGCCGGGGACAGGCTGCCCGACCAGCTGTCGAACAGCTGCACCGCCTCGACCCCGGCCCGGATCTGGCGGGAGAGATAGGCAATCGTGCTGTCGGCGATCGCATCGATGATCTCGGCAAAGGCCCTGGGATCGGTATAGGCGAAACGGCGCGTCTCGCCCTGATCGCGGCTGCCATGGCCGGCGACCATATAGGTGGCGACCGTCCAGGGACTTCCCGCAAAGCCGAGAAAGCTGGTTTCGGCCGGTAGCATCGCGGCGACCTTCGCCACCGTGGCATAGACCGGCTCGAGCCGCTCAGGGGCCGCCTGGAGCCCCGCCAGCGCATGATCGACCAGCGGCGGGGCCAGAGCAGGCCCTTCACCCGCGCCGAAGCTCAGCGCCTGTCCCAGCGCCCAGGGAACCATGAGGATATCGGAGAAGAGGATCGCGCCGTCGAAGCCGAAGCGGCGGATCGGCTGGAGAGTCACTTCCGCCGCGGCGTCGGGATCGGTCGCGAGCGCGAGGAAGCCGCCTTTCTCCGCCCGGAGCGCGCGATATTCGGGAAGATAGCGCCCGGCCTGGCGCATCAGCCAGACGGGCGGAACGTCGTGCCGGACACCCTTGAGGGTCGCGAGCAGGCGCTTTTCGGTCACGGGAGTCGGGATCGCGAGAGTCCTTCTATCTGATAAGAAGAGAATCTAAAAAGGATGTAGCGGTGGTTGGCGCGTGGATGGCGGGGCTTATGCGTTCGTCCCCGAAATGCCAACAGCTTGACGCGGCGGGGGCCGCAGACTCGACCGGAGTCGGCCGGACGATCCCCATTATCCACAGGCTGTGCGCGAAACCATCGGGGTGTGGGCGCGATTGTGGGAAACTCCGGACTTTTCCACCGATGGCGATCGCTTTGCGTGGCGGGAAAGTTGCGCTAGCGATTTTCCGGATGTTCTCCACAGCTCCATCCCCAACTGGTTTTTTCGCTCGCGGTGCGCGGCCATAATGCGGCTGCATCTCCATCTTCTGTCGGATTCCACCGGCGAGACGCTCGAGAATATCGCGAAGGCGGCGCTCGCCCAATATGACGATGTCGAGACGATCCGCCATTTCTGGCCGATGGTCCGCACCGAAGCCCATCTCGAGCGAATCCTGCAGGAGATCGCGCAAAATCCCGGGCTGGTGGTGTTCACTCTGGTCAACAGCGCGACGCGGCGTACGCTGGAGACGCGGTGCCGCGCACTGGGGCTGCCGGCGGTCGCGCCGCTCGATCCGGTGACCGACGCGCTCTCCAGCCTGCTCGGCCAGCAGGCCAAGGCGCGGCCGGGGCGCCAGCATGTGCTCGACGCCGCCTATTTCGCCCGGGTCGACGCGATCCAGTTCACCATGGCGCATGATGACGGGATCAACTGGGAGGATTGGGAGGAAGCCGATATCGTGCTGGCGGGCGTGTCGCGCTCGTCCAAGACGCCGACTTCGATCTATCTCGCCAATCGCGGCTTCAAGACCGCGAATATCCCGATCGTGGTGGAAAGCCCGCCGCCGACGGCGCTGTTCTCGCTCCGGCATCCCTTGGTGGTCGGCCTGACCACCAGCGCCGACCGGCTGATCCAGGTGCGGCGCAATCGCCTGCTCTCGCTCAATCAGGCGCCCGAGACATCCTATGTGGATCAGGAGGCCGTCACGCGTGAGGTCGCCTTTGCGCGGCGGATGTTCGCCGACAATGGCTGGCCGGTGATCGACGTGACGCGCCGGTCGATCGAGGAGACGGCGGCGGCGATCGTGCAACTGGTCAACGAGCGGGATTCGGCATGAGACTGATCCTGGCGTCGAACAGCGCGTCGCGTCGCGCGATGCTGAGCGCGGCCGGCGTGCCGTTCGAGGCGATGTCGGCTAATGTCGACGAGGAGTCGGCCAAGGTCGCGATGCGCGCCGAGGGCGTCGCGCCACGCGACCTGGCGGACCGGCTGGCCGAGCTTAAAGCGCTGCGCGTATCGCACCGCGAGCCCGAGGCGCTGGTGCTGGGCAGCGACTCGGTGGTGGCGCTCGAGGACGGATCGATGCTCGATAAACCCGGCGATCGCGCCGAGGCGGCCGAGCACCTCCGCCGCCTGTCGGGCAAGCGCCATGAGCTGATCAGCGCCGCGGTGATGGCGGTCGATGGCCGGCCGGTCTGGCGCGTGGTCGACCGTGCGAAGATGTTCGTCCGCACCCTCTCCGACAGCTTCATCGAGCGCTATCTCGATGAGGAATGGCCGGAGATTTCGGGCTGCGTCGGCTGCTACCGCATCGAGGGACCAGGCGCGCAATTGTTCAGCCGGATCGAGGGGAGCCAGTTCACCGTACTGGGCCTGCCGCTGCTGCCGGTGCTCGATTATCTACGGGTCAGGGGTATTTTGACGTCATGACGGCACCGTATGCCGAGGTGATCGGCGATCCGATCAAGCACAGCAAATCGCCGTTGATCCACCGTTTCTGGATTGAGGCGCTGGGTCTGGACGCGGATTACCGGGCGCATCATGTGACGCCCGACGCGCTCGCCGCCTATTTCGACGCGCGCCGCGCCGACCCGGCCTGGCGGGGATGCAACATCACCCTGCCGCACAAGGAGGCAGCGCTCGATCTGGTCGAGGATCGCGGCGGCGTGCGCGCGACGATCGGCGCGATCAACCTCGCGATGCGGGCTGAGGACGGCGTGCTGATCGGCACCAATACCGATGCGGGCGGCTTCTACGCGCCGATCGCCGATCTCGATCTGGCCGGCGCGCCGGTGGCGGTGATCGGGGCGGGCGGCGCGGCGCGGGCGATCCTGTTCGCGCTGTCGCGGATCGGTGTCGGCGAGGTGACGATCCTCAACCGCAACGTGCTGAAGGCGGCGGCGCTGCTCTCCACCTTCGGGCTGAAGGGCAAGGCGTTGCCACTGAGTGCGCCGCTGCCGGCGGCGGCGCTTCTGGTCAACACCAGCTCGCTCGGCATGACCGGCCAGCCGCCGCTCGAGCTGGACCTGTCGCCGCTTCCCGAGGATGCGGTGGTCTATGAGATCATCTATGCGCCGCTCGAAACCGCCTTGCTGAAGGCGGCGCGGGCGCGCGAGCTGGATGTCGTCGATGGCCTCGACATGCTGATCGGCCAGGGCGCACTGGCGTTCGAGCTGCTGTTCGGCGCGGAGCCGCCGCGCGACCGCGACGAGGAACTTCGCGACCTGTTGATGTCATGACGTCATGCTGACCGCGCCCCCCCTGACTCTGGGTCTCACCGGATCGATCGGCATGGGCAAGTCGACCGTCGCCGCGATGTTCGAGGATCTCGGCGTGCCGGTGTTCGATTCGGATGCGGCGGTGCACCGGCTCCAGGGCCAAGGCGGGCGGCTCGTCGCGGCGATCGAGGCGATGTTTCCCGATACGACCGGGCCGAAGGGCGTCGACCGCACCCTGCTCGGCGAAGCGGTGCTGGCCGATCCGCGCGCGCTGAAGCGGCTCGAGGCCCTGATCCATCCCGCGGTCGGCGAGGAGCGGGCTGCCTTCCTCGCCGCCCACGCCGATGCGCCGCTGGTCGTGTTCGACGTGCCCTTGCTGTTCGAAACCGGTGGCGAGACGCGAGTCGACAAGGTCGCCGTGGTCTCGGCACCGGGCGATGTCCAGCGCGCCCGGGTGCTGGCGCGGCCAGGCATGACCAAGGCCAAGCTGGAGGCGATCCTCGCGCGGCAGATGCCCGATGCGGAGAAGCGCGCGCGGGCCGATTTCGTCATTCCGACCGGGGGTAGCCTCGCGGAGACCCGCGCTGCGGTCGAGTCATTGGTCTCTTGCCTCAGGCCCTCGCAATCCCGATAACATATGTAATGCGCGAGATCGTCTTCGACACCGAAACTACCGGCTTCAGCTTCGCCGACGGCGACCGGATGGTGGAGATCGGCTGTGTCGAGCTGGTCAACCGGGTCGAGACCGGACGCACCTTCCACGCCTATTTCCATCCCGAACGGACCATGCCGGCCGAGGCGCAGCGCGTGCACGGGCTGAGCGATGCCTTTCTGTCAGACAAGCCGTTGTTCGGGCACGGCGTCGACGATCTGCTCGAGTTCCTCGGCGATGCGCCGCTGGTCGCGCACAATGCCAGCTTCGATTTCGGCTTCCTCAATGGCGAGCTCGTCCGCTGCGGGCGCAAGGCAGTCCATCTCGACCGGATGGTCGACACGATCGTGCTGGCGCGCACCCGCCATCCGGGCGCCAAGCACAGCCTCGACGCGCTGTGCGGCCGCTATGGCATCGATCGCAGCCACCGCGTCGTGCACGGCGCATTGCTCGACGCGCAGCTGCTGTCGCAGGTCTATGTCGAGCTGACCGGCGGGCGCCAGATCGGGCTGACCCTGGTCAGCGAGACGATCGAGGTCCAGACCAGTTTTCAGCCGGCCTCGGCGCCGGCGATCGTGCGGCCTGCCCGGCTTTTCGAGGCAAGCGCCGCGGAACTCGCGCGCCACGCGGCGTTTATGGAGAAGATCAAGAATCCGCTTTGGGGGGTCGAGGCGTCCGGTTGACGCAGGTACGGGGCCAGGCCTAGCTGCCTGGTTTCCGTTGAAGGAGAATGCTCATGGATATCCGGATTTCGGGCCATCAGGTCGCTACCGGCGACGCACTGAAAAGCCATGTCGAGACTCGGCTCCAGGGTATCGCCGCGAAATATTTCTCTCGGGCGATTTCGGCCCAGGTCACTTTCGGCAAGGGGCCGCACGACAATGGCTTCACCTGCGACATCGTCGCGCATGTGATGCAGGGCCTGGTGCTGAAGGGCAGCAATGACGGGATGGACGCGCATGGCGCGTTCGACGGCGTGGCCGACAAGATCGAGAAGCAGCTGCGCCGCTATATGCGCCGCCTGAAGGACCGCAATTCGAGCCAGGCCGCCGCCGCCGATGGGGCCGAGGCGGCGGACGACAATGCCGGTTATACCGTGTTCCGCGAAGCCGATGAGGAAGCGGCCGAGGATTTTCCGCTGATCGTGGCGGAGACACGGGTCGACGTGCCTGACGCAACGGTTTCCGATGCCGTCATGATGCTCGATCTGCGCAACACCACCGCCCTGTTGTTCCGCAACGCCGGCTCGGGCGCGTACAACATGGTCTATCGTCGCGGTGACGGGACGATCGGCTGGGTCGAGCCGCACCGCGCGGCCTGACGGCCGAGCTATCGCACGGCGCCAAATGGCGCTATGGGCGCCCCCCGGGTGGGGGTGCCCAAGGATGACGATGACCGACCTGAGCGATCTGTTGCTGCCGGAAACCGTGCTCGAACGGCTCGCGGTGACCAACAAGAAAACCCTGTTCCAGCAGCTCGGCATGGCTGCGGCGGCGGCCTATGGGCTCGATGCCACCGCGGTCGCCGATGGCTTGGTCAAGCGCGAGAAGCTGGGGTCGACGGGATTCGGCAGCGGCGTCGCGACGCCGCATGCGCGCCTTGCCGGTCTCAATCACGTCGTCGGCGTGTTCGCGCGCCTGGCCCAGCCGATCGACTTCCAGGCAGTCGACGATCTGCCGGTCGACATCGTGTTCATGCTGTTGTCGCCGGTCGATGCCGGTGCGCTGCACCTGAAGGCGCTTGCCAGGGTGTCGCGCCGGCTGCGCGAGCGCGGATTCGTCGACAAGCTGCGCGGTGCCGGGTCGCGCGACGCGATCTATGCCTTGCTGACCGCCGACGAGGCACGTGACGCCGCCTGAGTCTCCCGCGCAGGGCGAGGAAGCGCATTTCCGCGCGCTCGAATCGCTGTACGCGGCGGCGCCGATCAACCGCCTGTTCGAATCAAGGCTGGAGATTCCGGCCGCGGGCGTCGCGCGGATCCACTTCCTGATCGACGAGCGCTATTATCATGCCGGCGGCGCGGCGCACGGCACGAGCTATTTCAAGATGCTCGACGACGCGGCCTTTTATGCCGCCAACAGCCTGGTCACCGACCGTTTCCTGCTGACCACCGCGTTCAACCTGCTCTTCACCAAGCCGCTCAAGGCCGGCCCCGTCGTCGCCGAGGGGCGCTGGATCAGCGGGCAGCGGCGCGTGTTCGTCGCCGAGGCGCGGCTGATCGACAGCGAGGGCGAGGAAGCGGCGAGAGGCACCGGCACCTTCATGCGCAGCCGGATCGCGCTGGCGGGCCTGCCCGGATATCGGACGGCACCGTGAGCGCCCGGCGATGAGCGCCCGGCGATGAGCGAACGCCTGCCAAGCGGGCTGCTGGTTGGCGCCATGCTCCGGCGGGTGAACGATGCCGGCGGGATCGGCACGGTGCTCGCCAGGGGCGATGCCCAGGCGGGGGCGATCCTCATCATCGCGTTGGAAAAGGGAGTCAATTCCGGCGCGTTCGAGCGCGGAATCGGGCCGGACGGGGCCGTTCAGCTGCTTCGTGTTGGGCCACAAACCATTGAAGATCCAACGGAAATAACCGAATATTGGCGGCGGAGACGCAGCCGCGATCCCGATTTATGGGTGATCGAACTGGATATCGCGTCGGCGGAACGATTCGCCGCAGAAACGATGTTGTCGGGTTGACTTGAAGGCCCCCGGCACCGAAAGCCCGCGCTCAGTCACGCGCGTTGTGCCGTGCCGGGTGCGATCCGGCTAGGTTACGCAGTCGGGGGGACGTCCGGGGCGATCGCATTTTCTTGATCCGATCAGCTTCCGCACACCACCGCATTTTTCGAAGTTTTAATGACGTTTTTCACTCGCGCCGCAGCCATCGCGGCGATGTCCCTGACCATCACCAGCCTGATCGGCGCCAGCACGCCGGGCTTTGCCTTCGAGCTCGACAGGTCCCTTAAACTCCCGACCGTCGTTCCAGTTCCCGTTGCCAGCCCCACGCCCGAAGCCGCCGCCACGCCGGCGCCGCTCGCGGAAGCTGCCGATTCCGTCGCCAAGACCGACGCCGATATTCCCGCCATTGTCCCTGCCGAGCAGGCGGATGAAGACTATGACAGCCTGGCCGAGGCCGTTGCCGCGCAGGATACCGATGCGCGCGACCGTGACCTGACCTGCATGGCGGGCGCCATCTATTTCGAAGCGAAGGGTGAGCCGCTGTCGGGCCAGCTCGCGGTCGGCGAGGTCATCCTCAACCGCACCAAGTCGGGCCGCTTTCCCAAGTCGATCTGCTCGGTCGTGACTCAGCCGGGCCAGTTCTCGTTCGTTCGCGGCGGCCGTGTGCCGGTCATCGCCAACAATGCCGCCTATCGCACCGCCGTGGCCGTCGCCCGCGTCGCGATGGCCGATGCCTGGGACAGCCCGGCGCCGAACGCGATGTACTTCCACGCCCGCCGGGTTTCGCCGGGCTGGCGCATGACCAAGATCGCCGCGATCGGCAATCACGTCTTCTATCGCTGAGGCGATAATACTCCCTTCAACGATGCGCGGATTTGACCCGCGTTCGTGAAATGTTCTAGATCGGGGGGATGCTGCAGCGTCCCCCCGAATCATGTGTAGACGCCCCCGGATCGCCGCTCTGCGCGGCGGATGTGGCCCGGGGCACGGTGCGCATGCTGCTCCGCCACGATCTGGTCGCCATGGCCGAGGTGCCGCTCGACGGCGGCCGGCGCGCCGACCTGATGGCGCTCGATTCGCGCGGCAATATCATCATCGTCGAGATCAAGGTGTCGCGCGCCGATCTGCTCGGCGATGGCAAATGGATGGATTATCTCGCCTGTTGCGATCGTTTCTACTGGGCGATCCCGGCCGGCTTCGATGCGTCGCCGCTGGACGGCGAGGCCTTCCTGCCGGCGCGTACCGGCGTGATCGTCGCCGATCGCTACGACGCGGCGATCACCCGCGAAGCGCATACCGACCCGCTGTCCAGCGCGACCCGCAAGCGCAACACGCTCGCCTTCGCGCGGCGCGCCGGCCGGCGATTGACCGGATTGATCGACCCCGAGGCCGGGGCGCTGCTGTGAGAATATTCTAGAGGCTGGGTCCCGATACGGCGCGGCGGGCCTTTTTGGGGTTCTCGGCCATCAGCTTGGCCATCGCCGTGGATCGCGCGTCTTCCGTCGCATAATCGCGCGCCGATTTGCCGGCAATGACGTCGGCCTGGTCGGGATCCGCCCCGGCGGCGAGCAAGGTGCGCGCCAGGCCGAGATCGCGCCGCTGGACGGCGCGGATCAGCGGGGTCTCGCCGCTCGAATTGGCGAGATTCACATTGGCCTTCTTGTCGAGCAGCGCCTGGATCAGATCCACCTCGCCAAGGCTCGCGGCCACCAGCAACGGGGTATTGCCCTTGCCATCGCGGATATTGGGGTCGGCGCCCTGCGCCAGCAGATAGCGAAGATAGGTCGCGTCGCTGCGCTTCACGACGATGTGCAGCGCGCCCTCTCCGGTCGAAATGTCACGCGTGTTGAGCACCGTCGTACCTGGCACCCGCAGCATCTTCTCGACATCGGAACCCTTGGCGTCCTTCACCGCCTGGAGGAATTTATAGCCTTCGGACTGGTTCTGCGCCTGAGCGGGAATGGCGGTGCCGAGCAACGCGACGGTAAACGCGATGCCGAATGTACGAGCGATCATCTGGTGGACGGGCCCCTGTAATGCCGGAGGCGCCTTGCGATGGCGCCTTCGGGTCCAACTTGCGCGGAGGCCCTTAACAGATCATGGCTGGCCACGCCATGAACGAGATAGCCCGCGTGCCCGCAATCATCCTCCGCCGAACCCTCGTCGCCCTGCTGCTGATCGCGCCCCTCGCCGCCTGTTCGGGTTCCGGCGCGCCGGCCAGGCCGCCGCTCGACGGCGCGCGCATTGGGGGCCCCTTCACCCTGACCAATCAGGACGGCAAGCAGGTCACCGACCGCGATTTCGCGGGCAAATACCGCATCGTCTATTTCGGCTACACTTTCTGCCCGGACGTCTGCCCGGTCGACGCGCGCAATATCGGCCTCGGCCTGAGCGCGGTCGAGAAGAGCGATCCGGCGCTGGGCGCGAAGATCGTGCCGCTGTTCATCACGATCGATCCGGCGCGGGACACGCCCGACGTACTCAAGAGCTTCGTCGCCAATTTTCACCCGCGCATGGTCGGGCTGACCGGCAGCGCGACCGCGATCGACGCGACGGCGAAGGAATATGCGGTCTATTACAAGAAGGGCGAGTTGAGTCCGGGCGGCGGCTATATGGTGGATCACAGCCGGGTCGCCTATCTCATGGACCCCGAGGGCAAGCCGATGGCATTGCTGCCGCAGGATCAGTCGCCCGAGGCGATTGCGACCGAGATCAAACGCTGGGTGAAATGAGCGACCGCTTCTGGGAAACGACTCCGATCGACGCGCTGGACCGCGGCCAGTGGGAGGCGCTGTGCGACGGCTGCGGCAAATGCTGCGTCCACAAGCTGGAGGATGAGGAAACCGGCGAGCTGATGGCGACCAACGTTTCCTGCCGCCTGCTCGACCGCAAGACGGCGCAATGCTCGGATTACCGGCATCGCCACGCCTATGTCAGCGAGTGCGTGCGCCTGACGCGCGACAATGTCCGCGAGATCGACTGGCTGCCTTCGACCTGCGCCTATCGTCTGCGGGCGGCGGGCGAAACGCTGCCCCGCTGGCATTATCTGGTCTGCGGGGATCGCGACGCCGTTCACCGGGCCGGTGAGTCCGTGAAGGGCTGGACCGTCTCGGAAGACGATGTCGGCGATCTGGAGCATCATCTGATCGACCGCCAATTGTGAGCGCGCCGGTCGAGGTCGTCCGCAACGCCCGGGCTCGCCGCGCGAAGCTGTCGGTCGATCCGGCCAGCGGCCGGGTGCGGCTTACCTTGCCGACTCGCGCGCCGGTCAAGCCGGCGCTGCTCTGGGCCGAAGGGCAGAAGGCCTGGATCGATGCCCAGCGTGCGCGCCTCCCGAGTCCGAGGCCGCTCGCGCCGGGCGGCGTGGTGCCGTTCGGCGATAGCTGGTTGACGATCGACTGGAGCGAGGGCGGGCCCCGGCGAATCGAGCGCGACGGCGATATCCTGCGGTGCGGTGGCTCTCGCGAGGGTCTGTCGCGCCGGATCGAGACCTGGCTCAAGCGTGAGGCGCTGCGTATCCTGAGCGCCGAGACCGCCGAATTCGCGGCGCGCGCCGGCGTTGGCGTCACCAGGGTCGCGATCGGCGATCCCCGCGGACGCTGGGGAAGCTGCACGTCAAGCGGGGCGATCCGGTACAGCTGGCGGCTGATCCTGGCGCCGGACTTCGTGCGGCGGGCGACCGTCGCGCATGAGGTCGCGCACCGGGTGCACATGAATCACGGACCGGATTTCCACGCGCTGGTCGCACGGCTGGACGAGAGCGATCCGGCACGGTCCCGGGCATGGCTGCGCGCTAACGGCGCCGCGCTTCACTGGATCGGGCGCGAATCCTGAGGCCGCTCGGTCGGCCGGTCTGACGGCGGTATCACAGGGGCGCGTTCGCGTTGTGGTGCGGGCCGCCCGGGCGGCGGGGTGCGGCCAAGCGCACGATCCATCCATTCCTGGTCGAGCCGCTCGGGTCGTTCCTCCGGCCGGGCGGTACGTGCGGCGCGTTCCTGTTGATCCGGCGGCAACGGGTTGCCGTCGGGGTCGACCAGGGGCGGCCCCGGATCGGACGGCGCGGTCGTGCCGGGTTCGACCGGATTGCCGTCCTCATCGACGAACAGGCCGTTATCGGGTTCGCCGAAATAGGATTCCTGATCCGGTTCGAGCTGCCATTCGGGCAGAGTCACCTGCGTGTCGAACGCTTCGACCGGGCGATTGGCGACGGCAGGTTTCATGAAGGCGGCAAAGGCGCGCGCTGGCGCAGTGCCGCCCTGCAGGCCCGGGACCGCCTTCGCATCGTCGCGTCCCATCCAGACGCCGGTGGTGAGGCCGCTGGAAAAGCCCAGGAACCAGCCATCCTTGTTCGACGTGGTCGTGCCGGTCTTGCCGGCAACCGGACGGCCGATCTGCGCTGCCTTGCCGGTGCCCGTATTGACCGCGGTCTGCAGCAGGTCGGTCATCTGCGCCGCGACATAGGGCGCGACCAGCACATGGCTGCGGTCGACCTGCTGGGCATAGATCGTCTCGCCATTCGCGGTCACCTTGGTGATGCCATAGGGCGTCACGGCGACGCCCTTGTTGGCGACGCTGGCAAAGGCGCGGGTCATGTCGAGCAGCCGCACGTCCGAGGTGCCGAGCACCATTGCCGGGTGCGTGTCGACCTTCGTCGTGATGCCGAAGCGGCGGGCCATGTCGGCGACGGTGCTGAAGCCGACTTCCTGGCCCAGCTTGGCGGCGATGGTGTTGACTGAATAGGCGAAGGCGGTGCGGATCGTCATCTCGCCGCGATTGGCGCCCGAGCTGTTGCGCGGGCTCCAGCCATTGATCGAGATCGGTTCGTCGACCAGCGTATCCTCGGGCTTGTGCCCTGCCTCGAGCGCCGAGAGATAGACGAACAGCTTGAACGCCGATCCCGGCTGGCGGACCGCCTGAGTCGCGCGATTGTAGATCGACGAGACATAATCCTTGCCGCCGACCATTGCGCGCACCGCGCCGTCGCGGTCGATCGCGACCAGCGCGCCCTGGGCGTTGGCCGGCGCGTTGGCGCGGATCGCTGTATCGGCATCGCGCTGCATGTTGAGGTCGAGCGTGGTCCACACCTCTAGCGGCCGGCTCGTCTCGTCGATCAGCAGCTCGAGCTGGGGCAAGGCCCAGTCAGTGAAATAGCGCACGCTGTTCTGTTTGGGCTCGGGCGCCAGCGCGACGCTCTTCGGATCGGCCGACGCGGCTTCGGCGGCGGTGATCTTGCCCGTTTCCTGCATCAGGTCGATCACCACGCCGGCGCGGCCCACCGCGGCCTCGGCATCGGCGGTCGGCGAATAGCGCGAGGGCGCCTTGACCAGGCCGGCGATCACCGCGGCTTCGGACAGGGTCAGCTTGTCGGCGCCATGGCCGAAGAATTTCCGCGCGGCGGCATCGATGCCATATGCGCCACCGCCGAAATAGACCTTGTTGAGATAGAGTTCGAGGATCTGGTCCTTGGTGAACTTGCGCTCCATCGCCAGCGCGAGCAGCGCTTCGCGCGATTTGCGGCCGACATCATATTTGTTCGACAGGAAGATGGTGCGCGCGACCTGCTGGGTAATGGTCGACGCCCCCTGGAAACGCCGGTCGGTGCCGCGATTGACGAAGGCGAGCTTCACCGCGCGCATGACGCCGATCGGGTCGATGCCGAGATGCGAGCGGAACCGGCGATCCTCCACCGCGACCATCGCATCGCGCATGACCGGCGGAATCCGGTCATAGGGCAGCCATTCGCCATAGCTTGGCCCCATCGACACGATCACCGTGCCGTCGGCGGCATGGACGCGGATCATCTGGCCGTTGGGCGAGGACTTCAACTCCTCGAAGCTCGGCAGCTGCCCGCGCTGGACATAGACCGCGACGACCAGGGCGATCAGCCCCAGCAGGATGAGCACGCCCGAGATGCGCAGCGCCAGCATCAGCCGGCGACGCCAGATCGGGGACGGGGATGGTCGGGAACGGCTGGCCATGGGGCTCCGCGGGGATAGGCTCTATTGAGGAAGCAAACAAGCGGCCTGCGCGTGAGCATGTGGTGCAGGCGCGATGAAGCGCGGGTGAACTGATTTCGTCAGGCGACCGAGTCGCCACCGTTTTCCGGCGTGCGACCGCGGAAATCGAGGCTGAGCGAGTTCATGCAGTAGCGCAGGCCGGTCGGCGGCGGGCCATCGGGAAAGACATGCCCGAGATGCCCGTCGCAGCGGGCACAACGTGCCTCGGTCCGGATCATGCCGTGGCTGACGTCGCTATGTTCGGTGACGCGTTCGGGTGCGATCGGCCGGGTGAAGCTGGGCCAGCCCGATCCCGACTCATATTTATCGGCGCTGTCGAACAGCGGCGTGGCACAACCGGCGCAGCGATAGATGCCGTCGGCCTTGTTGTTGGTGTAGCGGCCGGAAAAGGCGGGTTCGGTGCCGGCCTCGCGCAGGACATGATATTGTTCGGGGCTGAGCCGCTTGCGCCACTCGCCCTCGGAAAGAGTGAACTGATCCATGGTCCTCAGCTTTCCCGCGCGGCGGCGGGGCGGTCAAGGTGCGAATGGTTGATCCGGGTCAGCCGCGCGACAACATCGATCAGCAGCGGCATGCTTCGCGCGACCGGGACCATTGTGGCGGCCATGCCGGGGCGTTCGGCGAGGGTGCGAATCAGGCCGGCAAGACCGATCGGCCGGGCGAGGTCGCGGGCGAGCCGATGCTGGAAGGAAATCGCGGCCGCCGCGCCGCCGCCTTCATGGGCCCGCGCGGCGCGGACGCCGCTTGCGATGGCGATGCCCATGCCTTCGCCGGCCAGCGAGGGAATCACACCGGCCTGGTCGCCCAGTCGGAACAGGCCCGCCACGCCCTCGCGGACGCGCCAGCCATAGGGAATGTTGGCGACCGCATCGATCGTCTCGCCGCCGCGGCGCCAGACGAGCCGTTCGGCCAGTCTCGGCGATTCCGCCGCGAGCGAATCGAGCAGCCGCTCGGGGTCGCCCGACTCGGCCAGGCGGGACCGGTGGACCGCCATGCAGCAATTGGCGCTGCCATCCTCTTGCAGCACGATTCCCATATAGCCGCGGTCGAACAGATGCAGTTCGATCGCGTCGCCGATCAGCCGGTCGAGTGCCGGCGCGGGGGACAGCCGGATGCGCAGGCCCAGGCTCGGATCTCCGCCGCGCGCTTCGGCCGGGCGCGCAAGGCCGCGGATGTCGTGCTTGCCGCTGGCCAGGAACAGCGCGTCCGCCGCGACCGTGCCACCGTCCTGCAGCCGGGCGGTGGTCCCCTCGATTGCCTTGACGGCGACGCCGCGCTCAATGGCTGCGCCGGCGCGTGCCGCCCGGTCGAGCAGCAGCGAATCGAGATGGCGGCGCGACACCCCGATCGCCGGACGCGGCAGGCGCGCTTCCGCCGTCCGCGCGCCGGCGAACAGCCGGACCCGGGTGACGCGGGCCTGGCCGAGCGCGTCGGGCTCGATCCCCAGGCTGCGCAGCGAGTCGAGCGTCCGCCAGCTGAGGAAACCGCCACACAGCGCGTCGCCGGTTTCGCGGCTGCGCTCAACCAGCAGATGCGGGATGCCCGCGCGGGCAAGCAGGATCGCCGCGCTCGCCCCTGCCGGCCCACCGCCGACGATCAGCGCAGGCGTTCGACGCACAGCCTGAAGGGAAAGGCGCGGTAGATGCGGGCCTCCACCCCAGCCTCGGCAAGGATCGGCGGCCATTCCGACGGCCGATAGGACCGGGCGATCGACAGCGTGCCGTCGAGTCGCACGATCCGGTGCCAGCCCGCGATCCGGGCGAGGATCGGGAAACCCCAATGCGCGAAGCCGTGGCGGTGGAGATCATTGACCAGCCAGCCGCGCCGGGTCTCGCTGTCCATGAAACGGAGAAAGGCGATCAGCTGAGCATGAGTCATGTGATGCGCGACCAGGCTCGAGACAACGAAATCCCAGTTGCCGCCGGCAAGGCCGGCATAGTCGCCGGTGACGTAGTGGATGCCTAGATCGGCGGGCGTATGAGCGGTCGCGGCGAGCGCGCTGCGCGGGTTGAGGTCAACGCCCGTCAGGTCGGCGGCGAGGCCCCGCTTCCGCGCCCAGCGCGCGATCCGGCGGAGCATGTCGCCGTCGCCGAAACCCACATCGAGCAGGCGGAAGGAGGTCATGCCCCGCGTCGCGCGGGTCAGGAAATCGAGTGTCGGGCGCCCGGCCATGGTGACGATATTGACCTTCGCGAGGTCGCCCACGACCTCGGCATAGGTCGCCGGGTCGAGGTCGTCGGCGTCCATCAGCTCCTCGGCGATGGCCCGGGTCGCGAGGCTCATGCCGCGCTCCGGAAGCCGAAACCCTCGGCGGCGAGGCCGGGGCCGAAAGCAAGCGCGACGCCGTCCCTGACCGGCGGACCTGCCAGCAGCCGCGCCAGCACGAACATCAGGGTGGCGGAGGACATGTTGCCATTGTCGGCCAGCACGCCGCGGGAGGCGGCCAATGCTTCCGGCGACAGGCCAAGGCTGTGTTCGACCGCGTCGAGGATCGAGCGTCCGCCGGCATGGACCGCCCAGCCATCGATCTCCCCCGGCGCACGTCCGCCGGTCGCGGCCGAAGCGAAACGGGGATCGGCGAGGCCGGCGGCGATCCGGCCGGGCACTTCGCCCGACAAATGCATCGCAAAGCCGCTGTCGGTCACGTCCCAGCGAATCAGGTCCTGCGAATCGGGCAGGGTGGTGGCGAAGGGCTGGCCAATCATGAAACCCGTCGGTTCAGCGGTGACCATCGCCGCGGCGGCGCCGTCGCCGAATTGCAGCATCGCCAGCAGCGGCTCGACCGCGCTTTCCGCCTGGAGGTGGAGCGTCGAGAGCTCCACGCACAGCACAAGCACCCGCGCGTCGGGCTCGGACCGGACGATGTGACGCGCCGTCCGCAGCGCCGCGACCGCCGCGTAGCAGCCCATGAAGCCGATCAGCAGCCGCTCGGTGGAGGCCGGCAGGCCGATCCGCCGCGCGATGATCTGGTCGACACCGGGCGCGACGAAACCGGTACAGCTGGCGACGACGAAATGCGTGATGCCGGCGATCGGCCGCTGCGCGGCGAGCGCTTCGATCGCGGCGATGCCCAGCGTCGGCGCCTCCTCGGCATAGAGTCGCATGCGCTCGGCGGTGCCGGGCAGATGCGGCTTGGCATAAAAGCCCTCGGCTGAAACCGGCGATCCGCCGCCATTGGTACGCCTCAAGACCGACCAGCGATGCTCGATGCCCGATCGTCCCGCCATGCGCGCAAACAGCTTCGCGGCGCGTTCATCCTCGATCCGGCCCTGCGCCCAGGCGATGAAGGCGTGGTGGATGTCGTGATCGGGGACGGCAGTGCCGATCGCATTCAGATAGGCGGCTTCGGACAAGATCGGCTTTCGAGGAGCGCGAAGGGATCGCGCTTTCAGTTGCACAACGCCACTCTATCGTGGACGATCCGTTGACGCCAAAGCATTATACGAAGGTTCGGGGCCGGCCAAATCGGCCGGGTCGACCATGCCGGAGAACGGGAAAGGGACGGACAAATGTCCGTCCCCGCCGATCAGGGTCTGGCCCTGCAGAAGAAAGTGGTGCGGCCGAGAAGACTCGAACTTCCACGGGCTTTCGCCCACAACGACCTCAACGTTGCGCGTCTACCAGTTCCGCCACGGCCGCACGTGAAACACCGCCGGACAAGCCCCGGCAGCTGGTAGGGGAGCGCCCCTAGCAAGGCATTGCGGCAATGGCAACTGCTCTATCCCGCACAGCGTTCGATCGCTAGCAGGGCGCGATGCCCGGCTCGCCCCTCTCCTATCCGATCGGTGACGAAACGCGGCGAATCCTCGGCCTTGCCTGGCCGGTGATGCTGACCAGCCTCAACTGGACGATCCTCCACGTCACCGATGTGGTCGTGGTCGGGCTGGTCGGCACGGAAGAAGTCGCGGCCCTGGGCGCGAGCCGGTCGCTGACCTTCGTCGCGATCGTCGCCGGGCTCGCGGCCTTGTCCGGGGTGCTGGTCCACGCCTCGCGCGCTGACGGCGCGGGCGATCTCAGGCGCACCGGCGCGGTGCTGCGCGAGGGCCTGTTGCTCGCGCTGGTGCTGGGCAGCCTGGCCGGGCTGGCGCTGTTGCTCTTTGCCGCGCCGATGCTGGCTGGCATGGGGGTGGCGGATGCGCTGGTCCCCCGGGCGGCGCGCGTCGTCCAGGTGATGGCGCTTTGCTTTCCGTTCCAGCTGATCATCGTCGCGGCCAGCTTCTTCCTCGAAGGGGTCAGCCGTCCGCGCCGGGTGACGACGGTCAATCTCGCGATTCTCCCGCTCAATGCCGTACTCGCCTGGGCGCTGTCCGGCGGTCATCTCGGGCTGCCGGCGCTGGGCGCGGTCGGGGCGGCGGCGGCGACCGCGATCGCGTCGGCGATCGGCGCCTTCGGCATGATCGGCGCTGCCTGGACCTTGCCGCGGGCGACGCTGCGCGGCGTGCACGACCTCTCGCTCGCGGCATGGCGGGGCGTCCCCGCCGGCGCGGTACGGCTGGCGGCGTTCGGGGTGGTGCCGGCGATCGCGTCGGGGCTCGAGCTGGCGGGCTTTTCGATCCTGATCGCGCTGTCCACCCGGCTCGGCGATGCGGCGGCCCATGCCTTCCAGATCGTGTTCGCGATCCACAACGTCACCTTCTCCGTCGCGCTCGGCCTGGGATCGGCGACGGGCGTGCGAGTCGGCAATGCGGTCGGCGAGGGCGTGCCGCGCCAGGCCCTGCCGCGCACGGTGATCGCCGCGTCGATCGCGGCGCTGCTCACCGCGCTGCTCGCCCTGCTGCTGGTGATCGGGCGCGCCGGTGTCGTCGCGTTGTTCCCGGCGACGGGCGAGGTGCACATGCTGGCGCTGGCGATGGTGCCCTTATGGGCGCCGTTCATCCTGTTCGACGGGGTGCAGGTGGTGTTTGTCTATGCGCTGCGCTCGCTCGGCGACCAGGTCGTGGCCGGGGCCAACAGCATCATCGCCTTCTTCCTGGTGACGGGCGGGGCGGGCTGGGGGTTGATCCATCTCGGATGGGGCCTGACCGGGCTGGTCTATGCGTCGGGCATCGGCATGGTGGCGGCGACCTTGCTCCACGGCGGTCGCTTCGCCCTGGTCAGTTGGCGGATTCGCCGGAAAAGCTCAGCACCAGCTGCTTCGAATTGACCGGCACGTCGAGCTTCGCGCTGTTGAACTCGACCGAGCCGTGCGGGGCCAGCGACATCGTTTCCGGCCGGATGACCCAGCTATAGACCAGCCGTTTCTGGGCGTCCTTCAGCTCCACCCGGATATCGGGGACGCGCTGGCGCTGGTCCGTCGGGTTCACCACCTTGCCGCTGATCGCGAACATCTCGCTGCCATTGGCGAGGTGGCGGCGGTCGATCGGATTGTTGACGATCCTGAGCGGCGTTTCCGGGGTGACGATCGGCAGGCCGAATTGCTGGGCGAGCCCCGGTGCCCCGAGATAGAGGATCGCGGCGGCCCCCGCCAGGATCGCCAGACCCGCCACGAGGGCGGCCAGGATCCAGCGCTGCGCGCTGCTGCGGCGCCGGGTGAAGGGCGGCTGGTGCGCGAAGGCATCATAGTCGGGCGCGGTGCCCGGCGGCGCGATGTCGACGTCCGGTTGAATGGGGGCGTGAACGGCGGGTTGAACGGGCGGCACGGCGGCAGCGGCGCGGGCCGGGCCGCCGGGGGCGAGGCGCGGCGCCGGCGCGTCGGCCGCTTCGGCGCGCGCGACCAGATCGAGCACCTGGCCCGGCTGGAACCAGCTATGCTTGCAGCTCGCGCATCGCACGGTCCGGCCTTCGGCACCGATCGCTGAATCGGGGACCATGTAGCGGGAATGGCATTGAGTGCATTCGAGGATCATCTTGGCCGCTTCCGGCGCTGCGGAGGGCGCCGCGCCTGTCCCGAATCTAAGCACGCACCAGCGCGTCGTGGCAAGCCTTTCGGGCGAGGGCGCTCATGCCCATGCTTGTGGCGCGCGCCCGGAACGTGCGATGGCGGGCCGGGGCATCAGTCATGAAGCGAGCGTTGCGCCGGTAATGGCGAATATCGTCCAGTTCGAAAATGTTGGGCTGCGCTACGGCACCGGCCAGGAGACGTTGTCCGACGTCAGCTTCACGCTGTCGACCGGCGCCTTCTATTTTCTCACCGGCACGAGCGGCGCCGGCAAGACCTCGCTGTTGAAGCTGCTCTACCTCTCGCAACGCCCGACCCGGGGGATGATCCGGCTGTTCGGCGAGGACGCGGTGACCCTGCCGCGCAAGCGGCTGCCGGGTTTCCGGCGGCGGATCGGGGTGGTGTTCCAGGACTTCCGGCTCGTCCCGCACCTCTCGGCCTATGACAATATCGCGCTTCCCCTGCGCGTCTCCGGCGTGCCCGAAAGCGATATCGAGGCGCCGGTGCGCGAGATGCTCGCCTGGGTCGGCCTGTCCGACCGGGTCAAGGCCAGGCCGCAGACCCTGTCGGGCGGCGAGCAGCAGCGCGTGGCGATCGCCAGGGCCGTGATCGGCCGGCCCGAGATCCTCGTCGCCGACGAGCCGACCGGCAATGTCGATCCGGACATGGCGGAACGCCTGCTCCACCTGTTCGACTCCCTCAACCGTCTCGGCACCACGGTGGTCGTCGCGACGCATGATTTCCATCTGCTCAGCCGCATCCCCAATGCGCATATGATGCGGCTCGACAAGGGGCGCCTGCTCGATCCCACCGGATCGCTGCGCTTCCCGCCGCCGGCGGAGCCCGCATGAGCGTCCGGCTGATTTCCTCCTCCGCCGATCGCCGCCTGCTCGACGCGCGCCGGGGCACGCGCGCAATGATTTGGATCATGGCGATCATGCTGTTCCTCACCGTGCTCGCGGCCGCGCTGGGCCTCGGCACGCTGAGCGCCGCGAAGGGGCTCGACCGGCAGCTCGCCGGGCGGCTGACGGTGCAGATCGTCGAACCGGGCGACCGCGCCCGTGACGATCAGACGAAAGAGCTACTGGCTGCGCTGCGCCGCCTGCCCGACGTCGCGCGCGCCGTCGAGGTTAGCCGTGCCGAACTGTCGCGATTGCTCGGACCCTGGCTCGGGGCGGACGGGGCCGATCCCGATCTGCCGATGCCGGCGATGATCGATGTCGACCTCCGCGCCGCCAGCGACGCCGCCACCGCCCGGGTGACGAGCGCGGTGCGCGCGGTCGCGCCGGCGGCCCGGGTCGACCGGCACGAACGCTGGATGTCACCGGTCAGCGATGTCATGACCATGGTCACCTGGCTCGCCGTCGGGCTGGTTATGCTGATCGCCGCCGCCACCGCCGCCGTCGTCATCCTCGCGGCGCGCGCCGGGCTGGAGACGCATCGCGACACGATCGAGGTGCTGCACATGCTGGGGTCGACCGACGCACAGGTCGCGCGCCTGTTCCAGCAGCGGATCGCGCTCGATACGTTGCTCGGCGGCGCGTTCGGGACGCTGGTCGCCGCGGGGATCGTGCTGCTGGTCGGGATGCAGCTGGCGGCACTGGGATCGGACCTGCTGGGGGAGATGCAGCTGTCGACGAGCGACTGGTTTCTGCTTGCCATGCTGCCGCTCGCCTTTGCCCTCCTCGCGGCCCAGGCGGCGCGGTTCGCGGTGCTCGGCGCGCTGAGGCGAATCCTGTGATCATCCGCACCCTGGGCGTGCTGGCGCTGCTTTGGGCACTGGGCTTCGGGCTGTTCCTGCTCGCCATGCCCAAACCGCTCGACCATTCGAAGACCGATGCCATCGTGGTGCCGACTGGCGGTGCGGGCCGGATCGACCGGGGCATCGTGCTGCTCAAGGCCCATGCCGCGAAACGCATGCTGGTGACCGGCGTCGCGCCCGAAGTGCGGCCGGTCGAGCTCGCCCACGAATATCGCGAGGCGCCGTCGCTGTTCGCCTGCTGCATCGATCTCGGGCGCGAAGCGGTCGACACGCGGTCCAATGCCGAGGAGACGGCGGCCTGGGTGAAGCGGCACGGATATAAATCGGTGCGGCTGGTCACGTCGGACTGGCACCTCGCCCGGGCACGGCTGGAACTGACCAACGCGCTGGACGGCGATGTCGTGGTGCTGGGGGACGGCGTGCCGAGCCATCCGCGCTTCGGCCTGCTGGTCGCCGAATACAACAAGCTGCTGCTTCGGCGCGTGGCGCTCTGGCTGGGGATCGGGACATGAGCTGGCTTCGCACGATCCTGTTCATGATCGTCTTTTACGGCCTTTCGGTGCCGATCGTGCTGCTGACCCCGATCACGGCGCTGTTCGGCCGCGAGGCGCTGATCGTCCACACCCATTTGTGGACGAAGCTCCATGGCTGGGCGACCGAGCACATCCTGGGCATCCACCGCCGGGTGGAAGGCACCATGTTCGCGTCCGGTCCGGTCATCTATGCCGCCAAGCACCAGGCGATGTACGAAACGCTCGAGCTGGGCCGCCTGCTGCGCACGCCCGCGATCGTGATGAAGCAGGAACTGGCCTCGATTCCGGTCTGGGGCTGGGCGGCGCGGCGTTACGGCGTCATCGTCGTCGATCGCGAGGCATCGGCGGGCGCGCTCCGGCGGATGGTGCGCGAGGGCCAGGCCGAGCTGGCGCTGGGGCGCTCGATCCTGATCTTTCCCGAGGGCACCCGCGTGCCGCCGGGCGAGCAGCCGCCGCTGCGGGCGGGTTTTGCCGGCCTGTACCAGATGCTCAAGATACCCGTGATTCCGGTCGCGATCGACAGCGGCAAGGTCTGGCCCAAGCACGGCCCCAAGCTGCCCGGCGTGGTGACCTTCCGCTTCGGCGAGCCGATTCCGCCGGGGTTGCCCCGCGCCGAGGCCGAGCGCCGGGTGCACGAGGCGATCAACGCGCTCGACAGATAGGATCAGTCGTGGGTGCGGCCGAAATCGGGCGCGGGGTCGTCCTGGCCCTGCTCGATGATACCGCGCCGGATCGCCCGGGTCCTGGTGAACAGGTCGAACAGCTCGTCGCCCTTGCCCCAGCGGATCGCGCGCTGCAGCGCCGACAGGTCCTCGGAAAAGCGCTGGAGCATGTCGAGCACCGCCTCGCGATTGGCGAGGAACACGTCGCGCCACATCGTCGGGTCGGACGCGGCGATGCGGGTGAAGTCGCGAAAACCGCCGGCCGAATATTTGATCACTTCGCTGCGGGTGACCTCTTCCATGTCGGAAGCGGTGCCGACGATGGTGTAGGCGATAAGGTGCGGCAAATGGCTGGTGATGGCGAGCACGCGGTCGTGATGGCCGGGCTCCATCGTCTCCACCTCCGCGCCCAGCCGTCGCCAGAATTCGCTGACGCGCTCGACCGCGACCGGATCGGCGCCCTCGGGCGGGGTGACAATGCACCATCTTTTGTGGAACAGGGTGGCGAACCCGGCTTCGGGCCCGCTGCGCTCCGTGCCCGCGACGGGGTGCGCCGGAACGACCGTCGCGCCGGGCAGCGCCTCGGCCAGGGCGCGGACGACATCCTCCTTGCACGATCCGACATCGCTGACGACGGCATCGGCGGGCAGGTCGGCGGCGATCTCCCTGCCCACCGCGCCCATCGCCCCGACCGGCACGCACAGGATGACCAGGTCGGCATCGATCACTGACGCGCCGGCGGTGTCGGTGATGTCGTCGAACAGCTGGAGCCGGTCGGCGATCGCGCGCACCTCGCCATCGGCGTCATGGCCGGTCAGCCGCACCGTCGGCATCTGGGCGCGCACGGCGCGCGCGATCGAGGAACCGATCAGGCCGATGCCGATGATGGTGACGCGGGCGAAGGGAAGCATGGGCGTCCGCATGGCTCATGGCTTGCGCCAACGCAAGCTGACGCTCGATCGCGTATCTGTTACGGAGGCGACGAAGCGAGGGGATGATCATGCGGGGCAGCACGGTTTTCTGGCAGGCACTGGAATCGGCGCGCCGGATGAATCTGGCGGCGGCGGGGGAGAAACCGCCGGTCGAGGGCGCGCCGGGCATGAGCCGGCGCGCGCTGCTCAAGGCGATCGGCGCGGCCGGCCTGGTCGCCGCGGTACCACGCCCGCTTCGCGCCGCGCCCATCCATGGGCCGGTCGCGATCATCGGCGGCGGTATCGCCGGGCTGACGGCCCTGTGGCATCTCGCCGAGGCCGGCGTCGACGCACGCCTTTATGAGGCACGCCCGCGCCTCGGTGGGCGCATGTTCACGCACCGTCCGGCGGACGGCGTGCCGATGGAGATCGGCGGCCAGCTGGTCAACACCGACCATGACGACATGCACAAGCTGGCCAAGGCGTTCGGCATCGGCCTGATCGACCGCAAGGCCGAGGCGCACCGCACCATCGTGCTCGCCAACGGCGCCGTGCTGTCGACGGCGGTACTCGCCGAGGCGTTGCGCCCCATCGCGGCGCAGATCGCGCTGGATTCGGCTCGGCTCGACAAGGATTATGACCGGACGGCGCGCGAACTCGACCGCCTCTCGATCGCCGGATATCTCGACCAGCATGCCGAAAAATTGCCGGTGCCCTGGGTCCGACAGCTGATGGAGGCGACCAGCCGCACCGAATATGGCGTGGAGCCGGGCCAGGCTTCGGCGATCGAGCTGGTGTTCAACCTGCCGACCGTGGATGGCGAACAGGTCGATGTGCTCAGCCATAGCGACGAGCGCTATCTGATCGAGGGCGGCAGTGGTGCGCTGATCGCGGCGATGCAGGCGAAGCTCGCCAGCCGCATCGAGAACGGCAAAAGGCTGTTGCGGATCGACGCGCAGGGCGCCGGGGCGCGCCTGACCTTCCTCGACGGCACCGCCGCCAGCGCCGGGGCCGTGATCGTCGCGGTGCCGGCGCCGCTGATGCGCCAGATCGATTTCCACGTGCCGCTGCCGCCGCTGTGGCGCCGGTTCATCGCCGAGGTGGAGCTGGGCCATAACGAGAAGGTCCAGGCGGTCATGACGTCGCGCCCCTGGGAGGGGCCGATGGGGCGCGGCGGCGAACTGTGGCAGACCGACGCCTCGGCCGGTGCGGCGCTCGGCTGGGACGGCGGCATTCGCCCGGCAGCCGATGCCGGCAGCGTGTGGACCTGGTTCCTCGGTGGCGACGAAGTCAGCGCGGCCGATGCGATGGACCCCGGCCAGCTCGCCCGGCGCTTCGCCACGATGGCGGAAGGAGGCGTTCCCGGCTTCGGCGCGGCGATGAGCGGCGTGGTGCGGCGTACCGGCTGGCACCGTGATCCGCTGACGCTCGGCGCCTATGTCAATTTCCGGCCGGGCCAGCTCACCCGTTTCGGGGAACTGATCTGGGTCGAGGGCGAAAGCGGGCCGAGGCACCATGCGCTGTCCGGCCGGCTCCAGTTCGCCGGCGAGCATCTGTCGGATGCCTATCCGGGCTATATGAACGGTGGCGCGCAGACCGGCCGGATGGCGGCCCAGGCGATCATGGCCGCGCAGCACGCCTGAACAGCAGAGCCTGAACGCCAAAGCTTGAATGGTGCCGCGTCGCGGCCTAACGCACTTCCTCCGTTCGCCCTGAGCTTGTCGAAGGGCTGTTCTTCTATTCGACGCAGGAAAAGCAGTGCTTCGACAAGCTCAGCACGAACGGGTCGGGGAATTGGCCGTCGGTTTGCGGAAATCAGATGACGGCTGATCAACGTTTCGGTCTGGATCGCCATGTCACCCTGCCCGGGCCGTTGAAGCTCGATGGCGGCGCGCTGCTGTCGCCGGTCGATATCGCGTACGAGACCTATGGCACGCTCGACGCGGACGGCGGCAACGCGATCCTGATCTGTCACGCGCTGACCGGTGACCAGAATGTCGCGAGCAACCATCCGATCACGGGCAAGGCCGGCTGGTGGACCCGGCTGGTAGGGCCGGGAAAGCCGGTCGACCCCGATCGTCATTTCATCATCTGCAGCAATGTGCTCGGCGGCTGCACTGGCTCCTCGGGACCGGCGACGGTCAATCCGGCGACCGGCAAGCCCTGGGGGATGAGCTTCCCGGTCATCACCATCCGCGACATGGTGCGCGCGCAGGCGATGCTGCTCGACCATCTCGGCGTCGACAGCCTGGCGGCCGTAATCGGCGGATCGATGGGCGGCATGCAGGCGCTGAGCTGGTCGGCGACCTTCCCCGAGCGGGTGAAGGCAGCGATCGTCATTGCCTCGGCGGCACGCCATACGGCGCAGAATATCGCCTTTCACGAAGTCGGTCGCCAGGCGGTGATGGCCGATCCGAACTGGCGCGGCGGCGACTATTACGAGAATGGCGATCCTCCCGCAGCCGGGCTCGCCGTCGCGCGCATGGCCGCGCACATCACCTATCTGTCGGAAGCCGGGCTGACCGAGAAATTCGGCCGCCGCCTGCAAACGCGCAGCGCCAAGAGCTTCGGCTTCGACGCCGATTTCCAGGTGGAAAGCTATTTGCGGCACCAGGGGATCAGCTTCGTCGACCGGTTCGACGCCAATTCCTATCTCTATATAACCCGCGCGACCGACTATTTCGATCTCGCGGAGGAACATGGCGGCCTGCTCGCCAATGCCTTTCGCGCGAGCACGGCGCGCTTCTGCCTGATCAGCTTCGACACCGACTGGCTCTACCCCACGGCCGAATCGCGGTCGATCGTCCACGCGCTCAACGCGGCGGGCGCGCCGGTCAGTTTCGTCGAACTCAACAGCCCGTTCGGGCATGACGCCTTCCTGCTCGATTCGCCCGGCATGAACCGGGTGATCGACGGCTTCCTGAGGGCGGGCGCATGACGACATTCCGCCTGTCGACCGATCGCGCCGAGATGCAGGCGGACGCGATCCATGCCTATCTCGTCACGAGCTATTGGGCCGCCGGCATTCCGCGTGACGTGGTGGAACGGGCGATCCGCGGCTCCTTCTGCATCGGTGCCTTCGACGGCGACGCGCAGATCGGCTTCGCGCGCGTTGTCAGCGACGGGGCGACCTTCGCGTACCTCGCCGATGTCTATGTGCTCGAACCCTATCGCGGCCAGGGTATCGCGCGCGCGATGGCGGCGGCGCTTCAGGCGCTGCCCGATCTTCAGGGGCTGCGGCGCTGGCTTCTCGCCACGCGCGACGCGCATGGCGTGTACGAGACGCTCGGCTGGGAGCGGGTGACCGATACGGCGCTGTTCATGCAGCGCCATCGTCCCGACGTGTATGGGGCAACGACATGAGTCCGCGCTTCGATCCTTCTTTCCCTCTCCCCCTGTGGGAGAGGGAAGGGGCCTACGCCGAAGGCGTGGGAAGGGTGAGGGGGACACTCGCGAGCGTCTCGAACCTCATTCCCCCTCATCCGGCGCTTCGCGCCACCTTCTCCCACAAGGGGAGAAGGAAGAAATGAGCCTCCGTCCCGATCTCGCGATCATCGCCGACAATGTCGCGCCGGGCAGCCGCATTCTGGATGTCGGCTGCGGTGATGGGGCATTGATGGCCGCGCTGCGCGATGGAAAAGGCGTCGATGCGCGCGGGCTCGAGATCGACGCGGGCAATGTCGCCGCCGCGGTCTCGCGCGGACTGTCGGTGATCCAGGGCGACGCGGATTCGGACCTGGCGGGCTATCCCGAGGCCAGCTTCGACTATGCGATCCTCAGCCAGACGCTGCAGACGACGCGGCGCCCGGACGTGGTTCTCGATCATCTGCTCCGGATCGGTCGGCGAGCCTTTGTGTCCTTCCCCAATTTCGCGCACTGGCGCGGGCGCACCTCGCTGATGTGGGGTGGGCGGATGCCGGTGACCCGGCTGCTGCCCGAACAATGGTACGACACGCCCAATATCCACCATGTCACGATCGACGATTTCCGCGCCTTCGTGAAAGGCCGCGGCATCACGGTCGAGGGGGCGTGGTTCCTCTCGGGCGACAAGCGCACGACCTCGGCAGCGGCCAATTTCTTCGCGGAACATGCAGTATTCCTGCTGAAGAATTGATTTCGATCAGGAACTCTTTGGTGCCGTCAGGTGTTCGCGGCAGGAAACCTTAGAGGAATCCATGCCGACTACCGCCCTTATCGTTGAAGACGAGATCTTTGTGGCGCTCGATCTCGAGCGAATCCTCACGGATGCCGGCTATCATGTGAAGGCGATCGCGGCTGATCGCAGCGGTGCGATCGAAGCCGCCGACGACTGTCATTTCGCCTTGGTCGACGTGAACCTGCGCGACGGCCCGACCGGGCCCGATCTCGCCGCCACGCTGGCGCGGGATTACGGCGTGAAGGTGATTTTCGTGACCGCCAACCCGGCCCAGATCGGCGCGGGCGAAGGCGCGCTCGGCTATATCCGCAAGCCCTTTTCGGAGGCGGCGATCCTGGCCGCCGCGGCGATGGCCAGCGCCGGCACGCCGCATGGCGCGGCGGCCAATGACGATCTGGTGCTGCTGGACCGCGACATCAGCGGCGGCTGAACGCGCGCGCCGGCACCTTTATCGTCACCACCAGGCCCTCCGGCCGCCAGTCGCGGTCGATCGTGCCCCCCAGCTGCCGTACCGCGCTCATTTCCATCAGCTGCGATCCGAAACCCGTCATCCCGTCGGGTGACGTCACCGCAGGCCCGCCGCTTTCCCTCCAGCGCAGGACCACGCCCGCCTCCCCGGTCGCGATGTCGAGGAAGATTCGGCCGGTGTCGTTGACCAGCGCGCCATATTTGGTCGCGTTGGTCGCGAGTTCATGGAACAGCAGGGCGAGCGGTGTCGTCGAACGATCGTCGATCTCCACATCGCTGCCGCTGATGACGATGCGTTTCTGATTGGCCGACTGATAGGGACGAAAAAGCTCGCCCAGCAGGCCATGCAGGCTGTCCTGCGCTACCGCCGGCCGTGACTTCGCGCTGTGCGGCCGGACGAAATCATGCGCCCGGCCGAGCGCGGTGATCCGCGCACGCAGATCCTCGGCAATACTCGCCAGTTCGGGCTTGGTCCGCGCGGCGAAGCCGACCAGCCCGGCGATCACGGCGAAGATGTTCTTGATACGGTGGCTCAGCTCCTGCGCGATCACTTCGCGCTCCTCGCTGGCTTCCTTCTGCTCATGGATATCGGTGCAGGTGCCGAACCAGCGCACGATCGCATCCGATTCGTCGCGTAGCGGCAAGGCGCGGCCGAGCGTCCAGCGATAGTCGCCATCGGCGCGGCGCAGACGATATTCGATCTGATAGGGATCGCCCGTCGCGAGCGAATGACGCCAGGACTCCCAGGCGCGGGGCTGGTCTTCGGGGTGGAACATGCCGTTCCACTGCTCGCCGTCGGTCGACCCTTCGGGCATGCCGGTAAACTCGTACCAGCGTGCATTGTAATAATCGTGATAGCCGTCGGGCAATGTCGACCAGACCATTTGCGGCATGGCATCGGCGAGCACGCGGAAACGGTGTTCGCTTTCGTTGAGCGCGCGGCTGGCGGCGCTCTCGCTGGCGCGCCAGGCCGCGGCGTCGCGACTGTCGCGCAGACGCGCCATCACCGCGTCGGCCAGGGTGGCGAGCCCCTGATGCTGCAATGACGTCAGTCCGTCACGGGGGTTGGTGTCGATCACGCACAGCGCGCCGAGCGGTACGCCGTCATCCGAGAGCAGCGGCACGCCGGCATAGAACCGGATGAACGGCGCGCCGATGACCTGCGGATTGTCGGCGAAGCGGGGATCGCGCGTCGCGTCGGGCACCACCATGATGCCCCGCGCCCGCATTGTGACGGTGCAGAAACTCGTCTCGGGCGGGCCTTCGGGCGCGTCATAGCCGGTGCGGGCGATGAAATGCTGGCGGTGCCGGTCGACCAGATTGACCAGGGCGACCGGCGCCGCGCACAGCGCCGCGGCGAAATCGGTGATCCGCTTCAGCTCCTCGCTGTCGCGCAGCGATTCGATGTCATGCGCGGCGATCGCGCTGTCGCGCACCGTCTCGTCGATCGTCCCGGTGGATGGTGCGGCCGACCGGGCCGATGGTGTCTCGCTCATGAACCGATGAACGCGCGAAACGCTCAGAAGGGCACGTCGTCGTCGAGATCGTCCGCAAAGCTGCTGCTGCCGCGATTGGCGGGCGCGCCGCCGCCACGGCTCGCGCCGCCTCCATAGCCGCCCGACGATCCGCCGCCGAAATCGTCATTGCCGCCGAAATCGTCGCGCTGGCCGCCACCATAGCCGCCGCCGCCCGAACCGCCGCCGCCACCGGGCGCGCCGTCGAGCATGGTCAGCACGGAGTTGAAGCCCTGCAGCACGATTTCGGTCGAATATTTGTCCTGGCCCTGGGCGTCCTGCCACTTACGGGTCTGCAGCGCGCCTTCGATATAGACCTTGCTGCCCTTGCGCAGATAGCGCTCCGCGACGTTCGCAAGACCTTCGTTGAAGATCGCGACCGAATGCCATTCGGTCTTTTCCTTGCGCTCGCCGGTGTTCTTGTCCTTCCAGGTATCGGAGGTGGCGATGCGCAGGTTCACCACCTTGCCGCCGTTCTGGAAGGAGCGGCTCTCGGGGTCGCGCCCCAGATTGCCGACGAGAATGACCTTGTTGACGCTGCCCGCCATATGCTTCTTCCTACAAACCGAGTCCGATAGCGGCCCAATAGGTCGCCCCTGCAGCGATGTAGGCGAGCGCGAACAAATAGCCAACCATGAACGCCGGCCATTTCCAGCCATTGGTCTCGCGTCGGGTAACCGCGATGGTCGAGATGCACTGCGGCGCGAAGACGAACCACATCAGGAAGGCGAGCGCCGTCGGCAGGCTCCAGCGGCCGCGCAGGCGATCCGCCAGCCTGATCTTGCCCGCCACATCCTCGGGATTGTCGATCGAATAGACCGTGGCGATCGCGCTGACCGCTGCCTCGCGCGCCGCCATGGCGGGCAGCAGGGCGAGGGCGATGTCGTGATTGAAGCCGATCGGTTTCACCACCACTTCGATGCCCGAGGCGATGCGCCCGGCGATCGAATAATCGCTCTGCCTCTGTCCGGCCGGGGCGACCGGATAGCTCGCCAGCGCCCAGAGCAGCACCACCGTCAGCGCGATGGTGGTGCCGGCGCGCTTCAGGAAGATGAGTGCCCGGCTCCACAGGCCGATCAGCACGTCGCCCAGCCGCGGCCATTGATATTTCGGCATCTCCATCATGAAGCCGGACGAGGCGCCTTTGGTCACGGTCCGCCGCAGCACCAGCGCGGCGACGAACGCCCCGACGATGCCGAGCACGTACAGGCCGAACATCACCAGCCCCTGCAGCCCGACGAACGGCAGCACCTGGGTGTTGGGAATCAGCGCGCCGATGATCAGCGTATAGACCGGCAGCCGGGCCGAGCAGGTCATCAGCGGCGCGATCAGGATAGTGGTCAGCCGGTCCTTCTCGTCGTCGATCGTGCGGGTCGCCATGATGCCGGGTACGGCGCAGGCGAAGCTCGACAGCAAGGGGATGAACGCACGGCCGGACAGGCCGACATGCGCCATCAGCCGGTCCATCAGGAAGGCGGCGCGGACCATATAGCCCGATGCCTCGAGCACCAGGATGAAGGTGAACAGGATCAGGATCTGCGGCAGGAACACCACCACCGCGCCGACGCCGGCGATCAGCCCGTCGACGACGAGCGAGCGCAGGAATCCGCCGGGCAGTTCGCTGCTCGCCAGGGTGGAAAGCCAGGCCATGCCCGCTTCGATCCAACCGATCGGCGCCTGGGACCAGGCGAATACCGACTGGAACATGACGAACAACAGGCCGAGCAGCAGGATCGGCCCGACCACCGGGTGAAGCGCGATCGCGTCGAGCGCATGGCCCCAGCGCCGCGTTGGCGTTTCGGACACCGTCGCCGCCACTGCGATGGTGCGGGCGCGGCGCTGCAGGGTGACGATGTCCTCCTGCATGCGCCCGTCGCCTGCGCGCAGCGGCGTGGCCGCGCCGTGCACCAGGATGTCGCCCAGCCGCGCCTTGAGATCTTCCAGCCCGCGGCGCCGGACCGCGACGGTCGGCACCACCGGCACGCCCAGCTCGCGCGACAGCCGTTCGGGATCGAGGATCAGCCCGTCGCGCTCGGCCAGGTCGAACATGTTGAGCGCGACCACCACCGGCAACCCGAGCGCGATCAGCTGGAGCGTGAAGCGCAGATGATTGTCGAGATTGGCGGCATCCACCACCACCACCAGCGCATCCGGTAGCCGCTCGCCCTCCTGCGTGCCGGTCACCACGTCGCGCGTGACGCGTTCGTCGGGGCTGGACGGATCGAGGCTATAGGCGCCGGGCAGGTCGACCAGCTCGACCGGACGGCCGTCGGGCAGGGCGAGGCGGCCCGAATGCCGCTCTACCGTCACGCCGGGATAATTGCCGACCTTCTGGCGCGCACCGGTCAGCGCGTTGAACAGGGCACTCTTGCCGGCATTGGGATTGCCGACCAGCGCCACCAATGGCGCAGCGTTCATGGGATGCTCAATCTAGCCGGCGATGGGGGAAACATGGATCGCGCCCGCCACGGCGCGGCGGAGCGCAACGGTCATCCGGCCGATGCGACAGGCGATCGGGCCCTTGCCCAGGGTCGCGCGGTGCAGCACCTCGACGCCGACGCCTTCGTCGAAGCCAAGCTCGCGCAGGCGCCGTGCCTCGGGCACGCTCAACTCGGTCCAGGCGATCGCGGCGACGGTCGCGCGTTGCCGATGCGGCAATGATTCGAGGCTGAGGGGCGTTGACACCAGTCCGCAATAAGGCCGTTGCGATTGATTATCAATAACCAGTCGCGCGATTCACACGACCGGGTAACGGAGGCGTCCGATGAAGCGCGACAGGCTCGGCCGGTGCTCGGTGCGCGCCAGGAAACCGGCCTTGGCCTTTTCGAAGCGCATGATCCCCTCGATCCGCCGGCCGAGAAAGGCGCGGGTGTCGGCCCAGCCATCGCTGTCGTCGTCGAGGAACACGGTCAGCGTCGCGGCGTAGACGCCCGCCAGGATGGTGCGCTTGGTATAGTGATTATAGTCGGTCGCGGCATCGCCGGCCGCGCGCCACATCAGGTCGGCCGCGCGCCAGCCCAGCGCCGCGCCGCGCACGAGATTCTGCGGCATGGCGAGGATCGCCAGCGCCCGGCGCAATGCTTCGCGATTGGGCGCGGCCTCGGCGAGGCGGGCCTCGACCAGCGCGGTGATCTTCGCGCGGATCTTCATCGTGGCGAGGCGCTCGGGCGGCAGTGCGGCGGCCATCGCCGCGTCGATATCGGCGAACCAGGCATCGATCATGTCGACCGCGCCGCCGGGAAAGGCGACCTTCGCCACGTCACGGTCGACGCCGGCCGACTCTGCGGCGGCGTCGCGCGCGGCGTCGTTCCAGCCGTCGAACGCGGCATTGGCCGCGATCAGCGGCGCCAGTGCCGCGCGAATCTCGTCGAGCGTCGGGTCCTTGGGCAGGGCAGCCATCATGCGTCTCCTCGCCCCCTATCTAGACCCGGCCCGTGCCGGCGCAAGCGGCGCCGGCCTGTCGCGCACCAGCACCAGCGCAACCGCGACGAGCACTGCCCCGACCAGGTCGGGCAGGCCGAGCCGCTCCTGATAGACGACCCAGCCGACCGTGGCGGCGACGGCGGGCTGCACCAGCAGCGCGATGCCGACGATCAGCGGCGACATCCTGCCCAGCGCATAGATCAGCAGCCCCTGCCCCAGCACCTGGCTGACCAGCGCCATCGCGATCAGTGGCGCCCAGTCGTGCGGCCAGATGCGCTCGCCCATGGCCAGCGCGATGGCCAGCAGCGGCAGGATGCTGGCGCCCGTCGCCAGGCCCAAAGCCGGCAATGACGCCATGCCGTCGCGGATACGCAGCATGAAGACCAGATAGACGGTGTAGAGCAGGCCGGCGAACAGGCAGAGCAGGTCGCCGACCAGATTCCTCGGATCGAGCTGATAGGATCGTCCCATCAGCAGCGCCGCGCCGATCGTCGCAAGGGCGAGCGCGATCCCCTGCATCCGGGTCGGCAGCGCGCGTGCCGCGAGAAAGCCATAGACCGGGAAGAACAGCGTCGCGGAATTGCCGAACAGGGTCGCATTGGCCAGGGTCGTCTTGAGGATGCCGATATGCCAGGCGCCGAGATCGGCGGCGAAGCAGATTCCGGCCAGCACGAACAACAGGCCCAGCCCCCTGCCGATGCGGTGCGGCCGCCCGCCGCCCGCGACGGCGGCGGCGAGCAGGATCGGCGTCGCCAGCGTGATGCGCCAGAAGGCCGAGGCGACCGGCCCGGTATCCGCCATGCGCACGAACCAGGAGCCGAAGGCGAGCATGATATTCGCAGCAATCAGCGCGGCAAACGCCAGCCGCGGAGAGCCCGGACTTTGTGCTGCGACAGTTTTTCTTGGAGAGGCGGGCTGGTGCATGCGGCCCCTTAGCGTTCTATGTCTGGCGCGTCAGGTAGCAAAAGGAAACTCAGTTTCATGCCCAGCCTCTTCGATTCGATTCAGCTCGGCGCAATCCACGCGCCCAACCGCGTGCTGATGGCCCCGCTCACTCGCGGCCGCTCGACCCGCGAGCATGTGCCGCAGCCGCTGATGGGCGAATACTACGCCCAGCGCGCCGGTGCGGGGCTGATCATCTCCGAGGCGACCGGCATTTCGCGCCAGGGCCTTGGCTGGCCCTTCGCGCCGGGCCTGTGGACCGACGAGCAGACCGAAGCCTGGAAGCCGGTCGTCGCCCAGGTCCATGCCGCGGGCGGGCGGATCGTCGCCCAGCTCTGGCACATGGGCCGCATCGTCCATTCGAGCCTGATCGGCGCGCAGCCGGTCTCCGCTTCGGCGACGACCGGGCCGGGCCAGGCGCATACTTATGACGGCAAGCAGGATTATGAGGAGGCGCGGCCGCTCCGGCTCGACGAATTCCCCGGCCTGCTCGACGATTACGAGCGCGCAACGCGCAACGCGCTGGTGGCGGGCTTCGACGGCGTGCAGATCCACGCCGCGAACGGCTATCTGATCGACCAGTTCCTGCGCGACAATTCCAACTTCCGCGACGATCATTATGGCGGCCATCCCGAAAATCGCGTGCGCCTGCTGCGCGAAGTGACCGAGCGTGTCGCCAGCATCGCCGGGGCCGACCGCACGGGCGTGCGCCTCTCGCCCAACGGCAATTCGCAGGGCGCGAAGGACAGCAATCCGGAAGCCGTGTTCGTGCCCGCCGCGAAGATGCTGTCCGAGATCGGCATCGCCTTCCTCGAACTACGCGAGCCCGGCCCCGACGGCACGTTCGGCCGGTCGGACCAGCCCAAGCTCTCGCCCGAGATTCGCCAGGCCTTTTTCGGTCCGCTGGTGCTCAACTCGGATTATCTCGGCGATGATGCCCAGGCAGCGCTCGATTCCGGCGTGGCCGACGCGATCAGCTTCGGCCGCACCTTCCTCGCCAATCCCGACCTGCCGGTCCGCCTGCAACAGGGTGCGCCGCTCAATCCGGACAATATGGCGACCTGGTACAGCCAGGGGCCGGAGGGCTATACCGACTATCCGGCGCTCGAGGACGTCGCGGCGGAGTAAAATTTCCCTCCGTTCGTGCTGAGCTTGTAGAAGCACTGCTCTTCGTTCCGACGGTGGAGAGAAGAGCAGCCCTTCGACAGGCTCAGGGCGAACGGTGGTGGGTGGTCACCCCAGCGGCACGAACCGCACCGGCAGCCCATCCTTCGGCCGGGGAATCGGCCAGGCCTGCCACTCGGCGCCCGCCCCCTCGTCCAGCTCGATCCGGTAGCGGCTCAATAGCTGCGCCATCAGGATGCGGATCTGCATCGTCGCGAAATGCAGGCCGATGCACATATGCGCGCCGCCGCCGAACGGCACCCAGGCATATTTGTGCCGGCCCTTGCTGACCTCCGGCGAGAAGCGCATCGGATCGAATGTCTGCGGGTCGGGCCAATGCTCGGCCATCTTGTGGGTGAAGGCCGGGCTGATGCCGACCATCGTCCCGGCCGGGATATGATAGCCGCCAAAGTCGAAGGCCTTCACCGCGCGCCGCGGGATCGACGGAACCGGCGGCACCAGCCGCAGCGCTTCCTTGAAGGCATACTCCGTCAGCACCAGCCGGTCGAGCTGGCCGTACGGCAGCCCTTCCGCGTCGTTGAGCCCCAGCCCGGCAATCTCCTCGCGCAGGCGGTCCTGCCATTCGGGGTGGCGGCCGAGCAGCATGACCAGGCTCGTCGCTGACGAGGTGATCGTGTCGTGCGCCGCCATCATCAGGAAGTTCATATGGTCGGCGATCGCGTCGTCCGACAGCGGCTGGCCCGCCTCGTCGGTCGCGCGGCAGAATTGCGAGAAGAAATCATGTCCCTCCCCGCTGCGCCTGTTGGGGATCTCGCGCCGGAACAGCTCGACCAGATAGGCGCGCGCCTTCACACCCCTGCTCATGATCGTGCCGGGCAGCGGCACGCGGATCGGCGCGACCGATGCCTGGACCTCGTCGACGAACGCCTGGTTGATCCGGTCGGCTTCCGGCCCGAGCGGCATGCCGAGAAAACTGTCGGCGGCGAGGTCGAGCGTCAGTGCCTTGATCGCGTCGTAGAATCGCAGCGGCCGGTTCGCCCAGCCGGTAACGGTCCTCGTGATGCCGCTATTCAGCGCCTCGGCATAATGGCGCATCGGTTCGGGCTTGAACGCGACCGACATCACCTTGCGGTCGGCGCGGTGCTTCTCGAAATCCATCAGCATCAGCCCGCGCGGGAAGAGCAGGTTGAGCATCGGGCCCCAGCCCTGTTCGGACGAGAAGACCTTGTCGCGGTCGAACAGCACCAGTTCGTTGGCGTCGGCGCCCATCAGGGTGACGGAAGGGCCGCCAAAGGCATGGTTGCGATAGACGGTGCCATATTGCGCCACCATGCGATGACCGAATCCGACCGGATCGCGCAGCAGTTTCAGCGTGTTGCCGATGAAAGGCAGCCCATTCTCGCCCGGAATCGCGGCGATCGCCTGCGGCTTCTGCCGCGGCAGCCAGTGGGGATTCGCCTTGAAAGTGTGGGCCAACGCCATCGCCGAATCTCCCTTACTTACATTAGTATAAGTAAGGGTGGGACTTCGCTCAACCTGCCTTTTCGAGGGCGTCGAGCCAGCGCGTGATCGCCGGGCGCGCAGTGGTGTTGGCGTTGCTCGCGATCATGCCGACCAGCACAAAGGCGACGACGAAGCCCCATGGCGTGGCGAACATCACCACCGCCATCGCCATTGCGGCCAGCGCCGCGCCGAGCAGCCAGCGCCCGAGCCGTTTCGCGCCGGCGGGTGCGAGCACGATGTCGCGCGGGCCGTTGACGTCGTAATAATTGGCGGTGGTCAGGATCGGGTTGCCCGTGCTGTCGGTCGATCCGGCACAGAGCCCGAGGACGAGGATGGCACCCAGTGTCTCGATCAACCCGCCAGTCGGCAGGCGTGGCACGCCGGTGCCGGCCGGCCGGCCAGCGGTAGCCGGCAATGACCGCTTCGGAGTCCCGGGCATCGACACCATCGACGCTTCCGATCGCGGCGGCCTCTTCTCCGCCCAGGTGTCAGTGACGATCAGCCGGCCGTTGCGCTCGACGATGCGATAGCGCGGCGGGGGCGGCTGCATGTCGGCCATGGTCAGCCGAAGCGGTCCTTCAGCGCCAGCATCGCCAGCGCCGCCTTGGCCGCTTCGCCGCCCTTGTCCTTCTCGGTGCGCCGCGCCCGGGCCAGTGCCTGGGCTTCGTTCTCGACGGTCAAGATGCCGTTGCCGATCGCCACGCCGTCCATCGACAGCGCCATCAGGCCGCGCGCGCTTTCGCCGGCGACGATCTCGAAATGATAGGTCTCGCCGCGGATCACCACGCCCAGCGCGACGAACGCGTCATAATCGTCGGTCTCGGACGCGAGCGCGATCGCACCCGGAATCTCCAGCGCGCCCGGGACGGTGATCGTCTCGTGGCGATGCCCGGCTTCCTCGATCGCGGCACGCGCGCCCTCGAGCAGCAGGTCGTTGAGATGGTCGTAGAAGCGTGCTTCCACGATCAGGATTTTCGCCATCATTCGCCTCCGGTGCCGGGGATTGCCCGTTCGCCGACGATCGACAGGCCGTACCCGTCAAGCCCGACCAGGGTGTGGTGGGTATTGGTCAGCAGCACCATGTCCTGCACGCCCAGTTCGGCGAGGATCTGCGCGCCGACGCCGTAATCGCGCAGCTCGGCGGCCTCCGGCGTTCCGATCGTCTTGCCCTCGGCGCGCAGCCTGATCACGCGGGTGATCGAATCCTTCATCGGCCGGTTGATCACGACGATGACGCCGGCACCTTCCTCGGCGATGGTCTCCATCGACTGCGCGAGCAGGCCGGAGCGCTCGGATTCCTCGCCGAACGCATCGGCGAACATCGACAGGCTGTGCATGCGCACCAGGGTCGGCTTGTCCGGGTCGATCTTGCCCTTGACCAGCGCGATCTGCTCGTCGCCGGTCGCCTTGTTGAAGAAGGTCATCGCCTTCCAGTCGCCGCCCCATTTGCTGTGGAACACCATCTCGGCGCGCTTCTCGACGAGATGGTCGTGGCGGCGGCGATAGGCGATCAGGTCGCGGATCGTGCCGATCTTGAGATTGTGGAGCTGCGCGAAGGAAACGAGATCGTCGAGGCGCGACATCGTCCCGTCCTCGTTCATGATCTCGCAGATCACGCCCGAGGGGTTGAGGCCGGCCAGCCGCGACACGTCGACCGCGGCCTCGGTATGGCCGGCGCGGACCAGCACGCCGCCCTCGCGTGCGACCAGGGGGAAGACATGGCCGGGCGTCACGATTTCCTCGCGGCTCTTCGACGAATCGATCGCCACCGCGACGGTGCGGGCGCGGTCGGCGGCGGAAATGCCGGTGGTCACGCCGTCGCGTGCCTCGATCGAGACGGTGAAGGCGGTCTCGTGGCGCGTGCCGTTGTGGCGGCTCATCAGGTCGAGCCCGAGCTCGTCGACGCGCTTCTTGCTCAGGGCCAGGCAGATCAGGCCGCGGCCATGCCGCGCCATGAAGTTGATCTTTTCGGGCGTCGCCATCTGGGCGGGGATGACCAGGTCGCCCTCATTCTCGCGATCCTCGTCATCGACCAGGATGAACATCCGGCCGTTGCGCGCTTCGTCGATGATTTCCTCAGGGCTGGAGAGGAAGCCGTGACGCAGGCGGGCCAGCTCAGGCTTTTGCACGATAATGCTCCATGCGTTGCAGGTAGCGGGCGAGCACGTCGATCTCGATATTGATCGGATCGCCGGCCGCGAGGCTGCCGAAAGTGGTGACGGCCGCGGTATGCGGGATGATATTGACGCCGAAGGTCACGCCGGCGGGCGAATCCTCAACATCGTTGACGGTCAGCGAGACGCCGTCGAGCGTGACCGATCCCTTGGGCGCGATGAACGGGGCGATCTCGGCGCCGGCCGTGATCCGCACGCGGTGCGATCCGCCTTCCTCGACCACCGAGGTGACTTCGCCGATGCCGTCGACATGGCCGGTGACGATATGGCCGCCCAGTTCCTCGCCCAGCTTCAGCGCGCGCTCCAGGTTGAGCTTGCGCCCCTCGGTCCATTGCCCCTGCGCCGTGCGGCTGATGGTTTCGCCCGACACGTCGACGGCAAACCAGTTGGAGCCCCCACCCGCGGATTTGTCGATGACGGTCAGGCACACGCCCGAACAGGAGATCGAGGCACCGAGATCGATCGTCGCGGTGTCATAGCTGGTGCCGATCACGACGCGCGTGTCGGCCAGCGCCTCGACGCGCTCGACGGTGCCGATATCGGTGACGATTCCAGTGAACATCAAACCTGTCCTTTGGCGCGCTCGTAGACCTCGACTCGGTCGCTGCCAAGCCGCCGCGCGTCGTGCAGCGTCCAGCGGCCATGCGCCGCGGCGAGATCGGCCAGGCCGATATCGGGCAAGGTGCGGCCCGCCCCGATCAGGATCGGCGCGCGGTACAATAACAGCCGGTCGACCAGGTCGGCGGAAAGGAACGCCGCCGCCGTCGCCACGCCGCCCTCGACCAGCAGATGGTCGATGCCCTTCAACTGGTGAATATCGGCGGGATCGTGCAGCACTTCCCAGCCGTCGGGCGCATTACCATGCGACAGCAGCAGCCGCCGCGGGCTCCGCCCCTCCAGCCCCGCCAGGCGGACATCGAGCGTCGGCGCATCCGCCGTCAGGGTCGCGTGCCCGACCAGGATCGCTTCGTGCCGCGCCCGCTCGACATGGGCATGCGCGCGCGCCTCGGTGCCGGTGATCCATTTGCTGGTGCCGTCGCCCATCGCCACCGCGCCGTCGAGCGACAGAGCGAGCTTCAGCGTCACCTGCGGCCGTCCCAGCGCCTGGCGGATCAGGAATCCGGCCATCGCGCGTCGCGCGTCGCCGTCGCGAAGATCGGTCGTGACCTCGATCCCCGCGCCGCGCAGCCGCTCGATGCCGTCGCCGTCGGTGCGGGGGTCGGGATCGCCGAGCGCGATGATCACGCGCGCCACCCCGGCCGCGATCAGCAGGTCCGAACAGGCCGGGCCGCGGGGCGATTGATGCGCGCAGGGTTCCAGGGTGACGTAGCAGGTCGCGCCGCGCGCTCTGTCGCCGGCTTCGGCCAGTGCCATCGCCTCGGCGTGCGGACGCCCGCCCGGCTGAGTCCAGCCGCGCCCGACGACGCGCCCGTCCCGCACGATCAGACAGCCGACATTGGGGTTGGGCGCGGTCAGCCCCTTGCCGCGCTCGCTCAGCGCGAGCGCCGCCCCCATCCAGCGCGCGTCGGCAATCGTCAGAATCCGTACTTCTTCAGCTTGTCGTCAAGGCGCTTATAGGCAGCCTGGGTCTCGGCCTGCTGCTTCTTCACCTCGTCGGCTTCGGCTTTTTCCTTCGGGCCGTCGATCTTCTGCTGCGCGATGATCTGCTCGTCGGTGCGGTTGGCGGGCCATTGCTCCGCATAGACGATGTTCGGGCGATATTCCTTCTGGACCTCGGAATTGTTCGCGATGGCGAACATGATGGTCCAGGTCACGATGATCGCCAGGACCAGGAAGACCAGCTCATAGGTCTTGCGCGACGCCAGATACTGGCGGAGGTCGCGATAGGCGCGCAGGGGCGAGATGGTGCGCAGGAAACTCATCGCGACAAGATAGGCGCAGGGCCGGCGGGATGCCAGCCCTGCAAGGTCTCCCGATCGTGCCGGACGTCCAAGGTTATGCCCGGCGCGATCGGAAGGGGGTCATTCGTCGTTCATCACGAAGCTGACGGCCATGGTGCGCCAGGCCTCGACCGCGACGCCGTCGCGCGTGCCCGGGGTCAGGCGCCATTTCTCGAGCGCGCGACGCCGCGTCGCCTCGAAGAAGGAGTCGCTCGCGGCGCTGACCTTCTCGACCTGCTTCACCCGGCCGTCGGTGCCGACCAGCACGCGGACCACCACCCGGCCCTCGCGACCGAGGCGTCGCTCGTCGCTGGGATAGTCGGGCTGATAGTTGAAGCGTGGGTTGATCCCGGGCGCGACGATCGCCGGCGGTTTGGGCGGGACAGTGAGTATTTCGCCGACGGTGCCGCTGGTCGTGCCTTCGGTGATGTCGACCGTGTTCGTGCCGGGGGTGATCGTGAAGCCTTTCGGCGTGTCGATCGTGACTTCCTGGCGCGGCGGGACGATCTGCGTTTCCGCCTTCTTCAGCACCTCCTGCTTCTTCGGCAGGGGCTCGGGGTTGGGTGGCGGCGGCGGTGTCTCGGTGATCGGGTAGAGCGTGATCGACGTTGGGATCTTCTTCACGAAATCGGGCGCCGAGAAGATCATCCCGGTCATGATCCCGCCGACCAGCAGCGCCGAGAGGCCAAGGCTGGCCGGGTCCAGTTTCTTCTGTTTGGTATAACGGTCTGCGTACATCGCCTGCCTCCATCGTCTCCTTGGTGGGCGGTCGAGTCTGTCGCTCGATCTCGGCGGCGATGATACAACATTACTATTTAGATACAAGATATCATTTCACGCCGGTGGCCAACACCATGTCGCCTTCCCCGGCGAAGGCCGGGGCCCAGTCGGGGGACGATCATGGCGAGGCGCTGCGCGCCGTTACAACAACCTGTCCGACTGGACCCCGGTCTTCGCAAGGGGAAGCAGGAAGGGACCTGCCAAAGCGTCGCGGCGAACTCAGCCCGTCAGCCGCTCGACCGCCCGCTCGCGCCCGATCAGCGGCAGCAACGCCTTCATGTCCGGCCCATGATCGAGCCCGGTCAGCGCGCGCCGCAACGGCAGGAACAGCGCCTTGCCGCTCCGACCGCTCGACTGTTTCAGCGCCCCGGTCAGCGCATGCCAGGGGTCGGCGGCCCAGTCGATCGAGCCCGCCACCCGCGCCGCCTCGGCCAGGAAATCCGCGTCCGCCGGGTCGGCCACTGAGTCGACCGGCCCTTCGATCACGCGCCACCAATCGCCTGCCTCGGCCACCACGGTGAGATTGGGCCGCACTGCTTCCCACTCGATCCGCCCCATGCCGGCGGGCAGCCGCCCGGCGACCGAGTCGAAATCGAGCTGATGCACGATCCGCGTATTGACCGCGCTCAGCTCCGCTTCGTCGAACCGCGCCGGCGCGCGTCCGAAGCGCCCGAAATCGAACGTCTCGATCAGCCTGGCCGTGTCGACCAGCGGCTCGACCGGATCGCTCGTGCCGATCCGCGCGAGCAGCGCGCGCACCGCTTCGGGCTCGATCCCGGCCTCGCGGAACTGGTCGACCCCGACCGATCCGAGCCGCTTGGACAATTTGCCCTCGCTCCCGACCAGCAACGCCTCATGCGCAAAGGCAGGCGGCGCGCTGCCCATCGCGGCGAACATCTGCAGCTGCAACGCGGTATTGGAGACATGATCCTCGCCGCGCACGACATGAGTCACGCCCATCTCGGCATCGTCGATCGCCGAGGGCAGCATATAGAGCCAGGACCCATCGGCGCGGCGGATCACCGGGTCGCTCATCGTCGCCGGATCGAACCGCTGGTGCCCGCGGATCAGGTCGTCCCATTCGATCGCGGCGCCATGGTCGAGCTTGAAGCGCCAGTGCGGCGCGATTCCCTCGGCCTCGAACGCCGCGCGCTGGGCGTCGCTCAGCGCCAGCGCGGCGCGGTCATAGACCGGCGGCAGACCACGTCCCGCCGCGATCTTGCGCTTCAGGTCCAGCTCCTGCGCCGTTTCATAGGCGCGATAGACATGGCCGGCCTCGCGCAGCGCCGCGAAGCGCGCCTCGTAGAGCGAAAAGCGCGCCGACTGCCGCTCCTCCCCGACCGGGTCCAGGCCGAGCCAGGCGAGGTCGGCACGGATCGAGTCGACAAAATGCTCCTGGCTGCGCTCGGCATCGGTATCGTCGATACGCAGCATGAAGCGCCCGCCATGCTTTTGCGCCCATAGCCAGTTGTGGAGCGCAGTGCGGATATTGCCGACATGCAGCCGGCCGGTCGGGCTCGGCGCGAAACGGGTGAGAACGGTCATGACAGCGGCTGTAGACGCCCCGCCGGGCCGCAACAACCGGGACGCTGGGCCCCGGTCATGGTACGATGCGCAAAGGGAGAGCCGTTTCGGGACGGGTGCCATGCATCAGATCGACACCATCGCTGGCCGTTTGCCATGCAATTCGTGCCGTTCGGGGCTGGTCATCGGACTCTGGGCGTGAGCGTCGGCGCGCGACCCGGCGTGCAACGGGCCTTTCCCCTTAGCGCAGTGCTGGCTAAGAGCGCCCGGCAACGGCCAGGTCCGCCGGTGAGGATATGCGTATGAAACTGATGACGGGCAATTCGAACCTGCCGCTGGCGCGGGCGATCTCGGACTATCTCGAAATCCCCCTCACCAATGCGAGCGTGCGCCGCTTCGCCGATGAGGAAGTGTTCGTCGAGATCCAGGAGAATGTCCGCGGCGAGGACGTGTTCGTGCTCCAGTCGACCGGCTATCCGGCCAACGACAATCTCATGGAGCTGCTGATCTGCATCGACGCGCTCCGCCGCGCCTCGGCCAAGCGCATCACTGCCGTGATCCCCTATTTCGGCTATGCCCGGCAGGACCGCAAACCCGGGCCGCGCACCCCGATCTCGGCCAAGCTGGTCGCCAATCTGATCACCGTCGCGGGGGCCGACCGCGTGCTCTCGGTCGATCTCCATGCCGGACAGATCCAGGGTTTCTTCGATATCCCGACCGACAATCTCTACGGCGCACCGGTCATGTCGGCCGACATCCTGACGCGTTTCGGCGACCGCAACCTGATGGTCGTGTCGCCTGACGTGGGCGGCGTGGTCCGCGCCCGCGCGCTGGCCAAGCGGCTCGACAACGCCCCGCTCGCGATCGTCGACAAGCGCCGCGAACGCGCCGGCGAATCCGAGGTGATGAACATCATCGGCGAAGTGGAGGGGCGTTTCTGCATCCTGATCGACGACATCGTCGATTCGGCCGGCACCTTGTGCAACGCCGCCGCCGCGCTGAAGGAAGCGGGTGCCGAGGGCGTGGTCGCCTATGTCACGCACGGGGTCCTGTCGGGCGGCGCGGTGGCGCGGGTCGAAGGGTCGTCCCTCGAGGAACTGGTCATCACTGATTCAATCGGCGGCCATGATGTGGTGATGAACGCGAAGCGCATCCGCCACTTGACCATCGCGCCGCTGCTGGCCGAGGCGATCAAGCGGATCGCGGACGAGACCTCGGTCTCGTCGCTCTTTGACTAGGTGAAGAAAGCGACGCCCGGTCGGGCGATGACGGGCGGAATCCGCGTCAAATAAAGCGCACAGTAATGCCGATAGGGGTCGCGTAATTCCGCGACTATTCGCGGATCGACTGCAAGTGGGTGCGATCCGACGCCCGGGAACTCGGCCGCCGCCCGCCATGACGTCGCACTGTAACGCTGTTGGACCGGTCGACAGCACGCAAGATCAGCCCCGATTCAGCCCCCTCGCAAGTGGGTCGCGAAATTCGACGGATATTGGGCGGTCTCCCAATAACGAGGCGCGGAAGAGGCTCGTGTGACTGTCGGATAGAGGCGCCGTTGCTTCAGGCGAGGCCGTCCCAGACGAGTTTTACGCCGACCAGCACCATCAGCAGATAGATCGCGGTGTAGAAGCGCGTCGGGGACACGCGTCGCACCAGCCACACGCCCGCCAGGGTCGAGGCGATCGCCACCGGCAGCAAGGTCGTCGCCGCCAGCAGATTCTCGCGGCTGAATTGGCCGAGCGCCCAATAGGCCGGCACCTTCAGCCAGTTGGTGACCGCGAAGAAGATCGCGGTGGTGCCGACCAGCACGTCGCGCTCGAGCCGTTTCGGCATCACCCAGATCTGGAAGGGCGGCTGTCCGGCATGGGCGATCTGGCTGGTGAAGCCCGAGGCAATGCCGAACAGGGTGCCGACCCAGCCGGGCGATCGTGCCGGTGCCGCGATCGCCCCGCGCCGGTCGACCCATAGCCGATAGGTCCCGAACAGGATCGAGATCGCGCCGACCACGCCCAGCACCGCGCTTTCCGACACCCGCGCCGCGAAGAACCAGCCGAGCGCAATGCCGATCAGCGATCCCGGCAGCATCCAGCCCAGCACATGCCCGTCCCATTGCTTGCGGAACGCCCACACGCCGACCACGTCCTGCACGATCAGGATCGGCAACAGGATCGCCGCCGCCCTGACCGGGGAGATCGCCAGCGCCAGGATCGGCAGCGACAAGGCGCCCATGCCGACGAACCCGCCCTTGGACAGACCGATCAGCGTCACCGCCGGCACCGCGAGCGCGTAGAAATACCAGTCGGGAATGGTTCAGCTCCGCTCGGCGATGCGGGCGAGATGTGCGGTGATGCGCAGCAGCACGATCAGGATCGCCGCGGCGAAGCCGGCGAGCGCCAGCACGGCATAGGTCAGCGCCTCGAGCAGTTGCGCGCCGGCATCCTGCGCCGCGGCGCCCGGCACCGCGACGCGCTGGAGCGGCTGGCCGGCGGGGACCGGCGTTCCGGGCTCCGCACCGCCCGGCGCCGGCGCTTCCCGCACGGCTTCGGGCGGTGGCGCGCGGGGATCGGGCGCGCTTTCGGCCGGCGGCATGCCGCTGCGCAGGGTGCCGTTGCCGCGCGAGGCGGATTCGAGCGAGGCCAGGATCGCGAAGGTGGCAAGCCCGCTCAGGACCAGCAACAGGGTGCGGCCGATCCAGTCGAACATCTAGCGCTCCGCTCCCTCGCCCGCCGGCGCGCGCATTCCCGCATGGCCGCGGCGTTTTAGCTCCGCCTTCAGCGCCTCGGGCTTCGGCGCCCAGAGGAAGCCGAAGCTGACCGTGCCGGCCTTGGTCTCGACGACATGGTGCAGCCGGTGCGCCTGGATGATGCGCTTCATATAGGTCGATTTCGGCAGATAGCGGTGGTTCAGCCTCTTGTGGACGATGACGTCGTGAAACCCGAAATAGATCGCGCCATAGGCCGCGATCCCCGCGCCGATCCCGGCGAAGCCCGGCCACCAGCCGAGCTGGACCCCGCCGAGCAGCAGCACGAAGGAGGGCACGGCGAAGATCGCCGCGTAGAGATCGTTCAGCTCCCAGGCGCCGGTGCGCGGGCGATGATGGCTCCTGTGCAGGAACCAGCCCGGTCCGTGCATGATCCAGCGGTGCGCGACATAAGCGAAGCCCTCCATCCCCAGAACGGTGGCGAGGAACAGGATCAGGCCGATTGTCCAATGCATGCGGTACGATATAGCCGTGCCCGACCGGAGTTGCACGACAGGATGGATGAAATGCGCTTCTTGCCGATCGGCGTCTTGCTGCCGCTGCTGATATCGGGCTGCTCGACGCCGGAGACGATGACGCGCGAGGGACTCGTCAGTGCCGGCATCTCGCAGCCGGTCGCCGGATGCATGGCCGCCCGCATGGTCGATCGCCTGTCGCTGCTGCAGCTTCGCCGCCTCGCCGGGCTGGGCAAGGCGGAGCGCGCACGCGATCTCGACGAGTTTCTCTACCGGGTGCGCTCGCTCCGGGACCCGGAGATCGTCGGCGTGACGGCCAGCTCGGCCGCGCTTTGCGTCACTGGTCTGGCCCGCTGATGCTTGCGGGGGTGGATTCGCCGTCCACCCTGTGCTTAAGGCTCCAGCATCCCCGATCTTCGAAAGGCATGTGAGCCCCATGAACATCCACGAATACCAGGCCAAAGAGCTTCTCGCGAAATTCGGCGTGCCCGTCCCGGCAGGCTTTGCGGCGCTCAGCGTGGATGAAGCAGTGGCCGCGGCAGGCAAGCTGCCCGGGCCGCTCTATGTGGTGAAGGCGCAGATTCACGCCGGCGGCCGCGGCAAGGGCAAGTTCAAGGAGCTCGGCCCCGACGCCAAGGGCGGCGTCCGGCTCGCCCGCACTGCCGACGAAGTCCGCGCGGCGGCGACCGACATGCTCGGCAACACGCTGGTGACGATCCAGACCGGCGAGCACGGCAAGCAGGTCAACCGCCTCTACGTCACCGACGGCGTCGACATCGCCAAGGAATTCTACCTCGCGCTCCTCGTCGATCGCGCCACCGGCCGAGTCGCTTTCGTGGTGTCGACCGAGGGCGGCATGGACATCGAGACCGTCGCGCATGACACGCCGGAAAAGATCCAGACCTTCGACGTCGATCCCGCGACCGGCTTCATGCCGCATCACGGCCGCGCCGTGGCGAATGCGCTCGGGCTCAAGGGCGATCTCGCCAAGCAAGCCGCCAATGTCGCGTCGAAGCTGTACGACGCCTTTATCGGCACCGATGCCTCGCAGATCGAGATCAACCCGCTTGCCGTCACCGACGACAACAAGCTGCTGGTGCTCGACGCCAAGGTCGGTTTCGACACCAATGCGCTGTTCCGCCACAAGGACCTGATGGAGCTGCGCGACGAGACCGAGGAGGATCCTTCGGAGCTCGAAGCGTCCAAGTACGACCTCGCCTATATCAAGCTCGACGGCGATATCGGCTGCATGGTCAACGGTGCCGGCCTCGCCATGGCGACGATGGACATCATCAAATTGAACGGCATGTTCCCGGCCAACTTCCTCGATGTCGGCGGCGGCGCCAACAAGGAGAAGGTGACGGCGGCGTTCAAGATCATCCTCGCCGATCCGGCGGTGAAGGGCATCCTGGTCAACATCTTCGGCGGCATCATGAAGTGCGACATCATCGCCGAGGGCATCGTCGCCGCGGCGAAGGAAGTGAACCTCTCGGTGCCGCTGGTCGTTCGGCTCGAAGGCACCAATGTCGAGGAGGGCAAGAAGATCCTTTCGACGTCCGGTCTCGCGATCGTCCCCGCCAATGATCTGGGCGATGCCGCCCGCAAGATCGTCGCCGAGGTGAAAGCGGCCGCCTGAACCTTTTCCCTCCCCGGGAAGCGTTCGGTCACAGGAGTGGATTGCAATGAAGGTGCTGGTCCCGGTCAAGCGCGTGCTTGACTATAACGTAAAGCCCCGGGTGAAGGCCGACGGGACGGGGGTCGACCTCGCCAACGTCAAGATGAGCATGAACCCGTTCGACGAGATCGCGGTAGAAGAGGCGATCCGCCTGAAAGACAAGGGCGTCACGGAGATCGTCGTCGTCTCGATCGGCGAGCAAAAGGCGCAGGAAACGCTGCGCACCGCGCTCGCCATGGGCGCCGACCGCGCGATCCTGGTCGTCTCGGAAGAGAAGGTCGAGCCGCTCGGCGTGGCCAAGCTGCTTGCCAGGATCGTCGAGGAGGAAAAGCCCGATCTGGTGATCCTCGGCAAGCAGGCGATCGACGACGACAACAACCAGACCGGCCAGATGCTCGCCGGCCTGCTCGGCGTCGGTCAGGCGACCTTTGCCTCGAAGGTCGAGCTGACCAGCGACTCGGTCACCGTGACGCGCGAAGTCGATGGCGGCTCGGAGACCGAGACGCTGAAGCTTCCCGCGATCATCACTACCGATCTTCGCCTCAACGAGCCGCGTTATGCCTCGCTGCCCAACATCATGAAGGCCAAGTCCAAGCCGCTCGCGCAGAAGACGCCCGCCGATTACGGCGTCGACATCTCCCCGCGCCTGACCACGCTGAAGGTCGTCGAGCCCGCCAAGCGTTCGGCCGGCGTCAAGGTCGCCGATGTCGATGAACTGGTGGCCAAATTGAAGGCGATGGGAGTGGCGAAATGAAGACGCTCGTCTGGGTCGAACATGACGGCAAGGCCGTCAAGGACGCCACGCTCGCCGTGGTCACCGCCGCGTCGAAGCTCGGTGACGTCCATCTGCTCGTCGCGGGCCAGGGCGTCGATAGCGTCGCTGCCGAAGCCGCGAAGATCGCCGGCGTGGGCAAGGTCCATCTCGCTGACGACGCTGCCTATGTGCATGCGCTCGCCGAGAATGTCGCGCCGCTCGTCGTCGAGCTGATGGGACATCACGACGCCGTGCTGTTCCCGGCTACCTCGAACGGCAAGAATATCGCGCCGCGCGTCGCTGCGCTGCTCGACGTGATGCAGATCAGCGACATCCTGTCGGTCGAAGGGCCGGACACGTTCACGCGTCCGATCTATGCCGGCAACGCCATCGCCACGGTGCAGACGAAGGACGCCAAGCTGGTCATCACCGTGCGCGGCACGGCGTTCGACAAGGCAGCGACCGAAGGCGGTTCGGGCACGATCGAGGCCGTCGCTTCGACGGGCGATACGGGTCTGTCGACCTTTGCCGGCGCCGAGATCGCCAAGTCCGAGCGTCCCGAGCTGACCAGCGCGAAGATCATCGTGTCGGGCGGCCGCGCGCTGCAGAACTCGGAGAATTTCCACTCGATCATCGAGCCGCTCGCCGATAAGCTCGGCGCGGGTGTCGGCGCCTCGCGCGCCGCGGTGGACGCGGGCTATGTGCCCAACGACTATCAGGTCGGCCAGACCGGCAAGATCGTCGCCCCCGAAGTCTATATCGCGATCGGCATCTCCGGCGCGATCCAGCATCTGGCGGGCATGAAGGACTCCAAGACGATCATCGCGATCAACAAGGACGAGGACGCCCCGATCTTCCAGGTCGCGGACATCGGCCTGGTCGGCGATCTGTTCAAGATCGTGCCGGAGCTGACGGAGAAGCTCTGATATTATCGATGGACACGGACCGCCTGTTCGTTCTCACAGGCGGTCCGGGTTCGGGCAGGCAAGACGACGCTGATCGAGGCGCTCGCCACGGCGGGCGTCGCGACCAGCCCCGAAGTCCGCCGCGCGTCGGGCCGCACTGGCCCCGTTTTTCATTATGCTCGCGCGCGCACCGAAATCCTGACAGTCCAATCTACCAGGGCAGCGGGGAACCGTCTGTATTGACGAAGCAGCCATTGAGCGCGGGCGTCGCCACCTCTTCCACGAAGTTCACAATCTCCACCGCCGCTTCATCGGGGCTCAGAGGCGCCTGCTCGCCTCCCATATCGGTCCTGACCCAGCCGGGATTTAGAGCTGTCGCCACGAAACCCTCTGGACCCCACTCGGCCGCGAGGTTGCGGACAATCTGGTTGAGCGCGCTTTTGCTTGCCCGATACGCCAGCATTGATCCGTCGGTGTTTCCAGACAGGGAGGCGTTGCCGGTGCTCATCATGACTATCAGCTTCCCCTCGGCAGCTAGCAACTGATGCCGCAAGGATTTCGCCAAGACCATCGGCGCTACGACGTTGACAGACAAAGTCGCTACAAAATCGTCGGGATCGAACTCACGTGTGTGGAAGGCGCGTGGTCCGAAACTCGCCGCGTTGCAGATGAGGACGTCAACAGGCCGTTGGATGCTGGCGCAGGCCGTCTCCACAGCTTTGTGATCGGCCATGTCGCAATGATGGAAGGATAGGCGCTCATGTTCCTCCGTTGCCCATGGTGGGGGGGAACGCCCAATGCCCACCACAAACCATCCAGCGCGCAGAAAAGCGCGTGCGACAGCCTCCCCAATGCCTCGATTTACTCCGGACAGAACAACCGTTTTCATGCGTTTTCAGGCAACAGCTCAAGGGCTCCCGCCTCACCGCGGCTGTCGTAATAAGCGACAGCGCCTTTCGCGAAATAATGACTCACGATCGAGAGGCGTGTTTTCTCCCGGTCGATGCGCGGACTGCCACCGTGTACAAGATTCTCATGCCAGACAAGTATCTGTCCAGCTTTGGGTCGATAGGCCGCACGTTCGTAGCCGCCTTCCTCCAACAGTCGGCGTACCTCCGCGTCAAAGATTACATAAGAGGAGTAATCTTGATCCACCTTCTCCAAGCCTAGGTCGCCGGCCCGTAACCTCTGGGATTTGTGGCTACCAGGATAAACGAACAACTCGCCCGAGTCCGGCTGAACGTCTTCCAACGCGATCCAGACACCGCACATAAAGCCGGCAGGATAGGGCGTGAGATGAATCGTGTCCTGATGAGCGTTCTGCTCCGAACCATTTACATAGGTTAAAGTCTGGCAAGCACTAGGCGTGTCGCGAAAGTGCGACTTAAGAAATGCCATAACTTCCGGATAAAGCCATATCTTTCTGCCAGCTTCAAGTCGGTGTGCTTCGTGGATGCGCTGGCTGGTCCCTTTCTCGTAATGCAGGCGGCCACTTTCGATTGCTTCGTCAAGCTCGATCGTGAACTCCTCGATCAGATCCGGTGGCAGCTGTTCGGGCAGAATGCAAAAGCCCCACCTCTCTAAATGGCGGTGCGCCCTTTCCATGTCGGCGGGTGGATCGAAGCTCAAGGGAACCTCGATAGGCTCAATTTCGTCAAACCACGCCCTGGCCCTGCCCTTCTCGTAAGGGAAGATCTTGCTATCGATCACGCGCGGTTGGATCGCGCCGGTGCCGTGAGCGCGCAGATCTTCCGCAACCTGGGCACCCAGCGGAGTATTGTTGTTCACAATGAGCGGCTTTGCGGGAAATGCCGCCCTGCTGCCGTCCGCGAAATCAACCGACACTATAGCGTTCGCAGGGCCGTTCGGCAGTAGATGCGTCATCAGATTGACTTCGATGCGCAAATCGCTCGGCGAGGAAGAGACAACGCACTCTGCCGCTCCGAACGAAGCTTCGGAACCACCTACCGAAACATTGATGCGCACTGGATCGGAGCTGGCTTCCCAGACGTGGCCCACCAGCCTTATAAGTCCAAACACCCGCACTTGATCCGACCTGTTCCCTATCCCGAGACCAGACATTCCAGGCGTGCCCATCGTGGCATTCTCCATTTGAGGTGTCTTTTTGTTTGACGGGACAGTGCTACGCAATCGCCGCAGCAAACCCAACTTCACACCATTTCTACCATGTATCCGCGCTCCTAAAGCAGCAAGCCCTCCGCCAGCTAACATTTCGAAAATCGATGAATCCGTCGGTATAGGGATCGGAAAAGCCTGCTGTAGATCGACCCGATATCGATAAAGGACGCGATATGAGTTATCAATCGTTCTACGTCCGCAAGCTTGGCGTAAATCTGCTTGAGCGCTGTCGCCCGGCCCTTGCGGTCCTTCCAGGAGGCGAAGTCATCTCGCGCAGAAAGTCCGCATCCGGGCTCTTCCGCAGAAACGCTTGCAGGTCCATCGTGTCGTTGGTCATCGGGATCTCCGCTGGTTCGAGTGTCGCAATCCAACCCTAATCGAGATCATCGACGGCCGCCTGCGCCTGCCGTGAGCACGCCGTCGACGGTCTGGCGGCGCCGTATGGTTGCGGCGGTCGCGCATCGCGTCGGCACAGGCGAGCGATCGCCCAGCACCCCCGTCTCCGCGCCGGATCAGCCCGGCTTGCGGAACTTGTAGATGAACTGGTCGGTGTGGCCGCGGATCTTCTCGTCGAACACCGGCAGGCTGTGGTCGTCGGCCGGATTGTTCAGCACCTTGCTCTCGCCGACGAACTTGAAGCCGGCGGCGATCACCTGGGCCTTCACGGCCGCGCCGTCGATGCGATGCAGCGTCTTGGTGGTGGTCAGGCCGGTGCCGGCGGCGCTGGCATGGTCGATCACGAGATAGGTGCCGCCGGGCTTCAGCAGGTTGAACACCCCCTTGTTCACTGCCGCGAGCGCGGCCTCGCCACCCGAATTGGCGACGTCGTGGTAATTCTCGACCGTCATGAACAGGTCGACCGGCGTGTCGCTGCTCGGGATGTCGGTGGCCCCGACCACGGGCGTCACGTTCGCCAGGTTCTTTGCCTTCAGCGCGTCGATCGTCGCGGTTGCCCTCGCGCCGGAGACGGCCGGCCACATCGGGTAGACATGGCCCTTGGGGCCGACCACGCCGGTCAGGATGCGAGTCCAATATCCCCGGCCCGGCAGATAATCGATCACCGTGTCGCCCGGCCCGACGCCGGCGAAGATCAGCGTCTCGGCTGCCTTGCGCCGGGCATCGTCGACGGCCTGGTCGGTCCGAGCCGGATCGGCGAGGGCGGCGGTGACGGCCTTTCTGGTCTCGGCCGCCGGATGGTCCTTCGCGATTGCCGCCGTCGCCATCAGCGCCACGATCGCGGCGCCCGTCAATGCTACCCTCATGCCCGTCTCCCTAGATTTGGATCTTCTACACGTCCAGATTCACCACGCTCAGCGCATTGTCCTGAATGAACTCCCTGCGGGGCTCAACGACATCGCCCATCAGCCGGGTGAAGATCTCGTCGGCCACATCGGCCTGCTCGATCTCGACGCGGAGCATCGACCGGTTCTGCGGATCGAGCGTGGTTTCCCACAGCTGCTCGGCGTTCATCTCGCCCAGGCCCTTGTAGCGCGAGATCGCCAGACCCTTGCGGCCGGCAAGCAGGATCGCGTCGAGCAACTGGCTCGGCCGGGCGACCATCGTCTCGCCCTTGCCGAGCGCGACGGGGGCGTCATCCTCTTCCTCGGCCGCGTCCGCTTCGGCCTGCGCCGCCGCGGCAGCTTTGGTCGAGACGAGCTTGGCGGTCTGTACGAACGCATCACCCTGTTCGGCGGCCAGTGCATGCAGCTTGCGCGCTTCGGCCGAGCCGAGGAATGCTGCCTCGATGATGTGATGATCGGTCACGCCGCGCCAGATGCGCTTGAACTGGATGCTGCCTTCCTCAGTGACCGAGGCCGACCAGCGCGCGTCCGCATCCGCCGCGTCGAGCCCACGCACCACCGTTTCGAGCAGCACGCCGCGCGCCTGGTTGGACAGGGTCGGATCGAGCACACCGCTCATCGCCAGTGCTTCGACCATGGTCGGGTCGTACCGGCGCGGAACGTACCGCATCAGCGTGCGCATGCGCCGGGCATGATCGACCAGCGAGCGCAGATCGGCGCCGCTGCGAGCGCCGCCCGCGCCTTCCAGCACGCTCGACGCAACGCCATTCTCGACCAGATATTCGTCGAGCGCGTTGTCGTCCTTCAGATAGACTTCGGATCGACCGCGCGTCGCCTTGTACAGTGGCGGCTGGGCGATGAAGAGGTGCCCATTGGTGATGATCTCGGGCATCTGCCGGTAGAAGAAGGTCAGCAACAGGGTGCGGATATGCGCACCGTCCACGTCGGCGTCGGTCATGATGACGATCTTGTGGTAGCGCAGCTTCTCGACGTTGAAATCGTCGCGGCCGATGCCGGTGCCCATCGCCTGGATCAGCGTGCCGATCTCGCGGCTCGACAGCATCCGATCGAAGCGCGCGCGTTCGACGTTCAGGATCTTGCCGCGCAACGGCAGGATCGCCTGGAAATGCCGGTCGCGGCCCTGCTTCGCCGATCCGCCGGCCGAGTCGCCCTCGACCAGGAACAGCTCGGACTTGGCCGGATCGCGCTCCTGGCAGTCGGCGAGCTTGCCGGGCAGAGAGGCGATGTCCATCACCCCCTTGCGCCGGGTCAGCTCGCGCGCCTTCTTGGCGGCCTCGCGGGCAGCGGCGGCATCGATGATCTTGGCGACGATCGACCGGCCATGCCCGGGATTCTCCTCGAGCCACTCGGCCAGCTTGTCCGCCATCAGGCTTTCCAGCGGCTGGCGCACTTCAGACGAGACCAGCTTGTCCTTGGTCTGTGAACTGAACTTGGGATCGGGCAGTTTGACCGAGACGATCGCGGTAAGGCCCTCGCGCATGTCGTCGCCGGTCAGCGTGACCTTCTCCTTCTTCAGGAGCCCGGACTTCTCGGCATAATTGTTGAGCGTTCGTGTCATCGCGGCGCGGAACGCGGCGAGGTGCGTGCCGCCATCGCGCTGCGGGATATTGTTGGTGAAGCAGAGGACATTCTCGTAATAGCTGTCGTTCCACTCCAGCGCGACGTCGATCGTCACATCGTCGCGGGTGCCCGAGATCGCCACCGGGTCCGGCATCAGCGGAACCTTGTTGCGGTCGAGATATTTCACGAACGCCGCGATACCGCCCTCGTAGAACAGCTCGATCGTCTTCAGCTCTTCGTGCCGCGCGTCGTTCAGGAACAGGCGCACGCCCGAATTGAGGAAGGCGAGCTCGCGGTAGCGATGTTCGAGCTTCTCGAAATCGAACTCGACGATCTTGAAGGTGGCGGGGCTGGGCAGGAAGGTCACCCGCGTGCCCTTGCGACCCGGCGCCGGGCCAACGATCTTGAGCGGCGCCACCGCGTCGCCGAACGCAAAGCGCATATAATGCTCGGTCTCGTCGCGCCAGATCGTCAGGTCGAGCCATTCGCTGAGTGCATTGACCACCGAGACGCCCACGCCGTGCAGGCCGCCGGATACCTTATAGGCATTGTCGTCCGAGGTGTTCTCGAACTTGCCGCCGGCATGGAGCTGAGTCATGATGACCTCGGCCGCCGACACGCCCTCTTCGGAGTGGATGCCGGTCGGAATGCCGCGGCCATTGTCGGTCACCGAGACTGAGCCGTCGGGGTTGAGCGTGATGTCGATCCGGTCGCAATGACCGGCCAGCGCCTCGTCGATCGCATTGTCGGAAACCTCGAACACCATGTGGTGGAGGCCCGAACCATCGTCGGTATCGCCGATATACATGCCGGGACGTTTGCGGACCGCGTCGAGGCCCTTCAGCACCTTGATTGAATCAGCGCCGTAATCGTTCGTGTTGGGATCTTCTGCCATGCCAAGCATATAGGGATTGAGGCGCGGAAACGGAAGCAAAATGCCATGTTGGGACGGCCGCCCGCGCCCGGCGGACGACCGTCCCGAAACATCCGGTTTTCAGCAGCTTAATCGGCGCGGGCGAAGCGGTCCGCACGCTGGCCGAGCAAGGTCACTTCGACCCGGCGATTCTGCCGCATGCCGGCTGCCGTGGCATTGGTGGCGACGGGATCCGCCTCGCCATGCCCGACCACCGCGAACCGCGCCCGCGTCACGCCCAGCTCGTCAAAGGCGGTGCGCACGCTGGCCGCGCGACGCTCCGACAGGTCCTGATTGTGCGCATCGGTGCCGCGGCTGTCGGTATAGCCGTCGATCGCGACGCGCACACCCGGTTCGGCGCGCAGATAGGAAGCGAGCGGCCGCAGCTTCTCGATCGCGCCGGGGCGCAGCACCGCGCTGTCGGTCTTGAACAGCACGTCTTCCTGCAGCCGAAGCGTGGCGCCGCGCGACGTCTGGCGGAAGCCATAGCCGCGCATCGCGCCGCGATCCCATCCGCCGCCACGTTCCTCGACCACGACGGTGCGGTCGCGCGAGCTCCAGTCGAACCGGTCGCGACGCTGGCCGGCGACCTGCGCAAAGGCGCGATTGGCGGCGTTGGCCTCGCGCGGGCTGACCCGTCCGTCATGGTTGAAGTCGAAATTGCGCATCACGAAGGCGCGGCCGCGATTGGTCGCGCGCAATTCGCGATAGAGGATCGGCACGCCGGCGCCGACCAGGCCGTATTCGCGGTCGCCCTGGCGTCCGCCGCCCCAATCCCAGCGATCCTGGGCAAGGGCGGGGCTGGAGCCCGCGGTAAGCGCGGTCGCGGCGATCGCTATGGCTTTCATTGGGTTCTTCACTGTTCTTCTCCATGGCCCCCGCCATGAAGAGGTTTCTGCCATCCGGCGCTTGAACGCGGTGTGAGCCGACCCGACAGGCGAGGTTCAGCGTGCGCCCTGGCCGATCGTCATGCGGAACGCGTCGGGCCCGACCTCGTCGAACAGGGCGGATTCAGTGCCCGTCATCCATATCTGGCCCTTGCCCGCGAGCCGCTCGAACAGCGCGGCGCGGCGGAACGGATCGAGGTGCGCGGCGACTTCGTCGAGCAACAGGATCGGCGCCTGGCCGGTGCGCTCCGCGACCAGATCGGCATGGGCGAGCACCACGCCGAGCAGCAGCGCCTTTTGCTCGCCGGTCGAACACAGGGCCGCTGCCTGGCCCTTGCCGAGATGGGTGACCGCGAGGTCGGTGCGATGCGGGCCGACCAGCGTGCGCCCGGCAGCAGTGTCGCGGCGGCGGCCCTGGGCGAGATCGACGGCGAGCGTATCGCCCGCGCCGGTCCATCCTTCCAGCGCGAGGCCTGCGCGGGCGAACGGGCCCTCCGGCTGATCCGCCAGCCTTTCGGCCAGCGCAGCGACCGCATCGCGGCGTGCCGAATCGATCGCCACGCCATGCTCGGCCATCTGCGCCTCGAGCGCGTTCAGCCATTCCGGGTCGGCCGCGCGCGCGCCTTCGTTCGCTTCGGCAAGCAGCCGGTTGCGCGCCCGCATCGCCGCTTCGTAGCGGTTGGAATGGACCGCATGGCCGGGGTTCAACGCGAGAGTCAGCCGGTCGAGGAAACGCCGACGTTCGCTCGCTGGTTCGACGAACAAGCGGTCCATCGCCGGGGTCAGCCACAGGATGGTCAGCCATTCGGCGAGCGCGGTCGCGGCAACTGGCGCGCCCTGGATTCGGACGATGCGGCGCTCGGGTGCGGAGGGCTGGGCGCCGGTGGCGATACTGACCTCCCCTCCCGCTTGCGGGAGGGGTCGGGGGAGGGCCTGTCCAGTTAAGACGACGTCTGTTGACATGCCCTCCCCTAGCCCCTCCCCTAGCCCCTCCCCTAGCCCCTCCCGCAAGCGGGAGGGGGACGGAGAAACCGATAGAAGCGTTGCCGCTACGCCAAACCCGCCGCTACCCCCCTGCCGCGCCATCTCGCCCAGCGCCGCGCGCCGCAGCCCGCGCCCGGGGGCAAGCAGCGACACGGCTTCCAGGATATTGGTCTTGCCCGCGCCATTCTCGCCGGTCAGCACGACGAAGCCCCGCCCGGGCTCGATCGCGGTGTCGGCGTGATTGCGGAAATCAGTGAGGACCAGGCGCGACAGCATTGCCAGCGCCTTAGCCCAGTTCGTAGCCAGCTAGCGAGTGCCGCGGATCAGGCGGCGAGTTGCTCAGCGGCGGCCTTTTCCTTGCGCGCGCTGAGATAGGACGCCATTTCCGCACCCAGCTGGCGCTGCGCATGCAGATAGGCGGTCGGCGTCACGATGCCGAGCCGGGCCCGCGCCGCATCGAGCGGTTCGTGCATCAGCTTCAGATAATCCTCGCCGGAGATCCACTTGGCCTTGCGGCCGTTGCGATAGCCCTCGATCACCGCCTTGGCGAACAGCGTGCCGCCGGTGACGCGCAGGCTCTTCAGCGCCGCCGCGCCGCCGATGAATGCCCAGCCTAGCCCGCCGACCTGGGCATAGCTGAACGCGACCAATGCCGCCTCGCCCATGCTTTCGTCGGCCTTGTAGCCGGTCAGCACATGCCAGATGTCGTGGGTGTCGCGCGTCCGCCGCCCGAACCAGGCATAGGGGTGGCGCATGTCCTCTTCGCGATTGATCTTGCTGATATCGGCAAGGCCATCGGCGGAGTAACCGGTCGTCTCGAGGAAGGTGCGATAGGCCGCGCCGACCGTGCCCGGCGCGAACGACGCGACAAAGGCCTTGTCGATGAAACGCTCGGCCAGTTCGACCCGCTCATAGGCCATGCGCCCGCCTTCTTCGGTGGCGATGAAACGTCCGTAATTGTTCGCGGTGCTGCCGACATTCAGGGCGCGCATGATGCGGAACACCTGAGTCGTGTCATCGCCATTGGCCAGCAACTTGCGGATCGCGTCGAACGCCGTCCGCCAGTCGCGACGTCCGGTGGTACCGGGAAAGGGAGGAAGCTTAGCCATCGACTCGATCCTTACTGACAAGAGTGTCAATAGCTCGCCGGAGCCGACGGGTCAAGCTGCCCCCGAGTCGATGTGCACGAAGACGCAAAGGGACATTGTGAGCGGATGGGCCGCCATGAAACGACTCATCTTCATGCCGTCGCGTGATCCATTCCGAACGTATCTGACACGACGCGGCCAGTCAGGACGGATTGAGTTCCAACACCTACCCGGCCAGCGAGAATGTCACAGCATCATCGGCCCCGGAATCGGTCAGGGGCGACGAACAAGCAGAGATTACGCTATAGCGCAGATGCCCGCGGTCACACCCGCATCGGCATCAATACGTACAGCGCGGACGACTTGTCGTTCTCGCGGATCAGGGTCGGCGCGGCGGCGTCGGCGAGGTGGACCTCGATCGTGTCGCCGTCGAGCTGGCCGAGAATGTCGAGCAGGTACCGGCTGTTGAAGCCGATCTCGAACGGCATCGCGGCGTAATCGCCCGGCACTTCCTCGGCGGCGGTGCCGTTTTCGGGGCTCGTCACCGACAAGGTGATCTTGTCGCGGTCGAGCGCCATCTTCACCGCGCGTGTCTTCTCGGTCGCGATGGTCGACACGCGGTCGACGCCTTCCTCGAAGCTGCGCGGATCGATCTTCAGGATCTTGTCGTTGCCGGTCGGGATGACGCGGCTGTAATCCGGGAAGGTGCCGTCGATCAGCTTCGACGTCAGCAGCGCCTGGCCCAGGTCGAAACGGATCTTGGTCGGCGACAGCGATACGCCGACCGATCCGTCGATCTCGTCGAGCAGCTTGCGCAGCTCGGCGACGCATTTCCGCGGGATGATCACGTCGGGCATGCCCTCGGCGCCGTCAGGGCGCGGCATGGTCACGCGGGCGAGGCGGTGGCCGTCGGTCGCGGCTGCCTTCAGCACTGGCAGCGGGTCGTCCGAGACGTGCCAGAAGATGCCGTTGAGGTAATAACGCGTCTCTTCGGTCGAGATGGCGAAGCGGGTCTTGTCGATGATCTGCTTCAGGGTTTCGGCGGGCAGCTCGAACGAGACGGGCAGTTCCCCTTCCGCGATCACCGGGAAATCGTCGCGCGGCAGGGTGCCGAGCTGGAACCTGGCGCGGCCGGCCATGATCGTCATCTTGCCGTCGGCGGCGGCGAGGCTGACCTGGCTGCCCTCGGGCAGCTTGCGCGCGATGTCGAACAAGGTGTGGGCGGAAACGGTGGTCGCGCCGGGCTGGTCGACCGCAGCGGAAACGGTCTCGTTGATCTGCAGGTCGAGGTCGGTCGCCATCAGCTTGAGGCCGCCGTCCGACGTCGCTTCGATCAGCACGTTGGACAGGATCGGGATCGTATTCCGGCGCTCCACCACTGACTGAACGTGGCTGAGGCCCTTCAACAATGTCGCGCGTTCGATCGTCGCCTTCATCTCATTCCCCCGGGCCGCCGCCCATTTCCGTCCCTCCGAGCATGCGCACCGGGGGCAATCCTACGTCTCCTTTCCTTAACGATAAAAGGGGCCGGGGCAAGCGCCCCGACCCCTTGTTTTACGCCTGTAAACAGACGGATTGAGTCGGAAAGGTCAGAAACGATAGCCGATACCGGCCAGCACCTGATTGCGGTTGGCGTCGATGTCATAGTCCTTGGCTTCGCTGTAATGCGAGTAGCGGTATTCCGCCTTCACATAGGCCCGCGGGGTGACATTATATTCGACGCCGGCGCCGAGACGGTAGCCGTCGAGGTTGGTATGATCCTCGATGCGGGCCGTGCCGACGGTATAGTCGGTGTTGATCCGGGCGTTGGTGTAACCGGCCTTGGCGTAGATCAGCGCACGGGGCGACGCGACGAAGCCGATGCGGCCGCCGGCATAAAGGTCGCGACCGGCACCGATGCGGATTCGGTCGCCCGCGGTCAGGATGTCGGTGGCACGGACCTTGGTGGTCGAACCGGTGATCTCACCCTCGACGCCGAGCACGACACCGCCGACCTGCGCGTCATAACCGAGCGCGCCGCCATAGACGAAGCCGTCCTTGCCGGTCGAATCGTCGCCGCCGCCGCTGAGATTGTCGTAGCCGCCGAGCGCTTCGACACGCACGCCGGTGAAGGGGGCCTTTTCCGAATCCTGGGCGAAGGCGGGGGCTGCCAGGCCAAGACCGAGAGCGGCGGTGGCGGCGGTGAGAACAAGCTTACGCATACGATGACTCCATTGGACAGCCGGCGATGTTGAGCCGGGAAGCGTCAAATAGGGGGGCGCGACCGAGCTTGCATGAACCTCAGATAAACAAGGAAATCCGTTGCTTTTGCGCCACACGGGGTTGAAATGCGGCCCATGGATTCCAAGGCAGCGGGCGCTCCGAGACGACGGGGCAGGGACTTTATCGCGCGGCACGGCGAAACCGTGTTCAACATCGCGGGAAGATTGCAGGGCGATCACCTTCATACGCCGCTGACGCGCGCCGGATTCGCTCAGGCCGACGAAATGGGCCGGGCCTTGCGCGCCGAACTCGGCCCGAAACCCGCGCTCACTCTGTGGGCCTCGTCGACCGGCCGGGCCCTGCAGACCCTTGCGGTGATTTGCGAGCATCTCGAGCTCGACTGGCATCAGGCAAGGACCGATGCGCGCCTCGTCGAGATCGGCATGGGCAGCTGGGGCGGGCGCTATTACACCGATGTGGTGGCCGAGGTCGGGCCGGTGTTCGATCCGGTGCACCAGATGCTGGCGCCCTCGCCGGACGGCGAAGTCTATCATCAGATCGTCGAGCGCGTCTCGGGCTGGCTGACCGATACCGACCAGGATCCGGGCGACCGGCTGGTGATCATGCACGGCATCTCCAGCCGGGTGATGCGTGGGGTGATGACGGGCGCGCCGGATATTCCCGCCCTCGGCGCCCCCGCCGCGCCGGGCCTGCCGCAGGGATCGGTGGTGATGGTCGAAGGCGGCGTCGAGACGGTCGTCCATACCGGCACGGGCTATTCGCCGGCGTGAAACGGGCGCTGTTCCTGCTCCTGCTGGTGGCTGCGCCCGCCGCCGGGCGCGAGTCGCTCGGCATTTTCGACCATTGGGGCGCCTTTTCCGATGCCTCGCCCCGGCGCTGCTTCGCGATCGCCGAACCGATGGCGCGGGGCCACGCGGCCGGCTGGCGACCTTTTGCCAGCATCGCGACCTGGCCGGGCCGGGCCGCGCGCAACCAGCTCCATGTCCGCCTCAGCCGCGAACGCGATCCGCGCGCCCGGGTGACGCTGTCGGTCGGGGAGCGCCGCTTCGAGCTGATCGCCGGCAATGCCGATGCCTGGGCGCCGGATTCGCGCACGGACGCGGCGGTCGTGGCGGCGATCCGCTCGGGCCGGAGCATGAGCGTCGAGACCCTGGGCAAGGGCGGCCAGCCCTTTGCCGATGTCTATCCCTTGCGCGGTGCCGCGACGGCGATCGACGCCGCGACCCTGGGCTGCGCGCGCAGATAATCGATCAGCCCCTCGGCCAGATGGTCGAAGGTCGCCCTGATCCGCGCCACGCCGCGCATGTCCTCGTGCATCACCACCCAGGTATCGAGATCGAGGTCGAACGCGTCGGGCATCACCCGGGCCAGCGCGGGATCGCGTGCGGCGAGCGGGATCTGGCAGATGCCGATGCCGATCCCGGCGCGAATCGCGGCAAGCTGGGCGAGGTCGCTGTCGCTGCGGAAGATGAAGTCCTCGCGGCCGATCCGGTACCGGGCCTGTAGGGCGCGCAGCGTGGTGTTGTCATGCTCGACCCCGATGATGCCGATCGCGCGGAGCTCGTCGAACGTTCGCGGCGTGCCGTGTGCCGCGAGATAGTCGGCGCGGGCGTGCAGCCCCAGCGGCACCGCGCCGATCCGCCGTGCGACCAGCGCATTCTGGGTCGGGCGGACCATGCGGATCGCGATATCGGCCTCGCGGCGCAGCATGTCCTCGTTGCGGTTGCTCGGCGACAGTTCGAACACCAGCGCGGGATGCATGCGGCGCAGCGATGCGAGGATCGGCGGCAGCACCTCGACCGCGATGATTTCGCTGGCCGAGATGCGCACCGTGCCCCCGATCTCCTGCGCGCCCGCCGATCCGGCACGCACAAAGGCATCGGCGGCCATCGCCATCGCTTCGGCATGATCGCGCAGCGCCATCGCTGCCTCGGTCGGCTGTAAGCCGCCGGCCGAGCGGGTGAACAGCGGCACGCCGAGCGACGCCTCCAGCTCCTCGATTCGCCGCCGCACCGTCGGCTGCGCGACCGACAATGCGCGCGCCGCGGCGGAAAGGCTGCCCTCGCGCAGCACGGCGAGAAAAGCGCGCTGGCGCTCCCAATCGATGTTCATCAAAAATGTATAGGCCGACTCTATCTCCCTGACAATTTTCAATGAGGTCGAGTCGCCGCATATCACCGCCATCAACGTGATGGAGGCAGCAATGACGAACGGAAAGACGGCCCTGGTGCTCGGCGCAACGGGCGGCGTGGGCGGTGAGACGGCACGCGCGCTGATCGCGCATGGCTGGACGGTGCGTGGCCTGACCCGCACGCCGCGCTCGAGCGACGACGGCATCGAGTGGATCACCGGCGACGCGCTCGACCGCGACGCGGTGATGCGGCCGGCCAGGGGCGTCTCGGCGATCGTCCATGCGGTGAACCCGCCGGGTTATCGCGACTGGGAAAAGCTGGTGATGCCGATGCTCCACAACAGCATCGCGGCGGCCGAAAGCGCCGGCGCCCGGCTGGCGCTGCCAGGCACCATCTACAATTACGATCCGCGCTCGATACCTGTCGCACGGGAAGATTCGCCCCAGCGGCCGAACACAAAAAAGGGCGCGTGGCGCGTCGAGATGGAGCGGGCGATCGAGCAGGCGTGCGATCGCAGCATGCGCGCGGTGATCCTGCGGGCCGGCGACTTCTTCGGGCCGCGGCCGGGCAATAGCTGGCTGTCGCAGGGGCTGGTAACGCCGGGCAAGCCGGTGAAACGCATAATGTATCCCGGGTCGCGCGGCGTCGGCCATGCTTGGGCCTATCTGCCCGATGTCGCGGAGACCTTTGCGCGGCTGCTCGATCGCGATGCCGATCTGCCGGCCTTTGCCCGCTATCATTTCCGCGGCGTCTGGGATGGCGACGGCACCGTCATCGTCGAGGCGATCCGCGCCGCCACGGGCAATCCCGGCATCAAGCAGGGCGGCTTTCCCTGGGCGCTGCTGCCGCTGATCGCGCCGTTCAACGCCACGATGCGCGAGATGATCGAGATGCGGCCCTATTGGCAACACCCGGTCGAACTCGACAATCGGGCGCTGGTCGAGATGCTGGGCGAGGAGCCGCACACGCCGCTGGCCGAGGCAATGACGACGACCCTTCGGGCACTGGAATGCGGGGTGGAGTAGAAAAACCCGACGAAATCGCCTATGTGCGCCGCCATGCTTGATATCCCGACGCACTCCATGCCCATCCCCGGGCACATCGACCCCGTGCCCGTCCCCCGCGCGCCGACCCTGCGCGAGGACGGCAAGGTCGACCTGATCGGCCTGCCGCGCGAGGCGATTCGTGCCGCGCTGGAAGAAGCGGGCATGGAACCGAAACAGGCCAAGCTGCGCGCCAAGCAGCTGTGGCACTGGATGTACAATCGCGGCGTGACCGAGTTCACGACGATGACCGACATCTCCAAGACTCAGCATCCCTGGTTCGCCGAACGCTTCGTGATCGGCCGGCCCGAGGTGGTCGAGGCACAGGTCTCGACCGACGGCACGCGCAAATGGCTGCTGCGCTCGCCCGACGGGCAGGATTACGAGATGGTGTTCATCCCCGATGCGGATCGGGGGACGCTCTGCGTGTCGAGCCAGGTCGGCTGCACGCTCAACTGCCGCTTCTGCCACACCGGCACGATGCGGCTGGTGCGCAACCTGACCGCGGGCGAGATCGTCGGCCAGGTCATGCTCGCGCGCGACGGCCTGGGCGAATGGCCGAGCCAGCCCGAGGGGCGCATGCTCACCAACATCGTGATGATGGGCATGGGCGAGCCATTGTATAATTTCGATGCGGTGCGCGACGCGCTGAAGCTGGTGATGGACGGCGACGGGCTTGCCCTGTCGAAGCGTCGCATCACCCTCTCCACCTCGGGCGTGGTGCCGATGATGGCGCGTGCCGGCGCCGAGATTGGGGTGAACCTCGCCGTCTCGCTCCACGCCGTGACCAAGGAAGTCCGCGACGAGATCGTCCCGATCAACCGCAAATACGGCATTGAGGAATTGCTCCAGGCCTGCGCCGATTATCCCGGTGCCAACAATGCCCGGCGCATCACCTTCGAATATGTCATGCTTCGCGACAAGAACGACAGCGATGCCGATGCGCATGAGCTGGTCCGGCTGATCCGCCATTACCGCCTGCCCGCCAAGGTGAATTTGATTCCGTTCAACCCCTGGCCCGGCGCGCCCTATGAATGCTCGACGCCCGAGCGGATCCGCAGCTTCTCGAGCATCATCTTCGAAGCCGGCATCTCGGCCCCGGTGCGCACGCCGCGCGGGCGCGACATCGACGCCGCCTGCGGCCAGCTCAAGACCGCGTCGGAGAAGAAGAGCCGCGCCGAGCTCGATCGCCAGGCCGAGGAAAAGCTCGCGGCGCTTGGCTGACCTTTTGCGTCAATATCTTCCGTTCGTGCTGAGCTTGTCGGGCCGAAGGCGGCCGGAGGCCAACCACTGCTCTTCCTTTGCCGGCCGCGGAAAAGAAGAGCAGCCCTTCGACAAGCTCAGGGCGAACGGAGGGTGATGGTGCCTGCGCTAACCTCTCTGGCCCTCGCCGCCGGTGCCGGGCTGCTCGCCGGCGCGATGAACGCGCTGGCCGGCGGGGGCACCTTCGCCACCATGCCGACCCTGATCGCCCTCGGCCTGCCCTCCCCCGTCGCCAATGCGACGAGCAACGTCGCGCTTCAGCCCGGGCTCGGCGCCAGCGCCTGGGCCTATCGCAAGGATCTGGGGCCGCTCGCCGGTTTCTCCATGCCGGTGCTCGCCGCGATCACCTTTGCCGGGGGCCTGGCCGGCAGCCTGTTGCTCGTCGCGACGCCGGCGCGGCTGTTCGACATGGTCGTGCCCTGGCTGCTCCTGCTTGCCACGATCGTGCTCGCCTTTGGCCAGCGCGCGGCGGTGGCGCTGCACCGGCGCGTCACGATCGGCCCGAAGACGCTGGTCATCGCGCAGATCCTGCTCGGCATCTATGGCGGCTATTTCGGCGGCGGGGTGGGGCTGATGATGACGGCGGCGTTCGGGCTGCTCGCGCATCAGGAACCGCACAAGATGGCCGGCGCGCGCACCCTGATGGTGGCGACCGCCAATGCGGCGGCGGCGCTGATCTTCATCATCGCCGGCATGGTGCGCTGGATCTACTGCATTCCGATGCTGATCGGCGCGATCGTCGGCGGCTATCTCGGCGCGCGGCTCGGGCAGATCCTGCCGCCGCTGGTCATCCGGATCTGGACCCTGCTGATCACCGCGGTGACGACGGCGGTGTTCTTCTGGCGCGCCTACGCCTGAGCGGCGGGCGCGGCGGCGAAGAACATCAGATGGACCAGCCGGCCATTGTCCGGCCGGTCGCCGAAGGCGGCGCCCGAATTATGGAACATCCACGGGCTGAACAGGATCAGCCGGTTGAAGCGCATCGGCACCGTCATGGTCTTTTCCCACCGTGAGGGCTTCAGCGTGTCCTGGTTGACCACTTCCTCGATCAGCCGGTTGATGTCGGTATAGCCCGCGGCAAACACACCGGCCTCGGTCTGGGGCACGCGTTCGAGCCCGGTCGGGCGATGGCTGAAGAAATCGGTGCCGCCGCGGCAATGCTCGGGCAGCGAGAGATAGAGGATGCCCGAATAGAAACAGGGATCGATATGGACGCCGCTCGCGCCCTTGTCGCCTTTCAGGGTCAGGCGGCAATGCTGGTGCGTCGTCCCGGCAGCGGGTTGTAACCGAACGCCCGTCCGCGACGAAACAGCATCGTCGAGGCCGGCGATCGGCAGCGGCCGGGTGGAGAGAAGCCCCGGATAATTGCCCTTCTTGAAGGCCGGATCATAATCGAGCGCCAGCGCCTGGGCGCGAAAGCTCAGGGGATCGCGCAGGAAATCATCGATGACCATCAGCGACGGCAGCATGGCCATGGCATGGCAGATTTGCCCACCTCGGGGAACGCCGGTTTTTCCCTGCTATCGAGCGATAACAGCGAAAGAACAGGGAAATATTTTATTTTCTTGTTTTTCGGGCACGAAAACCGTCATTTTTCACGATATTATTCTGCTAAAACAACGGGATATGCTACACTTCCCTGATGTGCGGAACAGCGAAATCCGATGCGGGAACAGGGAAAATTCCGGAACAGCGTTAAGCCCTGAACGCGTTTGACGATGAGAAACAGCAGCGCGGGCCGAAGATCTCGCGCGGTGCCCCCGTTGCACAAAGAGTGACGCGATTGAATCGACCCGGGCCCGATTGCGGCTCTACAACGGGCCCGAAATAAGGATATGCAACCGCCATGGATGATGCGCCCTTATCCCCCGAGACCGAGGCCGCGCGGCCAACAGGGGTGATCTACCGCCATGGGCTGGCGACGCGGCTGTGGCACTGGGTCAACGCCGTCACGATCTTCATCCTGCTCGGCAGCGGGCTGATGATCTTCAACGCGCATCCGCATCTCTATTGGGGTCTCTACGGCGCGAATTACGATCATGCCTGGCTGACCCTGCCGCAATGGCCCGGCTGGCTGACCATCCCGGCGAACTACAATCTCGCCATCGCCCGGCGCTGGCATTTGCTGTTCGCGCTGCTGTTCGGCTTCGGCCTGTTGTTCTTCATGGTGGCGAGCCTGATCAACCGGCATTTCCAGCGCGACCTGCGCGTCCGGGCCACCGAGTTGACGCCGCGCAGCCTGCTCCATGACCTGCGCGAGCATGTCGCGCTGCGCTTCCACGATCCGGAAAATCCGGGCGCGTTCAACATCTTCCAGAAGCTGTCCTATGTGCTGGTGATCTTCGTGCTGATCCCGCTGATGATCCTGACCGGCCTGACCATGTCGCCGGGCATGAACGCGGCCTGGCCCTGGCTGCTCGACCTGTTCGGCGGGCGGCAATCGGCGCGGTCGATCCATTTCATCGTCGCGGCCGCGCTGACCGGGTTCATCATCGTCCATCTCGCGCTCGTGATCATCGCCGGGGCCTGGAACGAAGTGCGATCGATGATCACCGGTCGCTGGACCATCCCGGAGGATGAGGCATGAGCCGCATCATCACCCGCCGCGCCCTGATCACCAGCGCGGCCGTCGGCGGCGCCGGCCTGCTGACGGGTTGCGACAAGGTCGCGAACGACCCGGGATTTCGCAAGATCCTGTTCGCGGGCGAGAAGATGAACCTGGGGCTGCAGCGCGCGCTGATGAATCGCGACGCGCTCGCCCCTGAATTCCGCCCCGACCAGATGTCGCCGCGCTTCCGCACCAATGGGACGCGCAACCCCAATACGCCCGATTATACCGCGATGCTGGCGGAGCGTTTCGCGCAGTGGCGGCTCCAGGTCGGCGGGCTGGTCGCGCGCCCGCTCAGCCTGTCGCTGGCGCAGATCCGCGCGATTCCGGCCCGAACCCAGATCACCCGGCACGATTGTGTCGAAGGGTGGAGCGCGATCGGCAAATGGCATGGGCCGATGCTCGGCACGATCCTGAAGGCAGCGGGGCTCAGGTCCGATGCGCGCTATATCGTGTTCACCTGCGCCGACCTGTTCAGGGGCAAGAATTATTACGAATCGATCGACGTGATCGATGCCTTCCATCCCCAGACCATCCTCGCCTGGGCGATGAACGATGCGGTGCTCGATGTCGGGCACGGCGCGCCGATTCGCCTGAGGGTGGAGCGCCAGCTTGGCTACAAGCACGCCAAATATGTCATGCGCATCGATGCGGTCGCTTCGCTGGCCGGAATCGGCAAGGGCAAGGGCGGCTATTGGGAGGACAATGTCGATTACGATTGGTATGCTGGCATCTGATTGTTAGGAGCCCATTTTATATGGCTCTGATCGATCGATTCCTCGCCGCTCGCGTCAAGCGCGGACAGCTTACCGTCCATCACGCCAACGGCACCGTCAGGGTGTTCGGCAAGCCGGATCCCGATCCGGATTTCCCGAACGTGACGATCCGCTTCACCGACAATGGCGCGGCCAATTTCATCACGCGTCATCCCAGCCTGGGGGCGGGGGAGGCCTATATGCAGGGCCGGATGGCGGTGGATGGCGAAGACATCATGGGCCTGGTCAAGCTGATGACCGCCAATGACCTGTGGGAACATGGCCTTGGCGGCCTCCATCCCAGCCGCGCCCGCCGAGCGGTCGGCGCGGTCACCCACCGCATCAGCCGAATCAACATGGCGCGCCGCTCGAAGAAGAATGTCGCGCACCATTATGATCTCAGCGACCGGCTGTACGATCTCTTCCTTGACGCCGACCGCCAGTACAGCTGCGCCTATTTCACGGATCCGGCCAATAGCCTTGAACAGGCCCAGGCGGACAAAAAGGCGCATATCGCTGCCAAGCTCGCGCTGAAGCCGGGCATGACGGTGCTCGATATCGGCTGCGGCTGGGGCGGCATGGCGCTCTACCTGCACGAGAAGACCGGCGCCAGCGTGCTCGGCGTCACCCTGTCGGAGGAGCAACTCAAGGTTGCCCGGCGCCGTGCCGAGGAAGCCGGCGTCGCCGACAAGGTGACGTTCGAGCTGATCGATTATCGGCACGTGACGGGCAAGTTCGACCGCATCGTCTCGGTCGGCATGTTCGAACATGTCGGCCCGGCGCACTACCGGACCTTCTTCAGGCAGTGCCGCAACCTGCTGACCGATGACGGCGTGATGCTGCTCCACACGATCGGCCGCGCAGGTGGGCCGGGCGTGACCGACGACTGGACCGCGAAATATATCTTCCCGGGCGGCTACAACCCGGCCTTGTCGGAGATCGTGCGGGCGCATGAGGGGCTGCGGTTCTTCCTCACCGACGTCGAGGTGCTGCGGCTGCATTATTCCTACACGATCGACCACTGGTACGAACGCACCGTCGCGGCGCGCGACGCCATCGTCGCGCTGTATGACGAGCCCTTCTATCGCATGTGGCAATTCTACCTGGCCGGTGCTTCCTGTGCGTTCCGCTATGGCGGCATGGTCAATTACCAGCTGCAATATGCCAAGAATCGCCACGCCTTGCCGATTACGCGCGACTATATGATCGAGGGCGAGCAGGCGATGCGGACCTAGAGCAAACTTAGCTGGCTGGCGTCACATCTTCCCGTTCGCCCTGAGCTTGTCGAGCCGAAAGCGAGCGAAGCTCAACGGCTGTTCTTTCTTCCGAGCAAGCGAAGAGCAGGGCTTCGACAAGCTCAGCCCGAACGGGGGTGGTGGATCAATCCAGCTCGAAAACGCGCTGGAGGTTTCGGTTCGCTTACCGCTTTTCCAGCCTGGCCTTCAGATCGGCCAGCCCGGCAAGCGCGCCGAGCGGCTTTGCCTCTTCCTCGCTGATCACGCCGGCTTCCTTCAGTACCGCCGCCGCGTTCGGCCCGCGCGGAAAGGGGTCGAGCGCGAGCGCCATGGTCTCTGCCGCCGCTTCGCCCAAATCGATCGCGGCGCCATCGAAGCTCATCGTGTCGAGCGCATCCTCGCTGAGCTCGACCTCGTCGCTTTCAGGCTCGTTCCCGGCGACGAAGCGAAGCGCGACGGGTTCGTCGACCGAGACGGGAATCGGATCGTCGGTGACGACACAGGCCTGAACCACCGCGGCCACCACTTTTCCGTGCGCGACCACTCCGGCCGCATCGCGGCGGAGACGGAAAATGCCTTCCAGCCGGTCGATCGCCTTCAGCCCGAAGCGTGCCGCGAGCGCCGCCCGTTCCTCCGGCGTTGCGGACACCGAAACCTCGCGTTCGCCCTCGCCGATCGTGTCGATCCGTTCGGGCCGGGAGAATTCGGGCGCGGTCATGGCAGCTCGCCGGCGAGCAGGACGCCGGTCGGCGTCGCCGTCAGCGACTCGCGCAGCGCGAGCAGCGATTCGCGCGCATGAACCAGCGCCGTCGTTTCGGGCGCCGCGCCGCGATACAGGTTGCGGACAAGCGCGGCGTCCAGATCGGCCACGGTCGCCGCGTCGCGATAGGCACCGAGCCGGCCGCCGAGCATGCTCATCATCTTGCCGATATGCTTGCCGACGACGATGTCACCGATGCCGATCTCGCGCAGTTGCCCGTCCATGTCGTCGACGAAGCGCTCCGTCAGCTTCGCGCTGGGGCCGGCGGCGACAGGATCGCCCTCGAGCCGCAGCAGCACGAAGGAAAGGATGGTCGCGACCATGTCGAACCGGCCGTCGATCGAGTCGGGGACCCCGCCCTTTTCGTACCAATGGGGCAGGCGCGCGCGCGTGATGACCGCATTATAGAGCGGCAGCGCCTCGTCATCCCGGCTACCGAACAGCTTCGCGATCCATTGCACGTCTCAAGGTCTCCCGCGCGTGCCCTTGTTTGGCCGCGTTCATCCGCATATTGAGGCTGGCGGCGCATGATGCAATGCACTCGCGTTGCCGCGCCGGCGTGCCTGGAGAGTATGATGAGTGTGATTTCCGCCCGCTTGATGATGGGCGCCGCCCTGGGCCTCGCGACGATCGCCGCCGGTGGCTGCACGCCGCTGCGCATGCACCAGGGCTATGTGGTCGACGCCGACCTGGTCAATTCGGTGCAGCCGGGCGTCGACAATCGCCAGTCGGTGCTCCAGGTGCTGGGCAAGCCGAGCTTCGCCAGCCAGTTCAACCAGGGCGAATGGTATTATGTCTCCCGCGACACGCGCAATTTCGCGTACAACAACCCCAAGGTGACCAGCCAGACGACCCTGCGCGTCAGCTTCGACGCCAAGGGCAATGTGACCGCCGTGACCCGGACCGGCGCCGAGCAGATCGCAAAGATCAGCCCGTCGGGCGAAAAGACGCCGACGCTCGGCCGCAAGCGCAGCATCTTCGACGAGCTGTTCGGCAATATCGGCACCGTCGGCGCCGCCGGCATGGGCCCGGCGGGTGGCGACAATGGCGGCCGCGACACGCCGTAAACAGCCATTCCGGGCGGAACCCAACGCGCCTTCATCCTTTCTATCGCCTGACTGGGTGGTTCGCACCCCGTTCAGCGCGACCCGACCAGAAGGGTCGCGCGGCGGCACCCCTTTTCGGGTGTTTCCGGGAGAGAATGGAGAATATCATGCGTAAATTCATCATGCTGACGCTGATGGCGGCGACGGTGTTGCCGACGACCGCAATGGCGCAGTCGAACCGCGAAGTGCGCCAGGACCGGCGCGACCTTCGCCAGGAACAGCGCGAGCTGAACGATGCCCATCGTCGTGGCGACCGCGGCGACATTCGCGACCAGCGCCGCGACGTGCGCGAGGCCCGGCAGGAGCTGCGCGAGGACGTTCGCGACCGCAACCGCCGCTGGGGCCGCAACGACTGGAACAGCTATCGCAACCAGAATCGCGCGCTTTATTCGCGCGGCAACTGGCGCGCGCCGTTCGGATACAACGCGTTCCGCCCGGGCGTGCGCATCCGGTCCAGCTATTACGGCCCGCGCTATTTCATCAACGATCCGTGGCGCTATCGCCTCGCGCCGGTCGGCTACAACCAGCGCTGGGTGCGGCACTATAACGACGTGCTGCTGGTCGACACCCGCCGCGGCATCGTGATCGACGTGATCCGCAACTTTTACTGGTAAGATCCTCGTCACGCCCCGGGCGGCATCGCCGCCCGGATATGGCCGCGTCCGCCCTCGGGTGGGCGCGGCCTTTTATCTGATGGTGAAGAGTGTCTGGTCCACCACCCGGCCGCTGGCATCGATCAGGCGCAGCCGGTGCTGGCCGGGCGCGGCGAGGATCTGGGGCTGCGAATCGGCCGCGCCGAGATCGCGCCGGTCGAGCAGCAGGCGGTGCGCGGTGACGTCGCCCGAGACGCCGACCGCAAGGCGCTGGCGGTCGGGCGGAATGTCGGGGTCGATCGCATAGACGCTGCCCGCGACCGGATTGACGATGCGCGGGCGGCGCGCGGCCTGGGGCGCGGCGGCGATCTCGCTCTGCGCGGTGCCGGCCAGGAAATATTCGAGGCGCGGCTGTTCGACATGGTTGGCGAAGCGGATCGCGCGCTGCTCGATGCCGGCGGGGCGCGGCGGCGCGACCATCTTGCGATCGGCGTTCAGCGCCAGCATCAGATCGCGCCACACCGGCGCGGCGCCGCTGGTGCCCGAGACGGCGCGCATCGGATCGCCCTCCAGATTCCCGACCCAGACCGCGACGGTGTATTTGTCCGAAAAGCCGATGCACCAATTGTCGCGCATCGCCTTGGACGTACCTGTCTTCACCGCCGCCCAGAAAGGCAGGCGCAGCGCCGAATCGAGGCCGAAGGTCGCGGCGCGGGCATTGGGATCGGCCATCATGTCGGCGACGATCCAGGCGGCCTGGGGTGTGGTTACCTTGCGCGGCGCCTCCTGCGGTGCATCGGCGGTGAGGCGCAGCGGCGACCAGCGGCCGCCATTGGCGAGGCTGCGATAGGCATCGGCCTGTTCGAGCAGGGTGACCTCGGCTGAGCCGAGCGCGAGCGAGAAGCCGTAATATTGGCCATCCTCGGTCATGCCGCGATAGCCCGAATCCCACAGCCGGTCGCGGAACGGATCGACCCCGACGAGCAGCAGGGTGCGTACCGCGGGCACGTTGAGCGAGCCGGCCAGCGCCGAACGCGCCGAGACCTGGCCCTTGAAGCCGCGGTCGTAATTCTGGGGCACGTACAGGCCCGAGGCAGTGTCGAGCTGGACCGGCGAATCGTCGAGGATCGAGGCGGGGGTGAGATATCCCTTCTCGATCGCCTGGGCGTAGAGAAAGGGTTTCAGGGTCGAGCCGGCCTGGCGATAGGCGTTGGCGCCATCGACCGACGGCGCGGTCGAGGCACCGCCGATGCCGCCGACATAAGCGAGCACGTCGCCGCTGGCATTGTCGAGCACCACCACCGCGCCGTCGCGGGCGCGGGCGCCGCCAAGGCCCTGGAGCTGACGCTTCAGCGCGGTGATGGCAAATAGCTGGATGCGCCGGTCGAGTGTCGTCCTGATGCGCAGGCCGGGTTTCCTGAGCAGGCGATCGGCGAGATGCGGGGCGAGGCCGGGGTCGAGCGCGAGGCTGCGCGTCGGGCCGAGCATCGAGGCGGCCTCGCCGGCGAAGCGGGCGCAATCCTTTTCGTGCGACAGGGCGCAGGCGCGGCGCCCGACCCGGGTCGAATCGGCCTGGGGGTCGGGGAGAAGCGCGGCGAGCAGCAGCGCATCGTCTCGGGCGAGCGCGTCGGGCGTCTTGCCGAACAGGCCGAGCGCCGCCGCGCCGATGCCCTGCGCCTCGCCGCGGAAACCGGCGAGGTTGAGATATGCTTCGAGGATCTGGTCCTTGGTCCAGCTGCCTTCCAGCGCCCAGGCGGCGCGCATCTGGCGGATCTTGTCCCACCAGCGGCGCGAGCCGGGCGCGGCGAGACCGGGCGCGAGATAGCCGGCGAGCTGCATGGTGATGGTGCTGGCGCCGCGGGCGCGCTCACCCTGGGCCCTGTCGCGCGCGACACCCGCCAGCGCGAGCAGATCGACGCCGCCATGGCCGAAGAAGCGACGGTCCTCGGCGTTCATCAGCGTTTCGCGGGTGACGGCGGAGACCTTGTCGAGCGGCGTCCAGCCGAGCCGGCGCGCGGCGAAATCGACCCGCGCGCTGTCGATGAGGTTGCCGTCGCGGTCATAGAGCCAGGCTTCGGAGGGGTGCCATGCCGTGCGGACCTGAACATAGCCGGGAAGCGGCGGGGGCAGGGTGGCATAATCGATCGCCGCATAGATCAGGGCGACCAGGCCGATCCCGGCGAAGGTCATGCCTGCCTTGGTGCGCAACGCCGCCCACCACCGCTCGGGCTGAATCCGACGCAGCCTCGCCCGTCCCATCTCAACCCGGTCGAGAAGGTAAGAACGGCCCTTCGACAAGCTCAGGGCGAACGGTATTGGGCGTCGTGGCTCTTCCATCCGGTCACCGCTGCGCCACCGTCATCGGCGCATTGGGCAGCTGGGCGCGGATCGCGGGCGAGTACATTGCCTCGACGCGCGACGGCGGTAGGTTGAACTGGCCCGCGCCGTTGAGGCGGACCAGATAGCTGACCGTCAGCTTGCCCCTGGGCAGCCAGGAGAAGAAGGCGCGCCACGACTCATTGCCGCGCTCGACATAAGCGAGCTGGGCGCCGACCTCGACGTTCCACAGCTTGCCCTCGCCATCGAGCGCGACGAAGTCGACGCCGCCGCCATTGCTGCCCTGGTCGGCAAGGATCTTCGACTGGCCGCCGAGATCGCCGATGATCGTGCCGCCCGCGGGAATCGGATCGTCGATCACCACCCAGTTACGCTCGGCGGTCGCCTCGACCGTGATCGTCACCTTCACGACATCGCCGCGGGTCAGCACGCCCCTGGTGCGCGCCTGCACCACATCGACCTTGCGCGCCATGCGATAGCCCGCGTTGAGCGGCTTGGTCAGCGGCACCGCGGCCGAGACCGAGACGCTCGCCCATGGCCCCGCACCGCCCGATTGCGAGAGGCGGAGCGGCGTCTGCGTTGCGGGCAGCGGGAAGCTCGCCCGGCGCAGGTCGACCGTGAGCGGCCAGGCTTTCGAGACGGTGCGGCTGCCCAGTATGAGCGAGGTCGTGCCGGTGATCGCCTCGGCCGGGTAGAGCGTCGCGAATTTGCGCGCGGCGACGGTGCCCCAGGCATTGGCGGTGGTCGTGTCCCAATGGCCGCGGATCTGGCGCAGCGACACGCCGACCATCATCTTCGGCGCATCGTCCTGCCAGCCGGGCCGGCCGAGCGTGGCGAGCAGCGCCTTGATCGAGGCCTCGTCGCTCGACGACATCAGCCACCAGGCCGAGCTCGACGCATCGGTCAGATCGAGCCTTGTGCCCTCATAGGCGATGCGCGAGCGGATCACGCCTTCCGCAGCCGCCTTCAGCGCGGTGCCGTTGGCGAGGCCGGGGATCTTGTCGAGCGCCATCAGATAATCCGCGACGCTGGCGGTCGGCATCTCTTTCGGCGTGATGCTGATCTGGCCGAGCATCGCCGGCGTCGCCGCGCCGGCCCGGGCCAGCGCGGTGAAGGCAGCGACCTTTTCCAGGCGGACATCGCCATAGGTCTCGTGCCGCAGCCGGCCGTCGAGCACTGCCTTCAGCCCCTCGATCATGCGCGTGCGCGATGCCTCGGGGATGGGCAGGCCGGCATCCGCCGTCAGCGACAGGACATAGGCGGTGAGGATCTCCGATCCTTCCAGCGAGTCCGACGGCCAGAAGCGCAGCAGCCCGTCCGGCGCCTGATAGGTCGGGATCGCGCCGGCCAGCGCGGTCCAGCCCGCCGAATCGCCCAAAGCGACGATGCGCGACAGGCGCTGTTCGAAACAATCATAGGGATAGGCCGACATGAAGGCGCGCACCCCCGCGAGCGGCGGGGCGAGCGTGTCGTCCAGCTTGATGTCGACCAAACCGCGACCCGGCAGCGCGCCGGCGGGCGGGGCGATGGGGATCATCGTATCAGTCCCGACCCGGGCGAGCGTCGCCGCCCAGACTTCGACCGGCACCGCGGGTACGACGTCCTGGTTGACGGTGAGCTGGTCGGCCGCCTTGCCATTCTCCGCCCTGGCGCTGACGTGCCAGCGGAGATTGGCGACATTGCCCGGCGCGGTGAGGTTCCAGGCAACCGGCGTCGCGCCGCCCGCCGGGATGATGACGGTCAGCGGTTTGCCCTGCGCGACGCGTGGGGTGACGTCGATCGTGGCGGTGACCTTCATCGGCTTGCCCGAGCCGTTCCGCAGCGTGAAGCCCGCCGCGAAATAATCGCCGGTGCGCACCAAAGGCGGCAGGCCGGCGAAGATCGACAGGTCCTGCGCGGTCCTGACGCTCGCCATGCCGGTGCCGAAGAGTTGCGCGCCGTCGGTCGCGATCGCGACCAGCTTGAACGAGGACAGCGCGTCGCTCATCACCACCGGAATCCGGGCATGGCCGTTGGCATCGAGCGCGACGCGGCCCTTCCACAAGAGCACCGGCTGGAAATTCTCGCGGTTGAGACCCGACATGTCGTTGCCGCCGCCGCCGCCCGCCTCGACCGCCTTGCGGCCGTAATGGCGCTTGCCGACGACCTGCATCTGCGCGGTCGACGTGAGCACCGAGAGCGAGCGTTCGCCCATCATCGCGGTCAGCACGTCCCAGCTTTCATTGGGCGCGAGCTGGAGGATCGCCTCGTCGACCGCGGCGAAGGCGACATCGGCGGTGGCCGCCGGCTTGCCGTCGGGAGTCTTCACCTGCACATCGACCTGCGCGGTGTCGCGCGCGGCATATTTCTCCCTGTCGGCCTTGACCGCGACCTGGAGCTGATGCGCTTCCCAGCCGACCTTCACCTTGGCCATGCCGAGGCGGTAGGCGGGCTTGGCGAGATCGACCAGCGCGGTCGGCTCGGGCGCGGCGGGCGGGCCGCTGGCGAGGCCGAGGCTCTGCGCGATGCCGTGGACCCAGCTCCAGAAGCCGCCCTCGACGCGCCCGCGCACCGCCATGACCGAGACGAACACGTCGGGCGCATAGCTACCCGGCATCTTCACTTCGACCACCGGGTCAGTGCCCGACAAGGTCGTCACATAGGAGGACAGCACGCCCTCCCGCTCGACCGTAACGAGCGCCGTCGCCTCGCGGAACGGCATGCGCACCTGGAAGCGCGCGGTCTCGCCGGCCTTGTAGCTGGTCTGTTCGGGCACGACGTCCATGCGGTCGCCATTGTCGCCGCCGAACCACCAGTCATCGTCGCCGGCAAGCCAGACCGAACGGGTGGCGCGCGCCACATTGCCGTTGGCGTCGGTCGTCGTCGCGACGGCATAGACCTCGCCCGAGACGCCGGGATCGGCCTTGCACTGGGCCAGCCCCTGCGCGTCGGTCGTCGCGGTGCAGGTGCCCGCGAGCTTCTCGGTCTTCATCTGGTTATCGTACGCGTAGAAGCCGCCGATCAGCCGGCGCCGCGCGGTCAGGATCTTGCGGCTGTAGAGCGCGACCGAGATCTTCTGGTTGGCGATCGGCTTGCCCGAGGTGTCGAGCGCGACGAAGCGCAGGCGCAGATCGTCCTGCTTCATCAGCCAGCCATCGGTCTTGATGCCGATCTGCACCGCCGAGGGGAAGATCGGGATGCGGCGCGACGCAGTCAGCACTTCGCCGTTCGCATCCTGATAATCCATCTCGACCAGCATGTCGGTCGCGCCGTCGAGGCCCTGCGGCACCTCGATCACCGATTTGGTCGTGCCGTCGCCGCCAAGCGTGGCGGGCAAGGTCTGAGTCGGCGGGAGCGGCGTCTGCTCCTCCTCGCCGTCGCCGTCGAGCGGCTTGGTCCCTTCCTGCACGGCGTTGCCGCCGAAGCTATAGCCCTCATAGCCCTCGGGCGTGGCGCTTCGCCCGAAATAGCCGACGCGCAGGTCGACCGGCAGGTTGGAGGCCCCACCCCCCGAGAGATAACCGACGAACAGGTCGAGCGGCAGCGTCTTTGGTCTGACCGCGGCGTCCTTCGGCCCGCTGACCGTCGCGCGCATGGTCGGCAATTTGTAGACGTCGACCTTGAACGACTGCGACGTGTAGATCGTCTTGTCGCCGACGATCACCTGCAGGTCGTAATCGCCCATTGGCGCGCCCTGCGGCGCGGTCCAGCTCGATTCGCCGATGCCGTTGGCGTCGATCTTGAGCGGCAGGTCGAACTGCGTGTCCGATCCGCGATGCGACAGACGCAGCGTCCCGTCGAGCGCCGGCGCCATGCCGAAGCCCGCGCCGATCGAGGTGCGCAGGATATGCTTCATGTTGATCGTCTCGCCCTGGCGGACCAGCGCGCGATCGAACACGGTGTGGAGGATGTCGCCCTTGGCCTGATACCCGTAAGGCAGGTCGAAATCATAGGGCCGGATGCCCTCGCCCCAGGCGGTGAGGGTGAAGCTGAAATCATCGCCTTCGCGCGCCGACACCATCAGCGGATGCGAACTGCCATTCTCGCAGCTGCCATAGGTTTCCGGCTCGGGCAGGCCCTGCGGCACGAACACGCCGCCGCTGGCATCGGTGGTGCCGCGCGCGAACAGTTCGCCGGTGCAGCTGTCGGTGATGCGCACCGCGGCGCCCGCGACCGGCTTGCCGGTGTCGAGATGCGTCACCCAGGCAAGGCTTCGTTCTCGGCCCCATTTGAAATGCACCGCCATGTTGGTGACGAGCGCGGCGGAGGCGACATAGCGCGGCGCCTTGCGGCCGAGCAGGGCCTGGCCCAGCACCGGGCTGGCGAGCTCGACCACATAGAAGCCGGGCTTGCCGAGCGGAATGCCGACGACCTCGAAATCCTTGCCCTTGCCGGGCAGGCCGACCTGGAGCGGCGCCCCGCCGGCATCGGCGAGAATCGATTTCGAGCCGGTATCGTTGATCGTGATCGATTCCTTGCCCCGCTTCTCCTGATGGCTCTCGTAATCGTCGGCATCCGCGACGGTGCGCAGCCATTCGGCGACCTTGCCGTCGGAGCCGTCGACGCGCAGCGACGTGCCGGCGATCGCGGTGCTGAGCCCCCGGAGCGAGGGCTCCACATTGCGGACCGTGACGGGCAGCACGCCCTGTTCCTTCGCCTCGAGAATGCCGAAGGGCGCAGCGAACTTCACCAACGGCGGCGCCTCGTCGAAACGGACCTCGAGCGGGAAGCGCTCGGCATTGGCCAATATCCGGCCGCTCTCGTCCTTGACCCCAGCGGGCAGCGTCAGCTTCGCGACGGTCGCCGGCGGCAGCGGTGCCGAGAAAGTGATGTCGCTGATCGTCGCCTTCTTCTTTTCGTCCTTGTCGAACACCGGCGCGATCGCCTTGCCATCGGCTGTGGTGATGCGGATCTGCTCGGCGAGGCTCATCGCGATCGGCGCGGTGAAGCGGACATGCGCTGCCTCGACCGGGCTGCACCCGGCCTGGGCATTGACGCGCGAACATTCGAAGCGTGCGGTGAAGGGTTTGCGCACGGTATAGTCGAAACGCTGCTCGGCGCCGGCGAGCTTGCCGCCCGCGCCGGCGATGTTCGCGCCCCAGACCAGCGCCATGTCGCGCCCCGGCGGCAGCGGACGGCGGCACTTCAGCGCGGTGACGCTCGCATAGGCCCTTTGCCTGTCGGCGGCGTTGGCCGGCACCGCCGCGGGCAGGCCGGCGCTTTCCAGGAAGCTGCGGACATTCCAATTGTCCGTGCCCATCTCGCCGAGCAGCTTGCCGGGCAGGTCTGCCGCGAGCACGTCGACCGGAATCTTCTCGCCGATGCCGTCGACCGCGCAATAGGCATTGGCGCCGACCGAGGAGACGGTGGCGGGCATATTGGCGGCGATCAGGAACACCTGATCCTCCTCGATCTCCCCGCCATATTGTCCGGGCAGCACGGCGCGCGCGACCGGACCGCCGGCATCGACCTTGAATTCCTGCTGGCCGGTCACGGCATAGCCGGAGACGCTTTTCAGCCCGCTCTTCACCGCGAAACTGCAGCTCGTGCCGCCGGGCAGGCCGCTGCTGAAGTCATAGACATAGGTCTGCGGATCGACCCAGCGCCCCTCGCCCTCCACGGCGCAGGTGACGCCGAATGGCGACGGCGCGCGGGGATCGCCGAGCGGCACCATCGGCTGGCTGAAACGCGCGGTGAAGGACCGGATCGCGCCGCCATCGCCGACACCGGGCGTCGCCATCACGACCTGGGGGCTGTTGTCGCCAAGTGCGGTGACAGGCGCGAGCGCGAGACCGAGGAGTGCCAGACGCAGTGCGAGCTTCATCGAACTCTCCCGAAAGCGGCTTGCACGCTAAGGCCCGATCCCACTTCAAGTCCAGCCGGAACTAGCGGTCTTCTGAGGGCAATATCCGGACAATTCTGCCGCCGATTGCCGGTGACGCCGCTCGATTCGCCGCGCCGGCCGATATTCTCCGCGTCGCGCTTTCCGCGGCGCCCCGAACAGGATATCCGCCTTGGGCAATGGACATCTATCTGCCCATCGCCAACCTCTCGGTGAACGCGCTCGTCATCGTCCTGCTCGGCGGGGGCGTCGGGCTGCTGTCGGGCATGTTCGGGGTCGGCGGCGGATTCCTGACGACGCCGCTGCTGATCGTCTATGGCATCCCGCCCACGGTCGCCGCCGCCTCGGCCGCGAGCCAGGTGACGGGCGCCAGCGTGTCGGGCGTGTTCGCGCATTTCCGGCGCGGCGGGGTCGACACCAAGATGGGCGGCGTGCTGGTCGCGGGCGGCCTGGTCGGGTCGCTGTTCGGCGGCTGGCTGTTCAAGCTGCTCCAGGCGAGCGGCCAGATCGATACGGTGATCGCGATCGTCTATGTGCTGATGCTCGGCTCGATCGGCGGGCTGATGGCGCAGGAGAGCTGGACCGCGATTCGCGCCAGCCGCACGGGGGCGCCGCCGCGCCCGCGCAAACGCCGGCACCATCCGCTGGTCGCGGCGCTGCCGCTCAGGACGCGCTTCTACCGGTCCGGTCTTTATATTTCGCCGCTTGCCCCGCTGCTGCTCGGCTTCTTCGTCGGCATCCTGACCATATTGCTGGGTATCGGCGGCGGTTTCATCCTGGTGCCCGCGATGCTGTATCTGCTCGGCATGACCACGCAGGTCGTGGTCGGTACCTCGCTGTTCCAGACCCTGTTCGTCACCGCGATGGCGACGATGGTCCATGCCACCACGACCAAGGCCGTCGATATCGTGCTGGCCGCGCTGCTGCTGCTCGGATCGGTTGCCGGGGCGCAGGTCGGCGCGCGCTTCGCGACCAAGGTGAAGCCGGAATATCTCCGCCTCGCGCTGGCGATCATCGTGCTGCTCGTCGCCTTCCGCATCGGCCTCGGCCTGGGCTGGCGGCCGGACGAGATCTATTCGGTCGAGCTGTCGTGAAGCGGTTGCTCCTCCTGCTGCTCGTGCCGCTGCTGATGGGCCAATCCAAGCCAGTGCTGGTACCCGACGTCTCGCAGCGCGACATCGAGATCGCCTATAGCTTCACCGGTGCCGAACTGCTGCTGTTCGGGGCGATCCTCTATCCCGGCGGGCGGCTGCCGGACGACGACAAGCCGACCGACATCGTCGTGGTGGTGAAGGGGCCGGTCCAGTCGATCCTGGTGCGCGAGAAGGAGAAGGTGGCCGGCATCTGGGTCAATGCGGCCCGGCTGCGCTATCGCTCCGCGCCGAGCTTCTACGCCATTGCTTCGTCGCGGCCGGTTGCCCAACTGGTCGATCAGCGGACTCAGGCGATCTACGAGCTTGGCCTGAACAGCCTGCAGCTTTCCCCGGCAAGCAGCGCGCCGGCCGACGAGCAGGACCGGTTCGCGCGCGGCCTGGTCGACCTGAAGCGCCGGTCCGGCCTGTATTTCGAGGCGCCGGGCGCGGTCGAGATCACCGACGGGGTGCTGTACCGCGCCCGCGTGACCATCCCGGCACGCGTGCCGGTCGGGCGCTTCACCGCGGAAACCTTCCTGATCCGCGACGGCCGCGTATTGGCGGCGGCGACCCGCGACATCGACATCCGCAAATCGGGGTTCGAGCGCTTCGTCGCCCGCTCGGCCGATCGCTGGTCCTTCACCTACGGCCTGACGGCCGTGGCCCTGTCGATCCTGTTCGGCTGGACCGCCGGATGGGTCGCCCGGCGCTTCTAGGAGCTCGGCGGCACCCCGCCGGCACACGCAATATTTACCAGTCTTCGGCATAGCTCGGATGAACGACACCGGGGGAAACCGAGGAATGACCGAGATACTGGGCAGCCATGCTTTCGAGAATGCCGCGCCCGCCGGTACCGGTGTCGCGCTGCCCGAAGCAGCGGGTGACGCCATCGGGTTCGTGTTCGAGATATCCGGATCGAGCAGTCAGGTGATGCTGGATGCGCGCGCGCTGGAAAACGCGTCGCGGCATAGCGACCCCGTTGCGGCAAGCGCCGGCCAGGTCGGCAGCCAGATCAAGATGCGGGTCGGCACCGCCTGGCTGATCGCCAATATTCGCTCGCTGAAGCTGGCCGATGGCGCGGGCGACCGCATCGCCGCGCAGGTCGATTTCCTGGGCGAGGGCGATGAGGAAAGGCTGACCGGCAAGCTGTACAAGTTCCGTCGCGGCGTGACGCGCTATCCCACCCCGGGCTGCCGTATCTTTCCGGTGACCACCGCCGACCTGAAGCAGATCTACGCCGCGGATGACCGCGCCAATATCGAGATCGGCACGGTCTATCCGACCAGCGACATCCGCGCCGCGCTGTATGTCGATGCGATGCTGGGCAAGCATTTCGCGCTGCTGGGATCGACCGGTACGGGCAAATCGACCAGCGCTGCGCTGATCCTCCACCGGATCTGCGATCTCGCGCCGCAGGGCCATATCGTGATGGTCGACCCGCACGGCGAATATAGCGCGGCGTTCAAGGACAATGGCGCGCTGTTCGACGTGTCCAACCTGCAGATGCCCTATTGGCTGATGAATTTCGAGGAGCATTGCGAGGTGTTCGTCACCTCGAGCGGCTCCGAGCATCAGATCGACGCGGACATTCTCGCCAAATGCCTGTTGATGGCCCGCGCCAAGGGCCGGCTGGGCCAGGAAATCACCAAGCTGACGGTCGACGCGCCGGTACCGTATCTGCTGAGCGACCTGACCAATCTGATCCAGCTCGAAATGGGCAAGATGGACCGTGCCGGCGACACCGCGCCCTATCTGCGGCTGAAGACCAAGATCGACGAGATCAAGGCCGATCCGCGCTACAGCTTCATGTTCTCCGGCATGCTCGTCGCCGATACCATGGCAGGCTTCATCGAACGCATCTTCCGCCTGCCCGGCGGGGGCAAACCGATCTCGATCATCGACGTGTCGGGCGTACCGTCGGAGATCACGTCCGTCGTGGTCGCGGTGCTGAGCCGCATGGTGTTCGACTATGCGATCTGGTCACGCGGCGAGGCGCAACGCCCGATCCTGCTCGTGTGCGAGGAAGCGCATCGCTACATCCCGAACGAGCGCAACGCCGACAGCTCCTCGGTCGGCCGCATCCTGAGCCGGATCGCCAAGGAAGGCCGCAAATATGGCGTGTCGCTGGGCCTGATCACCCAGCGTCCGTCGGACCTTGCCGAAGGCGTGCTGTCGCAGCTCGGCACGATCATCTCGATGCGCCTGAACAATGATCGCGACCAGGCATTCGTCCGGGCGGCCATGCCGGAGGGCGCGCGCGGTTTTCTCGATTCGATCCCGGCACTGCGCAACCGCGAATGCATCATCTGCGGCGAAGGCGTCGCCATCCCGATCCGCGTGTCGTTCGACGGGCTGGAAGAGAGCAAGCGCCCGGCCTCCGAGGACCCGCTCTTCTCCGAGCTCTGGCGCGAAGTCGGCAACGAAGACCTGATCATCGGCCGAACCTTGAAGCGCTGGCGCTCACAGGGGCGCTGACATTCTCCCCCTCCCTGACAAGGGAGGGGTATCAGCGGGCGCCGGGCTTTACCGCCATCAGGCTGGCATAGCGCGCCTTGAACGCGCGCAGCGCGTCGCCCGAGAGCTGCGCGATACTGGTGAAGGACATGGAGCGCGGATTGACCGCGATGCCGTTCTTCCAGACCTCCCAATGGAGGTGCGGGCCAGTCGACAGGCCGGTCGAGCCGATATAGCCGATGACCTGCCCCGCGGCGACGCGGGTGCCGGAGCGGACCGCGATCCGGCTCATATGGCCATATCCGGTGCCGATGCCGCCGCCATGCGCCAGCTTCACGAAATTGCCGTACCCCGCATTGCGCCCGGCAAAGGCGACGATACCGGCCATTGCCGCATGGATCGGCGCGCCATAGGGGGCGCCGATATCAAGCCCCTTGTGCATGCGGGTGAAGCCGAGCAGCGGATGGCGGCGCAGGCCGAAGGTCGAGGTGACATGGCCCGCGACGGGCATGCCCATGGTGCCGCGCCGCTCATACTGGCCCGACGCCTCATACCATTGGCCGTCATTCCATTTGATCAGCCGCGTCTTCTTGCGGGCCTGGTCGAGCCCGGCGAACATCAGGCCACCGATCTGGACTTCGCCGGTCGCCGCGCGGGCCTGTTCGACGATGATGTCGAACGTGTCGCCGGCGCCGACGTCGCGGCCGACCGAGAGGCGCGTCGCCATCGCCTTGATATAGGCCTCGACGATCTTGGCGGGCACGCCGGCGGCGCGCGCCGAACGATAGAGGCTGCGCCCGGCCAGCCCCTGGAAACGGGCCGGGGTGTGATCGATCACGATCGGGTGGCGCGTCAGGACAAGCGCGCCGTTCACGCGCGACACGCTGAGATTGAGATCGAAGCGCGCGCGGAAGGACAGGAGCTCGAGCGGGCGGGCGACGGTGCGGTTCGGGCGGCGCCCGAGCGTCATGTCGATCGGCGTGCCGGGCTTGAGCTCGGCGGTGCCGACCGCGCCCGAGACGAGCTGCGCGGTGGTCGACGCTTCGCCTTCGGACACGCCGGCGCGCCGCAGCACGCGCGTGAAACTGTCGCCGGTGCCGAACAGGGTCGTGACGTCGATGATCGGGCGTTCGGGCGTTTCGGACAGCGGCGCGACCAGATCGTTCGCGGCCATGTGCCGCCCGGTATCGGCGCCCCAGGCGAGCGGCGCGATCGATTGGGCGCGCGCCTCGTCCCAGTCGGCGCCGTCGAGCGCGGGCGGCGCGATACCCGGAATCGTCCTGTCGAAGCCGGGCGCGAACATCCAGGTGGCGGCGCAGAGCGCGGCACAGGTCGCGGCGCCGCGCCACCAGTCGAGCGAGCCGATCCGCGATCCGAGATCGGGCGTCCAGTCGATCCGGCCGATCGCGTCGCGCAGGCGATCGATCGTCCGTGGTTCCGCCACGGGGACGATCGCCCGGCCGAACGACAGGGTTGCGGTGCCCCCCGTCAGATCCGAGCCATGATCACTGCGCAAGAACAAAGGCTGTCCGCCCCCAAGGTCGCGGCGCCGACTGAAATGACTGAACCCCCCGGCGCGAGGCCGCATGACTGTGGCGGCATTGTCCTAAAGTCAAATTAAGGAACGTTTCCAGGCAGGGCGGGCGCGGCGAAACGTGGCGGCCCTGCGACGATTCGCCATAGGGGTCGCGCATCCCGAATCCATCAAGCATTCGATATGGTTAGGGCAGTTTTCGATTGTCGCAGGTTGCGCCGGCGCGATCGGCACGCGATGTTGGTTTCACGATGAGGCGTGACACCGACATTCCGGTCACCGCGGTGCTGGGCCCGACCAATACCGGCAAGACCCATTTGGCGGTCGAGCGGCTGTGCGGCCATTCGAGCGGCATGATCGGCTTTCCGCTGCGGCTGCTCGCCCGCGAGGTCTATGACCGGGTGGTCAAGATCAAGGGCGCCAACCAGGTCGCGCTGATCACCGGCGAGGAGAAGATCGTCCCGAAGGACGCGCGCTGGTTCCTCTGCACCGTCGAGAGCATGCCGGTCGACCGGGACCTGGCCTTTGTCGGGATCGACGAGGCGCAACTGGGCGCCGACCCCGAGCGCGGGCATGTCTTCACGGACCGTATCCTTCGCGCGCGCGGCCGCGAGGAGACGATGATCCTTGGTTCCGAGGCGTTGCGGCCGATGCTCAAGGCGCTGGTGCCGGGGATCGAGATCCTCAACCGGCCGCGTTTCTCGACCTTGAGTTATGCCGGCGCGCGCAAGATCTCGCGCCTGCCCAAGCGCTCCGCGATCGTCGCCTTCTCGGCCGAGGAAGTCTACGCCGTCGCCGAGATGCTGCGCCGGCTGCGCGGCGGCGCCGCCGTGGTGATGGGCGCGCTTTCCCCGCGCACGCGCAATGCCCAGGTCGCGATGTTCCAGGCGGGCGAGGTCGATTATCTCGTCGCGACCGACGCGATCGGCATGGGGCTGAACATGGACGTGTCGCATGTCGCCTTTGCCAGCCTCGACAAGTTCGACGGGCATCGCCAGCGCCGGCTGACCGTGGCCGAGATGGCGCAGATCGCCGGGCGCGCCGGGCGGCACCAGCGCGACGGGACCTTCGGCGCGCTGGTCGATGAAGGGCCGGGCGCGTTCACGCCCGAAGAAGTGCTGGCGATCGAGGAGCACCGCTTCCCGCGGCTCGACTTCCTCTACTGGCGCGACGGCGCCCCCGACATGGCAAGCGTGGATGCGCTGATCGCCAGCCTGGAAGCGCGTCCGGCAGAGCGCGTGCTGCGCGCGGCGCCGCAGGCGACCGACCTCGCGGTGCTCAAACGCCTGGCCGAAGAGGCGTGGGTGCGCGACCGGGTGCGCTCGCCGGCGATGGTCAAAAGGCTCTGGGCGGCGGCGGGCCTGCCCGATTTCCGCAAGCTTGGCGTCGATCCGCATGCCCGTTTCGCCGGGCGCGTGTTCGGGCATCTCAGCGAAGGCAGCGGCCATATCCCGCACATCTGGTTCGCCGAGGAGATCGCGCGGCTCGACAATGTCGCGGGCGATGTCGAGACTCTGGCCGGGCGGATCGCGGCGGCGCGGAGCTGGGCCTATATCGCGAACCGGCCCGACTGGCTGGCCGACCCGGCGCACTGGGCGGCGCGGGCGGCGGCGGTCGAGGAGCGGCTGTCGGACGCGCTGCATCTCAGCCTGACTCAGCGTTTCGTGGACAAGCGCACGACGATGCTGCTGCGCCAGATCGGTGCCGACAAGGGGGCCCTGCCGGTGACGATCGGGCCCGAGGGCGAAGTGATGGTCGAGGAGCATGCGATCGGGCGGCTCGACGGCTTCCGCTTCACCGTCGCCGCCGACGCGCGGCATGGCGACAAAAGGCTGTTGCTGGCGGCGGCCGAACGCCGGCTGGGCGATGAGCGGGCGCGGCGAGGGGAGAAGCTGGCGGCAGCCGAGGATGCGGCGCTGGCGATCGACGACAGCGCGCGACCGGCGATCCTGTGGGAGGGGCTGCATGTCGCCGAACTGAGCCCCGGCCCTTCGCTGGCACGGCCGCGTCTCAAGCTGGATCGCGCGCTCGACTGTCTTGAACGGGGCTTGCAGGCGCGGGTACGGGCACGGCTGGAGGCGTGGCTGGCCGGCCAGATCGCGCGGCGCCTGCCGGGGCTGGTCGCGCTCGACGACACGCAGCGCGATCCGGCCGCCGCGCCGCCGCTCCGCGCGGTCGCGGCGGCGCTGGTCGGGGCGGGCGGGATCGTCGCGCGCGGCGGGATCGATGCCGCGGTCGACGCGCTCGACGCGGGCGCCCGCAAAAGGCTGCGCACGATCGGGGTGACGATCGGCGCGCTGGACCTGTTCGATCCGCGATTGCTGAAGCCCGGGCCGGCGCGGTGGCGGCGCATGTTGATCGCGGCGCAGGCCGGAGGCGCGCCGGATTCGGCGCCGCCCGAGGGTGCCAGCGTGCTGGCGCGTGGCGCACAGGGCGCGACGCTCGCCCATGGCTATCGCCCGCTCGGCAACCAGGCAGTGCGGGTCGATCTGGCCGAGCGGATCGCGCGGGCAGCGCATGACGCGCGCGCGGGGCGCAAGCCGTTCGCGCCTGACCCGGCGCTCGCCACCTCGATCGGCGTGACGCCCGAGACGCTGGCGCGACTGATGGCGGCGCTCGGTTTCCGCACCGCGCCGGCGCAGGAAGGCGCGCCGCGCTGGGTGTGGCGCGGGCTGACCAGGGCAAAGGTGGCGCCGCCGCCGCGCGACAATGCCTTCGCCGCGCTCGCGGGCCTTCGGTCCACGCATGGCTAGCGGCGCGGCGGAAGGCGCGACGATGCGGCTCGACCGGTTCCTTTGGTTCGTGCGCCTCGCCAAGACCCGCAGCGCCGCCCAGAAGATCGCCGGCGAAGGCCGTTTGCGGCTCGACGGCCGGGCAATCGACCGCGCTCATGCCAGTGTGCGCGTCGGCAGCGTGATCGCTTTTGTCCAGGGCGCGCGGGTGCGCGCGATCAGGGTCGAGGCACTGCCGTCACGGCGTGGGCCAGCGCCCGAGGCGCAGGCCTGCTATACCGACCTGGTCATTGAGAACGTCTCGCATCAGGCGTCCGAAGATTGACGAGGGCGGCGACCGGGCATAGCAGACGGGTCGTTTCGTCGGACCCTTGGCGTTCCGAACTGGGGAGTATGCAATGACCTACGTCGTCACCGATGCCTGCATCAAGTGCAAGTACATGGACTGCGTCGAGGTCTGTCCGGTCGATTGCTTCTACGAAGGCGAGAACATGCTGGTGATCAATCCCAGCGAGTGCATCGATTGCGGCGTGTGCGAGCCCGAATGCCCGGCCGAGGCGATCCTGCCCGACACCGAGAGCGGTCTCGAGAAATGGCTGGAGCTGAACAACACTTTCTCGTCGCAATGGCCCAACGTCACGCGCAAGAATGATCAGACCCCGGCGGATGCCGACGAACACAAGGGCGAAGACGGCAAGTACGACAAATACTTCTCGCCGGAGCCCGGCTCGGGCGACTGATTGCCGGCATTTTTAGTCGTTTCCGTACGATTTTTCGCGGGGGTTGCCCGCAATGGGCGTGCTGCGTCTGGTAATTTTATTACGACTCTGCTACATGAGGTAGGACGGAGGCGCGGATTCGCGTCATCCGGCTGGAGACGTTTAAATCAACACCCCCTTATCGCGCGCACGCAGCCCCGCTGCCGCCGCGCACCCTCAGGGGAACCAGTCCACGGAAAGGCTCAACGGAATGGCTGCCAAGGCGCTGTCCTTCGACGTCGGCGATTATGTCGTTTACCCCAAGCACGGCGTTGGCCGTGTCATCGAGCTGCAACGGCAGGAAATCGCCGGCATGCAACTCGAACTCTATGTCCTTCGCTTCGAAAAGGAGCGCATGACGCTCCGCGTACCGACCAACAAGGCTGAAAGCGTCGGCATGCGCAAGCTGTCGTCGGACAAGACGCTTCGCGAAGCGCTCGATACCCTGACCGGCAAGCCGCGCGTCAAGCGGACCATGTGGTCGCGCCGTGCCCAGGAATATGAAGCGAAGATCAATTCGGGCGACCTGGTGTCGATCGCCGAAGTGGTCCGCGACCTGTTCCGCGCGGACGACCAGCCCGAGCAGAGCTATTCGGAGCGCCAGATCTTCGAAGCGGCGACCAGCCGCCTCGCGCGCGAACTCGCCGCGATGGAGCAGGTCGACGAGCCGACCGCGCAGGAAAAGATCCTGGAGATCCTCCGCAAGGCGGCGGCGATCCACAACAAGGACAAGACCCCCGCCTGATCGCGGGAGTCCGAACTCCACACGGAAGGGGCGGCCGGCAACGGCCGCCCCTTTTCATTTGCATGGCCTGCCACGGTGTGTTATTAAACCAATACACACAAGGAGAATTCCATGCGCTTCGTTGCCCTGATCCTGGCCCTGCCGCTGGCGGCAGTCCCGCTCACGGCCTGCTCTTTCTCGTCGAGCGGCGAAGAGTCGAAACCCGGGATCGCCGGGTCGGGCAGCGGCGCCACGCGCAGCTATTCGGTGGCCGATTTCACCGGCGTCGAGCTGCGCGGCTCGGACGATGTCGATGTCCGTGTCGGCACCGGCTTCTCGGTGCGCGCGGAAGGGCCCTCGGAGCAGCTCGACAAGCTCAAGATCGAGAAGGTCGGCGATACGCTGCGGGTCGGGCGGATCGACGGCAACAATTTCAGCTGGGGCAGCGGCGACCACAAGGGCGTGAAGATCTTCGTCACGATGCCGCGTATCGCCGAGGCAAGCATCACCGGTTCCGGCGACATGGCGGTCGACCGGGTCGAGGGCCAGCGCTTCGACGGGTCGAGCGCGGGATCGGGCACGCTCGATGTCGCCGCGATCAATGTCGAGACCGGCAAATTCTCGATCGCTGGATCGGGCGACATCAGCCTGAAGGGCAGCGCCAAGAAGCTGACCATCGACATCGCCGGATCGGGCGGCGTCGATGCGCCCGGCCTGACCGCCCAGGGCGCCGAAGTGTCGATCGCCGGCTCGGGCAACGTGCGCGCCGCGGTGAAGGGTGGTGCCACGGTGTCGATGATGGGATCGGGCGATGTCGATCTCGGCCCGGACGCCAAATGCGCAACCTCGAAGATGGGGTCGGGCGAGGTGAAGTGCGGCGGCTGAACCGCGGATCGCCGCTCTTGCCTGAAAGCGCGATTGGGGCGATGCCGGACGAATGATCCGGTTCCTGCTCGCGCCCCTGCTGCTGTCCCTGCCGGTTACCGCCGGTGCCGCCGAACGGACCTATGCGGTCGGCAGCTTCGACCGGATCCGTATCGACGGACCGTTCCAGGTCCAGCTCCTGACCGGCAAGTCGCCCGGCGCGCGGGCCTCGGGTGACGCGCGCGCGATCGAGGGGCTCGATATCAGGGTCGAGGGGACCACGCTGATCGTCCGCGCCGGCATCAATGGCTGGGGCGAGCAACCCGTCGCCGGCAGCAAGGGCGCGCCGGCGATCACCGTGTCGACCCTGGCGATCCGCAGCGGGATCGTGGTGGGCGGCGGGCGGCTGAGCGTCACCGGCCTGGTCCGGGGCCAGCGCATCGATCTGTCGGTGACCGGCAGCGGCGCGATCGACGCCGGCGCGATCGAGGCCGATCAGTTCAACGCGACGATGCTCGGATCGGGCAGCATGAAGCTGGGCGGGCGCGCCGCGAGGGTTCAGCTGACCGCCAACGGATCGGGCGGGATCGACGCGACGGCGCTGAACGCTGGAGACCTGGTCCTGCTGCTCGACGGCCCGGGCGAGATGCGGGCGACCGCGCGCTTTACCGCGAAGGTGACCACGACCGGCCTCGGTGCCGCCACCGTCTATGGCAAGCCAGCCTGCACCGTGAAGGCAGTCGCCGGCGGGCCTGTAAGCTGCGGCAAGCTGCCGGCGCCTTAAATCAGCCCCAGCCCGGCGAGCTTGCCCATCAGCGCCGCCGGCATCTGATCGCCCACCACCATGTCGCCGTCGAGATCGGCCGGCGCGTCTGCGTCTTCGAGATAGCGCCAGCCCTGATGGGCGCGCTTGGGCCGGGCCTGAGTCAGGATCAGTTTCGAGTCGATATGGATGGCGACGCGTCCTCCCTCCGCCTCGCCGAAACGAAGGATCGGCGAGCGCGCGATGAGCTGGTGCTTGACGATCCAGAACAGCGAGCCCTGTCCCGCAATCTCCTCGTGCCGCTTGGGCAGATAGCGTGTGGTGAGGAATACCGGCCCGGCCTCGGCGCGCAGCAGCAGCCGTTCGGCGAGATGGTCGACGCCAGTAGCGGCAAACGCGACCTTGGTAAGATGCAGCGGCATTTCAGCGATTTGGGTAGTCGTGGGTCAGCCGCCAAGACCCCATAGGGTGGCAAGGCCGAGGAACGAGAAGAATCCCATCACGTCCGTCATCATCGTCACGAACACCGCCGAGGATACCGCCGGATCGACCCCGGCGCGCTCCAGCCCGACCGGGACCAGTACGCCCGACAGCCCGGCGATCAGGTTGTTGATCACCATCGCCATGGCGATGACGATGGCGAGATCGCTATTGCCGAAGATGACATAGGTGCCGAGCCCGATCAGCACGCCGAGCATCGAGCCATTGGCGGCGGCGATGGTGAATTCGCGCATGATCATGCGCCGCGTGTTGGAACTGGTGAGCTGGTTGGTGGCGAGCGCGCGCACGACCACCGCCAGCGTCTGGGTGCCGGCATTGCCGCCCATGCCCGAGACGATCGGCATCAGCACGGCGAGCAGGGCGAATCGTCCGATCTCGCCCTGGAACAGCCCGACCACCGAGGCCGCGAGCATCGCCGTGCCGAGATTGACGATCAGCCAGGTGATTCGCGTGCGTACGGTCAGCTGGATCGGCTCGTTGATGTCGCCATCGCCCGCGCCAGACAGGCGCAGCACGTCTTCGCCGGCTTCCTGCTGAATGATGTGGACCACGTCATCCACCGTGATCATGCCGACCAGCCGGCCACTGGCATCGACCACGGCGGCCGAGATCAGCGCATATTTCTGGAACCGCAGCGCGACTTCTTCCTGGTCCATGTCGACCGGGATCAGCGTCTGCTCGCGCTTCATCACGTCGCCGATCGAGACGGTGCGCGGCGTGCGGAGAATCCAGGAGAGCTGGCAGGTGCCGACCGGCTTGTGCGCCGGGTCGACCACGAAGATCTCCCAGAAATCGGTCGTCAGCTCCTCATGGCCGCGCAGATAGTCGATCGCGTCGCCCACGCTCCAATGCTCGGGCACCGCGATCAGCTCGCGCTGCATCAGGCGGCCGGCGGATTCCTCGGGATAGGAGAGCGCTTCCTCGATCGCGGCGCGGTCATCCGGGTCGAGCGCGCGAAGCACGGCGCGCTGGTCGTCCTCCTCCATGTCCTCGATGATCGCGACGGCGTCGTCGGTATCGAGCTCGGAGGCGATGTCGGCGACCTGGTGCGGCTCGAGCGCGTCGATCAGGTCCTCGCGGACATAATCATTCATCTCGGCGAACACGTCGGCGTCGAGCAGGTCGGTGATCGCCTTGGCGAGATCGGCGCGCTCTTCGTGCGGCGTCAGCTCGAACAGATCGGCGATGTCGGCGGGATGCAGCGGCTCGACCAGTGCGCGCGCCGCCTCGGGATCGCCCGCATCGACCGCGTCGAGCACGGCCCTGACGAATTCCGGCTTCAGCCGGTCATCCTCGTCGAGCTGGCCGGTCTCGGTGTCCGACTCGGGCTGGGTCAGTTCGGTCTCGCTCATCCTGACCTCCCAAAGCCGTCGCGATGCCCGCCTCTACCCTCGCCGGGCGGCAAAGCCAAATCAACAAGACAGCGTCGGCGGGCCGCGCCTCGAATTCACGCCGCCATTGCGGATATCGAAGACCGCCCCTAGGTGCGGGGACCCATTTCTTCAGGAGCCCGACATGGCCGATTCCCCCGAAACCCTGACGCTGACGCTGGACGGCGGCGACGTGACGATCAAGCTGCGCCCCGATTTGGCGCCCCAGCATGTCGCGCGCATCGTCGAGCTGGCCAATGACGGCTTTTACGACGGCGTCGTCTTCCACCGTGTGATCCCGGGCTTCATGGCCCAGGGCGGCGACCCCACCGGCACCGGCATGTCCGGATCCGACAAGCCCAACCTGCCGGCCGAGTTCTCGCGCGAGCCCCATGTCCGCGGCGTGTGCTCGATGGCGCGCTCGCAGAGCCCGAACAGTGCCAACAGCCAGTTCTTCATCTGCTTCGACGACGCGCGCTTCCTCGACGGCCAATATACCGTGTGGGGCGAAGTGACGTCGGGCATGGAGCATGTCGATGCGCTGCCCAAGGGCGAGCCGCCGCGCGAGCCGGGCAAGATCGTCACGGCACGCGCCGCGTAATCTTCTAAAGCCCCTCCCCTCCCGGGAGGGGCTTTTCTCACACGCCCGGATCGCCGATCGTTTCGATCAGCCAGTCGTGGAACAGGCGCACCGGGCGCTGCGCGAGGGCGCGGGGCCGGCAGGCGAACCAGTAGCTGTACGGGCTCTCCACCTCGATATCGAACAGCTTGACCAGCCGGTCGTCATGCGCGTCCTCGAAATGGCTTTCGTGCATGAAAGCGATGCCGAGTCCCTGCGCTGCCGCTTCGAGCATCAGCGCGCCCGAATCGAAATGGTCGATCGCCAGCGGTTCGAGATCGTCAAGCCCCGCGGCGCGGCGCCAGGCGGTGAAGGTGTCGGGCATGTCGCGGTGGACCAGCGCGGTGAGCCCGGCCAGCTGTTTCGGCCGGGTGATGGGATCGGCCCGCTCGACCAGGTCGCGCGCGCCGATGACATAGACCGAATTGCGATCCAGCCGCTTGCCGTAAAGTGCCGGGTCGATCTCCCGCGCCAGGGCGATCACCGCGTCGAGCCCGTCGCCCAGCCTGGCAAGGCCATGCGCCGCCGTATCAATGTCGAGATGGAGCTCGGGATGCTTGGCGCGCAATTCGGCGAGCCGGGGGAACAGCCGCTGCGACGCGAACAGCGGCAGGATGCCGAGCCGCAGGCGCAGCACATCGGTACCGCTGGTCATCACCTCGACCGCGTCGGACAGGCTGTCGAGCGCCGGCGCGATCTGCGCCAGCAGGCGTTCGCCATCGGCATTGAGCACGACCGCCTGATGCCGGCGATCGAACAAGGGCTTGCCGATGAAGCGCTCGAGCGCCTGGATCCGGCGGCTGAGCGCGGGCGGGGACAGAGCGAGTTCCTGCGATGCGGCCTTGATCGAGCCGAGGCGCGCAACCTGCACGAACGCCTCGATCGCGGTCAGCGGCGGCAATCTGCGCATGATAAAAACGCTCCCTTTACGGCCGCATTGTGCGCCGCGTCATATACCCTGCGTTCCAAATCTACCATCGTCCCTCGTGTAATTGCCAGCCCCGATTGCACCAAACGCAATTGCACCGACTCTTTTCGCACTTGCAGCATAAACCGCTGCGCCGCATATAGAGCAGGCCTTTCAGGCATCCTCTCCTAAAACTTTCAAGGCCGGCCCTTTGGGGTCGGCCCTTTTTTTGTCTGCTTCCAGTGGCTTATCCGAAGCAGGCAATGCTCCCCTCGTATCTGCGGAACAACGATCCTATCTCGCGCGCTCAGCGTCGAGTTTCTCGAGGGGATACCATATGGCCGATGGCGAAGCGCCGGTTCGGAAATTGCAGGTTGCCAATGCCAGGCCCGAAGACAGTGGTCGCGGCCTGGCGCATATGCCGCGCGCGCTGATGGCGGCGCTGGGCATCGGCGAAGGCGATGTGATCGAGATCGTCGGCAAGTCGACCACGCCGGCGCGCGCCGTCGCGCCCTATGCCGAGGACGAAGGGCTCGAGATCATCCGCATCGACGGCCTGCAGCGCGCCAATGCCGGTGCCGGCTCGGGCGATTTCGTCGAGGTGCGCAAGGTCGAGTCCAAGCCGGCGACGCGCGTGGTGTTCGCGCCGGCGCAGCAGAATCTGCGGCTCGAGGGATCGTCCAACGCGCTGAAACGGACTTTTTTCGGCCGGCCGCTGACTCAGGGCGATGTCGTCGCGACCGCCGGGCAGCAGCGCGTCGACAATATGCCGCCGGGCGTGCAGCAATTCCTCCGCGCCCCCGCCTATGCGCTGCAGGAGATTCGTCTCGCGGTGATCGGCACGACGCCCAAGGGCGTCGTCCATGTCGACGAGAATACCGAGATCGAGCTGCGCCCCGAATATGAGGAGCCGAAGGAGGCGCGCCGCGCCGACGTCACCTATGACGATATCGGCGGCATGGGCCCGACGATCGACCAGCTGCGCGAGATGGTCGAGCTGCCCTTGCGCTATCCCGAGCTGTTCCAGCGCCTGGGCGTCGATCCGCCCAAGGGCGTGCTGCTGCATGGGCCGCCCGGTACCGGCAAGACCCGCCTCGCGCGGGCCGTCGCCAATGAAAGCGCCGCCGAATTCTTCCTGATCAACGGCCCCGAGATCATGGGGTCGGCGTACGGCGAATCCGAGGGCAAGCTGCGCCAGGTGTTCGAGGAAGCGGCGAAGAACGCGCCCTCGATCGTGTTCATCGACGAAATCGATTCGATCGCGCCGAAACGCGGCCAGGTGTCGGGCGAAGCGGAAAAGCGCCTCGTCGCGCAGCTGCTGACCCTGATGGACGGGCTGGAGGCGCGCGCCAATGTCGTCGTCATCGCCGCGACCAATCGCCCCGAGGCGATCGACGAGGCACTCAGGCGTCCCGGCCGGTTCGACCGCGAGATCGTGGTGGGCGTGCCCGACGAGCGCGGACGGCGCGAGATCCTCGGCATCCACACCCGCGGCATGCCGCTGGGCGACAAGGTCGACCTCAACGAGCTGGCGCGGACCACCTATGGGTTCGTCGGTGCCGATCTCGCCGCGCTCGCCCGCGAAGCGGCGATCGAAGCGGTGCGCAAGATCATGCCGCGCCTCAACCTCGCCGAGGGCACCATCCCGCCCGAAGTGCTCGACACGCTCGCCGTGACGCGCGAGGATTTCCTCGATGCGCTGAAGCGCGTCCAGCCGAGCGCGATGCGCGAAGTGATGGTCGAGGCGCCGCGCGTCCGCTGGGAGGATGTCGGCGGGCTCGACAAGGCGCAGGCGCGCCTGAAGGAAGGCGTCGAGCTGCCGCTCAAGGACCCGGACGCCTTCCGCCGACTCGGCATCCGACCAGCCAAGGGTTTCCTGCTCTATGGCCCGCCGGGGACCGGCAAGACCCTGCTGGCCAAGGCCGTCGCGCGCGAGGCGGAGGCGAATTTCATCGCCACCAAATCGTCCGACCTGCTGAGCAAATGGTATGGCGAATCCGAGCAGCAGATCGCCCGGCTGTTCGCCCGCGCCCGGCAGGTGGCGCCCTGCGTGATCTTCATCGACGAGCTCGATTCGCTGGTTCCCGCACGGGGCGGTGGCCTGGGCGAGCCACAGGTGACCGAGCGCGTGGTCAACACGATCCTGTCCGAGATGGACGGACTGGAGGAGCTTCAGTCCGTCGTGGTGATCGGCGCGACCAACCGGCCGAACCTGATCGACCCGGCGCTGCTGCGCCCGGGCCGGTTCGACGAGCTGGTCTATGTCGGCGTGCCGGACAAGGCCGGTCGCCGCCGTATCCTGGCGATCCAGACCGGCAAGATGCCGCTCGCGCCGGACGTCGATCTCGACGAGATGGCCAGCCGCACCGAGCGCTTCACCGGCGCCGACCTGGAGGATCTGGTGCGCCGGGCGGGCCTGATCGCGCTGCGCCAGTCCTTGTCGGCCGCCGAAGTGACGATGGCGCATTTCGAGGAAGCGCTGCAGGATTCGCGCGCCTCGGTGACGCCGGACATGGAGCGCGAATATGAGCAGATGGCGGCACGGCTGAAGCAGGAAGCCTCAGCCATCCAGCCGATCGGCTTCATCACCCCCGGACAGCTTCGTCCGCATGGGCCGAAGGGCAGCGACTGACGGTTCGCGCAGCGCGAACCAGCAATAGCCGAGCAGCAGGATGAGCGCGGCACCCGCTGTCAGATAAGGCAGCGCGTGCCGCGCCTCGTACAGCCCGACTCCGATCGATGGCCCGAGCACGAAGGACGCGCCGTTGATCGAGGTGACCTTGCCGGCGACGGAGCCCTGCGCCGCATGCCCGACGGCAAGCGACGCGCCGGCGGTGAAGCCGGGGCGGGTGAAGCCGAAACCGATCGAGGCCAGCGCATAGGCCGTGGCGATGCCGTAGAGCGACGTCGCGAGACCGGTCAGCGCGCAGCCGGCAGCGCCGATGACCAGGCCGACCAGCATCAATTGCCGCGGCTTCATGTCGAGCAGCGGGATGATGCCCCATTGGACCAGCAATGCTGCCCCCGCGCCCATCATCAGTACGATGCCGGTCGGCTGGAGCGCGTCGGTCGGCGCGAGCTGGAGCCGGTCGATGACGAGGAAGCCGATCGCCTGGCTGGTCATCGCCTGGGCATGGCCCATCACCAGCCCGGCGATCATCCACGCACGGACGCGCGGATCGAAATAGCCGACGCGTTCGCTGTGCGGCTCGATCGCGGCGGTAATGCTGGCGCCGCTGCTCTGCCCGCCGATCGAGGGATAGGCGTTGGCGGCGCCGTGCGTGCCGGGCTGCGGCGTCCGGTCGTTGGGCAGCCGTTTGACCACCGCGACATAGATGAAGGCGGCGAACAGCGCGAAGAGGAAGGCCGGGCCCGACAGCCCGATCTCGACCGCGCCGATGCTGCCGAGGATGAGGAACGGGGCGATCGCCGGCCCCAGGATCGTGCCCAGCCCGAACGCCGACCCGAGCAGGGTCAGCGCGCGCGTGCGCTCCTCGCGGCTGGTGCGCCCGGCGACCAGCGCCTGGACCGCCGGGGGCGCCGCGGCGCCGAAGGTCCCGTAGATCAGCCGGCCGCCGATGAAGCAGATAAAGGCGGCGGTGCCGCTGATCCAGCCATTGATTCCGGCGGCGAGGAACAGGCCGCACAACAGCAGCGAGACGCAGAAACCCCCGATGCCGAGCAGGATCATCGCCCGCCGGCCATGCCGGTCGGAGCGATTGGCCCAATAAGGCGCGGCGATCACCCAGAGCAGGGCCGACACCGAAAAGGCGGCGGCGACCGCGCTGTCGGGCACTTTCAGCGAGCGGCCGAGCGCGGGCAGGATCGATTGCAGCGCGGTGTTGCCCGCCGCGATGGTGAGCATCACCAGGAACAGGAGCGCGAAATCGCGATTGACCCCGGGTGCCTTCACCCTTTGATCCAGCCATAGGAGCGCTGTGCCGCGCAGACGATGACGTCGTAGCTTTCATACCAGCGCTCGCGCCCGCCGTCGCGGATCGCCTTGTGCTCGGGATGGTCGCGCCAGGCGAGCGCGCTGGCCTCGTCGGCCCAGAAGCTGAGCGTGATGCCAAACCCGTCGGGCCCGCGCGTGCTTTCGATTCCGCGATAACCGGGCTGGGTCCTTGCCAGCGACTCCATCGCCTCGGCGGCGGCGGCATAGCCGGCATCGTCGACGGCGGTGCGCCGCGAGAGGAAGATCACCACGATCTGGCCGGTCCGGTCGTCGCGCATGCGCCTCGCTTAGGCGCTTCGCGGCGGCGCGCAACCCTGAACGGGACGCCCATGGCCTTTGCGGCGGACCCTAAGACTTGAATGTTCGTTACACTATTGCGACAGATGCTCGTGACTCATCAAAACAAGGATCGCCAGTGACCGTTTCCACCACTGCAGCGCGGCGCCAGCGCCGGGCCGCCGCCGGAGTGTCCTCACCCTGGGCCATGTTCCTGAAAGGGTTCATGAAACATCCGGTCATGGTCGGATCGATCGTTCCCTCCTCGGGCAAGCTGATCCGCAAGATGCTGGGTCCGGTGGACTGGCAGAACACGAAGCTGTTCGTCGAATATGGGCCGGGTGTCGGCACTTTCTGCCCGCATATCCTGGAGCGGCTCGCGTCGGACGCGACCTATATCGCGATCGACACCAACCCCGACTTCATCCGCTATCTGCGCCACGAGATCACCGATCCGCGGTTCCTCGCGGTCGGCGGGTCTGCGGCAGACGTGCGCCAGATCGTCGAGGACCATGGCTTCGACCATGCCGATTATGTCCTGTCGGGCCTGCCCTTCTCGACCCTGCCCGCCGGCGTCGGCGACGCGATCGGCCAGGCGACGGCCGATGTGCTGCGCCCGGGCGGCGCCTTTCTGGTCTATCAATTCTCGCCCAAGTGCCGCGATTTCATCGAACCCTATCTTCCGAAAATCGACCACGACATGGAGTGGTGGAACGTACCGCCCGCCCAGCTTTACTGGGCGTGGAAGGAATAGGGGTCAGGGCCTTTTCGCGAGCCGCTTGCGCGGCCCGAAATTGAGCCCCTTCGTCACATTATAGTCGAGCACGGTCATCACGAAGAAGGCGGCTGCCTGTTTCAGGCGCACCCACCAGGTGGTGCGTGCCTTGTACAGGGCGGCGGTGATCCGCTCGGACTGGTCGACCTCGCCGTCGACATAGGCGCGCACATGCGCGGCAAAGGCCTTGTCGTCGATCCGCAGCATCATCTCCAGGTTCAGGAACAGGCTGCGGATGTCGTAATTGGCCGAGCCGATATAGACCACGTCGTCGATGACGAAGAGCTTGGTATGCAGCTTGGTCGGCTGATATTCGTAGATCTCGACCCGTTTCCGGAGCAGCCCGGCATAAGTGAAGCGCGACGCCCAGATCGCCGCGCCATGATCGTTCTTCGACGGTAGCACAATGCGCACCCTGCCGCGCATGCCCGCCCGGTCGAGCCGTTTCAGCATGCCGGCGCTGGGCGCGAAATAGCCGGCGATGATGTCGATCGCCTGGGCACCTTCCAGGTCCCGCTTCACCGCGCGCGCCCAGGGGGACAGGCGCCGTGTCGGGCCGCCGAACAGCCAGCGCGTCCCGCCCTCGGGCTCGCTCCAGGTGCCGAGCGCGCGACGCAGCGAGCGGAGCGGCGCCCGAGGTTGCTTCGACCAGCGCGACAGCGCGTCGAAATAGCCGGCGATATGCCGGGCCGCGGGGCCGACCACCAGCAGCCCCAGGTCGCGCCACGCCTGTTCGGCGGGCGTGCCGAAATAACTGTCCTCGACGTTGAAGCCGCCGATGATCGCGCGGGCCTCGTCGGCCAGCGCCAGCTTCTGGTGGTTGCGCAGCAGATAGCGTCGGCCCCAGCGCGGCACGAAGCGGCAGACATCGACCCCGGCATCGCGCAGCGGCTCGAAGAAACGATGCTGCTCGGCATGCTCGCTGCCCAGGCCGTCGACCACGAGCGACACCGTCACCCCGCGGGCCGCCGCGTCGAGCATCGCCTGGCGCACCCGGGTGCCCGCCGCGTCGTCGACATAGATGTAATAGATGATGCGCAGGGTGCGCTCGGCGCCCGCGATCAGGTCGATCAACGCATCGAGCCGGCGCGGCCCGGTATCGAGCATGGTCAGCTGGTTGCCGTCGACGGTGAAGCTCGGCTGGACGGCGGGTTCGGTCATTCCGCTGATGTGGCCGCGCGGAGTGACGGGGGCAAGCCGGATTCCTTGACTCCTGGCAGGTTGCGCCCTAGATCGCCGGTCTTCATTCTATCGTTGTTTGCGAAGGAAGCCGTTCATGGCGCGCGTCACTGTCGAGGATTGCGTCGACAAGATTCCCAACCGGTTCGATCTGGTGCTGTTCGCGGCGCAGCGTGCCCGGCAGATTTCCGGCGGTGCCGACCTGACGATCGACCGCGATCGCGACAAGAACCCGGTCGTCGCGCTGCGCGAGATCGCCGAGGAGACGGTGCGCCCGAATCACTTGGAAGAGGCAGTCGTTTCCGGCCTGCAGCGCGTCCAGGTCGATGACGAGGACACGCCCGACGAGATCGGCTCGCTCGCCGCTTCGGCCGAGGCGCTGCGCCTCACCGCCGCCGCGCCGCCGCGCAACCAGAATCTGGGCGGCGACTACGAGGGCTGAGCCCTTCGAGTCCGACGAATACCAAAAAAGCCCGCGGAGCGATCCGCGGGCTTTTTGTTTTCATTGGCGACGTCGGCCAGCCACGCCAACCGTCACCCAGGACTTTTCTGGGGCCATCGCGCCGCACCGGTGCCAGCGCGAGAGGAGGAATGGATGCCGGAACAAGTCCGGCATGACGGCTATTCCTCGGATACCGTTTCTCGCCGTCCCTTGAAGCCTTGCGCCACGACATACCATTCGGACGAGCCCTTGCGGCTCGCGGGCGGCTTGGCGTGCTTCACCGTCTTGAAATTGCGCTTCAGCTCCGCGACCAGCGAGGCGTCGGCGCCGCCGGCGAACACCTTGCCGACGAACACCCCGCCCGGCTCGAGCACATCGACCGCAAAGGCCAGCGCCGCCTCGACCAGCGCCATGGTGCGGAGCGCGTCGGTCTGCGGATGGCCGACCGTATTGGCCGCCATGTCCGACAGCACCAGGTCTGGGGCGCCGCCCAGCGCCTCGGTGAGCTTGTCCGGCGCGGCATCGTCCATGAAGTCCATCTGGAAGATCGTGACGTCGTCGATCGGGTCGACCGGCAGCAGATCGATGCCGACGATCGCCGTCTTGGGCGAGCGCCGCCGCACCACCTGGCTCCAGCCGCCGGGCGCGATGCCGAGATCGACCACCCGCCTCACCCCGCGCAGGAAACCGAATCGCTCGTCCAGCTCGATCAGCTTGTAGGCGGCGCGGCTGCGATAGCCCTCGGCCTTGGCGCGCTTCACATAGGGATCGTTGAGCTGGCGATCGAGCCAGCGCGTCGATTGCGGCGTCCGCCGCCGCGCCGTCTTGACCCGGACCCGAAGCCCGCCACCATCCTTGCTCATAAGGCTTTCCCACCGATCAGCCGGCGCAATATGCCTTCGCGGATACCGCGATCGGCGACGCCGAGCCGTTCGGCCGGCCAGAGATCCAGAATCGTCTCGAGGATCGCACAGCCGGCCACGACCAGATCAGCCCGCTCATTGCCGATACAGGGCATGGTGGCGCGTTGGGCAAGGCTCATCCGCGACAGGTCGCTGCTGATCCTGCGCATCGAGGCGGCCGGCACGATCAGCCCGTCGACCGCCGAGCGGTCATAATGCGACAGGCCGAGATGGACGCTGGCCAGGGTGGTGACCGTGCCGCTGGTGCCGAGCAACCGCGGCCGCTCCATTCCGGTCGGCAGGCGGGCGGCGAAACCGGCGAAGCTGTCGGCGACGAGTCCGCGCATCCGCGCATAGGCCGCGGCCAGGCCGTCAGGGCCGGTCCCGCCGCCCGCGCTCTCGGTGAGCGAGACGACGCCCCAGGGCGCGCTGTGCCAGTCGAGCACCACCGGGACCTTGGGCCGCGTGTCGACCAGCACCAGCTCGGTCGATCCGCCGCCGATGTCGAACACCAGTGCGGGGTCCTCGCCGGGCTCGATCAGCGCATGGCAGCCGAGCACGGCAAGCCGGGCTTCCTCCTCGGCGGAAATGACGTCGAGATGAATGCCGGTTTCGGCATAGGCGCGGGCGATGAAATCGGGGCCGTTGCTCGCCCGCCGGCACGCCTCGGTCGCAACGGAGCGCGACAGGGCGACGTTGCGGCGCTTCAGCTTGTCGGCACAGACCTTCAGCGCGGCGAGGGTGCGGTCGATCGCGGCGTCGCTCAGGCGACCCGTCGCCGCGACACCTTCGCCCAGCCGGACGATTCGCGAAAAGGCGTCGACCACGGCGAATCCATCGCCCTGAGGCCGTGCGATCAGCAGCCGGCAATTATTGGTGCCGAGGTCGAGCGCGGCGAAGTGACGCGCCTCCGGCCAACGCGCGCGTCCCGCCCCGGGATTCTTTCCGGGAGTTGGCGCCGAACGGGCAGGTCTGTCCTGCCGGTACGGCATCTTGGGCGATTGATCCCCCATGCCGTGTGTACTCGCTTTTATGTTCTGCCGTCGCGTCGGCCCGGGGGGCCGCCGTTCGGTGCTTGGGGAAAGCGTAGCGCAGGCAATGCCATGCGGCAAGCAGCACACCTGCGGTCGGTTGACAGCCCCGGCGCGGCCCCCTAGATCGCGGGCCGCGTTGCCCCGTCGTCTAATGGTAAGACTACGGACTCTGACTCCGTCTATTGAGGTTCGAATCCTCACGGGGCATCCATTTCCCCACCTTGAGCATGTGGGGAGCCATCAGCTCTCAGCATGTTAGTCGCCGGACCGCCAACGAACGGCGCCACCGGATCGCACTTGGCTGCGTTGGTCGGAAATCCTTGCCGGCAGCCGAGGCACGTCCGTGTCGAGCCGGTCACCGACCCATATTTGATCAGTTGTCGTCATCTCCCAGCGGTGTGGCCCTGAGGACACAGTCTGACGAAGACCGTGCTCGTGGCGGGATCATATTGCAGTTCAGACGGTTAACGCCTCGCCTTAACACGAGGACAGTAAACATGCGTACCATATTGCTTATCGCGGCCGCGTCGGCCGCGTTGATTTCCGGCGGCGCTTCCGCTCAGGACAATCCCACATCCTTTCGCGGCATTCGCATCGAGGGAAATATTGGCGGGGACCGCTTCCAGTCCCAGGGCGTCCATAACGACAAGCTCGGTTATGGCGGCACGGTGGGCTTCGACGGTGTGATCGGTGACAGGATCGTGATCGGCCCGGAGGGCAGCTACTGGCGCGCCAATGACTGGACGGAGAACTGCACCTCCGCAAGCAACGGATCAACCTGCCACAAATCCTTCGAGGAATGGGGTGCCGCGGTTCGGGCGGGCGTTCTTGTAACACCGCGCGCGCTGGTATTCGCCAAGGGCGGCTATGTCAGCAATGAACAGCGCAAGCGCTTCACCGCGGGGCCGGGTGGCGGCTCCTTTTATGACCATTTCCGTACTGACGGCTATCAGGTCGGCGGTGGCGTGGAGTATACGGTCACTGAAGGCCGGGTGCCCGCCTATGTGAACGTGCAATATGTCTATTCGCAATATAACGATCATACGTCGCGCCAGCGCCTGATGGCAGGCGTGGGTATCCGCTTCAAATAGGCCTCACGACCAGCGGGAGGCACGTCCTCCCGCTGGTTCGTCCCAATGGGTCAACGCAACTCGGACTATAGTTCGCGGCGCGGCCCGCCGCTGCGCGGCTCTGACGGGACGCGACCCGCCATGCGCGCCGACGCTTCTTCCATGCGGATGCGCGAACGCTCCAGATGGACCCGCATCGCCGTCTCGGCCGCCGCCGGATCGCGCGCGAGCAGCGCGTGGATGATCTCGGCATGCTCCTGCGCTGCTTCCTGGGGCGCATTGGTGTTGAACAGGAAGCGGAAGATGTGGAGGTGCATGTGCAGCCGCTCGATCGTCTCGGCGATCAGATGGTTGCCGCTGCCGGTCGCGACCAGGCTGTGCAGCATCGCATCCGCCTCGGCGAAGCGGGCATAGGCGACGCCGGTTTCCGCCTGGATCCGGTCCATCTCCTCTTCCATCGCCGACAGCTGGCGCAGCATGTCGTCGTTCATCGATTCGGCGGCGCGCGCGGCGGCATAGGGCTCGATCAGCTGGCGCAGCACATACAGGTCGCTGACCTCGGCGGGCGTCATCTGCGCGCTCGCATGATAGCCGACATTGGGGACCTTGATGACGAGCTTCTCGGCCTCGAGCCGGCTCAGCGCCTCGCGGATCGGGGTCTGCGAGATGCCGAGCTTGCGCGCGACGGCATCGATCCCGATGCGCGTGCCCGGCGCGATCTCCATCGACACCAGCATCGACAGGAGATGCTCGTGCGCCCAGGCGACCAGGGTCGGCACCGGGGCTGGCCGCGGCGAGCGATAGCCGGCGGGGAAGGCAAGGGGGGAGTCGGTGGTGTCCATCTAGGTCTCGAACTGCAACGGCGCCGTGGCGTCTATGCAACACCTATAGGATATCGGATCACCGCGGGAAAGGACGATCGCGGTGCATAGGGTAACAATGGGCCTATCGCCCGTCCCCGCAGGCCAGCCCAGGCGTCATCAGCGGCGGCGCTACCAGCCTATTTCCAGTATTTGCCGGCGAACTGGATGAAATAGGGCCAGTTGGGGTTGGGGGTGTGGCCTTCGGTGTGCTGGCGGTACCCGATATCGCCCGTGCCGAGATAGGTGAGGATCGGCGGGAACGTTGCGGTCTGCAGCCCCTTCCTGCCAAGCAGCGTCCAGACCGGGCTGGCCGCCGCCGAGGCCATGAACATGCCACGCGCATCGACCCAGCCATCACCGGGCACCGCGGAGGGCGGCGTCATGATCAGCGCGCCGCCGCCGATGAACAGCGGCCGGGGCGCGACCATCGCGATCAGCTCGTGGCTGTCGACCGACATCTCGCTGGCATTGTGGCCGATGGCCGCGAATTTGAGGAAATTTCCCGCGAACCAGTGGAATTCACTGACCGCCGCCAGATTGGGAATGCCCTCGCCGAAATTGCGGCGATAAAGCGCGGCACCGCCCGCGCCCGAGGAGGAAATGAAGCCGGTGGCGAAGCGCTGGTCGTACGCGAGCGCGACGAGCGCTGCCTTGCCGCCGCGCGAATGGCCGAAGATCGCGACCTTCTTCGCATCCACCTGCCTGTCGGTCGCGAGATAATCGAGCCCCCGGCTCGCGCCCCAGGCCCAGGCGCGCAGCACGCCCCAATCCTCCAGGCTGCGCGGCTGCCCCTTGTTGACCAGGCCGATAATGCCTTGCGTCAGGCCCGCCGCATTGTCGGCCTGCACGCTATTGGTGTCGAGCGTCGCGAAACCCCAATTCTTCGCCAGCAATTGCTCGCGGTAATCGGGGCCCGGCGGCAGCGCCGGCGCGCCCGGTGGCCGCGGGCGCGGATTGACCGAGCCGAACGACATCACGACCGGCACGCGCTTGCCCCGGGCGGATGCCGGCGTCGACAGGTTCATCAGGATATCGACGGTGATGGCGGGCGCCGCCGCGTTGTCGACATGGCCGACCAGCTTCCGGGTGACGACAGCGGTCGCGCCGATCGTCTCCTCCACGGTTTCGGCGACACGCCAGGTCACCATCGGCACATTGGCCGGCACCCGGCCATAGACCTCGCGGTCGAACAGCTCGGCAATCTCGGCACGGCGGGCGGGCCATTGTGATGCCCTGGTCAGCTTGACCCCGGCGTTGCTGGTCAGCGGATCGGGGAGATTGGGGAAAGGGTTGGCCCGCGTCTCATCGAAATTGGCGAAATCGGGCTTGCTCGGATCGCGCGCCGAGACGGTCGGGGTCAGCGCGGTTATTCCCAGCAGGTGCATCTCGCGGGTCCGTTCCGTCGCGGATTCGGCCGTGATGCGATCGCGCTCCGGATCGGCCGGCGGGGCCGCCGGCGCGGGTGGCGTCTGCGCGGCGCGGATCGATGGGGCCGCCAGCGCGGTGGAGATCAGCAGGAGCGCTGCAACGGAAAGCCTTCCCTTCACGATCTTCTCCTGGGCCGGTGATAAAAAGGCGGAGCGGCGCCGAAGCGACGCCCCGCCAGGTGTCCCGCGCTCGGGAGCGACGGGAGGGGTAGGGTAAGCGCCGGGCCGATCAGCGCTTGTACAGCGGTGGCGACCCGGCAACCTTGGTCCGGAGACGGTAGATGCTGGTCGAGCCGGTGAAATAGAGATCCTTGCCGTCGGCCCCGCCCCAGGCGAGGTTGGCGGCGACTTCGGGCAGCTTGATCTGGCCGAGCAGCTTGCCCTGCGGCGAGATGATTCGAATGCCGCCCGGGCCAGTGCTCCAGACATTGCCGGCGACATCGGTCTTCAGCCCGTCCGGGCCGCCCCGGCCCATGCTGCGGTCATAGGTGAACAGCACGCGCGGGTTGGACAGCGCGCCGTCCTTGCCCACGTCATAGGCGCGGGTGAACATCTCCGGCCCATAGCTGTTGACGTAGAAGGTCTTGCCGTCGTTCGAGAAAGCGAGGCCGTTGGGCAGCTTCAGGTCGGTGACCATCGGGGTCAGCTTGCCGTTGGCATAACGATAGACCGCGGCGAAGGGCTGCTCGAGCGGCGGCGACGGCTCCATGTTCATCGGGCCGAAGGGCGGATCGGTGAACCACAGCGCGCCGTCCTTGGCAAAGACCAGATCGTTCGGGCTGTTGATCTTCTTGCCGTCATAGGTGCTGAGAAACGGCTTGATCGCAAGCTTGGCGTCAAGCCGCGACAGGTTGCGGCCGCCCTGCTGGGCATAGACGATCGTGCCGTCCTTGTCGGTGGCCATCGCGTTCGGCCCGAGCGTCTTGCCCGGCTTCGGGTTGGGATAACCGCCGGCATGATCGACCAGCAGCTCGACCTTGCCGTCGGGCGTGACCGCGCGGATTTCCTCGCCGCCGACATCGGAGAACCACAGCCGCCCTTCACGCCACATCGGGCCTTCGACGAACTTGAAGCCGGTCGCGACCTTTTCGATCTGCGCATCGGGCGCAATCAGGGCGTCGAGCGCGGGGTCGGCCCGCACCACCTCGGACTCGGGTGCGGCGGGCGGCGTCTGCGCGGACGCGCTGATCGCCGCGATCCCGGCACTCATGACAAGGGCGTATTTCAGCACGGACTTCATCGCTTTATCCCCTCCAGGGTTATTCTCGTTCGGCCGGGAAAACCCGGCCGCAAGTCTCACTTCGCGGCGGGCTTGGTCGGTTCGGGGCCGAAATTCGTCGCGAGATAACCGATCACCATGGTCATATCGTCGGGCGTGAGATCGGCGCCGCGATCGACCATCAGCTGCACCGTCGCTGCCCAGTCATCGGCGCTGCGGCGCTGGTTGAACACGCTCGCGGTCGAATGGCAGGTGCTGCAGCGTTCGTTGATCACGACCAGCGCCGGGCCGGGCGGCGGCGTGGGGGCGGTGCTCGCCGCCGCCGGCGCCGGCGGCGCGCTCTGCGCCTCCAGTCCACGAGTCGCCACGACCGCAAAGGCCAGGCCCATCACACTCAACGTTATCTTCCGTGCAGACATCTCGACCCGATACTCCAGTTACAAACCTACTTCGGCAGCGCGAAGGCCAGCACTGCATCGCTCGATACCGGCGAGCCGTTGAACCCGCCGGTATCGACCGCCGCGACATATTGGCGGCCGCTCTTGCCGGCATAGCTGATCGCCGAGCCATAGATCGCCGCGGGCAAGGTCGCGGTCCACAGCACCTTGCCGGTGCGGGTATCGAAGGCGCGCATCTTGTTCTCATCGGTGCCGCCGAAAAAGGCGAGGCCGGTCGCGGTGACGATCGGCGCCCCCGAGCTCAGCCGGCCGGTGTCGCGCATGCCCTCCGGCAGGGTGTCGGTCGTGCCGAGCGGCACGCGCCACGCGATCTTGCCGCTGTTGACGTTGACCGCGACCATCTCGCCCCAGGGCGGCGGGCCGCACGGCGTGCGCGTCTCGCGATCCCAGAAATAGACATAGCCGCGCGCGAGGCCCCAGGAACCGTCCGCCTGCTTGGCGAGCTGTTGCGGGCTGGCCAGCGAGTTGACATTGGTGATGTAGAGCCCCTGTTTCGGATCGAACGCGCCCCCTCCATAATCGATGCCGCCCAGACTGCCGGGGAAAAAGGCGACAGCCGAGTCCGCCCGGAACGGCTGGAACATCTTGCTCGAGACGATCTTGTAATCGTCGACCACTTTCTGGCAGCGCTGCTTCACGTCGGGTGTCATCGCCGCCATTTCCGACATGTCGAACGACAGGCGAGTCAGTGGCGGCGGCGTCGATGGCATCGGCTGAGTCGGTGACGGGACTTCGCCCGGGATGTCGGTGTCGGTCGGAACCGGCACTTCCTTTACGTCGTAGATCGGCTTGCCGGTGACGCGGTCGAGGATGAACATGATCGCCATCTTGCTCATCACGGCGATCGCCGGGATGGTCCGGCCGTTCTTCTTCACGTCCATCAAGGTCGCGGCGGGCAGGTCGACGTCCCAGATGTCATGATGCACGACCTGGAAATGCCAGAGATATTTGCCGTTATTGGCATCCACCGCGACGATCGAATTGCCGTAGAGATTGTCGCCCTTGCGGTCCCCGCCCCAGCGATCGAAGCTGGGCGCGGCGATCGGCAGATAGGCGATGCCGCGCTTTTCATCGACGACGATCTGCGTCCAGACATTGTTGCCCGACCGGTTCTTCCAGCTATCGCCTTCCCAGCTGCCGAAGTTCTTCTCGCCGGGCTGCGGCACCGTGTGGAAGGTCCAGACCAGCTTTCCGGACCGCGCGTCCCAGGCACGCACATCGCCGCGCGCACCGAGCGAGGGGGTTTCCTGCACGCGCGACCCAGTGATGATCAGATCACCATAGATTGCCGGCGGACCCGACATGCCGAACTGCGTGTTCGGATTGCCGTTGGTGATCTCCGGCGTCTTCATGTTGACCACGCCGTTCTCGCCGAAGCCGGGCACCGGCACGCCGGTGGCGGCGTCGAGCGCGATCAGCCGGCCCGAGCGGGTGCCGAACACGATCTCCGGCCTGGCCTTGCCCGAGCCGGGCCAATATTGGACGCCGCGCGTCGAGGCCTGGTCGCGTTCGGGCATCTGGTAGGCCCAGAGCTCCTTGCCGGTATCGGCATCGAGCGCGACGACCTTGCCGTAGGGCGAGGGGAAATACATCACGCCGTTCATCACGATCGGCGTCGCCTGCGACGAGGAGAAGCGCGGTCGTGGCGGTGGCGGCGTGTTGGCCGGTGCCTCGGGGTTTACCGGGAAGGCAGGCACGACGAAATTCGACGGCTTCATGTTGTAGGTCCAGGCGACCTGAAGCTTGTCGACATTCTGCGGCGTGATCTGCGTCAGCGGCGAATAGCGCGACGCCCCCTGGTCATTGCCATAGCTTGGCCAATCCTTGCCGGCGGGAGCGGCGTTGAGGTTGGTGGCGGCGGACGCGGCGATCGTCGCGGCGCCCGCGAGCAGCAGCGCGATCCTCAACGGGCGGTCCTCGGACGAGCGGCCTGCGCGGCCATGTACGACGCCTTGGACGCGAGGTCCTTCGCTACACCGATCACCATCATGTCGAGGGGAGCCGCTCCTGTTGATCGAATCGACCGGGACTGGCCCAGGTCGACGGGGATGACATCCCCGGTGTGAATAGCCGCTGTCTCGGATCCCACGGTTGCTTCGCCGTCGCCCGAGATGACCAGATAGACCTCGCTCATTTCCGCCATGGTCCGGGCACCGACCGAGGCGCCCGTCGGGATGCGGAGATGATCGACATAGGACCAGGGAGTCGAGAACACGCTCGGCTCGAACGCGCGGCGATACTGCACCGTGCCGGTGCCGCCATCCATGCCCGCGACCGCGCGGAGCTGGGCCGGATCGAAGCGCGCCGAGATGAACTGCGGGATCGGGTCGAGCGTCACATTGGTGCGCGGATCGTTCAGGTTGAACGCGTCATAGGTCTTGGTCAGCCCAACATTGATATTGACCCATTGCACAGGCTTGTCAGTGGGATTGTAGATGCCGTGCGCCTGACCCATGCGGTCGGGCACCGCGGCGGGGCCCTTGATGAGTGAGGTATGGCCGTTGATCGTGAACTGCGCCTCGCCGTCCAGAATGACGAACATTTCCTCGCAACCATTGTGGAAATGCTCGCCGATGCCGCTTTTCGGCGCGATCACCCCGCGATGGACGAAGATCAGATTGGTGCTGAGCGCATCGGCGCCGAAGATCTGGCCGAACTCCATGGATCCGGCGCCGGCATGAACGCCTTCGCTGTGACGGAACTTGGTCGGATCAGTGTGCCCGATGCGCTGCGCCAGCGGTTTGGCGGATGGGGCCGGAGCAGCGGACTGCCCATGGGCGGCAGCGACAATGAGCATCGGCGCGACGATCGCGCACGCCAGATAATGCTTCCTCAATCCAGATCTCCCCTCGGCGTCTCCGCCGGCTCCTTGCGGGGCCGGCTCAGACGTTGTTCTTTGTTTCGACGGATGCTAGCAGGGTGCAATATCATATACAATATGATCCGGAGCCATTTGGCGACAGGGCGCGGATTAGCGAGGGGATAGACCATGATGACGGAAGCGAGGCGCTCGCGAGTGCGGGTCTTATTGATTTTCCTGCTTTTTATGCTGAGCGCAGTCGCGTTCCTCGACCGGACCAACATCTCGGTCGCGGGCGTGCAGATGCGTCAGGAATATGGAATCGACCAGATTCACCTGGGCTGGGTCTTCAGTGCCTTCCTCATCGGCTATGCCGCCTTCCAGGTTCCGGCCGGTTGGCTCGCAGTCAGGATCGGGCCGCGCAAAGCCCTTACTTATGGCGTCATCTGGTGGGGTCTCTTCTCCGCCGCGACCGCTTTGGTCTCTCCCGCCTTCGGCAGCACCGTATTGCAGCTGATCATCGTCCGGTTCCTGCTCGGGGCGGGTGAAGCGGTGATCTATCCGGCGGGCAACCAGCTCCTGTCGCGCTGGATCCCGATCCAGGAGCGCGGCAAGGCCAATGGACTGATCTTCGCCGGCGTCGGCGCGGGTTCCGGCCTGACCCCGCCGCTGATCACCGCGCTCATCGTGTTCGGCGGCTGGCGCCTGTCCTTCTATGTCTGCGCGCTGATCGGCATCATCGTCGGTGCCATCTGGTATGCGCTCGCGCGCGACAAGCCGGAAGATCACCCGGCCGTCTCCGCATCCGAGCTCGCCCATATCCGGGCGGGCCTGCCCGCCCTGTCGACCGCTCCGACGCCCGCCACGCCCTGGGGCACGATCCTGACCGATCGTAACGTCTGGGGCCTGTTCATCAGCTATTTCTGCTTCGGCTATGTCGCCTGGCTCTTCTTCAGCTGGTTCTTCATCTACCTGGCCGAGGTGCGCCATGTCGATCTGAAGACGAGCGCGCTGTACAGTTCGATGCCGTTCATCGCGATGACCATCTGCTGCCTGAGCGGCGGCGTCGCGAACGACCGGATCGCCAGGAAATATGGCCTGTTCTGGGGCCGCAGCGGCCTGGCTGTGGTCGCCTTCATCCTGACCGCTGGTTTCCTGGCCGCGGGATCGCAGGTGACCAGCACCGGCCTGGCCGTGGTGATCCTGGCGGGCGGCGCAGGCGCGCTCTATCTGTCGCAAAGCTCGTTCTGGTCGGTCACCGCCGATATCGCCGGGCCCTATACCGGGGTCGTCTCGGGCTTCATGAACATGGGTTGCCAGATCGGCGGCGCGATCACGGCATCGCTGACGCCGTGGATCGCGGCGGAATATGGTTGGATCGCGGCCTTTGGCACGGCCGCCGCGCTCGCGGTGGTCGGGGCGATCGCCTGGTGTTTCGTGCGGCCTGACCGGCTGATCGTTGCCGAGCGGCCGGCCGCGCCCCATCTCGAGGCGGTTGCCGCCTGACTTTTCGCCGACGGGCAATCATCACTATAGTGCCGTCGGCGGGCGGCGAGAATGAAGGAAGACATTGAATGACGACGCTGCCGCTTTCCGGCATCCGGGTGCTCGATATCACCCAGGTCATGGCAGGCCCGTTCTGCTGCATGCTGCTGGGCGACATGGGCGCCGACGTGATCAAGATCGAGCCGCCCAAAACGGGCGATTCGACGCGTCATTCAATGGGTTTCCGGCTGAAGGGGGAGGACAGCCCCGGCTTCCTCGCACTCAACCGCAACAAGCGCAGCATCACGCTCGACCTGAAGAACGAGGCCGATCGCGACGTGCTCTATGCCCTGGTCAAGACCGCCGATGTCGTGGTCGAGAATGCCCGGCCGGGCGTCGCCGCCCGGCTCGGCATGGGCTATGACACGCTCAGCGCGATCAACCCGCGGCTGATCTATGCCAGCATCTCGGGCTTCGGCCAGACCGGCCCCTGGGCGCAGCGCCCCGGCTTCGACCTGATCGCCCAGGCGATGTCGGGCGTGCTCAGCTCGAATGGCTTTCCCGGCATGGAACCGGCCAAGAATTCCATCGCCGTGGCCGATCTCGGCGCGGGGCTGTTCTCGGTCTATGCGATCCTGAGCGCGGTGATCGGCCGCGAAAAATCGGGCGTCGGCCAATATATCGACGCCTCGCTGCTCGAGGCCGCGATGGGGCTGTCGATCTGGGAGACGACCGAGCTGTGGGGCACCGGCAAGTCGCCGACCCCGATCGGCTCCGCCAACCGCATGTCGGGCCCGTATCAGGCCGTGCTGGCCAATGACGGCTGGTTCGTCATCGGCGCGGCCAATCAGGGCCTGTGGCTGACCTTCCTCAAGATCCTCGGCCGCGAGGAATTGCAGGACGTGCCGGAATATTCGACCAACGCCGCGCGCGTCGCCAACCGGATCGAGCTGATCTCGGAGCTGGCCCCGACCTTCCTGACACGCACCAGCCAGGAATGGATCGACGCGCTGCTCGGCGCCGGCGTGCCCGCCGCGCCGATCCTCGATTACGAGCAGGCGATGGCGAGCGAGCAGGCCGTTGCGCGCAACATGGTGATGGATGTGGCGCACCCGGTCGAGGGGACGTTCAAATCGCTCGGCTTCCCGGTGAAGATGATGGGCACGCCGCAGGAAGTCCGCCTGCCGCCGCCACTGATCAACGAGCATGGCGAGGAGATCCGCCGCGAGCTGCGCGAACGCGGCCTGCTGCCGGCGGCGCCCCGGGCGGAGGCGGCGGAATGAGCGGCCAGACCATCCTCGAGCGGGACGGCGCGATCGCCCGCGTCCGGTTCGACAACGTCCCCGCGCACAATGCGCTGACTCACCAGATGTGGGTCGACCTGCACGATATCTGCGTGCAGCTCGCCAATGATCCGACAGTGCGCGTCGTCACGTTCCGCGGCACTGGCGGCAAGGCCTTCATCTCGGGCACCGACATCTCCAGCTTCGCGCATTTCGACAAGGGCCAGGACGGCGTCGATTACGAAAACGAGATCGACATCTTCATGCGCTCGATCGACAAGATCCCCGCCACGACGATCGCGATCGTCGAGGGCTGGGCCGTCGGCGGCGGCATCAACATCTCCTCCGCCTGCGACTTCCGGATCGCGACGCCCAATGCGAAGTTCGGCTCGCCGATCGGCCGCACCATCGGCAATTGCCTGTCGAGCAGCAGCTATGCCCGCGTCGGCGGCGCCGTGGGCATCCAGATCGCCAAGCGCATGGTCCTGCTCGGCGAGATGATTACTGCTCAGGAACTGCTAAACAGCGGCTTCCTCTACAAGATGGTGGAACCCGAGGAGCTCGACGCCGCGGTCGAGGCGCTTGTCCAGCGCGCGGCGGAAAACGCGCCGCTGACCACGCGGACGACCAAGGAAGCGATCCGCCGGATGACCTTCGACAACCTTCCCGACATCCAGGACCTGATCGCCAACGTCTATGGCAGCAACGACTTCCGCCGCGGCGTGCACGACTTCCTGGCGAAGACCAAAAAGACCCCGATCTGGACGGGCGATTGAGCGTTACGGCGGTTCAGACCGCGCCTTAAACCCACTCATTACCGTCACCCCGGACTTGTTCCGGCATCCATCGTTCCGCAGACACCGCAGCCGTTGCGTTCGCGGGACGATGGATGCCGGAACAAGTCCGGGGTGACGTTTGGGCCTAAGCGTTACCTACCAACAAAAACGGCCGCCTCCTTCCGGAAGCGGCCGTCTTGCGATCCGCCAAGCCGTTACCAGCTGACGGCGATATATTTCGCTTCGGTATATTCGTGCAGGCCGTGGTGCGAGCCCTCGCGGCCCAGGCCGCTCTGCTTCACGCCGCCGAACGGCGCCGCCGCGTCCGACACCAGGCCGCGGTTGAGCGCGACCATGCCGGCCTCGATCCGCTCCGAAATGGCGAGGCCCTTTTTCAGGTCGCCGGTGAAGACATAGGCGGCCAGGCCGAACTCGGTGGCATTCGCCAGGCGGATGGCGTCCTCGACATCGTCGAACACGGTGATCGGCGCGACCGGCCCGAACACCTCGGTCGTCAGGATCTCGGAGTCCGGATGGATGTCGGCGATGACCGTCGGCGGGTAGAAGAAGCCGTCACCATCCGGGGTCTCGCCCCCGATCAGGACACGCGCGCCCTTGGCCTTGGCGTCCTCGACCAGCATCTCGATCTTGTCGATCGCTTCCTGGTTGATCATCGCGCCGCATTCGGTCGCCGATTCATAGCCCGGCCCGACCTTCAGCGCGCCCATCTTCTCGACCAGCTTGGTCGTGAACGCCTCGTAGATGCCGCGCTGGACATAGAAGCGGTTCGCTGCGGTGCACGCCTCGCCGGCGTTGCGCATCTTGGCGACCATCGCACCTTCGATCGCCGCGTCGAGATCGGCATCGTCGAGCACCAGGAACGGGGCATTGCCGCCCAGTTCCATCGAGGCGCTGAGCACCTGATCGGCGCATTCGCGCAGCAGGATGCGGCCGACCTCGGTCGATCCGGTGAAGCTGAGCTTGCGTACGCGCGGATCGTGCAGCATCGCGCGGCACACGCCCGGCGCGTCGCTGGTGTTGATGACGTTGACGACGCCCGCCGGAACGCCGGCCTCGAGCATGATCTGCGCGACGGCAAGCGCGGTCAGCGGCGTCTCCGCCGCCGGCTTCAGGATGACGGTGCAGCCCGCCGCCAGCGCCGGCGCGATCTTGCGCGTCGCCATCGCCGCCGGGAAATTCCACGGCGTGATCAGCAGCGAGATACCGATCGGCTGATACTGGACCAGGATGCGGTTGTTGCCGGCCGGCGAGATCGCCAGCTCGCCGTTGATGCGCACGGCTTCCTCGGCATACCAGCGGAAGAACTCGGCGGCATAGCCGACCTCGCCGCGCGCGTCGGGCAGCGACTTGCCGTTCTCCAGGCTGATCAGCTGGGCGAGCCATTCGGCGTTCGCCATCATCTTTTCCCAGCACGCCATCAGGATCGTGGCGCGCGCACGGGGCGCGGTGGCGGCCCAGGCGGCGGCGGACGCCTCGGCGGCGTCGACACAGGCGATGCCGTCCTCGACCGTGCCGTCGGCGATGGCGGTCAGCACGCCGCCGGTCGACGGATTGACCACCTCGATGCGGGCGCGGGCACGGCCCTCGACCCAGGAAGCGCCGATCAGCAGATCGGTCGGGATGTCGAACGGCGCTTCATGCTCGCCGGCTGCGGGGGCTGCGTAACTGTTGAGGGATTCCATCATTCTGCCTTTTGGAGGTTCAGATTCACGCGATCCATGAGCATCGAGCGGTCGCCCGCATAAGCGGCGCCGGTGATGCTGCGCATCGCGTCGAGATCCAGGGGACGGGGGTTGTTCTTGACGAGGCGTTGCGCCTTCAGGCCATTCTCCGCCACATATTCCTGCATGTCTTCGGCCAGGCCGAGCTGCTTGAGCGAGGTGGGGATGCCGACCGAAGCGAACAAGTCGGCGATCCCGTCGATGAAGAGCTGCGACAGCACGTCCTCATCATCGTCCGGCGAGCCCAGCCCGACGACACGGGCGAGCTCGGCAAAGGCCGGAACGGCGGCCGGACGGTTGAACTGCATGACATAGGGCAGGAGCGCCGCGACGCCGTCGCCATGCGCGGTGTGAGTCAGGTTTCCGACCGGATATTGCAGCGCATGCGCCGCCGCCGTGCCCGCCACGCCGAAGGCGCAGCCGGCGGCGAGCGAGCCGAGCATCAGCTGCTCGCGCGCGACCATGTTGCCGCCATCGTCATATCCCGCCTTGAGGCTGTCCCACACGCATTTCACCGCAAGCTTGGCGAAATGATCGGACAGCGCGTTCTTGCCGACAAAGACATGTTCCTGAGTCAGCATCGCATCGATCGGCCGGGAGAGCGCGGTATAGGCCTCGACCGCGTGAGTCATCGCGTCGGAGCCGGAACAGGCGGTCAGCCCCCTGGGGCAGGTGACGGTGAGCTCCGGGTCGCAGATCGCGGCCATCGGGATCAGATAGGGGCTGGCGATGCCGACCTTTGCGCCGAGTGCGTCGTCGGACACCACGGCGACGGGCGTCACCTCGGAGCCGGTGCCCGAGGTCGTCGGCACGGCGACCAGCGGCAGGACCGGGCCGGGCACCTTGAACTCACCATAATAGTCACTGATCGCGCCGCCATGCGCGAGCAGCACGGTGACCACCTTGGCCAGATCCATGCAGCTGCCGCCGCCGATGCCGAGCACCACATCGGCGGTGAAGCCGCGAACCTGCTCGACGCATTCGAGGATGGATTCGACCGGCAGATCGGGCTGAGTCTGGTCATAGACATGAGTCTCGACCCCTGCTTCCGCCAGGTCGGCGAGCATCGTCTCGAACATCGGATCGGCACCGAGACGCGCATCCGTGCAGATCAGCGCGCGTGTGCCGAGCTGGGCGGTCACCTTGCCGATGGCGCGGCGCTGACCGACGCCGAACAGGACCGAGCGGGGGAGACGCATGGCGCCAAAAATATTCATTTTATGCCTGCCGAACGAGAGAGTGAAAGGATACGCATCAGGTTATTTCTTCGCGCTGTTCTGCTTGAGATAGGCGATCACATCCGCCTGATCCTGCGGCTTGGGGAGGCCGATAAAGATCATCTTGGTGCCCGGGACCGCCTGGCGGGGCCCGGCGAGGAAGCGGGCGAGGTTCTGGTCGTTCCAGACCAGCCCCGACGCCTTCATCGCCGGCGAATAGTTGAAGCCGGCGACCATGGCCGCCTTGCGCCCGGCCACGCCGCGCAGATTGGGGCCGAGGCCGCTCGCGCCCGTCGGATCGACGCTGTGGCACGACGCGCATTTCTTGAAGATCACGGCACCGTTCACGGCATCTCCCGGCGGCGCGGCCGAGATCGCGGCCGCCGCACCCGCCATCATGACAAACGTTGTCAGACCCACAAGATACTTCATTCCGAACCTCCAGCGGACAGGGCTGCAGCCCTTGTACCGAAATATTTGTCCTTGCCGTCGCCGCGCCCCCGGATGCCCATATGCCCGTCACTCATGCGCGGGTTCGGGGATGAGCGGGCGCGACGCGTCGATCGTGAACATCAGCAGGGCGGCCGCCACGCACAGGCCGGCCAGTACGCCGAACGCGGCGCCCCAGCCGCTCGCCGAGACGATATAGCCGGTCAGCGTCGCTGCGACAAAAGCGCCGAGATTGCCGATCGTGTTCATCACCGCCGACACCGATCCGGCGAACTCGCCGCCGATATCGAGCGTGACGGCCCAGGACACGCCGACGGTCAGTTCGAGGCCGAACAGCGCGAGGCAGAAACAGGCGATGCTGATAATGTGATTGTCCGACGCGGTGGCGAGCGGGATCATGACGGCGGCGATCGCGAAGCCGACCACCGACACCCAGCGCCGCGCGAACAACAGGCCGCGCCCGCGCTTCACCAGATGGTCCGAGAACCAGCCCCCGGCAAGATCGCCGACCACGCCCGCCATCAGCGGCAGGCTGGCGAACAGGCCCATCAGCGCGATGTCGTAACCGCGCGCGTCATGCAGATATTTGGGGAACCAGGTCAGGAAGATGTTGATGCAATAAGCGTAGCAGAAATACATCGCCGACAGCAGCCAGAGCTGCGGCCGTGCGAGCAGCCTGGCCCAGGGCACGCTTGCCTTGGTCCGGCCTTCGCCGAGCGCTTCCTCGATCATCACGCGCTCGGCGTCGTTCACGGACGCATGCTCGCGCGGGCTGTCGCGGTAGAACCAGAACCAGAAGAGCGCCCAGGCGACGCCGACCGCCGCGAAGGCGAGGAACGGCATGCGCCAGCCGAAATCGACGATCAGCAGCGCGACGAACACCGGTGTCACTGCGCCACCGAGCCGCGCGCCGGCATGAGTCAGGCCCTGCGCCCAGCCGCGCTCGGCCGGGAGCATCCAGCGCGAGAGCGAGCGGGTGGCGATGGGGAAAGCGCCGGCCTCGCCCATGCCGAACAGGAAACGCGTGACGATCATCGAGCCGGACGACCAGGTCAGTGCGGTGGCGGCGGTGAAGGTCGACCACCAGAGCACCACGCCGGTCAGCGCGCGGCGCGGCCCGAACTTGTCGCCGAGCCAGCCCCCCGGAATCTGGAACAGGGCATAGGAGATGGAGAAGGCGCCGAAGATCCAGCCCATCGTCACGTCGTGAAAGCCGAATTCCTTCTGGATCGACGGCGCCGCGGTCGAAATGACCACGCGGTCCATATAGGTGATCAGATAGGCAAGCACCGTCAGCCACAGCACCTTGTGCCGGACGAGCGTGGGCCGCGCGGCCCGCACGCCTGGGGCGGTATCGCTCATTTAGGGCGGCCGGCGCAGGCGTCGGCGGCACGACCGGTGCAGGTCTGCCAGATCGTCGGGACCTGCTCGCCGGCGAGATAAACGCTGTCGATCGCCCGAGTGTTGCGGATGTCGACGGTCGGATCCTTGTCGAGCACCAGCAGGTCGGCCGCCTTGGCCGGCGCGATGGTGCCGACATTGGTCGCGCCCATGAACTTCGCGTTGCTGCCGGTCGCGGCGGTCAGCGCCTGGAGCGGCGTGATGCCCGACTTGACCATCAGCTCGAGCTCCCAATGCGCGAAATAGCCGGGGAAGCGTGCCGAAGGGCCGCTGTCGGTGCCCATGCCGTAGGGGATACCCGCCTTCGCCTCGCGCCCGAAATTCTCCATCGCGTATTTCAGGACCGCCGGATATTTCGGGAAGGTCGGCGAGGAGGACAGGCGCGTGCGCCGCTCGGGGTTCTTGAGATCGGCGATCACCTGTGGGGTCACGCCGCGCGAGAAGAAGGGATCGTCGACAAAGGGCAGCAGGTCATAGGTGAAGCTGGCTTCGCGGCTGAGCGTCGCCGCGATCTGCCAAACGCCCTTCGCCTTCATCGCCGACAGCAACGGCGCATCGACCGCGCGGTCGCGGACCGAATGCGCAAAGCCGTTGACGCCCTCGCGAGTCAGCTCCCTGGCATTGTCGTAATAGAAGACATGGGCGACGGCTTTCTTGCCGTCCTTGTGCGCCTCGGCGATCACCGCCGTGCTGATATCGGCCGGCATACGCTCGGCGATCGTGCCGAACTCGTCATCGACCCATAGCTTGATGAAATCGGCGCCCTTGGCTACCTCGCGATCGACCATCGCGACGGCCTCGGCAGGCGTCGCGACCTGCGCCGGAAGCCCGACGACGCCGCCATAGCTGCCCTTGAACACCACGCCGCGCCCAGCAGTCCATACCCGCGCCCGGCCCGCCGGATCAGCGCGGATATCGCGGACGATGTCGTGGATCTCGTCCTTGTCGGTGCCGAGCACCTGGACCGAGGTGACGCCGTACGCCGCATAGAGCTTCAACTGCCGCTCGACGCTTTCGCGGGTGTAATATTTCAGGTCCTGGGTGATGCCGTCGACCAGCCCGAGATGGACATGGCTGTCGATGATGCCGGGCATGACGAACTTGCCGGTCAGGTCCCTGACCTTGACGCCCTTGGGCGCCCTGAGCTTCGCCGCCGGGCCGACCCAGCTGATCTTGCCGTTGGTGATGATCATCGCGGCATTCCTGACCGGCGCGCGGCCGGTGCCGTCGATCAGCGTGAAATGCGAGAGCGCCACGGTCTTTGCCATGGCCGGCGCCGCGGTCAGCGCCCCCGCCATCAGCGCCGCACCAGTCATCCAGCCACAAACACGCATACGACGCGCTCCATTGTTGTTCCGGACGTTTGCCGTCCTTCTTTCTGTTGCCTTCGGCATCAACGGGCCGAAGCTCGCGACAGGCCGTGATCCGGCATGATGGGAATGGCCGCCATGCGGCCGCCGCCAGGCTTCGGCCCGTTCGGGGCCAGCGCGGGCGCGAAATGCAAAGAGATGGAAACCCGTCGAACGGGAGGTCGTACGGCCGCGCGGTCGGCGCCGGGGAGTATCCCCTTGCGTATCCGTTCCCGCTTGCTGCTCGTCATGACCGTCTTGTTCCGCTTGGTAGAGAAAAGGTCCCGCCCGACCCCGAAGGGACGGGCGGGAGAGGAGGATCAGAACTTGGTACGCAGGCCCACGGCGATCAGGCGACCGAGCGGGTTCGACACGAAGCCGTTATACCCCCAGGCGCCGCCAAGGATGCCGTTGGTGTTGCCGTTGTAGAAAGGTGGTTCCTTGTCGAACAGGTTCTTCACGTCGACATAGGCCTGCCAGCCGTTGAACATGCCTTCGTTCCGGACCGTGTACTGGACGTGTAGGTCGAAATTATTGTCCGCCTTCACCTTGTCGCCACCGCCCGTCGGGTTGCCGACCGAGTTGGTCGTGATCGGCACCACCGAGGTGCTGATCCAGTTCCGGTAGGAGCCCGTGTGGTTCCAGAACAGGTCGGCCGAGAAGCCGCCCAGTTCCCAACCGAGCTGGGCACGGTGCTTGTACTGAACCGACGGGAAGGTCGTGTTGTAGCCCGAGGTGTTCAGGATGCTGAACGACGTACCGCCACCGAAGTTCTGCGTGAACTTCGTGAAGTAGGTGCCGCTCATGCCGACCGTGAAGGTGCCGAGGTCGCCGATCGGGGCACGATAGGCAGCCTGGAAGTCGATGCCTTCGACGGTCAGGTTCAAGGCGTTACGCGAGCTCTGATCCAGGAAGAAATAGATCTTGTCCGGGATCGCACCAGAGATGGTCGAACCGTTCGCGATATTGGCGAAGGTATCGATCTGCGACTGGCTGCAGCTTCCGTCCGCATTCGCGCCCGGCGTGCCCGGGCAGATGGTCAGCAGGTTGCGCAGGCCCGCCGAGTTCACGATCGCGGTCGGGCTCGGCGAGCTGACGCCGCCGATGAACTGGTTGTGGAACCAGGTCACCGCCGCGGTGAAGCCGGGCAGAAAACGCGGCGCCAGATCGAGGCCGAACGAATAGCTCGTCCCCTTCTGCGGCACCATGTTCGAGAAGCCGCCGCCAAGCTGGCGACGCATGCCCGGGTTGGCCGCGAGGCCGATCGTGCAGGTCGCTGCGGAAGCCGTGCAGGGGGTGCTGGTGTTGGTCACCACCGCGCCCGGCACCTGAACCACGGTGGGGTAATTGGCCACGGGAACGACCAGCTGGCCCTGGTTGCCGACGCTGCCCGAGGCATAGAGATAGCCCTGGCTGGGATCGCCGATCACCGCGAGCGGCGGCGCCACAAAGGCCGTCGCATAGTTGCCGCGGAGCTTGACGCCTTCGAACAATTCCCAGTTCGCCGCAAACTTCGGGTTCGTGGTGTCGCCGACGTCGCTATAGCTATCGTAACGGCCCGAGATATCCAGGTCGACCTTGCGGAAGAACGGAATCTCCATGTCCGGCGAGATCACCGGAATGACGATTTCGCCATAGGCCGAATTGACCGTGCGTTCGTACATATATTGCCGGAAGGTCGCCCCCGTCACCGACGGGCCTGTGCCGTTGGCGCCGTTGATCTTCTGGGTTTCGTCGGCCCAATAATGCTCGCCGCCGAACGCGATCTTCACTTCGCCCGCGGGCAGATTGAAGATGCCGCCCTGGAAATCGAGCTTCATCTGGTTGAACGTGTTGAAGTTGGTGTTCTGGCTGTCCGCGCCATAGAGCGAGCGGAGCACCGCCGCCGAGGTGCGGTTGGCCGTGCCCGTCCGCCACACGTCGAGCGCGTTCGCCGTGGTGAGCGGCAGGTTGAGCGCGATGACATTCTGGCCGGCCACATCGGTGGTCGTCGTGCTGCCGCTGAGCTGCCCGGTGCCGTTCAGGGCGAGCAGGGCGCAGGAGCTGCAGAAGCCGTCGATCGTGTTGAGTGCCGAACGGTTGCGGCCGAACGCGTCGCTGAACTTGACGCTCCAGCTGTCGCTCAGATCATATTCCGCGACGAAGGTGGCGTAGATCGAATCCGCTTCGGATTCGCCATAGCCGTAATTGCCGTCGTCCCGCAGCGCCAGCCAGCTCAACGATTCCTGGTTCGCGGTCGGCGAGCCCGCCGGCGCGACGAAGAAGGGGTTGACCTGCGGGAAGGCCGTTACGGTGCCGTTGGGCGCGGTATAGGAAGCAATGCCACGGCCGGGGCCATAGGCAGTCGCGTTGGTGATGGTGCCCGGGCCGTTCGGCGACGTCGTCTTCTGGATGTTGTAGTTCAGCATCGCGGTGATGCGGAACTTGTCGCCGAATTCGTTATACACCTTCATCATGGTGTTGGCGCGCCACTGGCCAGAGACCAGAACGCCATAGACCGAGTTGTTGCACGGCGCGTTGACGGCGGTGTTGGCCACGGTCGTCGTCGCGCTGGGCGACAGATAGACGCCGGACACGGCACCGCCATCCGATCGGTTGGTCACCTGGATCGTCGCCGGGCTGCAGGCATAGCTGTTGGTGTTGGTGCCGCCGACCGGGCGGAAATCGCCCAGGCTCGCAAAGGGGCGATCGCGGTTATAGAGCGTGCTGCCCTTGCTGTACGATCCGGCGATATAGACGCCGCCGGTATCCCATTTGGTGCCCCAGATGCCGTTGATGTCGTAATTGTGGTAATTATCGGCAAAGCCGTACCGGGCATTCACCTCGAGGCCGTCATAGGTCCGGCGGGTGATGAAGTTGACCACCCCCGCGACGGCGTCCGAACCATAGACCGAGGACGCGCCGTCGGCGAGCACCTCGACGCGCTCGACCGCGCTCACCGGAATGATGTTGGGATCGGTCTGGGCGAACTGCGTGCCGCCGCCCGGCAGGCGCAGGCCGTCCATGATGACCAGCGTGGTGTTGGACGACGAGCCGGCGAGGCTGTGGATCTGTGGCGAATAATAGGAATAGGCATTCTCACCCTGGGACAGCGAGCCCGAGGTGGTGATGGCGGGCACGGTGTTGACCAGCTGCGACACGTTGATCGGCGCGGTCTTCTCGATCGTCGCCTGGCCGACGGACACGAGGTTCGACCCGATCGGGGCGACGCCCTTGATGCTGGTGCCGGTGACGACGATGTCCTTGCCGAGATCGGCGGCCGAGCCGTCCGACAGGGTTTCCTGCGGCAGCGTGGCATCTTCGGCCGGAGCCGGCACGGTTTGTGTGGTTGACGGCGTGCTCTGCGCGAAAGCCATGCCCGGCGCGAAAATCATCGCCGTCGTCAGTGCAATCACGGAACCGCTTAGTTTGATCTTGGACGAGCGCATCCCCGTTCCCCCTTTCAGACTGGTTATCCTCTCAACTCCCGATCCGATCTTATTTGTGATTTGATATGATATAGGATCGGGAATTACCGGCATTCCTACGGTTGGTTCCCGCGGTCGTCAAGCGAGTCGATGGGATGCCGGGCCCGGCCCGGGTCAGTGATTCGGGGGCTGATGCAAAAATGGCACGGATTCGGCCCTATTCGTTCCGAAGGGCCTTGAAGTGCCGCAACAAGGGCTGGGTCCCGCGCGAGCGTGGCGGCGGGCGGCGGCTTTCCGTCGAATGTCGCGATCGTTGGGCGCGCTTCGCGGTCAGCGCGCCTCGGCGAGCAGCTTGCGGGCGCTGGCGGTGGTCCAGTCCATGCCGCCAGTCATGCGCCACACCTCATGGCCGGTCGAATCATAGAGGATGCTGGTCGGCAGCTCGGCGTTCAGCGCGACGCTGAGGCCCACCTTGGGGTCGAGATAGGGCTGGAGCTGCTTCAGTCCGGCCTTGGCGAAAAAGGGTGCGACCTTTTCCGCGCCGCCGATATCCTGGCTGACCGCCACCACCTTCATGGTCTTCGCCAGCGCGTCGAGCGTCGGCATTTCCGCCACGCACGGCGCGCACCAGGTCGCCCAGAGATTGAGCAGCACCGGCTTGCCCGCAAAGGCCGCCATCGTCACCGGCTTGCCCGCCGGATCCTGGAAAGCTGCGACGGGAGCCGCCTCGCCCTTGTGGCTGCGGTCGAGCGTGCCGATCGTCTCGGCCGCCGCCGCAGGTGCCGGTACGGCGGGCGAGGGCTTTGCTTGCTCCGGCGCGGAGACTTGCCTATCGCAGCCGCCGATCAGCAGCGCCGTGGCCAGGAGAGAGACGATCGTCGAGCGGAAGGACATGTCGGACCTATCCAATGCCATGTGGGGCGGCCGCTTCGCCGAGGGGCCGGCAGCGGTGATGCGCGAGATAAATGCCTCGATCCCGTTCGACAAGCGCTTGTGGAAACAGGATGTCGCCGGCTCCAGGGCTCATGCCGCCATGCTCGGTGCGCAGGGCATCGTCTCGGCCGAAGACGTTGCGGCGATTGTCGCCGGGCTCGATCAGGTCGCTAGCGATTATGAGACGAATGGCGTGGCCGAGGATATGGTCCTCGAAGACATCCATATGCAGACCGAGGCGCGGCTGGCCGAGGCGATCGGCCCGGCGGCCGGGCGGCTGCACACCGCCCGATCGCGCAACGATCAGGTCGCGACGGATTTCCGGCTCTGGGTCCGCGACGCGATCGACTCGGTCGATGCAGGCCTCGCGCATTTCCAGCAGGCGCTGCTGACCCGTGCCGAGGAACATGCCGACAGCGTGATGCCCGGCTTCACCCATCTGCAGAGCGCCCAGCCGGTGACGCTCGGCCATCATCTGATGGCCTATCACGAGATGGTCGCGCGCGACCGCGGCCGCTTCGCCGATGCACGCGCGCGGATGAACCGGTCGCCGCTCGGCTCGGCGGCGCTCGCCGGTACCGGCTTCCCGATCGACCGGGAAATGACGGCGGCGGCGCTCGGTTTCGACGGGCCGATGCGCAACTCGCTCGACGGCGTGTCCGACCGAGACTTCGCGATCGAATATCTGACCGCGGCGGCCCAATGCGCGCTGCACCTGTCGCGCCTGGCCGAGGAGTTCATCCTCTGGGCATCGCAGCCCTTTGGCTTCGTCTCGCTGTCGGACCAATGGTCGACCGGATCGTCGATCATGCCGCAGAAGCGCAATCCCGACGCGGCCGAGCTGGTGCGCGGCCATTCGGGGCGGATCATCGGCTGCCTGACCGCGCTGATGATCACGATGAAGGGCCTGCCGCTCGCCTATTCGAAGGACATGCAGGACGATAAGCCGCCGGTGTTCGAGGCGCACGACCTGCTCGGCCTGTCCATCGCCGCGATGACCGGCATGGTGGAAAGCGCGACCTTCCGCACCGAGCGGATGCGCGGCCTGGCCGAGGCCGGCTTCTCCACCGCGACGGACCTGGCCGACTGGCTGGTGCGCGAAGCGGGCGTGCCGTTCCGCGAGGCGCATCACATCACCGGCCGCGCGGTGAAGCGGGCGGAAGAGCTGGGCATCGCGCTCGACGCGATTCCGCTGCCGGACCTGCAGGCAATCGATGCGCGGATCGATCAACGCGTCTATGACGTGCTCGGTGTCGATGCGTCGGTGGCCAGCCGGACCAGTTTCGGCGGTACCGCGCCGGCGCGGGTAAGGGCCGCGATCGCGGCGGCCAGGAAGGAAAGCGGATCATGAAACGCGCCATGCTATTGGGGGCGGCCCTGGCTGCGATCACCCTGGCCGGCTGCGGCGTGCGGCAGGACCTGAAGCCGCAGAAAGGCGAGGCACTGCCGGTGGCGCCCTATGGTGCCGCTAAAGCGCCGACCCCCCAGGAATTGCTCAAACCGAGCAACCAGGCACGCCCCGCCCGCAGCGACGAGCTCCTCCGCAATTCCGAGGACCGCCGCAGCGACGATTACGACCTCCCACCGAATTGAGCAGATGGACCATTTCAGTCTTGTCGACGGCGCGATGCACGCCGAGGGCGTTCCGTTGGAGCGCATCGCCGATGCGGTCGGCACCCCCGTCTATGTCTATTCGCGCGCTACGCTGACGCGGCACGCGCGCGTGTTCCGCGAGGGACTCGCCGGCGTCGAGCGCGCCCATTTCGCTTATGCGATCAAGGCCAATCCCAATCTCGCGGTGCTCAAGGTGCTGGCGGATGAAGGATACGGCGCCGATGTCGTGTCGGGCGGCGAGCTCGCCCGCGCCCTGGCCGCCGGCATGAAGGCGGAAGACGTGGTGTTTTCCGGAGTCGGCAAGACCCGGGTGGAATTGCTGCGTGCGCTCGATGCCGGCCTCGGCCAGTTCAACCTCGAGCTCGAGGAAGAGGGCGAGGCGCTGTCCGGCCTTGCCGCCGGGATGGGCATCCGCGCCAATGCGACGCTTCGCGTCAACCCCAATGTCGATGCCGGCACGCATGCCAAGATCTCGACGGGCAAGAGCGAGAACAAGTTCGGCGTGCCGATCGATCAGGCGCCGGCGATCTTCGGCCGGCTCGCCGCGCTGCCCGGCCTCGCGATGCGGGGCGTCGCCATCCATATCGGCAGCCAGCTGTTCGATCTCGCCCCGCTCGAGGCGGCGTACACCCGAGTCGGCGAACTGGTCGCGCAGCTGCGTGCCGCCGGCCATCCGATCGAGCGGGTCGATCTCGGCGGCGGCCTGGGCGTGCCGTACAAGGCCGGCGACAATCCGCCGAGCCCGGCCGATTATGGCGCGATGGTGGCGCGGGTGACCAAGGGCTGGAACGTCACGCTGATGTTCGAGCCGGGGCGCGTCATCGCGGGCAATGCCGGCATATTGCTGACCAGGGTGATCTGGGTGAAGCCCGGCGTGACCAACCCCTATGTGATCGTCGATGCGGCGATGAACGATCTCGCCCGTCCCGCCCTGTACGATGCGTGGCACGACTTCGCGGCGGTCCGCCCGACCGGCGAGCGGATGATCGCCAATATCGCGGGGCCCGTCTGCGAGAGCGGCGATACCTTCGCGATGGGGCGCGAGATCGACGCCGTGAAATCGGGCGACCTCGCGATCTTCCGTACCGCCGGCGCTTATGGCGCGACCATGGCCAGCACCTATAACAGCCGGGCGCTGGTGCCCGAGGTGATGGTCGATGGCGACAGATTCGCGGTGGTCGCCGACCGGATCGATCCCGAGACGATCATCGCCGCCGAACGGTTGCCGGAGTGGCTGACCGCGTGACCCTGCACAGCCTGCCGCTGTTCGTGCGGCTGGCGGGCCGGCAGGTCATCCTGCTGGGGGAGGGCGAAGCGGCCGATGCCAAGCGGCGTCTGCTCGGGCGCGCCGGCGCGGTGATCGGCGGCGAGGACGCCGACGCGGCGCTGGCGATCGTGGCGATCGCCGACGAGGCACTCGCCGCGGCAGCAGTGGCGCGGTTGAGGGCGCGGGGTATCCTGATCAACGCGGTCGACCGGCCCGAATGGTGCGATTTCACCCTGCCGGCGATCATCGACCGGGATCCGGTGCTGATCGCGATCGGCACCGGCGGCGCATCGGCCGGGCTCGCCGCAGCGCTGCGCCAGCGGATCGAGACGATCCTGCCCGCAAGTCTGGGCGGCCTGGCGACCGCGCTCCACCATGCGCGCGCCGCGCTCCGGCGGAAACTGCCGGCGATCGACGACCGCAGGCGCGCGCTCGGCGCGGCGCTTGCGCCGGGCGGCGCGCTCGATCCGCTGGCCGCCACGGCGGACATGGTGCCGGAATGGCTGGCTGGAGGCGGTTTGGCGCCCGGTGATCGCCTGGTGTCGATCCGCCTGCGCTCGACCGACCCCGACGATCTCACCATCGGCGAGGCGCGCCTGCTTGGCCTGGCCGATCGCATCTACCATCGCGCCGACATTCCGGCGGCGATTCTCGATCGGGCACGGGCCGATGCGGTCCGGACCCTTTGCACCACATCGCCGGTTGAGCCCGGTCCGGGACTCGTGATCTATATGGAGCTGGCATGAGCGGATTTGCGTATCGCGTGCGGAGCGGAAAGGCCGAGCGGATCGAGATCAAACAGGCCCTGGCCAGTGAGGCCGACCTGATCTGGGTCCATCTGACCACCAACAACGAGCATGCCCAGACATGGCTGGTCGAGGAAGCCAAGGCGCCCGACTATATCGTCGACGCGCTGACCGCGACCGAGACGCGTCCGCGCTGCGATGCGCTGGGCAATGGCGCCTTTCTCAACCTGCGCGGCCGATCGAGCGAGGAGACGCTGTCGTCGGAACCGCTCGCCTCGGTGCGGATCTGGGCGACGAAGGGCCGCGTGATCTCGGTGACGCGGCGCGCCCTGATCGCGGTCGACGATGTGGTGGAGACGATCGAGAGCGGCCAGATCCGCGACCCGGGCGACCTGATCGCCGAATTCGCGTCCGCGATCACCCGCAATCTCGACCCCGAAGTCGCCGATCTGGGCGATACGCTGGACGATTGCGAAGCCGATCTCGACGCCGACAAGGTGTTCGAGCTGCGCCGCCACGTCACCAAGGTGCGCGTCGCCGCGATCGGCTATCGCCGCTTCCTCGCGCCGCAGCGCGCAGCGATCGAAAAGCTGGCGGCGCTGCCGTGCGACTGGCTGCAGGATGACGACCGGCTGCACCTCAACGCCGCGGCCGACCGTGCCGCCCGCATGGCGGAAGAGCTCGAGAGCATTCGCGAGCGCGCCGCGCTGATGCACGAGGCGCTGACCGATCTTCGCGCCGAGCAGATCGACAGCCGGGCGCTGATCATCTCGATCGCGGCGATGATCTTCCTGCCGCTGACCTTCATCACCGGCCTGTACGGAATGAACGTCAAGGGGCTGCCCTATGCCGAGGAGCCCTGGGCCTTCGATGCGATCATGGCGGGGTGCACCATCGTCTCGGTCGCCATCGTCATCTATTTCATGCGCCGGCACTGGTTCGGGCGCGGGTGACCGCGACGGTTGGAAAGCGCCGCCGCCACGCCTAGTTAGGGCGGGTGAGCAAGTCCGCCGTTACCGCCCGAATCGCCAACGGCGTCTCCTCGATCCGGGCTGAGGACTGGAATGCGTGTTCCGGCACGGCCAATCCCTTCGTCACCCACGACTTCCTCTCGATCCTCGAGGAATCCGACAGCGCGGTCGCCGAGACCGGCTGGCAACCCATCCCGATCGTCATCGACGGCGCCGACGGAAAGCCCGCCGCGATCGCCCCGGCGTACGGCAAGAGCCATAGCCAGGGCGAATATGTCTTCGACCATGGCTGGGCCGATGCCTGGGAACGGGCCGGCGGGCGCTATTACCCCAAACTCCAGGTCGCCGTGCCCTTCACCCCGGCGCCGGGTCCGCGCCTGCTGTTGCGCGACCAGGCGCTGGCGCCCGCCCTCATCGCCTCGATCGAGGCAGTGACGGATCAGCACGATCTTTCCTCCGCGCACGCGACCTTCGTCGCGTCCGACCAGCTGCCCTTGTTCGAGGCGGCCGGTTGGCTGATTCGGGCGGGCACCCAGTTCCACTGGCACAATCAGGGGTTTGCCGGGTTCGACGATTTCCTCGGCGAACTGGCCAGCCGCAAGCGCAAGGCGATCCGCAAGGAGCGCAGCAATGCGGTCGACGGCCTGACCATCCGGCACGTCACCGGCGCCGACATCACCGAGGCCGACTGGGACGCCTTCTGGATCTTCTACCAGGACACCGGCTCGCGCAAATGGGGCCGGCCCTATCTGACCCGCGCCTTCTTCTCCCTGCTCGGCCAGCGCATGGCCGACAGGGTGCTGCTGATCCTGGCCGAGCGGAACGGCAGCCCGATCGCCGGCGCGCTCAACCTGATCGGCGCCGACACGTTGTATGGCCGCTATTGGGGCTGCACCGAGGAAGTGCCCTTCCTCCATTTCGAGCTCTGCTATTACCAGGCGATCGACGCGGCCATCGCGCTCGGGCTGAAGACGGTGGAGGCCGGCGCGCAGGGCGAGCACAAGCTGGCGCGCGGCTATGTGCCCGAGCCGACCTGGTCGGCCCATTACATCCCCGATCCCGGTTTCAGGAAGGCGGTCGCGCACTTCCTTGAGCAGGAGCGGCAGGCAGTGGCGTCGGACCGGGAGTGGCTGGGGGAGGCGACGCCGTTCCGCCGAGGGCCCTGAGCCGCTCGAGCGCTTGCCGCCGCGCGCGGATCTCCAGCGCGCGTACTTCCTCCGGGAACAGCGGCACCGGCTCCAGCATCGCCTGGTGGTCGACGCGGAACAGCGCGCTGTTGCCGTCGCGCCAGATCTCGACCAGACCGGCATTGTATTTCGCATCATAGGGCGGCGGCTGGATCAGCCAGACATAGTCGAAGGCATCGCGCGGAAAGCGCGCCAGCGACAGCGAGATGGTCCGCCACCATTCGCCCCGGCAATATTTCTCCGTGACGATCTGCGACGCGTCATGCGCGAAGTTGCGCGCCGGCGCATAGCGCGTGGTCAACAGCTGCGCGCCCGCCATCGACCATTGGTCATTGGTATAGGCGAGCTTCCGCACCAGCCCCATCGCCGGCAGATGCTCCAGCCGGGTCATGAACCAGGACGGCCGGCATTCGGTGCCGACGAAGCTGATCACCTTGGCGCCTACCGGGATATGGTCCAGCGCCTTGAGCTCGCGGTCATAGGTCCGGTCGAACATCCAGAAGCTCGCCGTCGTCGCGCCGATGCGGACGAGAAAGAAGCCGAGACCGAGCAATGCGACCAGTGCCGCATGCCGGATCGGCACGCCCGGCCGCGGCCGCAACGCGATGACCGCGATACCGATCATGAACGGCGCGAGCCGCATATCGGCATAGGCGGACCCGAAGACGATGCGCGGCAGCAGGATGAACACCGCCAGCAGGAACAGTGCCGACAGGCCCAGATTGCGCGAATATTCGATCGTCGGATCGCGGAAACCCTTGAACAGGATCAGGTAGAGGATCGCGGCCGAAGCGATGTCGAACAGCTGCCAGCGATCCTTCAGGACCATGGTCAGCCACATGATCTTGGCGCGCCAGTTGAACCAGTCGCCGGTCTCGCCACCGACATGATGGCCGCTGCGCCACATCACCATCAACACCATCGGCAATGCGAGGGGCAAACAGCTGAGGCCCGCCCGGATCCAGGCGTTGAGCCAGCGATGGCCCTTGTCGTGCTGCCGCACCATCTCCGCCGAAAAGGCGAGCACGCCGAGCACGCCCCAGCCGAAGGTGTGGCAGACCCAGAGCGCGCAGGACAGCGGTACGAAGATCGCCGCGCGAAGCCCGAACCTGCCTTGCCGGGCCAGCCGCAGCCACAGGGCGAACATGTTGAGCGCCAGCGCCATCGCCAGCGCGAAGTTCACGAAGCCGAAATGGAAGGGATAGCTGTAGGCGATCGGCAGCGCGAACAAAGCGGTCGCCGGGATACGCCCGTGCACCTCGCGGGCGATCCACAGGAAACCGGTCACCGTCAGCGCCGGGATGGTGATGACGATCAGCTTCACCGCCAGCTCCAGCCCGACCAGCTTGGCGAGCGGGATGATCAATATGTCGATCCCGAGATTGCCGATCAGCTGCCAGCTGAAATTATACCATTCACCCAGCCAGGGCGCCTGGTGCATGTCGAGCTGGACCCGGTAGCGCCCGAGATGCCCGGGCAGGTCGACCAGGGGCGGAATATCGGGCTTGAGCAGCGGAAGGATCGCGACGAACGCCGCCAGTGCCACGAACCAGCGCGTCTGCCACCAATGTAGCTTGTCGACATCCCCCTGCATGGGTGGGCCTTACCGCGATGCGGGCTGCGTAAACAAGCCGCGTTCGACGCGGTACAGCGCAAGCCCGGCAGGGGGGACCGCGACGGGATGGAGCCAGGCCGGGTGCCGCCCTGCGCGCAGCTGATTGACCAGCTGCACGCCCCCGCTCGCGTCGTCGCCCAGCTCGGCGAAGCTGTCGGGGCAGAGCGCGACATAGTCGATCCGCCATTCCTGGCCGATGACGGCGGCATCCTCGGGCGTGCCGAGAAAGAAGCGATAGACCGCGAGATTGCCGGCATTGTTGCGGTGATAGGGTGCCCCGACCACCTCCAGCGGGGTCGCGGCCAACGCATAGGCGCCCAGATCGAGCGGTGCGAGCAGCCGGCCCCGCGGCAGCCGCGCGAGCGTCGCCAGTGCCTCGGGCGAGGTGCAGCTTCCCGCCGGACGATCGCCGGCAGGCATCGGCTGGTGCGGGGTCAGCGCATCGGCCGCCAGCGGATAGAGCATGCCGGCCGAAGCAAGCCAGGCCCCGGTGAGCCAAGCTGCTCCCCGCCGCCTTGCGGCGGCGATGACGGCGGCAAGCGCCGGGGCGGCCAGGATGGCGCCGGCATAGGCGCCGCGAAGCTGGAAACAGGTCAGGCCCAGGGCGGCGAACTGGATGACGAGCAACGCCGCCCAGCGGGTATCGCGCGTCGCGTACAGCCGCCACAAGCCGGCGGCGATGCCGGCGATCATCACGCCGGCATAGCCGATCGCGACGCCGGTCGGGGCATCGGACAGGGGCTGCGCCTCGCCGACCTTGCCCAGCCATAGCCGCGCCAGCAGCGGATCGACCATGGCATAGGGCCGCAGGCATTGCGGCGTCAGCGCAATCACACCGCCGCCGATCGAGCCCACGACCAGCAGGGCGAGCAGCGCGCGCGTCGCCGGCCTGGTGATGTCGCGTGCCGCCAGCGCCATCAGCATCGGCGCGAAGGCGGCGATGACGGCGCCGCGCCAGGCGGTGGCGGTAAAGCCGTCACAGCCGGGATAGCCCCATTGGCTTGTCTTGAAGACGATCGTCGCGCCAAGCAGTCCGGCCCCGAGCGCGATGCCGAAGCCCATCATCCGGTCGTCGGCGGCATGGCGGGCGAACAGCCATTCGATGGCCATGACCAGGCCGGCGGCGGCAAGCAGGGGCGCCGTCTCCATGCCGATCACCAGGCTGGCCGCCGCGGCCAGCCCGGCGGTGAGGCCGTGCCCAAGCGTGGGCGGGCTGATCAGCGTACGCATGACGAGCAGCAACAGCGCGATCTGCGCGCCGTGATGATCGATTCGCCCGGGCAGGAAGATCGTCGTGACGGGAAAGGCGATCGCGGCCACCACGACGGCGGTGCGCGCCACGTCCGGACCGCCGATCGCGCGCGCGATGCGGGCGACGAGGAACAGCGCCGCGGCGAACAACAGCGTTGGCCAGGCGACGACGGCGACGATTTCGGCCTGGTGCGCGCCGATCCACGGCGTCAGCGCCGCGATGATCGCGCCGGGCGCCAGATCGGGCAGGCGCGACCAGTGCATCGCGAGGCCCGGCGCCGCGCCCAGGCGGTGCTGCGAAAGATCGTTGAAGGACTGCCCCGCCAGCCAGTCGCGAATCTGCTGCAGGCGCACGGCATCGTCGGTGTCGGGCAGGCGAAGCGCCGACAGCTGGTGCCAGTCGCGAAAGGCCCAGACCGTCGCGAGCAGGCAGGCGAGCAGAATCGCCACGAGCGCATCGCCATAGACCTGCCGTCGTTCGGTGCCCGTCCCCATGAGACGGGCCTAGCGCGGTCAGGTTAAGGCGGAGTTAGGGGCGATGACGCTGGGCCGATCGTCGCCCGGCGCCCGGATCACTCCCGGTCGCGGCGCCCGAGCAGGCGCAGGCGCAGCGCGTTGAGCTTGATGAAGCCCGCCGCGTCGCGCTGGTCATAGGCGCCCTGATCGTCCTCGAAGGTCACGACCTTCTCCGAATAGAGCGAATTGGGCGACTTGCGGCCGACTACATAGACCCCGCCCTTGTAGAGCTTGAGCCGGACGGTGCCCGCCACCTTCTCCTGGCTATGATCGATCGCCGCCTGGAGCATCTCGCGCTCGGGCGAGAACCAGAAGCCGTTATAGATCAGCTCGGCATAACGCGGTGCCAACTCGTCCTTCAGATGCGCCGCGCCGCGATCGAGCGTGAGCTGCTCGATGCCGCGATGCGCGAGATAATAGATGGTGCCGCCCGGCGTCTCGTACATGCCGCGCGACTTCATGCCGACGAAGCGATTCTCGACCAGGTCGAGCCGGCCGATGCCGTGCTTGCGCCCGAGATCGTTGAGCTTCGCCAGCAAGGTGGCGGGCGACATCGCCTCGCCGTTCACCGCGACGCCGTCGCCGCGCTCGAAATCGATCGTGATGAATTCCGGCTGGTCGGGCGCATCCTCGGGATTGACGGTGCGCGAATAGACGTAATCCGGCACCTCCTCCCACGGATCCTCGAGCACCTTGCCCTCGGACGAAGTGTGCAGGATGTTCGCGTCGGTCGAGAAGGGCGCTTCGCCGCGCTTGTCCTTCGATACCTGGATCTGGTGCTGCTCGGCGAATTCGATCAGCCGGGTGCGGCTGGTCAAATCCCATTCGCGCCACGGCGCGATCACCTTGATGTCGGGCGCGAGCGCATAATAGCCGAGCTCGAAACGGACCTGGTCGTTGCCCTTGCCGGTCGCGCCATGGCTGACCGCGTCGGCGCCGACCAGCTTCGCGATCTCGATCTGGCGCTTGGCGATCAGCGGCCGGGCGATCGAGGTGCCGAGAAGGTAGAGGCCTTCGTATAGCGCATTGGCGCGCATCATCGGGAAGACGTAGTTGCCGACGAATTCCTCGCGCAGGTCGTCGATAAAGATATGCTCGGGCTTCACGCCGGCAGCTTCGGCCTTGCGGCGCGCAGGCTCGAGCTCCTCGCCCTGGCCGAGATCGGCGGTGAAGGTCACCACCTCGCACTGATAGGTCTGCTGGAGCCATTTCAGGATCACGCTGGTGTCCAGCCCGCCCGAATAGGCGAGGACGACGCGGTTGATCTTGTCGGTCATAAAGGCGGCTCCAAAGGTGCTGGGAAATCGGCCCGCGCTCTAAGGAGGGAATGCCGTCTCCGCAACTCGCGCGTCGTACCGAGCCATCGGTTTTCGCGACGGTCACACAGGAGTCACGATCTGGTCGCTGGCGAGTCGCCGATCGACGGTAAACGCAGCACAGGTCGATGGCGTTGTTCGCGACTCGGCCCGACCGACAGACCTGGAAAAGCGGCGTGCTTCGCTCTTTTTCAGAAAAGACTCGGTCGATTGACATCGCCTTCCCGCGCCAAGGCAGGGAATTGTCGAGGCGGAATAGGTGTTTGGCGGCGCCAAGGCGGGCACATTGGTCAAGTGGACCTCTAGCGAGGAGCCTTGTCATGATGTCTATCGAGAATAAGATCGGCGGGAAGGATAAGGCGGGCTACACGGAGCCGCTGATCATCGAGATTCCCGATTTTCGCAGCGAAATGAGACGCATCGAAGAGAATGTGCACCATCGCGACGCAGTGCGGAGCCGCCTAGCAACTCGCCTTTTTCTGCTCATAGCGACCTTGACCGTCGCGATCCTGATAGGTGTGGTCACCGGAAGGCTGGAAATCGAGACCGCAAAGGATCTCGGCCTGGTAGTGCTCGCACCGGTCGTCGCCATTTTTGCGAGTGTCATCGGCTTCTTCTTCGCATCCGAAAACGCCGCGCGCTAACGGAGAATCAACTCGCGCTGATCACCCGTCTGGCGATTTTCAAGGACAATCATCTCGCCGTTGCATTGCTGCTGCAGCAGATATTTCTCGGTCGCTACGGCACGACGAATAACGTCGGTCAGCGGAATTCCGCCATATTGCCTGGAAATCCACTGCAAGTCCGATGTCGCCTCAGCACCCAAGAGAAGCGTGACCTGCCTACCCTCAGGACGGGAACTGCTCATCGCGATATTCCTAGCTGAGGGTCCGATTGGACCGGAACATTCAAATAAACTGTGCCCGGAATCCCGTCAATGCGAAGCAGAGACAAAAACGCCGGAAATGGCGGGTGCGCCGCTTTTGGTAGCACCCTTTCCGTAGCGTCAGTCTTCCGTTCGGAGGCTCTCAAGCAGACCGGGCAGATGCCACCCGAGTGCCCCGGCGCGGTAGAGATAGCCCCCCAGGAACGCCCACCAGATGCCAGTCTCGCCCAACGGCCGGAACAGCAGGTCGGTAGCAATATACAGACAGGTCGCCAGGATCGCCGCGTTGCGCAGCGCCTTGCCGCGGGTGGCGCCGATGAAGATGCCGTCGAGCAGCCAGGCAGGCACGCCGATCGCGGGCACGATCGCGGCGAACGGCAACAGCGCCATCGCCTGCGCCCGCACCGCCGCATTGGTCGCGAAAAACCCGATCAGCGCCGGGCCCGCCGCGAAGAAGACCAGCGCGAAGCCGATTCCCGCCAGCAGCGAGAATTCGCCGGTCAGCCGGATTGCCCGGACCATCGCCGGTCGAGACCGTGCGCCGATCGCCTGCCCGACGCGCGACTCGGCGGTGAAGGCGAAGCCATCGAGCACGAAGGCGGCGACGCTGACGAACTGCAACAGCACATAATTAGCCGCGAGCGCGGTTTCGCCCAGCCGCGCGCCGGCATTGGTGAACCACAGGAACAGCGACAGCAAAGCAATGGTGCGGATCATGATGTCGGCATTGACCGCGAACAGACGCCTGAGCGCCCCGCCGCCGAACAGCGCCGGCGAGAGCATGCGCCGCCAGTCGATGCCGCGCCCGGCGATGACCAGCCCGACCGCCAGCGAGATCCATTCGGCGCTGGCCGTGCCGAGCCCGACACCGCGCGCACCCAGATGGAAATGCCACACGAACAACAGGTCGAGCGCGATATTCACGAGGTTCATCACGATCTGCAGCACCAGCGCGGCGCGCGTTCGGCCCAGGCCGAACAGCCAGCCGTTGATCGCGAACACCGCCAGGCTCGCCGGCGCCCCCAGGAAACGCGCGCTGACATAGCCATGCGCCGCCGCGTCGAGCGCCCCGCCGCCCGCCATCGTCTCCAGCGCAAGCGGGATCAGCACGATCTGGAGCGCGAACAGCGCGACACCCAGCAGGAACCCCGCCGCCACCCCGCGCAGCAGCATGGCCTCGACCTCTGGCGCGTCCCCCGCGCCTTCGGCCTGCGCGGTCATCCCGGTCATGCCCATGCGCAGGAAGCCGAAGGTCCAGAAGATCAGGTTGATCACGACCGTGCCGAGCGCGACCCCGGCGAGCGCGGCGGCATCGCCGGTCCGCCCGATCACCGCGGTGTCGACCAGCCCGACCAGCGGCACGGTCGTCTGGCCGAGCATGATCGGCCAGGCCTGGGCGAAGATCGCGCGACGGGTCAGCATTATGGCCATGCGCGCTTCGGATAGGCACCGCGGGACCATCACGCTAGCCTTGCGTCCGCACGACTCGGATGAGGTGACCCATGGCCGAGAACAAGACTCAGGCGACCGACGCGAACGTCGACGCCTTTCTGGCAAAGGTCGAACCCGAACAGCGCCGGGCCGACGGACGCGTCCTGCTCGACATGATGGCGCGCCTCACCGGCGAACCGGCGATATTATGGGGACCGTCGATCATCGGCTTCGGCAGCGTGCATTACCGTTACGAGAGCGGGCGCGAAGGCCATATCTGCCGGATCGGCTTCTCGCCGCGCAAGGCGCAGCTCGTGCTCTATCTCGCCGCCGGCCTGCCCGGCCGCGATGCGCTGCTGGCCAAGCTCGGCAAGCATTCGCTCGGCAAGGGCTGCCTCTACATCAGGACGCTGGCCGATGTGGACTGGGCGGTGCTGGAGGAGCTGATCGCCCGGTCCTGGGCCTTCAAATCGGCGGCCTAAGAGGGCCCTCCCTTCGCCTCCGGACTTGTGTGGCGAAGATAATGACCCTTCGGCTCAATCCAGGTCCGGCCCCAGTGCCGGATCCAGGTCGCGCGGCCGCACGAACAGCGCCAGCGACGCACCGCCGGCTGCGATATCCCGCCACGACTCCACCTCGAAACATAATTGCGCGGTGCTCGCGGTCGGGAACTTCGTCTCGACATCGTCGCGCAGCGGCTGCTCGTCCGAATCGGGCACCAGCAGCAGCACCAGGTCCTCCAATCCCGGATTATGGCCGATCAGCAGCGCATCGTCGGCGCCTTCGGGCAGCTCATGCACCACGTCGAGCAAGGTTGTCGCGGAGGCGAGATAGATGCGCCGGTCCCAGGCGGGGGCCAGTGCCGCGCCGTAACCGGTCGCGACCTGCTCGATCGTTTCCATCACCCGCACGGCGGGGGAGGCGACGACCTGGTCGAAACGCAGCCCCAGGGTCCGCCAGTTGCGCCCGACCAATTGGGCGGCACGCTTGCCCTTACCGTTGAGCGGCCGATCGAAATCGCGCAGCACCGGATCGTCCCAGCCCGATTTGGCATGGCGAAGGAGCGTCAGCGTCTTCATCCCGGCAAGCGTCTCCGTCAGGCTTCCTCGCGCGCCTCATGCCCTAGCTGCGTGAAGGAAGGAAGACGGCCCGCACGCACCACCGCTTCATCGAGGGTGACGCGAGACACCGATACGCCGGGCGGAAAGGCGGTCAGCAGCCGCGACGGCATCGCCGCGGAGAGCAGGACGAACATGCCATGATCGTCGGCGCGCCGGATCAGCCGGCCGAACGCCTGGGCCAGCCGGGCGCGCACGATCCGGTCGTCATAGGCGCTGCCGCCCCCCGCCAGCCGCCGCGCCGCATGCAGCACGGTGGGTTTGGGCCAGGGCACGCCCTCCATCACCACAAGCCGCAGCGACCGGCCCGGCACGTCGACACCGTCGCGCAGCGCATCGGTGCCGAGCAGTGAGGCGGAGGCATCGTCGCGAAAGATATCGACCAGGGTACCCGTATCGATCGGGTCGACATGCTGGGCGTAGAGCGGCAGCCCGTCACGGGCGAGCCGGTCGGCGATGCGTGCATGCACCCCGCGCAGCCGGCGAATCGCAGTGAACAACCCCAGCATGCCGCCGCCCGACGCGACGCCGAGGCGCGCATAGGCATTGGCCAATGCCCCCATGTCGCCGCGCTTCACGTCGGTGACGATCAGCACTTCGGCCTGGGACGCATAGTCGAACGGGCTGACTGCCTCGAACCGGCTCGCCCCGCGGATCAGATGCTGCGCCCCGGTGCGCGCCTCGGCCACCTCCCAGTCGCCGCCGCCGCGTAACGTGGCCGATGTGACCAGCGCGCCATGCGCCTGTTTCAGCACCGTCTCGGCAAAGGGCTTGCTCGGGTCGAGCCAGTGGCGGTGCAGCCCGATATCATATTCGCGCCCCTCGATCCGGTCGACCGCCAGCCAGTCGACATAATCGGGTGTCGCCGGCCCGCCGATCCGCGCGAGCAGTGACAGCCAGGCGGCCACTGTCTCGGCCCGCCAGCCGATCGAAGCGATCGCGCCTTCGATCCGTGCCCGGGCTGGCCCGTCCATCCAGTCGGGCGCTTCCGCCAGCACGGCTTCGAGCCGCCGGCCCAGCGTGACGAGTGGCCGCACCAGCGCATCGAGCGCATGCGCGGCGGGTGCTGCGGCTTCGATCAGCGCCGGATCGGGCTCGGCAAGTTCGGTCTCCAGCCCGTATCCCGCATCGCCCCCCGCCTCGGCACGGGCATAAGCGAGGCCGCGCACCGCCGCGAGCAAGGTCTCGATCGGCCCGAACGGCGCGCCTTCGCTCAACCGCTGCAGCCAACCGTCCGCGGCGAGCGCGCCCGCGGCCTTGATCGCCTCGGCGATGGCGATGCCGCCACCTTCATCATAGCTCGCTACGTCGGAGAGGCGCGCTGCCAGCCCGCGCCGCCGCCCGCGTCCACCCGATTCGGGGCCGAGGATCCAGCGCCGTAGCTCGATCGTCTCCTGCCCGGTCAGCGCGGTCGAAAACATCGAATCCGCGGCGTCGAAGATGTGGTGGCCCTCGTCGAACACATAGCGGGTCGGCCTGGTCGCCAGCTCGCGGCCGCGCGCGGCGTTGACCATCACCAGCGCATGGTTGGCGATGACGATATCGGCCTCGGCGCTCGCCCGGGCGGCGCGCTCGATGAAGCATTTCCGGTAATGCGGGCAGCCGGCATAGACGCATTCGCCGCGCCGGTCAGTCAGCGCGGTCGATCCGTTGCGCCGGAACAAGGTGGGCAGCCAGCCGGGCAAATCGCCCCCGACCATGTCGCCATCGGCACTATACGCCGCCCAGCGCGCGACCAGTTGCGCCAGGATCGCCGCGCGCCCGGCGAAGCCGCCCTGCAGCGCATCCTCCAGGTTGAGCAGGCAGAGATAATTCTCCCGCCCCTTGCGCGTGACGACCTTGGCCTTGCGGATTTCGGCATCGGGGAACAGCCGCGCGCTCTCATGCCCCAATTGGCGTTGCAGCGCCTTGGTGAAGGTCGACACCCATACCGCGCCGCCCGCCTTTTCCGACCAGAGCGAGGCGGGGGCGAGATAGCCGAGCGTCTTGCCGATCCCCGTGCCTGCTTCCGCAAGCACCATGTTCGGCGCGTCGCGCACCATGCGCGGGCCGAACGCCTCCATCGCCGCCTGGGCGAAGGCGCGCTGGCCGGGGCGCTGCTCGGCGCCATTGCCGGTCAGATGCGCCAGCCGGGCCTGAGTCTCCTCCGGATCGAGCGTGATCGTGCGCGGCGCCGGGCGCGGCGCGACTTCGGACCATTCGGGCAGCTTCGAGAATAGCCAGCGCTCGGCGGTTGCGGGTTTCGCCAGCCGGTCGGCAACGACCGGCGCCCAGGTCCAGCGCAGCCGGAACAGCGATTGTGCCGCCGTCCAGGCCCCTTCGCGCTCGGGCCAGTCGCCCTTGGGCATGTCGAGTAATGTCTCGGCGGCACGGCGCAGGAAAGCGGCGACCTCTGCGTCGGTCGCGGGCGCCTCAAGCCCGGTCTCCCGCGCCAGCCCGCGCGGCGTCGGCACCATGAAGCGCGCCGGGCAGAGGAACGCGAACAGCTCGAGCACATCGAGCCCCGACAGATCGGCATAGCCCAGCCGCTGCGCGATCAGCGGCGCATTGAGCACGATCACTGGCGTGTCGGCCGCGATCCGGATCGCCTCGCCCCGCCCGATCGGCCGCGTGCCCTCGGCATCGGCGATCCAGATGCCGCTATGGCTGGCATACAGCGCGGGATGGGGGAGGGAGACCACGCCATCCCATCGCGCGAATGGAACGAAATGGCAACGGCGACCCGTCGCATTGGGTGGGCGCCCAACCCCCTTGCCTTCCCCGGCGGAGGCCGGGGTCCAGTTGGGAAGGCCGTAGTTCGACGCGCAACGCCCATCGTTGACGTCCTCCAACTGGACCCCGGCCTTCGCCGGGGAAGCGCTGGCGTCAGATGTTACAGGATTCCATTCGTCTCGATTGAGAGGTTGGGCAGTGTCGCGCTCTGCAGTGGCTGGCCCACCGCGACGGACCGGCTGTTCCGGAATCCGCTTTCCACGGGTTGCCAGAGCTGATGAATCTGCGCCGCGGGCAGATCGACGACCCAATATTCCGGGATTCCATGTGCGGCATAGACCATCGCCTTGGTGCCGAGATCGTAGCTGATCGTGCTGTCGGACACCTCGATCAGCAGCGCGACCGACTCGAGCGGAACATAGCCATCGCCTTGCGGGGCGCTGGTGAGCACGACATCGGGCTCGGGCGCGCCATAGGGCGGTAGCGCCACCGTCGTTTCGCTCTGCGCCGAATAGGGAGAGCCCAGCGCCTCCAGCGCGCGGCGCAGGCGATAGGTCAGTTCGTTCTTCGCAAAGGAATGCCGTCGGTACTGCGCGTTCGTCTCGACGATCACCCCCTCGATCAACTCGGTCTTCGCAAGATGGGAAAAGCTGCCGGCGCGCAGCAACAGCTCATAGTCCTCGATCCGGAGTTTGACCGGCTGCGGCACATTGAGGGGAGCGATCAACGTCACGCGGTGAGTATAGCATTTGCGGCAGCGGCCCCAAATCGGCAAAGAGCCCGCATGACTGCACCCGAACTCCGCCCCGCCGACCTCAGGTCTGCTGCCCTCGAGTCCAAAGCCTGGCCCTATGAAGAGGCGCGCAAGTTGCTCAAGCGCTATCCGGATGGCAAACAGGGTGCGCCGATCCTGTTCGAGACCGGCTACGGCCCCTCGGGCCTGCCGCATATCGGCACGTTCAACGAAGTGCTGCGCACGACGATGGTGCGCAACGCCTTTCACGCGCTCAGCGATACGCCCACCCGCCTCGTTGCCTTTTCGGACGACATGGACGGGCTTCGGAAAGTGCCGGACAATGTCCCGAACAAGGCGATGCTGACCGAATATCTCGGCAAGCCGCTGACCAGGGTGCCCGATCCGTTCGAGAAGTTCGAAAGCTTCGCGCACCACAACAACGCGATGCTGCGCGATTTCCTCGATCGTTACGGCTTCGACTACGAATTCCTGTCCTCGACCGTGGAATATGCCTCGGGCCGGTTCGATCCGACCCTGAAGCTGATCCTGCAGCGCTACCAGGCGATCATGGACGTGATGCTGCCGACGCTCCGCGCCGAGCGCGCCGCGACCTATTCGCCGATCCTGCCGATCAGCCCGAAATCGGGCATAGTGCTGCAGGTGCCGGTCGAAGTGGTCGATGCCGAGGCCGGCATTATCGCCTTCATCGATGAGGGCGACCGGATCGAGCAGTCGGCGCTGGGTGGCATGGCCAAGCTGCAATGGAAGGTCGACTGGGCGATGCGCTGGACCGCGCTTCAGGTCGATTACGAGATGTCGGGCAAGGATCTGATCGACAGCGTCACTCAGGCCTCGAAGATTACCCGCGTGCTCGGCGCCCGGCCGCCCGAGGGCCTCACCTATGAGATGTTCCTCGACGAAAAGGGCGAGAAGATCTCGAAGTCCAAGGGCAACGGCCTCAGCCTCGACGACTGGCTGACCTATGGCCCGGAGGAGAGTCTCGCCTTCTATATCTACCGCGAGCCGCGCAAGGCCAAGTCGCTGCACATGGGCGTCATTCCGCGCGCGGTGGACGAATATTGGCAGTTCCGCGGCAATTATGCCGGGCAGGAACTGAAGGAGAAGCTCGGCAATCCGGTCCATCATATCCATGACGGCAAGATGCCGACCGGCGAACTGCCGGTGACTTTCGGCCTGCTGCTCAACCTGGTCGGGGTGATGGGTGACGCGACCAAGGAGCAGGTGTGGAGCTATCTCTCCAATTACGTGCCCGATGCCACGCCCGAGGCCTATCCCGAGCTCGACCGGCTGATCGGCCACGCGCTCGCTTATGGCCGCGATTTCGTTGCCCCGACGCTTCAGCGCCGCGCGCCCGAGGGGGTGGAAGTGGCGGCGCTGCAGCAGCTCGACGCCGATCTCGCCGCGCTGCCGCCCGAGGCGAGCGCCGAGGAGATCCAGAATCTGGTCTATGAGATCGGCAAGACCGGCGGTTTCGAGAATCTGCGCGACTGGTTCAAGGCGCTGTACGAAACCCTGCTCGGCTCGAGCCAGGGCCCGCGCATGGGCAGCTTCATCGCGCTTTACGGCATCGAGAACAGCCGCAAGCTGATCGCCGAAGCACTGGCGCGCTGACGACAGGCTCATGCTGATCCGGCCGGCCCGGGCGGAGGACGCCGCGGCGATCTGGTCGATCATCGGCCCGGTCATCCGTGCTGGCGAAACCTATGCGCTGGACCGCCTCATGCCAGAGGCCGACGCGCTCGCTTATTGGCTGGCTACCGACAAGGAGACGTTCGTGGCCGAGGAGGGCGGCCGGGTGCTCGGCACCTATTATCTCCGGGCGAACCAGGCCGGCGGCGGCGGGCATGTCGCCAATTGCGGCTATATGACTCACGCCGATGCGCAGGGCCGCGGGCTCGCGCGGTCCATGGCTGAGCATTCCCTCACTCACGCACGGTCGCGCGGCTTTCGCGCGATGCAGTTCAACTTCGTGGTGAGCAGCAACATACGGGCGGTGCGGCTCTGGCTGTCGCTTGGCTTCGACATCGTCGGAACGCTGCCATTGGCCTTCGAGCATCCGACAGACGGGTTCGTCGACGCCTTCGTGATGTTCCGGCAGCTTTGACGCCATCTCTCCCTCTCCGCTTGTGGGAAGGGTGAGGGGGAGTGAGGCTCGGAACACGAGCCAGTGCCCTCTCACCCTTCTCTCTCCCACAGGGCGAGAGGGAGATTGCCGCCGCTTCCGCTTGCGAGCGGGACCCAGAAACCGCCATAACCTTCCCCGAAAGGAATGCGCAGATGGCCGGAAAGCGACGATCCCCCGCCTCGGTCCTGCGCGATTTCCTCGCCGATGAGGCAGCGGGCGGCATCCTGCTGATCGCGGCGGCGGCGCTGGCGATGATCGCCGCCAACTCGCCGCTTGCTCATGACTATTTTCACCTGCTGCATGTCGAGACGGGGCCCGTGCTCGCGCCGGCGATCGGGCCGATGACGGTCCATCTCTGGATCAACGATGCATTGATGGCGCTGTTCTTCCTGCTCGTCGGGCTCGAGATCAAGCGCGAGCTGGTCGACGGCCAGCTCGCCAGCGCGGAGCGACGCCGCCTCCCGATCATCGCTGCTGCGGCGGGCATGACCTGCCCGGCGATCCTCTATCTCGCCATCACCGGCGGCGCGGCCGATCTGCGCGCCGGCTGGGCTATCCCCGCCGCGACCGACATCGCCTTCGCGATCGGGGTGCTGGCGCTGCTCGGACCGCGCGTGCCCGCTTCGCTCAAGCTGTTCCTGACCACTGTCGCGATCGTCGACGATATGGGCGCGGTCGCGATCATCGCGGTCTTCTACAGCCACGGCCTGGCGCTGCTGGCGCTGGCCGGCGCGGCGATCGTCGCGGGCGGCATGGGGGGAATGAACCGTTTCGGCGTGGTGCGGCTCTGGCCTTATCTGATCGGTTTCGCCCTGCTCTGGCTGCTGGTGCTGATGTCGGGCGTGCATGCCACCATCGCCGGCGTCGTCGCGGCGATGACGATTCCGATCCGCCGCTCGCCCGGCGCGCCCGATCATCACAATTCCCCGCTCCACCGGCTCGAACATGCCCTCAATCCCTGGGTCGCATACGGGGTGGTGCCGCTGTTCGGCTTCGCCAATGCCGGTGTGTCGCTGGCCGGGCTCGGCCCGTCGATCCTGGTCGAGCCGCTCGTGCTGGGCATCGCGCTGGCGCTGTTCTTCGGCAAGCAGATCGGCATCTTCGGCAGCATCTGGCTCGCGGTTCGCATGGGGCTGGCCAGGCCGCTCGGCGGAGCGAGCTGGGTGCAGGTCTACGGCGTCGCGCTGCTCGCCGGGATCGGCTTCACCATGAGCCTGTTCATCGGCGGCCTCGCCTTTCCCGGCAATGCCGCGATCATGGATGAAGTGAAGATCGGCGTGCTGGCGGGCTCGATCCTGTCGGCGGTGGGGGGATTCCTGCTCCTGCGCTTCGCGCCGCCTGCAAGGGGAAAATAATGCGCCGTTTCTTCGATCCTCGCCAGCTCGCTCATGCGCCGCTCAAGGAGCTGCACAATGGCGGCTTCACCGACTATGCCGAACGGCCCATCCGCGCCGAAGCGATCGCGCAGACGCTCGGCGCGCTGGAGGCACCCGTCGATCACGGCGATGCCGCGATCCGTGCGGTGCACGACGCGGGCTATCTCGATTTCCTCAAAGAGGGGCCGGCGCGCTGGGCCGCGGCGGGGCGGCCGGGCGACGTGATCGGTTATATCTGGCCGATCGTTGCCAGGCGGGCGCTCAAGCTCGACCGGATCGACGCGCTTGCCGGCCGCTACAGCCTCGACGCCTCCACGCCGCTGACGGCGGAAACCTGGGACGCGGCCTATTGGAGCGTTCAGTCGGTCCTCTCCGCGCTCGACGCCGTGCGCGGCGGGGACCGCGCCGCCTTTGCCTTGTGCCGGCCGCCCGGCCATCATGCCGGCGCCGACTATCTCGGCGGCTATTGCTACCTCAACACTGCCGCTATCGCCGCCCAGGCGGCGCGCGATGCGGGGGCCGAGCGGGTCGCGATCCTCGATATCGACTATCACCACGGCAACGGCACGCAGGACATTTTCTGGACGCGCGGCGACGTCTTCTACGCCTCGATCCATGCCGATCCAGCGACTGACTATCCCTTTTTCTGGGGCCATGCCGACGAGATCGGGGAGGGAGAGGGGGATGGCGCGACGCTCAACCTGCCGCTCCCGCAAGGCTCGGGACTCGAGACCTTCCGGGCGGCGCAAAGCGCGGCGCTCGATGCCATCGCGCGCTTCGCGCCGGACCTGCTGATCGTCAGCTTCGGCGCCGATACCTGGGAGGGCGATCCGATCTCCTTCTTCCGGCTGGCGACCGCCGATTATGCCCTGCTCGGCCGGGATATCGCCGCGCGCGGCTGGCCGACCGTGATCGCGATGGAGGGCGGCTATGCCGTCGATGCGCTCGGCGGCAACGTCGCCAGCCTGCTTTCCGGCTTTTCCGCCTGATCAGCCCTGCTGCGCTTCCGCGTCGGGGACCGTGATCACTGAGAGGAACAGCCCGAGCTGGCGGATTGCCTGGGCGAAGTTTTCGTAATTGACCGGCTTGGTGATGTAGACGTTCGCGCCGAGATCATAGCAGCGGTCGGTCTCGGCCTTGTCGTCGGTGGTGGTGAGCACGACGACGGGGGTGCGCCGCAGCGCCGGCGCGCCCTTGATCTGTGCCAGGACGTCGGTGCCGTTCATGTCCGGCAGGTTGAGATCCAGCAGGATCAGCGCCCGGCCACCCAGTGACGGGCCGTTCTCATGGTGGAGCAGATAGTCGAGCGCGCTTGCGCCGTCCGTGAAATGGACGATGTCGTTGAGAATGCCGGCACGACGGATATTCTTCTCGATCAGCCGGGCATGTCCTTCGTCGTCTTCGATCATCACGATGCTGACGGAGTGATGATCTTTCATCTATTGCCCCTGTGTTTCGGCGAGCGCCGCGGGAAGCGACAGTCGAAAGGTCGCGCCCGTGCCCGGCTCCGATCGTACATCGATAACGCCGCCGAGGCGGTAGGCCAAGGTACGCACATGTGCCAGGCCGATGCCCTCGCCCGGTTGGTCTTGATTTCCGGATCGGCGGAACAGATCGAAGACCCTGTTATGGTCTGAGGGTGCGATGCCGCGGCCATTGTCGCTGACCTCGAGCGTCACGCGCGCGCCATGCCGCGCGCCGCGCACCTCGATCAGGCCGGGCTGGCCGGGGCGAAGATATTTCACGGCATTTTCGATCAGGTTCGCGAAGATCTGCTCGAGCGCCAGCCGATCGCTGACGATGTCGGGCAGCGTGCCATCGATCACCAGCCGGGCCCTCTGATCATCGAGCAGATGCTGCAGGCTCGCACCGACCGAGGCGATCAGGACATTCATGTCGATCCGTTCGGGGGCGATCACGCGGCGCCCCTCGCGCGATAGTTTGAGGATGGCGTTGATCAGCCGCTCCATCTTCTCGCTCGAGGTGCGGATGAAGCGGATCGCCTCGGGCAGGTCCAGCCGCGCGGCGACGCGGGCCTCTTCGGTGACGACGGCCGGTGCATCCGTCTCGGCGCGATCGATCATCGCGACGATCGCGGCGGCGGCGGCATCCAGTTCGGCGGTGAAGCCCATGATGTTGACCAGAGGCGCGCGCAGATCGTGGCTGACGATATAGGCGAAACGCTGGATCTCCTCGTTCGCGCGAGTCAGGTCGGCGGTGCGCTCGGCGACCAGCTCCTCGAGCGATTCGGCGAAGTCGCGCAACGTATCGCGCGAGGTGGCGAGATCGCGGGTATAGCGCAGCACCGTCAGCAGCGATGCCATGGCAACGAACAACAGCAGCGCGCCCGCGATGCCGATCGTCACGTAAAAGGTCCGCACGCTCGCCTGTTGATCGGCATCGCGGTCCGCGAGCAGCCGTTGTTCCTCGCTCTCCATCGCCTTGCCGAGATCGCGGATGCTGCGCATCCGGCGCGCGGTGGTCTCGTCGGTGAAGGCGCGGATCGCTTCCTCGACCCGTCCGGTCTCGACCAGGGCGTTGGTGACGTCGCGGCGTCGCTCGATCGCGGCGACCAGTCTGCGCAAACGCGAGAGATTGGCGTTTTCCCGCGGGTTGTCGGCGGTCAGCGCATCGATCCGGCGCAGTGCATCGGGAATCTGCGCGGCGATCGTCTTGTAGCTCGCCAGATATTCCGCCTGGTTCGCGATGATATAGCCGCGCCGCACCGATTCCGCCTGCTCGACCAGAATGTTGGCGCGAGCGATCGCCAGCTGGACCTCATAAGTGTGGTTGACCGCGCGGATATGCTCCTGGTTGCGGCCGGTCGACCAGATGGCGGCAATGCCGGCGGCGCTCAGGCTGGCGAAGCCGATCACCATGCACCCGATCAGGAACCGGCCCATCGACTGGTTCGCCCACCCCAAGCGGCGGGCAATCCCTTCTAGCATCGGCTTTTCCACCATGGATGTTTTCTAGAGTCGACGATCCCGGAACACCAGAACCAGCGGCACTACATTAATCAAGGTCATTTCGGTTCTAGAACAAGGCGCCCTGCAGCGTCGTCCGCCCGACCGCGCCGCCACCGCGGCGCCGCGCCAGTTCCGTCTCCGCGGTGAAGCGCACGTCGATGTCGCGGTCGCCGAGAAAGCGCGCGAGCGATTCATCCTCGATCTCGCGCCAGTCCTTACCGCGATCGGGGCCCTGGCGCACGCGGGGCAGCAGGCCGGGCTGGTTGGACCATTCGATCAGCTGCGGCAGCCCGACCTGGTTGAGCATGTCGCGCAAATGGAAGGCGGTGACATAGGCGTCGGGAAAGGCGCGGTGCGCGGGCAGGCCGCGCTCATGCTCGATCCCCTCGGGCTTGCGCCAGTAACGCAGCACCTGGTTGGAGAAGCTCGGGCAATCGGGCCAGAGCCTCATCGCGCATTTCCAAGTGCACACCCAATCCGCGTTTCGTGTCAAAGCGGGCGTGCAGAATTCAAGCTCAGCGGTGGAGCGGTGCGCGGCCAGCGCCAGACGGCGCGGCCAGGGATCGAGCACGGCACGCGCCACGTCGTGCCAGTAGGGCGCATCGGCGACCTGCTCGTCGAGGATATGGTGGATCGCCTGCGTGATCGGCGGGATTTGCCGGCCCGGATTGACCAGCCGGCTACCGCCCTCGCCGTGCAATTCCCAGCGCCCATCGGCACCGAGCGCGACATCCTGCCATCCGATCTCGCACACGCCGTGCGCCGGCGGGGCCGGACCGGTGGTCTCGAGATCGACGACACGGATAAGCTGGGGCGGCGGGGGAGGCATCGCCCTTACGTGGCGGTTTGGGCCGCGGAATGCGAGTCCCTAAAGCCCCTCCCCGTGAGGGGAGGGGCCCGGAAAAGGCTCAATGTCCCGCCTGTTCCCCGCGCACGATCCCGCTCGCGGCAAGCTGCGCGTCGATCATCGCCATCAGCCGGTCGAGCCCGGCCTGGTCCTTCGCCTCGGCCCGCGCGACCAGCACGTCCTGGGTGTTGGAGGCACGCAACAGCCACCAGCCGTCCGGCGTGTTGACCCGCGCGCCGTCAGTGCGATTGACCTCGGCGCCCTCGGCCTCGAGCCGGTCGAGCACTTCGTCGACCACCGCGAACTTGCGGCTCTCATCGACCTGGAACCGCATTTCGGGCGTGTTGACCATCGCCGGCATCGCGCCGCGGATCTCGGTCATCGACTTGCCGATCATGTGCACGGCGCGGATCAGTCGGACTGCGGCATATTGCGCATCGTCGAACCCGTAATAGTCATGCGCGAAGAAGATATGCCCGCTCATCTCGCCGGCCAGCGGGGAGTCGGTCTCCTTCATCTTCATCTTGATCAGGCTGTGGCCGGTCTTCCACATCAACGGTTCGCCGCCGAGTTCCGCGATCCGGTCGTAGAGCGCCTGGCTCGCCTTCACATCGGCGATGATCGTCGATCCGGGCAATTCCTTCAGCACCGGCTCGGCAAGGATCGACAGGAGCTGGTCGCCCCAGATCACCCGGCCCTCGCCGTCGATCGCGCCGATCCGGTCGCCATCGCCATCGAAGGCGAGCCCGAAATCGAGCTGCTTCTCGGCAACGAGACGCTTCAGGTCGGCGAGGTTCTTTTCCTCGGTGGGATCCGGATGGTGGTTGGGGAAATTGCCGTCCACCTCGGTGAACAGCAGGTGATGCTCGCCCGGCAGCAGCTTGGTCAGCTTCTCGATCACCGGGCCGGCGGCGCCGTTGCCCGCGTCCCAGCCGATCCGGTAGGCGCCGCCGGCATAGCCCGCCATCAGGCGCCCGACATAATCGTCTTCGATGTCGAAGTCGGAAACGGTGCCTTCGCCCTCTTCCCAATCGCCCTCTTCGGCCAGCTTGCCCAGATCCTGGATGTCGGCGCCGAAAAACGGCGCATGCTGCAGCACCATCTTGAAGCCGTTGTAATTGCCCGGATTATGGCTGCCGGTGATCTGGACACCGCCATCAACCTCCAGGATCGCCTCGGCATAATAGAGCATCGGGGTCGGCCCCATGCCGACGCGCACGACATCGACGCCGCTCGCCGTCAGGCCGGCGATCAGCGCTGCCTCGAGTTCGGGCGAGGAGATGCGGCCGTCATAGCCGACCGCGACGCGGGTGCCGCCGGCGCGCCGCACCCGCGTGGCGAAACCGCGGCCGATCGCATTGGCATCGGCCGGGCCGAGCGTTTTTCCGACAATGCCTCGAATGTCATATTCGCGCAGGGACGTGGGGTCGAAGCGGTGCGTCATCGGTCCTCCTGTTCATCATGTTCTGCGCCCAATAGCGAAGCGCCGGAAAAGGTCATTGCAAGAAAAGGGTTCAGCCGCGCTTTTTGAGCAGCACGTCGCGCGCCGCATTGATCCGCCGCGCCAGCTCGACCGATCCCCCGCGATCGGGGTGGACGGCGGCGACCAGCCGGCGATGGGCGGCGCGGATCGCGTCGGCGTCGGCGGTGCGGTCGACGCCAAGGATGGCGCGCGCCTCCTTCTCGTCGACCGTCGGCGCCGGCTGAGTCTTGCGCAACAACAGCCACAGGCCGAACAGCACCGCGCCGATAAAGAGGATCTTCGCCATCAGGCGAACAACGGCATCGCGGGCTCGGGCAGGCCGAGCGCCGCCATCATCTCGCGCAGCTCCTGCCGCGCGGCGACATGGGCCAGGCCCATTTCGCCGAATTCCCGCGCGTCGAGCATGGTCAGGCCCTTGGGGAACAGCTCACGGTAGATCACGCGCTCGCCCAGTCCGGGGATGATGCGGAAACCGACCCGCTTGGCCAGCTGGTCGAGCGCCTCGGACACGCGGCGCATGTTGCGCGCCTCGATATGCTGGAGGCGGTTGCGCAGCACGACCCAGTCGATCGTCGATCCGTCGGCCTTCGCCCTTGCCTTGCGCGCGTCCCAGATGAGTTCGGCATAGAAGCTCGGGCGCGTGACCTTGTAGGTGACCGGGTCGACCTGGCCGATCAGGTCGAAATCGACGAAGCTGTCGTTCATCGGCGTGACCAGCGTGTCGGCCTTCTGCGCCGCCATCCGCGCGAACCGGTCGTCGCGGCCGGGCGTGTCGATCACCAGGAAGTCGGTGCCGCTGGAAAGCGCATCCAGCGTCTCGGTGAAGCGCGCCAGGCTTTCCCCGTCATGCGTCGCGTGGCGGGGGACGTTCAGCTCGCGCCCGGTGCGCTTGGCGGTCGCCTCGCGGTTGTCGAGATAGCGGCCCATGGTCCGCTGCCGATGATCGAGATCGAACGCCGAAACCCGCGCGCCGCGGGCCTCCAGCGCGATCGCGACATGGACGGCGGTCGTCGATTTGCCGGTCCCGCCCTTCTCGTTGGCGAACACGATGATATGTGGCTTCTGTGCAACCGTCGACAAGTCGCTCGTGTCCCTGATGAATGGCCGTATTGATCGGTCGCGCCACCCCCCATAGAAGGCCCGGCCCGTCACCCCGTCCTTATCGAAGGCCCTTCACGCGTGCAAACCATCCGTCACCTCGATCTGCTCCGTGCCGAGATTGCGGCGTTCCGCGGCGAAGGGGCGGTGATCGCGCTGGTCCCGACCATGGGCGCGCTGCATGCCGGCCACATGTCGCTGATCGAAGCGGCCAGGCGGCCCGGCACGCGCGTCGTCGCGTCGATCTTCGTCAATCCGAAGCAGTTCGGGCCCAATGAGGACCTGTCGCGCTACCCCCGCAAGGAGACCGCCGACACGCGCATGTTGAAGGAGGCCGGCTGCGATCTGTTGTGGATGCCCCCGGTCGAGGCGATGTACCCGGAAGGCTTCGCCACCAACGTCTCGGTCGCCGGCGTCAGCGAAGGGCTCGATGGCGCCGCGCGGCCCGGCCATTTCGACGGGGTCGCGACGGTCGTGGCGAAGCTGTTCAACCAGGTCCGGCCCGACATCGCCTGGTTCGGCGAGAAGGATTATCAGCAGCTCGCGGTGATTCGCCGCATGGTCGCCGATCTGGATTTCGGGATCGACATCATGGGCGTGCCCACCCAGCGCGAGGATGACGGCCTCGCGCTCTCGTCGCGCAACGTCTATCTCGACGACGAGCAGCGCAGCCGCGCGGTGGCGTTGCCGCGCGCGCTCGGCGTCGCGGCGAAGGGCATCGACAAGGGCGACGACGTCGCGGCCGTGCTGGCCACCGCGCGCGACTCGCTGAGCGCCGCCGGGTTCGAGGTCGATTATGTCACGCTGGTCGATGCCGAGACGCTGAGGGAAGCGCCCGGTCCGGATCGCCCGCGCCGCCTGCTGGCCGCGGCGAGGATGGGCACGACGCGTCTGATCGACAATATCGCGGTGTGATCGACGTTCGGCCGGAAACGGCATAGCATCGCCTCCGCAACGATGACGGAGGGGACGATGCAACTCACGATCACCGCGCTCACCGCGGCCGCGCTCGCGCTGCTGCTGGTCTTTCTGTCGGTCACGACGATCCGCATGCGCATGAAGCACAGCGCCTCTTATGGCGATGCCGGCCAGCACGACCTGAATTGCGCCATCCGCGCGCATGGCAATCTCACTGAATATGCGCCGGTGGGGATACTTCTGATCGGCCTGCTCGAGATCGGCGGGGCCAATGCCACCGCGTTGTCGGTCGCCGCCGCCGCCTTTGTCGGCGCGCGCCTGCTCAACGCCATCGGCCTGTTCAACCCGCCCGGGCCGCCCAGGCCGGCGCGCTCGATCGGCATCGTCGTCACCTTGCTGATCCTGCTCGGCCTGGCGATCTGGCTCGCCTTGCGGGTGCTGGTGCCCGACATGGGCTGACCCAGATCCAACGTCACCCCGGACTTGTTCCGGGGTCCATCGGCCCGCAACCGCACCATCGGTTGCGTTCGTGGCACGATGGATGCCGGAACGAGTCCGGCATGACGATTATTTGGCGGCAACCTTCTTGGCGGGCGTCTTCTTCGCCGCTGCTTTGGGCGCCGCCTTCTTGGCGGGGGCCTTTTTCGCCGCCGGCTTCTTCTTGCCCTTCTTGGCCGGCGCCGCCGCGGCGCGCGCGTCGATCAGCTGGGCCGCTTCCTCGAGCGTCAGCTGGTCCTGCGGGATCGACTTGGGCAGGGTCGCGTTGGTTTCGCCGTCCGTGACATAGGGGCCGAACCGCCCTTCCATCAGCTTGATCTCGGCGTCGGAGCGCGGATGCTTGCCCAGGATCTTCAATGGCTCGCGGCTGCCGCGCTGCGGGCGTCCGCCGCCGGCGGCTGCCTCGGCCAGCTTGACCACGGCGGCGTTCATGCCGGTTTCGAACACGTCGGCGGTCGAGGTCAGCCGGGCATATTTGCCGTCATGCGCCAGATAGGGGCCATAACGCCCGATCGAGGCCGTAATCGGGTTGCCGCTTTCCGGGTGCGTGCCCACGGTGCGCGGCAGGCTGAGCAGCTTCAGCGCCCATTCCAGCCCGAAATCCTCGGCCGGCACGTCCTTGGGGATCGAGGCGCGCTTGGCGTCCTTGCCCTCGCCCAGCTGGACATAGGGGCCGAAGCGCCCGCTGCGCCTGGTCACCTCGGTGCCGGTCTCCGGATCCTGGCCCATCACCTCGGGCCCGGTATCGCCGGTATCGCCCTCGCTGCCGGGCTGGCCGAAGCGGCGGGTATATTTGCAGTCGGGATAGTTGGAGCAGGCGACGAACGCGCCGAACTTGCCGCCGCGCAGCGCCAGATGGCCCTGGCCGCAATTGGGGCAGAGCCGCGGGTCGCCGCCATCCGCCTTGGCCGGAAAGAGATAGGGTTCGAGGAACTTGTCGAGCGCCGCGGTCACTTCGGACGGCTTCTGCTCCATCACCTCGGTGGTGCGCGGCTTGAAATCCTTCCAGAAGGATTCGAGTACGGCCTGCCACTGCGCCCGGCCGCCCGAGACTTCGTCGAGCTCGTCCTCGAGCCCGGCGGTGAAATCATAGCCGACATATTTCTCGAAAAAGCGCTCGAGGAACGCCGTCACCAGCCGCCCGCTCTCCTCGGCGAAGAAGCGGTTCTTCTCGACGCGCACATAAGCGCGGTCCTTCAGCGTCTTGATGATCGAGGCATAGGTCGAGGGGCGCCCGATGCCGAGCTCCTCCAGCCTTTTGACCAGCGACGCTTCGGAGAAGCGCGGCGGCGGCTGGGTGAAATGCTGCTCGGCATTGACCGCCTTCTTGGCCGGCGCATCGCCTTCGCGCAGGCGCGGCAGGCGGCGGCTGTCCTCGTCGGCGCTGTCGTCGGTCCCTTCCTCGTACAGCGCCAGATAGCCGGGGAAGAGTACGACCTGGCCGGTCGCGCGCAGGCCGGTCTGACCGCTGCCGTCGGTCAGCTCGACCGTGGTGCGCTCCATCCTCGCCGACGCCATCTGGCTGGCGAGCGCGCGCTTGAAGATCAGGTCGTAGAGCCGGGCATGGTCGCCGCCGCCCAGCTTGTCCTTGCCGAAATCGGTCGGGCGGATCGCCTCATGCGCTTCCTGCGCATTCTTGGCCTTGGTCTGGTACAGACGCGGCTTGTCCGGGACATAGCCGGCGTCATAGCGGTCGGCGATCGCCTTGCGCGCCGCCGAGATGGCCGATCCGTCCATCTGCACACCGTCGGTCCGCATATAGGTGATCGCGCCGTCCTCATAGAGGCCCTGGGCGATGCGCATCGTATGGTCGGCCGAGAAGCCGAGCTTGCGCGACGCCTCCTGCTGCAGGGTGGAGGTGGTGAAGGGCGGCGGCGGATTGCGCGTGGCCGGCTTGACCTCGACCGTCTGGACGCTGAAGCGGCCTTCCTCGACCGCCTTTTTGGCGCGCAGCGCGGTGCCATCCTCGCCGATCGACAGCCGGTCGAGCTTCTTGCCCTCGAAGGTGACGAGCCGCGCGGTGAAAGGCGTGCCGTCCTGCTCCATATCGGCCGTCACCGACCAATATTCCTGGGCGCGGAACGCCTCGATCTCGCGCTCGCGGTCGACGATGATGCGCAGCGCGACCGACTGGACGCGTCCAGCCGACTTCGCACCGGGCAGCTTGCGCCACAGCACCGGGGACAGAGTGAAGCCGACCAGATAGTCGAGCGCGCGGCGGGCGCGATAAGCGTCGATCAGGTCGGTATCCAGCTCGCGCGGATGCTTCATCGCCTCGGTCACCGTCGCCTTGGTGATGGCGTTGAAGGTGACGCGCTCGACTTCCCTGGGCAGCGCCTTGCGGCCGCGCAGCACTTCCTGAACGTGCCAGCTGATCGCTTCGCCCTCGCGATCAGGGTCAGTCGCGAGGATCAGCCGATCGGCCTTCTTGGCCTCGTCGGTGATCGCTTTCAGCTGCTTCGCCTTGTCGGCGTAATTTTCCCATTCCATCTCGAATCCATGGTCCGGATCGACCGATCCGTCCTTGGCCGGCAGGTCGCGGACATGGCCGTAGCTCGCGAGAACGCGATAGTCGGAGCCCAGATATTTCTCGATGGTCTTCGCCTTGGCAGGCGATTCGACGATGACAAGCTGCATGGGTTTTTGATGCGTCCTTACGTGTACGCGCGAGGATGGAGAGGTGTTCGGGGCGGCGTCAAGCGGTGGAAGGGCGATGCCGGGATAGCGACTCTTTCCGCGAGTTGAATCGATGTCATGGAATCAGGTTGGCGAATCTGGTTGGCCGTCGCGCTCAAATCAAGCTCACCCTCGCGCCGGCATGACGCTCCAGCCGCCCGGCGAGTTCCAGTTCGAGCAGCACGGTCTGCACGATCGCCGGCGCCAGGCCCGATTGCCGGATGATTTCGTCGATCGCCACCGGCACGGGACCGAGCAGCCCGATGACCTCGCGCCGCTCGGCATCGCTGGCATCGTCGAGTGGCGGCCCGTCGAAGCGCGATCCGGGCGCGCGCACCATGCGCGGGTCGATCGGCCGGATCAGCTCCAGGATATCCGCCGCCGACTGGATCAGCGTCGCGCCGTCGCGGATCAGGCCGTTGCAGCCCTGTGCGCGCGGATCGAGCGGGGATCCGGGCACCGCCATCACTTCCCGGCCCATCTCCCCGGCCAGCCGCGCGGTGATCAGCGACCCCGATTTCGGTGCAGCCTCGACCACCACTGTGCCCTGCGCCAGCCCGGCGATGATGCGGTTGCGATAGGGGAAGTGGCGCGCGCGCGGCTCCGTGCCGGGCGGCTGCTCGGCGATCAGCAGGCCGCGCGCGGCGATGGCATCCTGCAGCGCGGCATTCTCCGGCGGATAAGCGATATCGATGCCGCCGGCGATCACGGCGATGGTGCCGCTGTCGATCGACCCGACATGCGCGGCGGTGTCGACGCCGCGCGCGAGCCCCGACACGATTGTGACGTCCTCGCGCCCCAGCTCGACCGCGAGCTGCCGCGCGAACCGGCACGCGGCGGCGGACGCATTGCGCGCGCCCACCATCGCGACGGTCGGGCGCCGCGCCAGGCCGATATCGCCGCGCACCATCATCGCGGGCGGCGCGTCGTCCAGCTCGGCCAGCAGCGCCGGATAATCGGCGTCGTCGACGAACACGTGGCGCGCGCCGAGCTTCGCCGCCATCGCCAGCTCGCGTTCGGCCATCGCCACGGGGGCAATGACGGGTCCCTTGCCCCCGCCCCGCGCCGCGAGCTCGGGCAGCGCGTCGATGGCGGCGGCCGCGTCGCCGAAGCGCTCGACCAGCTGGCGATAGGTGACGGGCCCGATCTGCGGCGTGCGGATCAGGCGCAGGCGCGCGACCGCGGCCGCCGGGTCGTTCGGCGGATCGTCACGCACTCCGGGCGCCGACCTTCGGCTCGGTGCCGTTCAGCAGCCGCTCGATATTTTCGCGATGCTTCCACAGCACGAGCAGCGCCAGCGCGAGCAGCGGCAGCACGATGTCGAACTCGGAAAAGAAGGCGGCGCTGAGCGGCGCGCTGAACGCCGCCGTCATGCCCGCCACCGAGGAGAAGCGCAGCAGCGCGAGCAGGCCGAGCCAGACGACCGCGAACACCAGCCCGCAGGGCCAGTGCAGCGCGAGCACGATGCCCATCATCGTCGCCACGCCCTTGCCGCCGCGGAATTTGAGCCAGACCGGATAGACATGGCCGAGAAATGCCGCCGCCGCAGCGAGCACGCCGTTGCCGGGCCACAGCGCCTCGACGATCGCGACCGCCGCGAAACCCTTGGCCGCGTCGAGCAGCAGGGTCGCTGCCGCCAGGCCCTTGCGGCCGGTGCGCAGCACATTGGTTGCGCCGATATTGCCCGATCCGATCTTGCGCAGGTCGCCGGCGCCAAAGGCCCGGGTGAGAATCAGCCCGAACGGAATCGATCCGAGCAGATAGCCGAGCACCAATGCGCCAGCCGGCGCCATCCAGACAATTTCGGTCGGCAAAACGGATCAGCCCCCATGTACATGGCACCATAGCCCAGTCCGGGTAGGCCGCCAACAATCTCTGTTAGGTCGTTCCGGCGGGTCGCGGTTCAAGTGCCGGCGACATTGTCAAACCCCGCGTCCGCGCTACATCGCGAGTGTGACGGACACGCGACCCATCCTGTTTTTCGATTCCGGGGTGGGCGGGCTTTCGGTGCTCGGGCCAACCCGCGCCCTGCTGCCCCGGGCGCCCTTCGTCTATGTCGCCGATTCGGCCGGCTTTCCCTATGGCACCAAGAGCGAGGCGGAGATCGCCGCGCGCGTGCCGGCGCTGCTGGGGCGGCTGGCCGAGCGCTATCGTCCGCGGCTGATCGTCATCGCCTGCAACACTGCCTCGACCATCGCGCTCGCGGCGGTGCGCGCGGCGCTCGACCTGCCGATCGTCGGCACCGTGCCCGCGATCAAGCCTGCCGCGGCCTTGAGCAGGACCCGCGCGATCGGCGTGCTCGGCACTGACGCGACGGTGCGCCAGCCCTATGTCGATGATCTCGCCGCGCGTTTCGCCGGCGATTGCCTGGTGCTGCGCCACGGATCGGCCGAACTGGTCCAGCTCGCCGAGGCGAAGCTGCGTGGAGAGGATACGCCGCCCGACCGCTACCGCGCGATCCTTGCCGGCCTGTTCGATCAGCCGGGCGGCGACCGCATCGACGTGATCGTCAATGCCTGCACGCATTTCCCGCTGGTGGTCGAGGAACTGGCGGCTGTCGCTCCGCACAGGGTCGATTTCGTCGACGGGTCGGAAGGCATTGCGCGCCGAGTCGCTTTTCTCACCCAGGGCCAGTCATGGCCGGACAGCCCGGGTGACGGAGTCGCGGTGTTCACGGGCCATGCCGATCACGGCCCGCTTGCCCCCGCGCTCGCACGGTACGGCCTCAGCCGGATCGAGTCGCTCTAGGCTGCTCGGCCGGCATCTCCACCGACTCGGCGGCCAGCACGGCATAACGACTCGCCAGCTCGGCATGGACTCGCCGTGCCGAACGATCCCCGCTCCGCCCGGCAAGCTCGCGTTCCTGCGCTGCCCGGCGCGCGAAATAGTCCCGTTTTCCGTCACTTGAAATGGTATCGGCCATGATCAAAGCTCCATGCGTCAAAGCGGGAGCGCATCGCGTCTCTCGGTCGCGGGCATGCTTCGAGCAGAAGCCCGGCGATGCCGCCTTATAGCACGCAACGCGCCGGCGGCGCATGATCGAGGACAAGAATCTCGCCGGCGATGGGACGATATCCGGATATATCCCTAGAGCAAAACGCTGGAAATCCTTGGCGCCGCGCGCTAGGGCGGCCCGCATGGAAGCGGACGGAACGGCGCTGCGGGGAGTGGACTACTCGCGCATCTTCACCCAGGCGATCGATCGCCTGCATGTCGAAGGGCGCTACCGCGTCTTCATCGATATCCTGCGCAACAAGGGCGCGTTTCCGAACGCGCGCTGCTTTGCCGGGCATAACGGGCCGAAGCCGATCACCGTGTGGTGCTCGAACGACTATCTCGCCATGGGCCAGCATCCGGCGGTGATCGCCGCGATGGAAGAGGCGCTGCACGATGTCGGCGCCGGCTCGGGCGGCACGCGCAACATCGGCGGCAACACCCATTACCATGTCGATCTGGAGGGCGAGCTCGCCGATCTCCACGGCAAGCAGGGCGCGCTGCTGTTCACCTCGGGCTATGTCTCGAACGAGGCGACGCTCGCCACCCTCGCCAAGATCCTGCCGGGCTGCATCATCTTCTCCGACGAGATGAACCATGCCTCGATGATCGCGGGCATCCGCAATTCGGGCTGCGAGAAGCATGTCTTCCGTCACAATGATCTCGAGCATCTGGAAGAGCTGCTCGCCGCCGTCGACCCGGCCGCGCCGAAACTGATCGCGTTCGAGAGCGTCTATTCGATGGAGGGCGATATCGCCCCGATCGCGGCGATCTGCGATCTCGCCGACAAGTACAGCGCGCTGACCTATCTCGACGAAGTCCATGCGGTCGGCATGTACGGCGCACGGGGCGGCGGCATCTCGGAACGCGACGGCGTCGCTGACCGGCTGACCATCATCGAAGGCACGTTGGGCAAGGCGTTCGGGGTCATGGGCGGTTACATCACCGCCGATCAGACGATCATCGACGTGATCCGCTCCTATGCGCCGGGCTTCATCTTCACGACCAGCCTGTCGCCCGTGCTGGTCGCCGGTGCCCTGGCCAGTGTGCGCCACCTCAAGGCCTCCGGCGTCGAGCGCGAGGGGCAGCAGGCCGCCGCGACCCTGCTCAAGACGATGATGGCCGAGGCCGGGCTGCCGGTGATGAATTCGACCACGCATATCGTGCCGCTGATGGTCGGCGACCCGGTCAAGGCCAAGAAGATCAGCGACATCCTGCTCGCCGAATATGGCGTGTACGTCCAGCCGATCAATTACCCGACGGTGCCGCGCGGCACCGAGCGGCTGCGCTTCACCCCGGGCCCCGCCCATGACGAGGCGATGATGCGCGAGCTGACCGGGGCGCTGGTCGAGATCTGGAGCCGGCTCGACCTGCGCATGGCCGCCTGAGGCCTGCCGCCCGGCAAGAGCTGCGTCGATTCAACATTGGTGAAGCCGCGCTATCGTTGCGCGCGATCGGAATGGCGCGCCATTCCGGACGCGCTCTTTCTTTTTGTCATTGAAACGGTCATCGAAAGACGGGGCCCTGTTCGGCCATCCGGGCTTCCCTGTTATCGCAGCGATTTTCCCTGTTCCGCCATTAACAGGGTAATCGCCCAATAAGCCTTTGCTTAACCGATCGAATTTTGCAGCGGATTTCCAACATAACAGGGAAATTCGCGCCAAAAAAATAATTGGCCCATTATCAGGGTGGAACAGGGTCGGCGCGGCACGCGCGGGAGAGGCCTTCAGCCAATCCCACCCATGCCGCGACGTCCGTCAGGCCCTCACGTCACCCCGTGCATCCACTTCTTCAGCGGCCAGGACAGCAGAAGGAGCAGCAGCCCGAGGCCGATCGCGATATAGGAGATCGTCGTGAACACGCCGGTATAGGTCTCCAGGCTGACCTTCAGATTGGTCACCTGCCCGCCGACCGTCTCGACGCTCGCCACCTGCGCCACCGCGCCCGCGACATATTGCGCGACCGAGATCGAGAGGAACCACACGCCCATCATCATGCCGACGATGCGCGCGATCGACAATTTGGTGATCATCGACAGGCCGACCGGCGAGATGCAGAGCTCGGCGATCGAATGGATCAGATAGAGCCCAGCGAGCCAGGCCATGCCGACCTTGAAGTCGGTCCCGACGAATTGCGTGCCCCAGACCAGGAACAGAAAGCCCGCGCCGACCCCCATCAGCGCGATGGCGAACTTGATCGGGATCGACGGCTCCAGCCCGCGCCGAGCCAGCGCATTCCACAACACGCTGAAGATCGGCGCGAAGATGACGATGAACAGCGCGTTGAAGATCTGGGTCTGTCCGGCCGGCATGACATAGACCGGTTCGCTGCCGAAGCCGTGCGTGCGCGCGACATGCATGCCGATCAGGCCGGCCACCGCGACCACGGTGAAGCCGATCGCCATGATGCGCCGCGTCTCCGGCAGCTCGCCCGAGGCGAAGAACCAGAAGGCCAGCCAGGAGACGCCGCCGATCACCGCGGCGAAGAACAGATAATAGCTGATCGGGGTCGCCTGGAACATCGCGAACAGCGGCGCGGTCCAGCCGATTTCGAGCACGGTGTTGCGCGCCGCGAACAGGGTCAGCGAGGATCCGGCCTGCTCGAACAGGGTCCAGAACACCACGTTGAAGATGATCAGCACCATCGCCGCCATCATCATCTGGAACTCGGCCTTGCTGCCCTTGAGATAGGACCAGACCAGGATGGCGGGCACGCCGATCAGGAAGGTGCCGAACAGCGCCTTGCCCATGATCGGCAGGTTGAGCACATAGCCGATCACGCCCGACCCTTCCGGCGGCGCGACATAGTTCATCAGGTTCCAGAACAGGAAGATGACGAGCGGCACGGTGACGATCGCGCCGCCATAGATCCACCAGTCGCGGTCCTTCGGCGCATCGGATGGGCGTTCGCCATAGCCGGTCAGCCGGCCGCCATCGAACTGGAACAGCAGCCAGGAACAGGTCATGCCGATCGCGGCGAGGCCGAAGCCGGCCCACCAGCCCACGCCCTCGGCGAGGATCGGGCAGAAGAATTGCGAGATCAGCGAGCCAAGATTGATGCCCATATAGAACATCGTGAACCCGGCATCGCGCCGCCGGTCGCCGCCCGCATAGAGCTCGCCGACCATGGTCGAGATGTTGGGCTTGAAGAAGCCGTTGCCGACGGTGACGAGCGACAGGCCGAGCAGCATGATGAACACGAAGAAGGGTGAGCGCTGGCCGTCCGACTTGAAGCCTTCCGGTGCGATCTTGCGGATTTCCTGACCATCGTTGCCGAGCAGCGAGACGCTCTTGTCGTCATTGCCGCGAATCTGCAGTCGCTGGCCCTTGTCGATCAGGAACTGCCTGCCGGCATCGCCCTTGCCTTCGACCACCACCTCATAGCGCTGGCCGTCGATCGTCGCGAAGGGCGTGGCCCCGCTGCCGCCGAAACAGAGCGTGAAATAGCCGGCCGCCATCATGATCGCACCGAACTTCACGGTGCGTTTGGAACCGAGATACTGGTCGGCGATCAGGCCGCCGACCAGCGGCGTCAGATAGACCAGGGCGGTGAACCCGCCATAGATGCCGGTCGAGGTCTGGTCGTTGAACAGGAAATGGTTGGCGAGATAGAGCGTCAGGATCGCCCGCATGCCGTAATAGCCGAAGCGTTCCCACATCTCGGTGGTGAACAGCCGCTTGAGCTGTGGCGGATGGCCGAACCAGACGGCGTCGCTGACCGGGTTTACATGGGTGATATCCGGTTCTCGCGGGCTGTCCGCGGTCGGGGTGTCCACCATTTTTGTTCGCTCCCTCAATAACTTCCCGCCGTCGATTGCAGCGGTGCTGATGGCGTGAACCTAGCGGCATCCGCCGGGGTGTAAATATACCCGGCAAGCCCCTAGATGGCGGCCATGTTCAACGACACCAGCAGCCCGCTCGCGCTCCTCGCCACCCGCCGCTCGGGCAAGCCCCGCGATCTCGTCGCGCCCGGGCCCGACCAGGCCCAGCTCGACCATATCCTGGAGATCGCGGCGCGCACGCCCGATCACGGCAAGCTCGCGCCGTGGCGCTTCGTGGTGGTGCCGTCCGATCGGCGCGATGCGCTGAGCGACCTCATCGTCACTGCCTATCGCGCCGAGCGCCCCCAGGCCTCGCGGCTCGAGATCGAGGCGATGGATCAGTTCGCGCGCCAGGCGCCGGGCCTCGTGGTGGTGCTGTCGTCGCCCAGACCCGAAAGCCATATTCCCTTGTGGGAGCAGGAGCTGTCGGCCGGGGCTGCCTGCATGAACCTGCTCCACGCCGTGCATGCCAGCGGATTCGCCGGCGGATGGCTCACCGGATGGGCCGCCTACAGCGATACGGTGCGCGACGCCTTCGGGGCGGCACCCGAAAAAATCGCGGGATTTGTGTTCATTGGAACGCCGTCCAGGCCGCTCGACGAACGGCCGCGTCCGGAATCGGACAAAATCGTCCGATATTGGACATAGCATTGGACTCAGGGGGTAATTGGTGTATTATTGCACCATGACAGCCCTGAACAGCGACGACAGTCCCGTTTACATCAAGCTGCGCGGCACGATTTCAGCCGCAATCCTGCGCGGCGACTATCGCGCGGGCGACCAGCTTCCCTCGGTCCGCGCGCTCGCGGCCGAGCACGGCGCCAATCCGCTGACGGTGGCCAAGGCCTATCAGAGCTTCCAGGACGACGGCTATGTCGAGGTCCGTCGCGGCGTCGGCATGTTCGTGCTGCCGGGCGCCGCCGAACGACTCCGCCTCGCCGAGCGCGATCATTTCATCCGCGAAAGCTGGCCGCGCATCCGGGCGCACATCACCCTGCTCGGTCTGAATACCGATGAATTGCTGGAGCGCGAAGAGGCGTAAGCCCCTTGTGTTCCCGCGAAGGCGGGAACCCAGTCTGGGCTCCCGCCTTCGCGGGAGCACATCGGATGTCAGGCCGCGAACGCTTCCGCCGGCACCGAATACAGCAGTTCCGCTTTGGCCATGGCAGCCGCCCTGAGGCCGATCGCCTCGGGCACGATCTGCTCGACATAGAAGCGCGCGCTGGCTGCCTTCATCGCCAGAAAGGCCGGATCGCCGCTCGCCTCCGCCGCCGCGCGGCCCTGCCGCTCCATCAGCCAGCCGCACACCGCGGTCGAGAGCATGGTGAGGAACGGATAGCTCGCCGCCAGCCGGTCATCGGCGTCGCGGCTCATCAGGTCGCGGCCGATCGCGTCGCACGCTTCGACCAGCGCGATCAGCCCTTCATCCTTCGCTTCGGCGCGCATGTCGGCGATCAGCCGCGCGAACACGCCACCATTGTCCAGCCCGAGCTTGCGCCCGACCAGATCGGCTGCCTGGATGCCGTTGGTGCCTTCATAGATCGGCGTGATCCGCGCATCGCGGAAGAACTGGGCGGCGCCGGTCTCCTCGATATAGCCCATGCCGCCATGCACCTGGATACCGATCGAGCTGACCTCACAGCCGATATCGGTGCCATGCGCCTTGGCGAGCGGGGTCAGCAGGTCGAGCCGCTCCTGCGCGCCGACCTCGCCGATCGCGGCGCGGTCGACATGGCTCGCGGCATAATAGACCAGCGCGCGCGCCGCCTGGGTCTGCGCCTTCATCCGCAGCAGCATGCGGCGGACATCGGGATGCTCGATGATCGCGACGCTCTCCTTGCTGGCCGAGCCGGCGCGCGGCGACTGGATGCGCTCGCGGGCATAGGCCACCGCTGCCTGAGTCGCGCGCTCGGCGACCTGCGCGCCCTGCAGGCCCACGTTCAGCCGCGCATTGTTCATCATCGTGAACATCGCGCGGATGCCGCCAAACTCGCCGCCGATCAGCTCGCCGACACAATCGTCATGGTCGCCGAAGCTCAGCACGCAGGTGGGCGAGGCATGCAGCCCCATCTTGTGCTCGATCGAGACGACGCGGACGTCGTTCAATTCGCCCGGATTGCCCTCGGCATCGAGCCGGTATTTGGGCACGAGGAACAGCGAGATGCCCTTGGTCCCGGCCGGCGCATCGGGGGTGCGGGCGAGAACGAGATGGACGATGTTGGGCGCCATGTCATGGTCGCCGAACGAGATGAAGATCTTGGTGCCCTTGATGCTCCAGGTCCCGTCGCCGCGCGGCCTGGCCTGGGTGCGCAGCGCGCCGACGTCGGATCCGGCCTGGGGTTCGGTCAGGTTCATCGTGCCGGTCCAGGCGCCGGTCGCGAGATGCGGCAGATAGAGCGCCTGCTGCTCGGGCGATCCGTGATGGATCAGCGCCTCGATGGCGCCGACCGTCAGGGTGGGGGCGAGCGCGAGGCCCATATTCGCCGCGCCGAGCGTATCGAGCACCGCCGTCTGGATCGCGAAGGGCAGGCCCTGGCCGCCAAAGGTCTCGGGCACGCCGATCGTGCCCCAGCCGCCCTCGACATAGTCGCGATACGCCTTGCCGAAGCCTTCGGGCATGACGACGCCGTCGGGCGTCCATGTCGCGCCGACCGTGTCGCCCTCGCGCAGTAGCGGCGCCCATTCGCCGGCCGCGAAATCGCCGATCCCCTCCAGCACCGCCTCGACGACATCCTCGGTCGCGGCGGCGAAGCGTTCGGAATCGGCGAGCGCGCCGATGCCGACGACATGGTCGAGCACGAAGCGCTGGTCGGCGGTGGGGGCGGTGAAACTCATGATATTTTTCTTCCTGCGGTCGCCCGCGCTATAGCCGCGCCTGATGACCGTGCAAAACCCGCCCATAGTCACGCGTACCTTACCCTACGGCGAGGCCGCGATCGCCGAGGCGGCCGCGGTCGTCGCGGCGGGCCAGCCGGTCGCGATCCCGACCGAGACGGTCTATGGCCTCGCCGCCGACGCGACCGATTCGCGCGCAGTCGCCGGCATCTATGCCGCCAAGGGCCGGCCGAGTTTCAACCCGCTGATCGTCCATGTGCTCGACCGTGCGGCAGCGGAGACGATCGCGCGTTTCGATGACGCTGCGAGCGCGCTGGCCGCTGCCTTCTGGCCCGGGCCGCTGACCCTGGTGCTGCCGCTCCGCCCGGATGCGGGGATCGCGGCGCTGGTGACGGCCGGGCTCGACACCATCGCGATCCGAGTCCCGGCGCACCGCGCGATGCGGGCGCTGTTGCAGGCGACGGACAAGCCGCTCGCCGCGCCCTCCGCCAATGCCAGCGGCGCGATCAGCCCCACGCGAGCGGAGCATGTGCTGGCAAGCCTGGGCGGGCGGATACCGCTGATCGTCGATGATGGGGCGACCGAAGCGGGGCTGGAATCGACGATCGTGATGACGGGCAACGGCGTACAGGTGCTGCGCCCCGGCCCGATCACGGCAGAAGCGATCCATGATCTCTTCCCCGGCGAAGGCCGGGGCCCAGTTACGATGACCTCCGATGCTGGGCCCCGGCCTTCGCCGGGGAAGCAAGTGGTAACGGCGCCCGGCCAACTCGATAGCCACTACGCCCCCTCCAAACCCCTCCGCATCAACGCATCGTCACCCGCCCCGGACGAATGGTCGATCGGATTCGGTTCCATCTCCGGCGACGACACCTTGTCCGCGACGGGCGACCTGACCGAAGCAGCCGCGGCGCTGTTTTCCGCCCTGCACCGCGCCGACGCCTCGGCGAAACCGCGCATCGCGGTCGCGCCCGTCCCCCAGACCGGGCTCGGCGCCGCGATCAATGACCGGCTGCGCCGCGCCGCGCACCGCGACTGACGTCTTTACGGCACCGTAACGGCCGCTACCCTCCTCCTCGGGTACGACTCGCACAGGAGTGGAAGGCCATGGTGACGAACACGCAGCGGGGGCTCGCGGAGTTCCTCGGTACCTTCTGGCTCGTCTTCGGCGGCTGCGGCAGCGCGGTACTGGCGGCGGGCTTTCCGGACGTCGGCATCGGCTTTGCCGGCGTCTCGCTCGCCTTCGGCCTGACCGTGCTGACCATGGCCTATTCGATCGGCCATATCTCGGGCTGCCACCTCAACCCGGCGGTCACGCTCGGCCTGTGGGCCGGTGGGCGCTTTTCGGGCAAGGACATTCCGCTCTATGTGATCGCCCAGGTGCTCGGCGCGATCGTCGCGGCCTATGTCCTGTACTTTATCGCCAGCGGCGCGCCGGGCTTCACCCTGCCGGCCAACGGCCTCGCGGTGAACGGGCTCGAATCGCTCTCGCCCGGCCATTATTCGCTGGTCGCGGGGCTCGCCATCGAGGTCGTGCTGACCTTCTTCTTCCTGCTGGTGATCATGGGCTCGACCGACACCCGCGCGCCCGCCGGCTTCGCGCCGATCGCGATCGGCCTCGCACTCACCCTGATCCACCTGATCAGCATCCCGGTCACCAACACCTCGGTGAACCCGGCGCGCAGCACCGGCCCGGCGCTGGTGGTCGGCGGGCTGGCGTTGCAGCAGCTCTGGTGGTTCTGGCTCGCGCCGATCGTCGGCGGCGTGCTCGGCGGCCTGGCGTACAAGACGCTCGGCGCGGATGCATCGAAGAAGCCACCGATCGAAGGCGAAGCGCTCTGATCCAGCGGCCCCCTCGCCGTCAGGCGAGGGGGTTGCGAAGTCAGAGGCTGAACTTCAGCGTCGCGCGGATGTCGCGGCCGGCGAGCGGCGCGAAATCCTTGAGGAAGCTCGCCGATCGCCGCGCATCGACATCGAAGATGTTGTTGGCGCTGATCGTCAGCATGGTCTTGTTGCCGGGGCCGAACGGCTTGATCCCGACCGAGGCGTTGACCATCGTATAGCCGTCGGTCGGCGTCTCGAACGCGGCGATCCGGTTCTGGTCGAACGCATGCTCGAGCTCGAGGCGGCCGTTGAGCGTCTCGCCCTGCGCCTCGATCCCGCCGAGCACGCGCGCCGGCGGGATGCGCGGCAGCGGGCCCTGGTCGACGATCGAGGCATGGACATAGTCGCCCAGCGCATCGACGTTGATCTTGTAGCCGCCGATCTGGGCGAGCAGCACCGATGCCTCGGCTTCGACGCCATAATAGGTCGCGTCGGTCTGCACTGACTGGAAACAGGGGAAGTCGACGGTGCGTCCGCTCGGTGCGGCAGCCGCTTCGCACACCGCCTGCGCGACCTGGATCTCGGCGATATAGTTGCTGAAGCGGTTATAATAGGCCGACGCATCGAAGCTGAAGCCATTGCCATGCGCGTGCAGCGTGCCTTCGATCCCCCAGCTCTTCTCCAGCTTGAAGTCGGGATTGCCCAGCTCATAGGCCTGGGTGCCGGCATGGGCGCCATTGGCGAACAGCTCCTCGGCGGACGGCGCACGCTCGGTCCGCGACAGGTTCAGGCCGAACCGCACCGCATCGCTGATCCCGTAGGACGCGCCGAGCGAGCCCGACAGCGCCTCATAATGCCGCTGCCCGGCAAAGAAGCGATCGTCGCCCAGCGGCGTGCGCGCCGCGACGTCGGTCAGCTCGTAGCGCAGGCCCGCCTCGGCCTTGAACTTGCCCAGGTCGAGCTGCTGCAAGGTGAACAGGCCAGTCTGGTTGGTCTCGTTCTTGGGCAGGAAGGCCTCGTCGCCGACCACGTTGAACACGCGGTTGAAATATTGCACGCCCGACGCGCCCAGCCAGGCGCCCTTCTTGGCCTGGACCAGCTCGAGCCGCGCCTCGGTGCCGTTATTGTAGAAGGCGGTGCCGACCGATCCGTCCGGCGCCAGCTCGAAGTGGCGATAGGTCGCATGGCCCGCGCGGATGCGGATCTTGTCGAGGAAGCCCCCGCCGGTATCGACTTCGCCGCGCAGGTCGAACCGGTTCTGCACGATGTCGAGACGCGGCGCTTCCTGGCCCTGGTCGGGCAGGGTCGCATAGCGGATCGGCACGCCGTACAGGCTGTCATAATGGCTGTAGGAGATGCCGAGATTGCCGGTGTCGGTGATGATCGAGGCGCCGACGCCCGCGGTACAGGTCTCCGCCGCCGAATTGGGCAGCGTGCCGCGGATCGCGGCGTTGGCGGCATAGTCGATCGGGTCCTCGCCGGGCACGGGCGCCGCCGGCGGCAGCTGGCTGGTGGCGATCGCTTCCTGCCGGCGCTGCGCGGTCAGCGCATAGCCGCCGATATGGAGGTCGTCGCTCTTCGAATAGGATCCGTCGGCATGCAGCACGAGATGCTCGCCGACCGCCACGTCGCCGGCCAGGCCGCCCGACCGCTCGTTCGCGGCCGAGCCATAGGTGGCGATCCCGTCGAGCCGATAGCCCTTGGCCGGGATCGCGCGGGGAATGCGCGTGTCGATCACATTGACCACGCCGCCAACCGCCGACGAGCCGAACAGCAAGGCGGAAGGACCGCGCAGCACCTCGATGCGCTCGGCCAGCAGCGGATCGATGATCACCGCATGGTCGACCGAGGTGTTGGAGACGTCGATCGATCCGATGCCGTCGGTCAGCACCCGGACCCGCTCGCCCTGGAAGCCGCGCAGGATCGGGCGCGACGCGCTCGGGCCGAACGAGGTGGCGGACACGCCCGGCTGCTTCGCCAGCGTCTCGCCGATGGTCGGCTTCAGGTCGCGGGTCAGCTCCTCGCCGCTCACCACCGAGGTGCCCGACAGCACGTCGGTCTCGCTTTGCCGGAACGGTGCAGTGACGATCACGTCATGCCCCTGATCGGCCGGCGCGATGTTGTCGGTGGTCGGCGCCGAAGGCGCGTCCTGCGCATAGGCCGGCCCGGCGAACATCAGGGCGGTACCGGCGAGCAGGGCGATCTTCAGCGTCATGGCATACTCCAACTGGGCGTTGTGCAGCGCAGTATATACGATGTTATAAAGTATCAAGGCGGTTCGTCGCCGCGACCGCACGCTTCGCCGATGAGATGCGTGTTACAGCGTCGCGACCCGCATGTTACGGCGCGTAGACGACCGACGCGCCGGCGCGCTTGAGTCGCAACCAGGCGCCGAGTGCCCACCACGCCAGCGCCCAGAGCGTTCCGAAGCTCCACCCGGCGATCACGTCGCTCGGCCAATGGACGCCGAGATAGACCCGGCTGAACCCGATCGCGATCACCAGCAGGCCGGCGACAATCAGGATATAGCGACGTGCGCGTTGCTCCTCGACGATCTGGACGGTCAGCAGGGCAATGGTGAGATAGATGATCGCGCTGTTCGCCGCATGGCCGCTGGGGAAGCTTGCGGAGCTCACCTCGACGAGATGATCGGTCAGCGCCGGGCGGGCGCGGCCGATCAGCGCCTTGGCGATGGCGACCGCGATCGATCCGCTGATCGTCCCGCCCAGCACCAGCCAGAAGGTCAGCCACTGGCGCTGGACCGCCAGGAACCCGGCGACGATCGTCACCAGGATCACGAGCGCGGTCTCACCGCCCAGCGCGGTTACGTCGATCATTGCCTGTTTCAGCCAGAACGGGCCGATCGGCGTGCCGTGCATCGTGCCGCCGCGCATCGCGAGCAGGATGCGGCTGTCGAAACCGAACTGCCAGCCGCGATCGATCAGGGTGCCGACCAGGCCCAGGATCAGCACCGAAGCGGCAACCGCGCCGGCGCCAAGCCTCAGCCATGGGGGATGCCGGATATCGTCGGGGATGCGCCCGCCCGTATCGGCGCCCTCGGCGTGGAGAGGATCGTCGGAAAGGGGGGCGTCTGGCGTCACCCGCCTATCACTGGCCGGGTTCGGTCAGCCGATCAACCTGCGCGCGCACGACCGCGCCCGCTTTCTTCACGGAAAGCCCCTGTTCCATGCGCAGCCTTTGCCATGTCTCGAAGCTCAGCATCAGGTCGATCGCCTCGAAGGTCAGTGCATCGGACGCGATCTCCTCGGGCAGGATCGACTTCAGCTTGGCGCGCATGAAGGCCAGGGCACGGGCATGCTCCGTCTGGATCGCCGCGGATTCGTGCCGGTGCGCATCGCCGGCGCGCTTGAACGGCATCAGCTTCTCATAGGTGGTCAGCCGCCGGTCGGTCGTCTCGCTCAGCTGCCCGCGCCAGTCAGTCGCGGTATAAGGGACCAGCCACATCTCGTACTGGCGGGCAAGCCGGGCGGTGATCGCGGCATAGAGGCTCTCCATGTCCTTGAAGTGCCGGAACACGCTGCGCAGCCCGACAGACGCACGGCCGGCGACCTGTTCGGCGCTCGGCGTGATCTGTCCCTCGGCGACAAGGGCCAGCATCGCCTCGACGATCTTGTCGCGGCTCGATTCCGACCGTCTCCTGCGCCCGTCGGCCGAGCGCCCCTTTTGCTGATCCATCAATTCGCCCAATAGATATAAGTCTCGCCCGGTTTGGGTCTGGTGCCCAATGGCCGGTCGATCGCGATCGGCGATCGGATCAGCGATGGCCAGGCCGGCTTGACGCTGCTCCTATCATGATCCGCGAGCAATGCCTTTAATCGCGCGACGAGGGCGGGTTGCTGCGCGGCAAGGTCATGCTGCTCGGTCGGGTCGTTCCGCAGATCGAACAGCAAGGCCTTGCGCGGCAGGTCGAGCATCTGCAGCTTCCAGTCACCGTCCCGCACCGTCCGATAGGCACCGTCGCGCCAGAACAGGATCGGGTGCGGGTTCCCCGCCTGCTTGCCCTCGACGAACGGCAGCAGGTCAACACCGTCCACCGCGCGGTCGCCCGGCATGGCGATTCCGGCGGCCTTGCCGGCCGTCGCGAAGATGTCGAAATGGCTGACCGGTCCGTCGATGCGCGTGCCCGGCCTGATCTGCGCCGGCCAGCGCATGAAGAACGGCACTTTCACGCCGCCTTCGAAAAAGGTCGCTTTCCAGCCGCGATAAGGCCGGTTGATGTCGGGCAGGCCGATATAATGCGCGCCGCCATTGTCGCTGGTAAAGATGACGAGCGTGTTTCGGTCGAGCCCCTGCGCCTTGAGTTCGGCCGTCACTCGCCCGACGCCGCGGTCGAGCGCGCGGATCATCGCGGCATAGACCCGGGTGCGATGGTCGGCGATCTGCGGCAGCGCGTCGTAATCCGCCTTCAGCGCCTGGAGCGGCGTGTGCGGGGCGTTATAGGCGAGGTAGAGGAAAAAGGGCCGGTTGCGATTGGCCTTGATCGTGTCGACGGCCTGGTCGGTCAGATAATCGGTCATGTAGCGGTTCGGCCGGAACGGTACGCTGCCGTTATACTGGACGCTGAACGGCAGGTTCGCCCATAGATATTTGTCGATCGGGTCGAAATCCTGTTTCGAATTGACGACGTTCGGGTCGTTCTCCGGCAGGAACATCTGCGCGCCGATGATGAAGCCCAGGCTCTCGTCGAACCCCTGGTCCTCGGGCCGCATGCCCCTGGCGCCGCCGAGATGCCATTTGCCGAGATGCAGCGTGTGATAGCCCTTGCCGCGCATCAGCTCGGCGATGGTCAGCTCCGATCCCGGCACGCCCTTGTCGTCGGCCGGCGGATCGGTCCGCGCCGCCTCCTCGTCGAAGATCGTGCGCTTGTCCCAGCTGGTCGGGAAGCCGGCGATGGTGCGCGCGAAGCGCGTGTCGGTCGGCGTGAACTCGAAGCCGAACCGCGTCGGATAGCGCCCGGTCATCAGCGCCGCGCGCGACGGCGCGCAGGTCGCGTTGCCGGCATAGCCGTCGGCGAAACTGACGCCGTCGCGGCCCAGCGCATCGATATGGGGGGTCTTGAGCAACCCGCCCGCCACGCCGCCGCCATTGAAGCTGATATCATTATAGCCGAGGTCGTCGGCGACGATCAGGATCACATTGGGCGGGCGCTTGTCGGCCGGCAGCTGCGCCACGTCCGGCCCGCTCTGCCAGGCGACCGGGTGGTTGGGATAGACATGCGGCGCCATCCATCCCGCCAGATGCAGCAGAACATAGTCCCTGGCGAGATAGCCGCCGACCAGCAGCAGCGCGACCGTTCCGAGCAGGATTTTCAGCCATGTCTTCACGGGGTCGGCCCTCAGTGCGGGGTGGACAGGATGTGGCGCCCCGCGAGCAGGATCGCGATCATCGCCGCTTCGGCGACCACCGGCTCATGCGCGGTCGGCGACGCCCCGTCGATGGCGATGCCGATACAGCGCCCGATCAGCGCGAGGGCGAGCAGCAGCAGCGGCGTGCTCAGAGGCTCGGCCCGACCGTGCCATGCGCCGTACAGCGCGAAGGCGCCGCCGGTCATGAAAAAGGCCGTGAAATCGGCGCGCATCGTCGCCAGTCCCTGGATGCTGGCAGGCAACAGGAAGAAATTGGCGCCGAGCCGCGCGGGGTCGATCAGAAAGCCAAGCCCGATTGCCAGGTTGAACAGCCCGACCAACGCGATCGCGGCGCGAATTGCCTTTCGTATGACGGCCTCCCCTTTGATTCGCGGCATCGTATCAGCCGCGCGGGTCTTTGCAACATTTCGGCATTGATAATGCCATTATCCGGGCGCATCCTAGGGCAAGGGGGAAGATGTCGATGCGCAGGCCCTGGAAATCAGTGTTCGCGAGTCTCGCCCTGCTCGCGACGTTCACACTCGCTTCCGGCACATCGGCGGCGGAGCGGAAGCGGCCCAATATCGTCGTCCTGCTCGCCGACGATTGGGGCTTCAGCGATGTCGGTAGTTTCGGCAGCGAGATCCGCACCCCCAATATCGATGCGCTGGCCGCCGCAGGGGTGCGCTTCTCCAACTTCCATGTCGCCGGCACCTGCTCGCCGACGCGCGCGATGCTCCAGACCGGGGTCAGCAATCACCGCGCCGGCCTGGGCAATATGCCCGAGACGATCCCGCCCGACCATGTCGGCAAGCCGGGCTACGACACCGTGCTCAACGACCGGGTGGTGACGCTGGCCAGCCTGTTCCGCGACGGCGGCTACCGCACCTATCTCACCGGCAAATGGCATCTCGGCCGCACCCCGGACAAGCTGCCCACCGCGCGCGGCTATGATCACGCCTTCTCGCTGGCCGACGCGGGTGCCGACAATTTCGAACAGCGCCCGATCGAGGGCCTCTACGAGACCGCCGACTGGACCGAGGACGGCAAGCCCGCGACCCTGCCCGGGGATTATTATTCCTCGCGCTTCGTGGTCGACCGGATGATCGACTATATCGATCGCGGGCGATCCGGCGGAAAACCCTTTTTCGCCTCGGTGAACTTCCTCGCCAACCATATCCCGGTCCAGGCACCCGACGCCTATATCGTGCGCTATCGCACGGCCTATCGGAGCGGCTGGACCGCACTGCGCACCGCGCGGCGCGACCGCGCGGCGGCGCTCGGCATCATTCCCGCCGGCGCGCCGATGGTCGCCATGTCCACGACCCGCGACTGGAACGCCCTCCCGCTTGGGGAACGTGCCGCGCAGGCCCGCGCCATGGCGGCCTATGGCGGCATGGCCGAGGCGGCGGATGTCGAGATCGGCCGGCTGGTCGCGCATCTCAAGGCAACCGGCGACTATGCGAATACCGTCTTCATCTTCCTGTCGGATAACGGCGCCGAGCCGACCGATCCGATGGCGACCTGGCTCAGCGCGCTCAACAGCCGGGTGCATTATGATCTCGCACCGGACTCGCAGGGCCGGCGCGGCTCCTTTACCGCGATCGGCCCCGGCTGGGCCAGCGCCGCCGTCGCTCCCTTGCGCGGCTATAAATTCTCCGCGACCGAGGGTGGCCTGCGCGTGCCGCTGATCATCGCCTGGCCGGGCAATCCGGCGATGAGGGCGGGCATGATCGCCGGCCGCTTCGCCTATGTGACGGACATCGCCCCGACCCTTCTCGCGCTCGCCCGGGTCCCCGGCCATGGCGGCACGTATCGCGGCAAGCCGGTCGAGCCGATGACCGGCGCGAATCTCTGGCCGGTGCTGAGCGGGGCGACCGACAGCGTGCATCCCGCCGACCAGGCGATCGGCTATGAACTTTCGGGCAACGCCGCGGTGTTCCGCGGCGACTATAAGCTGGTCAAGAATCTGCCGCCGACCGGCACCGGCGAATGGCACCTTTACGATATCGTCCGCGATCCCGGCGAGACGCGCGATCTGGCGGGCACGATGCCGACCTTGTTCAAGGCGCTCCAGGCCGATTACGCCGCCTTCGCCCGGCGCGATCAGGTGCTGCCGATGCCCGCCGGCTATACCGCCGCGGCGCAGATCAACCGCAACGGCTTCAACCGGAGCGTGCGGCCGAAGCTGCTTCGGTTGCTGGCGGGGCTTTTGGCGTTGGGAGCGCTCGTGACGGGCGTGCTGTGGTGGCGGAGGAGGCGGGCGTGATCCTCCCCGTGCCGGATCGGGAGGATTCAGCGCTTCGCCAGCCCGCTTTGCGCCATCCGCCATTTGAGCTGGTCGAACCGGTCCTGCCCGAAGAACGGTTCGCCCTCGAACACCATCAGCGGCACGCCGTAATGCCCCCCGGCGCGCTGCGCTTCCTGATTGGCCTCGACCACCGCCGCATAATGGTCCGGATCCGCCGCGACCGCCGCATCCATCTCCGCCAGGTCGAGCCCGGCGCGTTCCGCCGCCCGGGCGAGATGATCGCCGAGATGCCAGTCGGTCACCGCCCCGCCCCAGATCAGCCGGCTCACCTCGTCCAGAAACGCCAGCCCCCGGCCGCGCTCCGCCGCCGCCACGCCGAGATGCGTCAGCCGGTGGATATAAGGCTGCTCCTTCGGATAGGTCCGCGTCGCCATGTCCATCGTCACCGGGTCGGGCGACGCCCAGCGGAACGGCAGCCCGACGAAGTCGGCGCTCCGCCCGATGTCGCGCAGGAAATAGCTTAGCCAGAGCGGATCGTTGTTGGCGAAGAAATCGGGTTGCCGCACCGCGATCGGATAGACCGGGCGCACGCGCGCCATGACGTCATGGTCGCGTTCGAGCTCGACCAGCCGGGGCGTCACCAGATAGGAATAGGGTGAGCGGAATGACCAGTAGAGATCGTAGCTCAGGGTCACCCGCCCAGCGCCTTGGTGCGGATGTTGAGCTGCCCGGCAAGCCCGGCGATCCGGTGCTTCTCGATCGCCTGATACTCGGGCGACGCCACCATCGCCATCATCGCCGCGCGCGAGGGGTATTCGGCCAGCGCCACCATGTCCCACAGCTCGTCCGCCTCGCCGAGCATCAGCTCGGTGACGTCCCCCGCATAGACCGACCTTGCGCCGACCGAGGCCAGGCAGGCGAGCACCGCCTTGCCATAACGGCGATAGGCCTCGCGTCCGCTCAGCTCCGGCTCGGAGCCATCGGCATAATCGGCGCGCTCCCTGAACTTCAGCAAATTGACCATCACGAACGGCCCGTCCTCGACCCCGCCGAAAAACGCCGCGGCCTGTTCGGCGCCCGGGAAGACGGTGTTGGTGACCTTCATGCGACGCCTCCAGCCGTGATATTGGCACAATACGTGTCATATCATGGCAGGCGGGTCAATGACGCGGCGGCACCGGCCGGTCGGCGACCAGACGCACCCCGATATGATCGGTACCGAGCCCGCGTTCCTGGAACTGGCGCGCGGCAGGGCGGTAGCGCGCGCAATAATTGCCCGCGCAGAGATAGGATCCGCCCTTGATGACATGCATGTCGCCCTGCGGCCCGCCGGGGTCGCTGGTCCATTCCCACACATTGCCGATCATGTCGTACAGGCCGAAGGCGTTGGGCTTGAAGCACCCCACCGGCGCGCGGCCCTTATAGCCGTCGAGCGCGAGATCGCGCTGCGGGAAGACGCCCTGATAATAATTGGCCTGGGGACGGCCCTCGCCATCCACCGGCTCGGGCAACGCCTTCTGCCCGGCGCGCGCGGCATATTCCCATTCGGCCTCGGTCGGCAGGCGCTTGCCTGCCCAGCGCGCGTAGGCCTGGGCATCCTCGAACGCGATCTGCACCACCGGCTCCCGGTCGCGTCCGACGATCGATTCCGCCGGCCCCGACGGATGCCGCCACTGCGCCCCGACCGACCAGCGCCACCAGCGCGGATCGTCCTGGCTCGGCACGCTGAAAACGGCGGACCCTGGCACCAGCATCTCGGGCGGCGCGCCGGGCAATTTTGGCGGATCGCGTTCCGCCATGGTCGTGTAGCCGGTCGCCTTCACAAAGGCGGCGAACTCGGCATTGGTCAGCTCGTGCGTATCGATCCAGAAGGGTTTGACCGACACCCTGCGCGGTGGCCCCTCCTCGGGGTAGAGCGGGTCGTCGCCCATGGTGAAACTGCCGCCGGGGATGGCGACCATCGGGGCCTTCGACAGGTCGGTGCAGACGGATGCCGGCTGTTTCGATGTGCAGGCGGTGGCCAGCAACGGGAGCGCAACGGTGGAGAAGAGCAACCGTGCCCAGGTACATTTCACCTTCCCCGGCGAAGAGTTCCGGGTCGGATCGTCCCCCGGACGATCCTTGAACATACGGGGTATGTTCAACCCGGAACTGGGTCCAGTTGGGGGAGCTGTGAAATGGCCGCCCCGCCCGTTTCCTTCTGCCTCCCTACTGGGCCCCGGCCTCCGCCGGGGAAGAAGAAAAACGCGCCTCATCATCCCGCCCCAAGCTCGCACGCCTCACCGATCGCGGCATAGATCAGGTCCAGATCCCCATCGTCGATACAATAAGGCGGCATGACATAGACGGTGTTGCCGAGCGGCCGAAGCAGCAGATCCCTGCCCCGGAAAGAAGCGAGCAGGCGCGGGCCGATCGACGACAGATAATCGCCCTGTTCGTCGGCGATCTCGATCGCCGTGATCGTGCCGATCTGCCGCGCGTTGCGCACCGTCGGCAGTGCGGCGACCTTCGCCAGCCGCGCCTGCTGGCGCCGGGCCAGATCGGCGATCCGCTCCAGCACCGGCTCCTCGCGCCAGATGGCGAGATTGGCGTTGGCCGCGGCGCAGGCGATCGGGTTGGCGGTGTAGCTCGACGAATGGAAAAACATCGTCGCCCGGTCCTGCGACCAATGCGCGTCGTAGATCGCCTCGCTCGCCATGGTCACCGCCAGCGGCACCGCCCCGCCGGTCAGCCCCTTCGACAGGCACAGGATGTCGGGCACGATCCCGGCCTGTTCGCACGCCAGCAAACTGCCCGTCCGCCCCCAGCCCGTCATCACTTCGTCGGCGATGAACACCACGCCGTGCCGCGCGCAGATCGCACGCATCTCGGCCAGCACCCGGGCCGGATAGATCAGCATGCCGCCTGCGCCGAGGATCAGCGGTTCGACGATCAGCGCGGCGGGCCTGGCGTGGCAGGCGGCTTCCAGCTCGTCGAGCGTGTCCTGCTCGCGCCCCGCGGCGGGGAATGGCAGGGTGCCGACATCGAACAGCAACGGCGCATAGGCCCGGTTGAACACCCCGCGCGCGCCGACCGACATCGCGCCGATCGTATCGCCGTGATAGCTGTGCTGCATCACCAGCACGCGGTGCCGCGGCTCGCCGCGATTTGCCCAGAACCCCAGCGCCATCTTCAGCGCGACCTCGACGCTGGTCGATCCCGAATCGGAGAAGAACACCCGGCTCAGTTCGGCGGGCATCATCTCGATCAGCCCGCGCGCGAGCGTCTCGGCCGGCTCATGCGTCCAGCCGGCAAAAATGATCTGGTCGAGCCTGGCCGCCTGCTCGGCGATGGCGGCCATGATGCGCGGGTTGCGATGCCCATGCGTCGTCACCCACCAGGAGGAGATCGCATCGACGATCCGCCGCCCGTCTTCGGTGAACAGCGCCGCGCCCTCGGCATGCGTGACGAGCGGGATCGGCTCGCCCAGCCCATGCTGCGTGAAGGGATGCCAGATCGGCGATCTCTTCACCGGAAATCCGCCAGATTGAAATGCGCGGCAAAGGCGGCGGCGAGCGTGCCCGCATCGAGCGGCGCCAGATGCGGCAGCCGGCCGAGCCTTTTCACCCCGCCGATCCGCGCGATGGTTACCTCGCTATGCTCGACCGCATCGCCGGTGAACGCCACGCCCAGGATCCGCACGCCGCGCGACCGCAAGGCCTCGATCGACAACAGGCTGTGGTTGATCGTGCCGAGCGTCGTCCGCGCGACCAGCACCACCGGCAGCGCCCAGCGCGCGAACAGATCGGCAAAGACCAGCTCGCCCGTTACCGGCACCAGCACCCCGCCCGCGCCCTCGATCACCAGCGGACCGTCGAGCACCGGCGGCACCAGCCGCGCCGGATCGATCGTTACCCCGTCGATGGCCGCCGAACGGTCGGGCGAGCAGGGCGTGGTCAGCCGATAGGCCTCGGCCAGGATATGCTCCGGCGCCAGCCCGCTCAGCCGCGCGACGGTCGCGGCATCGCCGCCGTCCTCCAGCCCGGCCTGGACCGGTTTCCAATAGGACGCGCTCAGCGCCCCGGCGAGCGCGGCGGCGAACACCGTCTTGCCGACATCGGTATCGGTCCCGGTGACGACGATCCGCGCCGTCACGCGATCGCCCCCGCAATCGCATCGGCCAGCGCATCCACATCCGCCACCGTCAGGTTGAGCGTCAGCGAGATGCGCAGCCGCGAACTGCCCTGCGGCACCGTCGGTGGCCTGATGCCGCGCACGTCGAACCCGGCCGCCTGCACCGCGGCGGCGACGCGCATCGTCCGCGCATCGTCGCCCAGCACCAGCGGCAGGATCTGCGATCCGGTCGGCGCCACGCCGCAGCGGTCGAGCGCCTGTTCGGCCGCGCCGACCAGATCCCACAAGCCGGCGCGCCGTTCTGGCTCATCGGCCAGGATGCGTAGACTCTCGCGCACGGCGCTCGCCATCAGCGGGGACGGCGCCGTCGAGAAGACGAAGCCGCGCCCGCGATTGACCAGGAAATTGCGCACCACCTGCGGGCCGCAAACCAGCGCCCCTTCGCACCCCATCGCCTTGCCGCAGGTATGGAGCGTGACGACATTCTCGCGCCCATGGAGCGCCGCCGCGAGACCGCGCCCCTGCGCGCCGAACACGCCGGTGGCATGCGCTTCGTCGATCAGCAGCATCGCATCGTGCCGTTCGGCCACCGCCGCCAGCGCGTCGATCGGCGCCCGGTCGCCGTCCATGCTGTACAGGCTCTCCACCGCGATCCACGGTCGCCCGGTGCCGCCGGCGCGGCGCCATCCGGCAATGGCGGTCTCGAACGCCTCGGGGTCGTTATGCGTCGCGGCGACGGCATCGGCCCGGCTCAGCCTCATGCCCTCATGCGCGCTGGCATGGATCAGCGCATCATGCACGATCAGGTCGCCCCGCTGCGGCAGGGTCGCGAACAGCGTGGCGTTGCCGGTATAGCCGCTCGAGAAGAACAAAGCCGCCTCGCTCCCGAAAAACGCCGCCGCTTCCGCCTCCAGCGCTTCATGCTCCTCGTGATTGCCGCGCAACAGCCGCGATCCGCCCGATCCGACCGGTACCCCGCGTTCGACCGCCTGCGCCACCGCCCGCGCCAGTCGCGGCGAGGTAGCGAGCGCCAGATAGTCATTGGAGGAAACATCCACCCCGCGCCGCGGCACCAGCGTGCGCAACCGGTCCTGCGCGGCAAGCCGGGTCAGATCGTCTGCAAGGGCCTCGAGCGCCGACATGGGCGGCGCTCTAGCGGCATCGCGCGGCGATGACGATAGAGCGCGGCTTGCGCCGCGTGCCCGCCGGGCGCAGGAGCGCGGGCAATGACTCAGCCTTTCCCCGACCGCCACTTCGCCGCTTTCCTGTTCGACATGGACGGCACGATCCTCACCTCGATCGTCGCCGCCGAGCGGGTCTGGGCTGGCTGGGCACGCCGTCACGGCCTCGACGTCGAGGCCTTTCTGCCGACGATCCACGGCGTGCGCAGCGTCGAGACGGTGCGCCGTCTCGCGCTGCCCGGCGTCGATCCGGAGGCCGAGGCCGCCGAGATCACCCGGCTGGAGATCGAGGATGTCGAGGGTGTGGAAGCGATCGCCGGTGCCCATGCCTTCCTCGCCGCGCTGCCGGCGGATCGCTGGGCGATCGTCACCTCCGCCCCGCGCGCGCTGGCGACGCGGCGGCTCGAAGCGGCCGGCCTGCCCATACCGCCGGTGATGATCACCGCCGAGGATGTCGACCGCGGCAAGCCCGCGCCCGACTGTTTCCTGCTCGCCGCCGACCGCCTCGGCGTCCCCGCCGATCACTGCCTGGTGTTCGAGGATACCCCCGCCGGCATCGCCGCCGCCGAGGCCGCCGGCGCGGCGGTGATGGTGATTACCGTCACTCACGCCCATCCGCTGGAGACACCGCATCCCGGGGTGCCGGATTATGCTGCGTTGGGGGCGCGGGTTGGCCCGGAGGGATTGGAGATCATTGGTCGGTAGAGCGTTGTTCGGGTCGACGTACCTTCCCTCCGTTCGCCCTGAGCTTGTCGAAGGGCTGTTCTTTCTTCCGTGGAAGAGAAGAGCAGGGCTTCGACGAGCTCAGCCCGAACGGGGTAGAGGGAAGTCCTTGGCAAAAAGCCCGGGCGGTCGGGGGCGGACCGCCCGGGCTGGCTGGCACGGCCGGGGGTCAGGCGGCCAGCGCTTCCCTGATCGGTACAACTTCCGATTCGCGCGCACTCAAGAGTGCCCAATCGAGCGCATAATCGGCCACGTTTTCCCAGCCCGCATCGATCCCGGTCCAGTGCGAGCGCCCTTCGAAGATGCGCAGCTCGGTCTTCGACGGTGCAAGGCTCTGCTTGCGATAGATCGCCCGGGTCATGCTCGCATCGGCGATCAGGTCGAGCGAGCCGCCGATCAGCAGCAACGGCGCGCGCTCGGGATTATCCCAGCGGATCCTGCCGGCCCGCAGGAAGATGCCGTCCCAATAAACCTTGCCCGGGGTCGGCACGATATAGCGGTCGTACAGCGCATCGGCCTGGTCCTTCGGCGCGGTCTGCGCGAAACGCGTCCGGAAGAATGTCCGCGACATCACCTTGGCCTTGCGCCAGCTGAACAGGTCGCCGAGCACCGGCAATGCCGACCAGATCGCCTGCGGCCCGAGCGGCACGCCCGGGGTCGGCGCCGGATCGATCGCCACGCCCACCGCGCCCAGCCCGCGATCGAGCAGATGCTGGACGATCACCCCGCCGAAGCTATGGCCGATCAGGATCGGCGCCTCGGCAAGCCCGCGGATCAGCGCGTCGTAATGATCGATGATCTGCAACTGCCCCAGATGCTTCAGCTCCTCGCGCGGGCTGTCGCGCAGCTCGCCCGGCGCGCGGTCGTCATAGGGCCAGTCGGGCGCGATCACGGTAAAGCCCCGCGCCTCGTACCGCGCCTTGAAACCTTCCCAGGCCAGCGCATTCAGCCAGGCGCCGTGGATGAGCATGATGGTGTTCGACATGTCCGATCTCCCGCTTCGATGCGGACGGCCGCGGCAGCGTCGTCCCTGTCCGAAACATGCCGGGTAGGACGCGCGCGCGACATTCTACGCGGGTGTGCCGGGGTACGACCTTGGTATTAGGGTTGAACGCAAGTCGAGTTGCCGACGTCTCTACTAAGCCCCTCCCCTTCAAGGGAGAGGGCAGGGGTGGGGCAGCGTCGATCGGGGCTCGATGCCCCGATCGACGCTCCGGTGCCTGGTGAAACGGTTCTTTTGAGCGCGCAGACGCGCGCCCCACCCCTCAACCCCTCCCCTTGAGGGAGGGCAATCACCTATGGCGCGGCACGGTGGGGAAGGGGGCAGAGCATGAGTTCACGCGAAGGCGCGAAGACGCAAAGATGTTCGAATGCGGTCAAGCGGACCGCTTATCACGGACAGACTATCTAACTTCGCGTCTTCGCGCCTTCGCGTGAACCCACTTTTCCTTCCTCCAGGCCGAAACAAACGTGATGCGCTGATAGGCGATTGCCCTGCCCTTCAGGGGAGGGGCTGTTCAGACCGGTCGGATTCGACTCTACTGTGCTGAAGGTCGTTTGATGAATATTTGAATGTCGTCATGAACGAACTTCCGGTTCGGGACACTGGAGCATGAGGTGTGGGGAGAATCCGGCGTGAATGGGTGCCTGCGCATTGCGATCCCGATCATCGTTCTGATCGCGCTCGCAATATATTGTTCCTTCCCGCACCCTATTCATGACCAGACGAAATTGATGGCAATAAAGGCCGAATCCCAACGCCTGATCGCGGCTTATCCGCTCATTCGGCCCGAGCAATCTGTTGACGTTCCGAAAGACAAATGGCCGCCCGTCATCGCTGGCCTGAAGCCTTTTTCGGTGATCGTCCGCCACGGGATGGTAGATATCACGACGAAGCCATATTTCGACGGCGGCTGGGATATGGCTTCGCCTTGGACAAGCGGGACCTGCCCATGCTTGTAGAATGCTGGTCGGCGTTAGGCCAAGGCGTATATTGGCACGGCCCCTGCTGATCAGACATTGGTGCGTCCTGCGGGCCGGAGGGCGGGGGCATCAATGCGCATGACCGATGATGCCTCACTTGCGCCCGTTACGGGCCCATGTCCGCATACTCGATTGCGGACATGCAGCGGCGACTTGGCAGCGTAGCCAATCCCACATGCCAAGGTTGCCCTTCAATTCCCCTGGGCGGGCAGGGAGCGAGGCGCGAAGCCGACGGTGGAGGGACCTCCCCGAGCAACGCTGCCACGGCCGGCGGGAGACCTTGGCCGACGAATTTCGAGGAGGGTTCGAGCTTCCTTTCGTTCCTTCGCACTACGACGAAACCCGAACCCTCCTCAGTTACAACCAGAAATGTTCACCATAGACGATGATGAATGGAGATGTCTTCAAGACCTGATGAACGAGAGCAGGTCAGGGTTGAGAACATCTGCATATGTGGTCAGCATGCCATGGGGGTAGCCGGGATAAGTCTTCAGCGACCCGTGCTTGAGCAGGTCGACCGCGCGCGGCACGGAACTGGCGAACGGGACGACTTGATCGGCCTCGCCATGCATCACCAGCACCGGCACGGTGATCTTCTTGAGGTCTTCGGTATAATCTTCGAGCCAGGAGTCGACCGTCGCGTAATGTGCGAGAGCACCGCCGGCCATGCCTTGGCGCCACCAGTTCGCAATGACTGCCTCCGAAGGCTTGGCCCCATCCAGGTTGTAGCCGTAGAACGGATTCTCGGGGACGAAACGGTAGAACTCCGCCCGGTTGCCCAGCACGCCTGCCCGGATCGCGTCGAACCACTCCGGCGGTTGACCGGACGGGTTGTCCTCGCTCCGGTACATGTTTGGCGTCAGGGAAGCGACCAGTACCGCCTTCGCGACGCGCTCCTGGTGGCGAGCGACATAGCGGGCCACCTCACCGCCACCTGTCGAGTGCCCGATATGGATCGCGTCGCGCAGGTCGAGATGTTCGGTCAGGGCCGCGAGGTCGGCGACCCAGTGGTCCATGTCGTTGCCGGTGCCGGGCTGGTCTGACCGGCCGTGCCCGCGCCGGTCATGGGCGATCACCCGGTAGCCGTGACGAAGGAAGAAGGTCATTTGGGCGTCCCAGTCGTCGGCCGACAGCGGCCACCCGTGGCTGAAGACGATCGGCTGACCCGATCCCCAATCTTTGTAAAAGATGTTTACGCCGTCCGTTGTCGTGATCGTAGGCATTGCTCAGTCCTTCACAATGTGCCGCGGATGAGGATTCATCACTCGCTGGCGCGGCGTTCCAGCGATGATCCGGCAAAAGGACATGACCAGTCGTCTATTAATTGGTCAAAATATTTAGGCCAGCAAAGAGGGCAAAACAAAGCGCTCGAAGCTGTCAAAGGGCGCCCGGCTACGTTCGACCTTGGCCCGCATGACCGCCCCTTCGAACGTGTCGATCAGTGCGACAGCAAGCTGCTCAGGATCCTTTCCGGCCGATAATTCCCCTTTCTCCTGCGCTTCCCGCAAGCATGAGGCGAGCGCGGCGGACCACTCGCGATAGATCGCTGCGAGCTTGATTCGCACGTCCTCGCTCGTCGGCGTCACCTCCAGCGCCATGTTCCCGATCAGGCAGCCGACCGCATAACGGCGGCGCTCGTGAAACTCTGCCAGGCCCGCGAAATAGCGGGCGATACGCGCGAGCGGCGCCATGTTGCGATCGGCCAGGATCGGGCCGTAGGTGGCAACCACCGAATCCCAATACTCGGTCAGTACTTCGACCGCGAAGGCTTCCTTGCTGTCAAAGTAATTATAGAACGATCCCTTGGGCACGCCGGCTGCCGCGGTGATCTCCTGCACGCCGGTGGCGTTGAAGCCTTGGGTGCTCACAAGGTCTCCCCCCTTTTCGAGGAGGCGCGATCGCGTTTCGGGATTGGCTGGTCTGGGCATGGGTTTATATATGACCGGTCGTCTTATAATCGTCAAGCTCTTTTAAAAAGTGTGTTGTCAGTGTGTTGGCCTGTTCCTTTGCATTCAACCTAAACCGAAGCTGATCAACAGCGCCGATCCCGATGTCGAGTCTCCCGCCCCCTCCGCTGAACGGCAGGATCGCGTTCCGCCAGGCTCCGCTCGTGCGCATGACCGCTAACGCCCCTTTTCTGGCAATCGCACATGCCCCCCGAAAGCCGCACTGCTCTGGACTAGCTGTGCCAGCCACCCATATTCCAGGGGGAAAGGGGACGACGATGGTCAGCACATCCAACGACGGCATCATGTCCGAGTATCTCGTCAAATACGCTCTGGTGAAATCAGGCGAGCGCGAACGTCCGACGGAGCTGCTTGAAACGCTCTACATGTCCGAGCGCTTTCAAGCGGGAGACGATCTGAAGTCCGTTCGCGAACACTATGATCACGCTGTATGGAATGGTGTTCCGGCATCGGAAATAGATCGCCGCCTGGCTGCGCTGGACGATTTCATGAAGGACCTTGCCCGCAATCGGGCCGCGATGTGGGGCCTCGCCTGATTGACTGAGGCGCGGGCGGATCGTGTCGAACAGGGCATAGAGCGCTACCTTGTCCGTCGGCGGCGTCGTCCTGTCCGAAAGATACTGGGTCGTGCGCGGGGTGATATTTCGCGCGGGCGTGCCCGCATACTATCTCGGACTCAGAATCGGGACTCATCGATGCGCACGACCGCCAACGCCTCAATAGCGGACACTTCGGGAACCAGCTAAACGGGTGGAATGAGCGAGACAGGTTTCGACGCGCTGATGCTCACTGCGTGCGTCGTTTGGGGGTTCTGCGGGTGCATGAAGCGTGGAGAGCCACTTCATGTTTCGAACATCATTCCGCCAAGTGGACCGGTTCATGCGAGACAGTTCGCTGAATGGCTTCTGCTCGCCGACAACGTGAACCCAAACTTGCCTCAATATGAGCGCCACAGAGAGGCGCTGACCGCCGCTTTCATCGCTCACATGGGGAGCGAAGTTGTTGATGCGGCCCAACTTCGATGGAGTGATGCCGAAGCGGACGCTGATCAGCCGGAATTGAAGTTTCGGGGCAGGATCGCTGACGAGCAGGACGATCTTGCGAACGGCACGTAACCACCAACTTTCGGCCATTCGCGGTTTGTGACTCTATGGCTCAGCCCTTCGCGGTAACGGGACGTCGGAACAGATAGTCCGCCGGCAACGCCATCCGCCGCGAGGCCTGCACCGCCGCGCTCGACGGCAGGATCAGCCGGTCGGACAGCCGCACCGCGCCCTTGAGCAAGGTCGCCTGGCCCGGCCGAAGCCCGTGTTCCGGCCCGAGGCCGACCCGATCCCGCACCCAGCCCGGCACCAGATCCACCGCGGCGCGCACCAGCATGCGCTGCAACGGCCGCAGCGGTGCGGGGAAAGCCGGCGCCGCGCGGACGATGTCGAGAAACTCGAACAGGATCGGCGAGGCTTCGAGGCGCGGGCGCATCGTGCCGAACAGGGCGTAGAGCGCCGCTTCGTCCGCCGGCGGCGCCACCGCGCCGTAGAGCTGGGCGGAAGGCGCCGCCTCGGCGTAGAATCGATCGCGCTCAGCCTGGCTCAGCCTGTGCGCGTAACGATGATAGGCTTCGCAGAAACCGTAACTCGCGGTCGCCTGCACCCAGGTCAGCAGCACCGGATCGTTGGCCTGATACGCCTCGCCGCCGGGCGTGGCGCCCGACACAGCCGCATGCCGGCGCACCACGCCTGCGATCATCGCTTCGGCCTGGCTGCGCGCGCCATAGACCGTCATCATCGCCGCCAGGCCAGTGCGCTGCAGCCGCGTGACCGGGTCGCTGCGGAACGAAGAATGCTCCCACACCCCGGTACGTACCGCAGGTTCTGCCAGTTCGAGGATGACCGCCGCGACACCGCCGATGAACAGGCTCAGCGGGTTCTTGAACACCCGCCACGAGATCGAATCCGGCGGCACCAGCGCGGCTTCTCCCGGGGGCTGCGTGAAATCCACGTCAGGCCCGGAGGGCGGCCGCATCAGCGCCGATGCCGAGGCATCGAGCCGTCGCTGGACGGAGGGCAGGGCGATGATCGGGTCGATCAGCGACGGGTGAAACATGCGTGGTCCTTCATTGGCTTTCCCGTCCTCAACGCCCCGGCGCCGCTTTGGGCCCGGATGGTCGCGCCGCTGGGATATCGATCCCGCGCAACGCGTTGTTGCATCAGTCCATTTCACCAGGAGAAGATCATGCCTCGTGGAGACAAGAGCGCCTATACCGACAAGCAGAAGCGCAAGGCCCAGCATATCGAGGAAGGCTATGAGCATCGCGGCGTGCCCAAGGAAGAGGCCGAGAGCCGCGCCTGGGCCACCGTCAACAAGGAATCGGGCGGCGGCAACAAATCCGGCTCGGGCCGGGGCAAGCCCGACACCCATGTGTCGTCGTCGCGCGGCGGCCGGGCGCACAAGTCCGGCTCGGCCGAGCAGCGCTCGGCGGCGGCGCGCAAGGGCTGGGACACGCGGCGCAGAAACGCATCGGCCTGACGGTCGCGGCGGTGGTGTCGGGCGGGGTCCGCGCGCTATGAAGGCGCGTGATCCGCACCCGAACCATCGCGGCCCTCGCTGCGCTCGCCCTTGCCTCCCCCGGCGTCGCCCGGGACAGGGACGTGCGGCCTCCCTGGCCTGACTCGCCGCTCGCACGGGCCGGCGCGCTGGCGCTGGTGCAGACGCTCAACGCCGAGCTGCTCAGCCATGACAGCGCGACCCTCACCTTGGACGGCTGGTGCGCCCGCCGCGCGCTCGCGCCGACGGGCAGCAGGATCGTCGCCGAGCGCGTTACCGGTCAGGACAAGCCGGTAACGCCGGAAGTGCGGGCGACCCTGCAGGTCGGCGCGGAAGAGTTGGTGCGCTATCGCCGCGTCCGGCTGCGCTGCGGTGACCGCGTGCTGTCCGAGGCCGACAATTGGTACGTCCCGTCGCGTCTCACGCCGGAAATGAACGCCCTGCTCGATACCAGCGACACCGCCTTCGGCCGCGCGGTGCAGGCACTGCACTTCCGCCGCCAGACCATCAGCGCGACGTTGCTATGGTCGCCCCTGCCCAATGACTGGGACGTCTCGCGCCTCGCCTTGCCGCGAGGCACCGGCGGCAGGCTGGCCATTCCGGACAAGGTGATCGAGCACCGCGCGGTGCTGCGCCTACCGGACGGCACGCCGTTCAGCCAGCTGGTCGAAACCTATACCGGCGACGTGCTCGGTGCCACGCCCCCGATGGTCGCGCACCGATGATCTCGATCCGGTCATGATGAACCCTCCTGCCCCTGCGCACGTTCAGGCGCCCGACCCCCCAACAAGGAATCTTGATGCTTCAGGCTGAATCCGTGCTCGACCATCACGACCTGATCCTGCGGCCCGATCCGTCGCGCACCGTCGTCCGGCCGTTCGAGCTGGAATATCCGGGCCGGTTCCGCGTCGAGGGCCATCCGCGCGCCCAGGCGATCGTCGACCGGATCCTGACGCTGGACGAGGCGTCGCTCGAAAGCGAGCTCCAGCTGCTCACCCATTCACTCGACGAGCGGCACCGCGATGTCGACGACATGCTGCGCCGCCGCTTCGACGAGGTCGCCAGGCTCCTGCCCGAGCAGATCGCGGTCAACGATCCGCAACGGCGCCTGATCGGCGCCTATTTCAGCGAGGAATTCTCGTTCGAGGCCGCCGCCCTGTTCAATCCCAGCGCGGTGGCGGCGCCCGATCAGTCGGGCGTGCCGGAAGGCGCGGTGCGCTTCATCCTGTCGCTGCGCGGCATCGGGGAGGGCCATGTCTCCTCGGTCACCTTCCGCACCGGCGTCTGGATGCCGGGCGGCCAGATCAGCGTCGATCCTGCCAGTCCGGCCGCCGTGCCGCCGACCATCGACGATGCGCGGGACGATTCGATCGCCGCGGTGACGCTCAATTGCGGCGGCAGCCGCACGATCTCGGAAACCGTGCTGTTCCCGATGCTGCCGAGCCAGCGCCAGGGGATCGAGGATCTGCGCCTCGTCCGCTTCACCGACGATGACGGCAGCGTCCTTTATTACGGTACCTATACCGCGTTCAGCGGCGCGGCGGCGCGGCCGGAACTGCTGTCGGGCACCGATTTCCGCAGCTTCCGCATGTGTGCGCTCACCGGCGACGCGGCGGGTGCCAAGGGCATGGCGCTGTTCCCGCGCCGGATCGACGGGCGTTACGTCATGCTCGGCCGGCAGGACAGCGAGAGCATCTGGCTGCACAGCTCCGACAATATCCTCCACTGGGAGGGCGGCGGGAAAATCGTCTCGCCGCGCTACCCGTGGGAATTCGTCCAGATGGGCAATTGCGGCTCGCCGATCGAGGTCGACGAAGGCTGGCTGGTGCTCACGCACGGCGTCGGCACGGTGCGCAATTATTGCATGGGCGCCTGTCTTCTCGACAAGGCCGATCCGTCGAAGCTGCTGGCGCGCACGCCCGAGCCGATCCTGATCCCGAGCCCCGACGAGCGCGACGGCTATGTCCCGAACGTGGTCTATAGCTGCGGCGCGCTGCTCCAGGGCCGCGAGCTGATGATCCCTTATGGCGTGGCCGACAATTTCGCGGCCTTCGCGACGACCACGGTCGATCGGCTGCTCAAGTGCATGGAGTAGCGGTCGATTCAAACGGCCGGCGGCTTCGGGCAGCGTCGCGCCGCCCGGACCATCGTCAGCCGGTCCCGGCGGCTCTTTGACATGACTGGAATGTTGGACGGAATCTCGCATCCTAACAGCGGTAAATAGCGCTGTTTTGCCGCACTTTTTCCGCTGTTGTGGCCGTTCGGTTCATAACAGCGAAAACGCCGCTTTAGGGGCTGATCCTGTTCGGGAAAAAACCGGCCGAAATCCAACATAACAGCGGACGAAAAAAACGAGTCGGAAAAACGGCGAAATGTTGGAGGGTTCGGCGGGCCCTCAGCCCAGCGCCGGCAGGGTCACGACGAACCGGGCGCCGCCCGCCGCATTCTCGCCGCCGATCTCCCCGCCATGCGCTTCGACGATGGTGCGGCAGATCGGCAGGCCCATGCCCATGCCGTTCGCCTTGGTGGTGAAAAAGCTGTCGAACAGCCGGGCGGGGTCGGGCGGCAGGCCCGGGCCGCTATCCTCGACGGTCAGCGTCACCCGGCCGTCGGGCAGCGTGCCCGTCGCGAAGCGCAGCATGCGCTCCGGCACGCCTGCCTCGGCCATCGCCTGGACCGCGTTGACCGCGAGGTTGACGATGACCTGCTGCAACTGAGTCCGGTCGCCCGACACTGTGGCGAGGTCGGGCTGCAGGTTCAGCTCGATGCCCACGTCCTGCGCACGCAGCTCGTGCGCCAGGAAGGTGCGGACGTCCTCGACCAGCGCGTTGAGCGACAACGCGATGCGCTCTGGTTCGCGCCGCTCCGCCATCGCCCGCACCCGCGCGATGATCGATGCCGCGCGCCGCGCATCGGCGACCATGCGGCCGGCAAGCCCGCGCACCTCCTCCAGGTCGGGTTCGTCATTGGCCAGCCAGCGCAGGCTCGCCTCGCCGCTGGTGGTGATCGCGGCGAGGGGCTGGTTCACCTCATGCGCGATCGACGCGGTCAGCTCGCCGAGCATCGAGACGCGCGCGGCATGCGCGAACTCCGCCTGGAGCCGCTGCAGTGCGCCCTCCGCCTGCTTGCGCGCGGAGATGTCGACCACCCCGATCAGCAACACGCCGCGTCGCCGGTTCTCCTGCGACAGCGATACGGTGAACAGCACGTCGATCGGCATGCCGTCGAGGCGGAGCAATTGAGTCTCGGTGACGAGGTGCGGCTCGCGCGTCATGGTCGCGACCAGCGCGTCGATATAGGCGGGCTCGCTGTCGCGCGGCCAGAAGCGCGCCGCAGGCTGGCCGACCACGCTGTTCGCGTCGGTCGCGCCGAACAGTTCCAGCGCCTTGGTGTTGACGTCGGCGACGATCGCCTGCTCCATCGTCGCGCGCACGAAGTCGCGATTGGCGTGGAGATAGGCGCCCAGATCGGTCACGCCCTGGTCGCGCAGCGGGATCAGCATTGCGCCAACGCCGGTGAAGTCGACCTCCCAGAAAGCGACCGCCATCGCCTCGAACATGTTGCGATAGCGATATTCGCTGATCCGCAGCGCATCCTCGGCGGCCTTGCGCCGGGTGATGTCGCGGGCCGTTTCGATGATCCGCACCAGCGTGCCCGCCACGTCGCGCTCCGCGCTCCAGCGGATGTCGACCACCCGTTCCTCGCCGGTGGCGGTGGTCCGCACGACCTCGCCTTCCCAGCGCCCCTCGGCCAGCAGCCGCGCCTCCACCTCCTCAACCGGCAGGTCATGGCGCGATTTCAGCAGCATGTGAAGGTTGCGGCCCAAAGCGTCGACGCGGGGCCAGCCATACAGCTCCTCCGATGCCGCGTTCCAGGAGAGCACGCGCCCGCCCGCATCGCGCGTCACGACGCTCTCATGGATCAGATCGAGGATGTCGGCCGGTGCCCCCACCAGGCCCTTGTCGGCAAAGCGCGCTCAGGAGTCCAGCGCGCGCCGGATGCAGGAGACGAGATCGTCGGCTTCGAACGGCTTGCGCAGCAGGCAGAACAGCCCGGCCGCTTCGCCGCGCTCGTCGATCGATTTCTCGGTGCGCGCCGTGACCAGGATCACCGGCAGTGGCCGCACCCGCGCCCCGCCCAGCCGCGCGGCGAGGTCGAGACCGCTGATGCCCGGAAGCTGGAAATCGGTAACGAGGCAATCGGCCCGCTCGAGGGCGTCCGCCGCCAGGAACGCCTCGGCCGAGGCGAAGCCCGCGCCGTCATAGTTGAGCGACCGCATCAGCCCCACCAGCGCGGGACGCAGCGATTCGTCGTCCTCGACGATGGCGATCAGGGGTTTGCCGGGCACGCTATTCGATCCTTCCACTCGGGGAAGCTCGACACACCGCCATCCCTGCCGCCATCCCTGCCAGAGCGGGCGGGACCGCGCCATAATCCGATCGTATTACGGACCTAGGGCGCCTTCACGCCCAGCTTTTCCGCCATGCGCACCAGATCGGGGAGGGTGCGGGCGCCCATCTTGCGCATCGCCGCGCCGCGATGGATCTTCACCGTGACCTCGCTCAGGCCGAGCTCATAGGCGGCCTGTTTGTTCATTCGCCCGGCGGTGACCAATGCCATCACCTCGCGCTCGCGCGGCGACAGGGTGGCGTGGAGCGTCTTCAGCCCCGCATCGTCGCTTTGTGCCGCCCGGCGCGCGCTGTCCCGCTCGATCGCGATGGCGACCGCGTCGAGCATGTCCTGATCGCGGAACGGCTTGACCAGGAAGTCGATCGCGCCGGCCTTCATCGCGCGCACCGACATCGGGATGTCGCCATGCCCGCTCATCAGCACCGCCGGCAGGGTTATGCCCAGCTCGTCGAGCCGGTCCTGGAAATCGAGTCCGCTGATCCCGGGCAGGCGGACGTCGAGCACGAGGCAGCCGGGCACATCGTCGCGCGGGGCATCGAGGAACGCGGCAACCGAGCCATGGCCGCGCGCCTTGAGCCCAACCGACCGGAACAGGCTCTCCAGCGCACTGCGCAGCGACTCGTCGTCATCGACGATATGGATGATCGCGGTTTCCCCCATATCGGACGAATAGTGTGGCCCCATCGGAGCGGCAAGGCAGCTTTGGGGCGCTGCCGTCATACCAATGGTTGACTGGCCAGGAGCCTACCGGTCGACGAAATGAGGGTACGCAGCGATCCACCTCACTGAAAGGCTCTCCGATGTTCACTCGCCTCAAACTCTCGGCCGCGCTCACGCTCGGCATCCTCGGTTTCGCCGCGACGGCGCAGGCGCAGGCGCAGTCCGCGGACTCGGCGGTCAAGCCCACCATCGTGCTGGTACACGGCGCCTTTGCCGACTCCTCGAGCTGGAATGGTGTGATCGCGAAACTCATCCATGACGGCTACCGCGTCACGGCGGCTGACAACCAGTTGCGTAGCGTTCAAGGTGATGCCGCCGAGGTCTCGGCGATCCTGAACAGCATTACCGGGCCGGTGGTGCTGGTCGGCCATTCCTATGGTGGCACCGTGATCAGTGAGGCTGCCGCGGGTCACGCCAATGTGAAGGCGCTGGTCTATGTCGCGGCGTTCATGCCGGCAGCCGGCGAGACCAGCCTCGGTCTCAGCGGCAAGTTCCCGGGATCGACGCTGGGTGGCACGCTGGCGCCGCCGGTGCCGGTCGCTGACGGCAACCAGGACCTGTATATCAGCCAGGACAAGTTCCCGGCCCAGTTCGCAGCGGATGTGCCGCACGACCAGGCCGTTCTGATGGCCGCGACGCAACGTCCCGTCACCCAGGCTGCCTTGACCGAGCCGTCGAAAAACGCTGCCTGGCAGGCGATCCCGTCCTGGTCGATCTACGGCGCGGCCGATCTCAACATCCCCGCCGCGGCCCATGCCTTCATGGCCGAACGCGCCCATGTCCGGCGGGTCGTCGTGGTGCCGGGCGCTTCGCATGTCGTGATGATATCGCACCCGGCCGAAGTCGCGGCACTGATCGAGGATGCTGCCCTGGCGAAATAACGGGATCGGGCCGGACTGTCGGGCTGGCTAGTTCCCGCTCGACAGGTCGGCCCAGTCCTGGTTGGCGCGGCGGATCAGCCAGGCGTGGATCGCTTCCGCATCCTCGTTGCCCAGCACGTCGCCGAAGCTCGCCATGCCCTTTTCGCGCCGCTTGCCGTGCAGCACGATGTCGAGGAACTCGGCATGGGTGGCGGGGCTCATGCGGCGCAGGTCCTTGATGCCGCCACGCGCCTGTTCGGCATGGCAGGTCGCGCAATGCTGGGCATAGAGTTGCTCGCCGCGCGCGATGGTCTCGGGGCTCGCGGTCGTGTCGGCGGGTTTCACCAGCGCTGGGCCGGCGCCTGCCAGCGCCGGCAGCCTGGCGGTCCCGCCCAGCTTGAACACCAGCAGGCGCGGCGTCGAGAGCGGGAAGCCGAGCGACTTGGCGCTGGTCGAATGGGCCAGCCCGCCGCCCCAGCCGGCATTGACCGCCACATATTGCTCGCCGTCGAGCATATAGCTGATCGGCGCCGCGATCGGCACCTGCTGGACGGGTGTTTCCCACAGCTTCTTGCCGGTGTCGGCGCTGTAGGCAGCGAAGGTGCCGCCGACCGTGCCCTGGAAGACGAGGTTGCCCGCGGTCGCCAGCAGCCCGCCGCTGCCGCGCTGCGGATAGGGTACGCGCCAGCGTTCCTTCTGCGCGACCGGATCCCAGGCGGTCAGCCAGGTCTTGTTGTTCGCCGCCGCGTAATCGGCCGCCGCCTTGCGGGTCAGGTCATAACCGGTGGTCGAGATACCGAGCTGGCTCATATTGCCCGGCGACTGCTTGAACGCCGGGTTGAGCGAATAGGCCATGGACATCTCCGTGACCGGAAAATAGGCGAGGCCGGTCTGCGGGCTGTACGCCATCGGGTTCCAGTTATGCCCGCCGCCCGGGCCGGGCGTGACGATCACCGGAACCTCGCCATAATGCGCCTCCGGGTTCATGTTGGGCCGGCCAGTCGCCATGTCGATGCCGTTCGCCCAGTTCATCGCGACGAAGGGCTTGGCCGAGATCAGCTTCCCCGTCGCGCGGTCGAGCACGTAAAAGAAACCGTTCTTGGGGGCCTGCATCAGCACCTTGCGGACCTGGCCGCCGATGGTGAGGTCGGCGAGGATCATCGACTGGGTGGCGGTATAATCCCACTGTTCGCCGGGCGTGGTCTGATAGTGCCAGACATAATCGCCCGTATCGGCCTTCAGCGCGACGATCGAGGACAGGAACAGATTGTCGCCGCCGCCCGGGCTGCGATAGGCCTGCACCCAGGGGCCGCCATTGCCGACCCCGAGATAGACCAGGTCGAGATCGGGATCATAGACGATCGAATCCCACACCGTGCCGCCACCGCCGCGTTTCCACCATTCGCCGGTCCAGGTCTTCGCGGCCATGTCGAGGATCTTGTTGGGCTGTGGCTTGGACGGGTCGCCGGGCACGGTGTAGAAACGCCAGAGCTGTTTGCCTGTGTCGGCGTCATACGCCGTCACATAGCCGCGCGCCGCGCCCTCCGCCCCGGCATTGCCGATCAGGACCTTGCCGTCGAACACGCGCGGTGCGCCGGTGATGGTGTAGGGCCAGACCGGCTCGAAGGTGTTCACGCTCCACACCGGCTTGCCGGTGCGGGCATCGAGCGCGATTAGCCGCCCGTCGAGCGTGGCGAGGATGATCCTGCCATTCCACGCCGCGACGCCGCGCGTCACGATGTCGCAACAGGCGAGCTTGCCCGTGTCGCGATCGACCTTCGGGTCGAAGCGCCACAGCTCCCTGCCGGTCCTGGCGTCATAGGCGACGGTGACGTTCCACGGCTCGATATTGTAGAGCACGCCGCCGATCATCAGCGGCGACGCCTCGACGCCGCGATCGACCGGCAGGTCGGCATACCAGGCAAGTCCCAGCCCGGCGACGTTGCTGTCCCTGATCCGGTCGAGCGGGCTGAAGCGCTGCTCGTCATAGGTGCGCCCGGGTGCCATCCACTCGCCCGGCGTGCGATCAGCGGAAAGCAGGCGCGCCTGATCGACATTGGCGGGCTTGCCGCGCTGCGGGGCAGCCTGGCTCAATCCCTGGGCGGCGACCGCCGCGCAGCCGAATGCGAGCGCGATACGCCAGAAGGTCAATGCCATCCCCAATTCCCTCCTGTCGAACCGCGCACGGCCCTTTATCAGCCTGTATGATATTTGGACGAGTCCGGCCGGTCAACGAGCCGCCCGTCCGGATCGGCGAGCAGCCGCCGGTGCAGCGCCACCAGTTCGTGCCGGCTGCCGACGCCCAGTTTGCCATAAGCGCGCCGGCGATAGGTGATGATCGTGGCGAGCGAGAGCTGCCTGGCCTGGGCGATCCGCTCCTGCGTCTCGCCCAGGATCATCGCGGCGGCGACCTCGGCCTCGCGCGTGCTCAGCCCGCATTCGAGCGCGAGCAGGGTCTCGACCAGGGCCCCCTCGTTGAGCAGATGCCCCGCCGAGGCGTCGGCGCGGAGATGCTGTTTGAGCGTCGCGATCAGCAGCCCGGCATAGCGTTCCAGCCGCGTGACGTCGCTGGTCGAAAAGGGTGTGCTGGCCACGGTGCGATAGCCATTGGCGATGAAGCCGGGCTGTCCGGGCCAGAGGATCGACAGGCGCTCGATCACGCCCGCGCGGTCGTAACAGGCGGCTCGATAGTCCGGGTCGGCGATCTCGGCGGCGCGGCGGCGCACGATCACCGGCACCCGGCCCCGGCTGCGCGCCAGCCGCGTCAATTGCGCATCGGAGCGCCAATAGCCGCGCGCATAGTCACGCGAGGCCTTGAGCGGGAAATCCGGCAGCGGCGAACGCTCGCCCTCGGCAAAGATCAGTCGCACGCCTTCGCGATCGCGCCGGAATACCGAGCAGAGCTCGACCCCGGCCAGCACGCGCATCGCCGCAAGGAAACGCGCCGGGAAGGCGCCGCTGCCGATCGCCGCGACCAGATCGGCCAGCGCGTCCGCCGTCGCGCGCTCGTCCGGCTCGCCCCGCCCGCGCCACCGGGCGCCGGCTTCCGGACCGCTGGGGTGAGCGAGCGTCGCCATCATGCCTCGAGCAGCGCCTTGCGCCGGCTCCAGTCGATCACGGCGTCGATGCAGCGCGCGAGCAAATCGGGCTGGCCGAGATAATAGTGCGTGGCACCTTCGAGCCGGAGATATTCCTTGTCGGGCGTCGCCAGCGCCGCGAAGATCGCCGGGTTGTGCGTCGACGGCACTGCTTCGTCGGCGGTGTTCTCGATCAGCAGCACCGGCGTCTTATGGATCTTCGCGGCATTGAGCGGACCCTTGGCGTTCGACTTGTCATAGCTCCACTGGCTCAGCCAGGAGCGAAGCGTGGTGTAGCGCGCCAGCCCGACCGGGCCGACATTCACCGCGAGCGGATCGCCCATATAGGTCCAGTTGGGCCGCCGGTCCGACGGATCGACCGTCGGATCGAGCCAGCGCACGTCACACATCGTGCGGTGCACGACGAAAGCGCGCTCCTGCTCGGCGGTGCCCAAGGCCTTCAGGCGGGCCAGCTGGCTTTCGGCCCAACTGGTGATCCGCCGGTTGCGCGCGCGCTGCGCCTCGCGGAAGCGCGCGACGAACTCGGGCGTATAAGGCGGCTGATGGGGGCAATCCGGCGAGTAGATGTCGAATTCCGGATCGCGGTGGTCGGGATCGAGCTCGTCGGTTACCGACGGGTCGAGCCATTCAGTCAGGGTTTCCGCGCGCGAGAGATGCGCGGCGATGAAGATCACGCCGTCGGCCGGCTGGAGGCCGGCGGAGATCAGGTCGACCGGATCCCCCGCCGGCGTGTGCGTGATGCTCGGGCTTTCGGCCTGGGCCTGGTAGAACAGCGACAGCGACCCGCCGCCCGACCAGCCGAGCAGCACGACCTTGTCATAACCGAGCGCGGTGCGCGCATGCGCGATCCATTTGCCGAGATCGATCGCCACCTTTTCCTGGATCAGCGCGCTGTCGTTGCGCGGATAGCGGCTGGCCGCGCAGAGCACGTCGAGTCCGGCATCGGCCAGCGCGATCGGCATCGGCAAAAGGTGCAGCACCGAAGTGGGGTGCATGAAGACATAGACGGTGCGCGATGTGGAGTCGGGGCTGCGCATCAGCTGCCCCTCCAGGTTCACATGCCCCGAATTTCCGGCAAAGCCATAGGTCTCGTTGAATTTCGGATTATCCGGGAAGGACAGGATCAACGGGGTGCGCGTCCACGCGGCTCGGCTTCCGCTCGATGGCACCACCGCGCTCACGCCGTCGTCACCGGGCTGTCGGCGAGCGGCACGCGCGTCGCGTCGTAGCGGAACAGCCATTCATAGCGGTCGACCACCTTGTCGGCGGCCCATTGCTCGTCGACATAGATTTGCGCGCCTGCCGGGTCGGCGAGCGTCGGATTGTGGAAGCGCTCGGTATTGGCATAGGCGCCCTGCACCGCGCGCGTGGTGCGCGGGATGCGTGCCTGCTGGTACCGGTCGAGCGCTTCGTCGATGGTGTCGAATTCCTCGAACGCGCGCGCCAGGATGCAGGCGTCCTCCAGCGCCATCACCGCGCCCTGCGCCAGGAACGGCAGCGAGGGGTGGCAGGCGTCGCCCAGTAGCGCGATGCGGCCCTTGACCCATTGCTGCATCGGTGGCCGCGCGATCAGCGCCCATTTGAAGGGCTGGGGGATCGCCGCGATATAGGCGTGCACATCGGCATGCCAGCCCGGATAATCGTCATGATATTCCTGGTTGGTACCGGGGGTCGACCAGGATTCGATCGTCCAGTCCTGCCGCTCGATCACGCTGGTGAAGTTGATCAGCTCGCCGCGCCGGATGGGGTAGTGGATGACATGGCCGCCCGGCCCGACCCAGTTGGTGCCGATCGGCCGGGTCAGCCGCTCGGGCAGCAATTCGGCGGGGATGACGCCGCGCCAGGCGACGATGCCGGTGAACTTGGCCGGACCCGATCCGAACAACAACTCGCGCATCTTCGAATGCACGCCGTCCGCGCCGATGACCACGTCGAAACTGGCTGAAGGCTTGCCGTCAAAGGCGATCGTCACCCGGCCGTCATTGCGGTCGACGCTGGTGAAGCGATGGTCGAGATGGATCGATCCCGGCGCTGCCTGCTCCACCGCCTTGACCAGGATCTGGTGCAGGTCATTGCGATGGATGGTGATGTAGGGGAAGCCGTAACGCGCCTGCGATTCGACGCCCAGGTCGAAGAGCTTCCAGGTGTCGCCCGTGTTCCAGAGGCGGATTTCCTTGCCCTCGGGCTCGAAGCAGACCTGGCGAATCTCGCGTTCGAGCCCAAGCTCGAACAGCACGCGCACGCCGTTGGGACTGATCTGCAGGCCGGCCCCCACTTCCTGCAACTGGCTGGCCTGTTCGTAGATCGAAACCTCGTGGCCCTTGCGCAGCAGTGCGAGCGCCGCGGTCAATCCGCCAATGCCGCCGCCAACGATTCCGATCCCCGTGCTCTTAGTCAAAACGGATACCCCTTAGTTTTTATGCGCACTCGATATTTCTGACGAATGGCATTCGTCAATAACAGATGTGGCGAAAACCGGCCCTTTCTGTCGTCGTGCTGCTCATGGTGATGGGAAAACGGTCGTGTCGCGTTCAGAGCGCGATCGCGATCGCCTTGGTTTCGGTATAGGCGTCGATGCCCTCGCGCCCATTCTCGCGCCCCCAGCCCGATTGCTTGAAGCCCCCGAATGGTAGCGCCGGATCCAGCCCGCCGCCGTTAACGCGCACCGTGCCCGCCTTGAGCTTGCGCGCGAGCCGGTGCGCGGCGGACAGATTGTTGGTCCAGATCACCGCGCCCAGGCCATAGTCGGTCGCATTGGCGTCGGCGGCGATGCGGTCGAGATCCTCGTCGCCGAACGACATCGCGCAGAGTACCGGCCCGAAAATCTCCTCATGACGCACCGCCATGGCCGGTTCGGTGCCGGTAAGGATGGTCGGCGAGACGAAATAGCCGTCGCCGCCGACCTCGCGTCCTCCCGCGCGCAGGGTTGCGCCGGCATCGACGCCCTGGCGCACATAGCCGCGCACCCGGTCGCGCTGCGCCTGGGAGATGACGGGTCCCATCTGCGTGTCGGTGTCGAGCCCCGACCCGATCTTCATCGAGTCGGCAATCCGCGCCACGCCCTCGACCACTTCGTCGAAATGCCGCTCATGGATGAACAGTCGGGAGCCCGCGTTGCAGACCTGGCCCGCATTGGTGAAGATCGACCGTGCCGCGCCCTCCACCGCGCGGGCGGCATCGGCGTCGGGCAGCACGATCACTGGTGTCTTCCCGCCCAGTTCCAGTGTCACGCGCTTGAAGTTGCCGCCCGCGGCGCGAAGGATCAGCCTGCCGACTTCCGTCGATCCAGTGAAGGTCACCTTGTCCACCCCCGGATGCGCGGTCAGCGCCGCGCCGGCGGTCTCGCCGAAGCCGGTGAGCAGGTTGAACACACCGTCCGGGAAGCCGATCTCGGCGACCAGATGCGCCAGACGCAGTGCGGTCAGCGGCGTCTCTTCCGCCGGCTTGAGGATCACCGCGCAGCCCGCCGCGAGCGCCGGTGCGATCTTCGATGCGGCCATGGCCAGCGGCGCGTTCCACGGCACGATCTGCGCCACCACGCCGACCGGCTCGCGCACGGTATAGGCATGCCAGGTACCGGGACCGGAGAGCGAGATCGACTCGCCGTTGAGCTTGGTCGCCCAGCCGGCATTGTAGCGCAGCACCTCGATCGCGTGCGGAATGTGGAAGAAGCGCGCGTCACGCACCGGCATGCCGTTGTCGAGCGTCTCGAGCGCGGCGAACTCGTCGATATTCGCCTCCAGCGCGTCGGCGAGGCGATTGATCAGCCGCGCGCGGACCGCTGGCTTCATCTCGGTCCATTCGGGATTTTCCATCGCGCGCCGCGCGGCGGCGACCGCCGCATCGGCGTCCGCCTCGCGCGCCTCGGCGATATCGGCAAGGCGCGCGCCGGTCGCCGGGTCGTGCGTCTCGAAACGCCCGCCGTCGAGCGGTTCGACCCACTGCCCGCCAATGAACAGCTGATGCCGGCTCGCGGCAAAGGCCCGTGCCTTGTCCAGCGCAGGCACAAGCGGTCGATCCAGTATTGCGGCACCCGTCATCGTAGAAACCTCTCCCAGAGCCACCCGGATTCGTGGTCCGAGCCGGCGTCGCGACATGCATCATAACCAACGGCATTATATCTTGTCGAACGCTATTTGTCATGTCACAACGCTGTTCAACAAATTGCCGGGGGCATGGATGCCGGAAATCGGATTGGAATCGGTGGCAGTTGCGGCGAAACAGCGACGCTGAGATGCAACAGGAATTCGACTATATCATCGTTGGCGCCGGCTCGGCCGGTTGCGTGCTCGCCAACAGGCTGAGCGAAGACGGCCGGGTGTCGGTGCTGCTGATCGAAGCGGGCGGCAAGGACGACAGCTGGCTGTTCCGCATGCCGCTCGGCTTCATGATGACCGCGGCTAACCCGACCTATGACTGGGGCTATGCGAGCGAGCCCGACGCCAAGCTGGCGGGCCGCTCGCTGCCAGTCCCGCGTGGCCGGGTCCATGGCGGGTCGTCCTCGGTGAACGGCATGATCTACATGCGTGGCCACTCGAGCGACTATGACGGCTGGCGCCAGATGGGCGCCGCCGGCTGGAGCTATGCCGATGTGCTCCCCTATTTCCGGCGGATGGAGTCGAGCTGGCGCGGGGCAGGGCGTTATCATGGCGATAGCGGGCCGCTCGCCGTCACGCCGGTCGATGGCAGGCATCTGCTCGGCGACCCGATCCGCCGGTCAGTGGTGGCCGCCGGGCACGAGGAAAGCGCCGATCTAAGCGGCGCGCGGCAGGAAGGGTTTTCGGCATGCGAAGTGACGGTCGACCGCCGCGGCCGCCGCGCCAGCACGGCCGCCGCCTATCTGCGCCCTGCGCTCGCGCGGCCCAATCTGACGATATTGTCGGGCACGCAGGTGACCCGGGTACTGATCGAGCATGGCCGAGCGGTCGGCGTCGAATATCGGCAGGGAACGGCGCCGGCGCAGGTGCGCACGCGCAAGGAAGTGGTGCTGAGCGGCGGGGCCTATAATTCGCCCCAGCTGCTGATGCTCTCCGGCATCGGGCCGGCCGCGCAGCTGGCGCGGCACGGCATCCCCGTGCTGGTCGACGCGCCGGGTGTCGGCCGCGACCTTTCCGAACATCCCCTGGTCTATATGACCTTCGCCGCACGCGAGCCGAGAAGCTTCCTGAACGCGCTGCGCTTCGATCGTGCCGCGCTGTCGGTGCTGCGCTGGGCGATGACCGGCAAGGGCGCCTTTGCCAGCCAGATCACCAGCGGCGTGCTGATGCTGCGCACCCGGCCCGAGCTCGAACGGCCCGACATCCAGCTCGTCTTCCTGCCCGTCAGGCTCGATGCGAAGCTGTGGTATCCGTTCGGCAAGCGGCAGTCGCACGTGCTCTCGGTGATGGTGATGCAGCTCCATCCCGAGAGCCGCGGCACGGTCGACCTGCGCTCGGCCGATCCGCTCGACAAGCCGCGCATCGACCTCAACCTGCTCTCGACGCCGACCGATTTCGCCGACATCCGCGGCGGCATCGCCGCGGTGCGTCGCATCTTCGCGCAACCGCCGCTCAGCGATATGGTCGAGGCCGAGATCGCGCCGGGGAGTCAGGCGGACCTCGACGATTTCATCCGCAACAATCTGAAGATCACCCAGCATCCGACGGGCACCTGCCGCATGGGCGAGGATCCGGCGGCGGTGGTCGACAGCCATCTCCGGGTGAAGGGCGTATCGGGCCTGCGCGTGGTCGACGCTTCCGTAATGCCGAGCGTGCCCGGCGCCAATATCAACGCGGCCGTGATCATGGTCGCCGAGCGCGCGTCCGATCTGATCCGCGGCATCGCGCCGCTGTCGCCCGAGGCCTGAGCCTCGGAGACTCAGCCCTGACGCCTGGTGACGACGTCGAGCAGAAGGCGGGAGGCGGTCACCGAAGCGGGCCAGGACGCGTAGAAGGCGAGGTGAAGCAGCGCCTCACCCAGTTCCTCCTGCGTGACCCCATTGTCGAGCGCCAGGCCCAGATGTGCCTCGAGCTGCTGGTGCCGATTGGCGGTCATCAGCGCCGCCACGGTGAGCAAGGACCGGTCGCGCTTGGACAGGCCCTCGCGCTCCCAGACCTCGCCGTACAGGACACGGTCGGTCATCTCGACGAACGCCGGCACAACGCTGGCGAGTTCGCTGCCCTTGGCGGCGCTGGGTCGTTCCACCGCGTCTATTCCTTGTCGCGCGAATAATTGCCCATGCCGGGCTTGAACGTCTTTTCGTCGAGGAACTGAGTCAGCCCCTTTTCGCGCCCGCGTTCGGGATCGACGAAATGAGTCTGGTCGCCCTTGGCGGTGAGATATTCGGCCGCCTGTTCCCAGTTCATCTCGCGGGCATATTTATAGGCCATGCGCGCCTGGCGCAGCACCGTCGGGTTCTTGCCCAGCAGGTTGCGGGCCAGCTCGCGGGTGCGCTCCTTCAGTTCGGCCCCGGGCACCGCCTGGTTGACCAGGCCGAGCTCGGCGGCACGACGCCCGTCGAACTTCTCGCCGGTCATGACGTAATACAGCGCCTCGCGGTCGCCCATCAGGGTCGAGATCGCCTTGGAGACGACGCCGCCGGGGATGATACCCCAGTTGATCTCCGACAGGCCGAACACCGCGTCCTCGTCGCTGATGGCGAGATCGCAGCAGATCAGCGGCGTGAAGGCGCCGCCGAAGCACCAGCCATTGACCATCGCGATGGTCGGCTTGGCGTAGTACATCAGGGTGCGCCACTGCCAGGCGCGCGTTTCGCGATAGGCGCGGTGGCGTTCGACGTCCGACACCTTGTCGGTGGCGCGGAAGAAATCCTTCAGGTCCATGCCGGCCGAAAAGGCCTCGCCGCTGCCGGTGAGCACGATCACGCCGCAGCGATCGTCGATCTCCAGCGCGTCGAACACGGCGTTCATCTCGCGCGCCAGGCCGACGCTCATCGCGTTGCGCTTGTCGGGCCGGTTGAGATGGACCCAGGCGATTCCGTCCTCGAATTCGACCAGCACGTCCTTGCCGCCTGGGATCGGCCTCGTGTCGCTATCCTGCATCGTCATGTCCATTTCGTTCCTCAGCCTTCATGCACCGGTGACGATCAGCGCGTCGAGCGCGATCGCGCCCTCGCCTTCCGCCATCACCATCAGCGGATTAATGTCGATTTCCTCGATCTTCAGCCCGGCGCGCATCGCCGCGCCGACCTTGACCACCACATCGGCGACGGCATCGACGTCGCGCGCCGGCCGGCCGCGAAAGGCGCCGAGCATCTTGGCGCCGCGCAGGCCGCGGATGCGCTCGACCGCCCGCGCGTGCGAGATGTCGGCGGGCAGCAGCTCGGCGGCATCGAGCGCTTCGATCAGCACGCCGCCCAGCCCGACCATCACGGACGGTCCCCATTGGGGGTGATTGCGCGCGCCGACGACCAGTTCGAGCCCCGGCGCCGACATCTGTTCGACCAGCACACCGTCGAGAGCGACGCTGCCGAGATTGCCCATCAGCAGGTCCCAGCCGGCGCGAAGCTGCTCCTCATCGGTCAAGCCCAGGATCACCCCGCCTGCGTCGCTCTTGTGGCTGAGCGCCACGGCCTGCGCTTTGAGCACGACCGGAAAACCGATCCGCGCTGTGATGCCGATCGCGTCTTCCAGCGTGGCGGCAAGCCCGCCCTCGGGCGTCCGCACGCCGATTTGCCGGAGGAATTCCTTGCCGGCATATTCGGGCTTCACGCCGGCTTCCGCCCAGCCCGACAGGCCGGTCGCGGCGGGCGCCCGGTCGCCGACCTCGGCCAGCGCCGCGGCATAGCGACCCACTGCCGCGAAGGCGCGCATCGCGCGCTCGGGCGATCGGAACAAGGGTGTCTCGCTGTCGCGCATCGCCGCGACGAAGTCGGGGTCGAGCGGTGAATCGTCGCCGGTGATCGCCACGGCAAGCGGCTTGGTCGCGGCCAATGCCTCGGGAATGATCGCTCCGGCCTTGGCGCGTTGCTGCGAGGGGCCGCCGCCCGCCATCGGCAGCAGCACCCCGCCGACCGCCGGATCGGCGAGCATCGCCGCGGTCGACAGGCCGAAAATGTCCGCCTTGGCGAAGCCGGTGGTACCGACGTCGAGCGGATTGTCGATCTCCATGCCCGCCGGCAACAGCGCAGCGAGCCGTTCGCGCGTGACGTCGGCGATATCGGCGATCGGCAGTCCGATCGCCTCGGCGAAGTCGAAGGCCATGCCGCGGATCGCGCCCGAATTGGTCACCACGCCCAGCGCACCCGGCGGCGGGGCGGGGAAGCGGTGGAGGATCGCGACGGCATCGAACAGCTCATCCATCGTGGCGACGGTGACCACTGCCTCGTTCTCGACCGAGGTCTGCATCAGCGCATAGTCGCCGACCATCGATCCGGTATGCGATTGTGCCGCTTCCTGTCCGCGCTTGCTGCGCCCCGGATGCATCATCACGACCGGAATGCCGGCATCGCGCGCCTTGCGCACGGCGGAAAGGAACGCGGCGGGATCGCGGATCTGCTCGACATAGAGCGCGATCGCGCTGGCCTGCCGCTCGGCGACGATGAGGTCGATCAGGTCGCTGGCGCGGACGACCGCCTCATTGCCCGTCGCCACCTGCAGGGCGACCGCAATGCCCCGGCCCTGCATGGCGGCGCGAATGCCCGACGCGGTGGCGCCGCTCTGCGCGATGACGGCCACGCTGCGGCGCTTGCCCATCGGTTGGGGATGGACCGGCTCGAAGGTCAGCGCCGCGCCGCCGACATAATTCGCATAGCCCATGCAATTGGGTCCGAGCAGCGCCATGCCCGCCGCGTGGCAGATCGCGGCGATCTCGTCCTGTTCACGCCGCCCGTCCTCGCTGCCCTCGGCGAAGCCGGACGCGAAGACGATCACGCCGCCGACGCCGCGCCGCGCGGCTGCTTCCACCGCCGGGAGGATCGCCGCGCGCGGCACGTTCAACACGAGCGCGTCGACGCCGTGGGGCAGATCGTCGACCGACCGCACGCAGCGGCGTCCATCGATCTCGTCGCGGGTCGGGCTGATGAGGTGGATCTCGCCGGCAAAGCCGAAACGCTCGCAATTGGCCAGGATCACGCCGCCCATCGTCGCCGGATCGGGCGAGGCGCCCGCGATGGCGATCGAGCGGGGGCGCAGCAGCCGCGCCAGCCCCGCCGCGCCGTCGCGGGCCGGATCGACCGGCCGGTCGGCTACCGACACGCTGCCATCATCGAATGGATCCCTTTGCGGCAAACCTGTCCTCCCCGGCGCGGCCGAGAATTCGGCTCGCGGCCAATTTGGCGCTCGGCGGCGTCAGGTCCAATGCCAATTTTAGCGGCTTACGATAGGATCACGATATGAGTCTCATCCAGGTAATCCGATACTTCCACGGTATTGGGCGTTCCCCGATAAGGAATTAGACGGCGGGCGTCCGGCCGCTGTAGATATAAGCCATGGTGCGAACGACTTGCCGGCAACACGGGGAGCGAATCGCGTGAGGAGAGCCGATGTACGGGCGTGACGATCTGAGGACCAGCCTCGTTCCTTTGGCAAAGGCGCCGGCACCGACCAGCTTCAAACAGGCAAGTTATGCCCGTTTCTACGCAGAGCCGCCCCGGGAACGATCCGACCTGGCCGAGACCTGGTATGCGCGCGGGCAGACGATGATCGTCGCCTATAGCGAGGCGAAGGCAGGCGCGACCTTCAGCCGGACCGACCAGCCCGACGAATATGCCATCGTCCTGCCCGACGACGATGCCGAGATCGAGATCAGCATCGACGAAGGCACTGAAGTGGCGAGGGGCCGCAGCGTCGTGTTCGTGCCGGCCGGGGCCAGCGCGGTCACCGTGCTGAAGGGCGGCCGGGTGCTCCGGCTGTTCACCACCCGGTCCACCGACCTGGTCGATCTGTGCTCCAACGCGGGCGATTATGCCGTGGCCGATCCCAACGTGCCGCCGCTCCAGGCCTGGCCCGAGCCGGTCGGCGGGCGCAAGGTCCGGGTCTATCCGGGCGATGTCGCGCCGGAACAGGGGCGGTTCGGGCGGATCTATCGCGGCCAGAATATCATGGTGAATTTCGGCGACGGGCGCGTGGGGCCGCGCGCGGCGGACAATCTCTCGCCGCATCATCATGACGATTTCGAGCAATATTCGATCGCGCTCGACGGCGACTATATCCACCATCTGCGCTGGCCCTGGATCAGCGATTCGACCAAGTGGCTGGAGGACGATCACGAGCGCTGCGCCGCCCCGTCGGTCGCGGTGATCCCGCCTCCTTCCACCCATACCTCGCAGGGCATCGCGCCGGGGCTGAACCGGCTGCTCGACGCCTTTTGCCCCCCGCGCATGGATTTTTCGGCCAAACCCGGCTGGGTGCTCAACGCGGCCGATTATCCGATGCCCGAGCACGGAGACCTCCAGTCCAAGGAAGACGCACAATGAGCGACCGGATCTCCGAGCTGTTGAAGGGCGCGATCGACCTTCATTGCCATAGCGGGCCTTCGGTGATGCCGCGCCGGCTGAACCATGTCGAGGCGATCAAGGAGGGAGAGGCAGCCGGGCTGCGCGCGATCCTGTTCAAGGACCATTATTATTCGGTCACGCCGGTCGCCGCTTTGCTCGACGAGATCATGCCGGGCAAGGTCAAGCTGCTCACCGGCGTGCCGTGCAACAACACGACCGGCGGCCTCAACCCCTATGCGGTGGAGCATGGCTTCAAGCTGGGTGCGCGGCTGGTATGGATGCCGACCTTCTCGGCCGCGAACCATATCCGCCATTCGCATCGCCGGCAGTTCCTGCCGACCAAGGAGAAGATGCTCGACCCGACCATGCTCACCGTGGTCGACGAGCGCGGCAAGCTGAAGGACGAAGTGAAGCTGATCCTCGACCAGATCGCCGACTATGACGCTGTGCTGTCGGCCGGGCACCTCCATATCAGCGAGATCTGGCCGTTGTTCGCCGAGGCCAAGGCGCGCGGCGTCACCCGCCTGCTGGTCAACCATCCGACCTTCCTGATCGACTGCAGTACCACGGACATGGCCGAACTGGCGAAGATGGGGGCCTATCTCGAACATAGCTGCTGCATGTGGGCGGGCGTCCAGGGCAGGAACTACACCAAGGACAGCCTCAAGATGTGCATCGAGGCGGGCGGCGTGCCCAATACGATCATCGGATCGGACCTGGGCCAGGTGGGCAATCCCACCCCGGTCGAGGGGCTGCGCTACGTGATCCAGATGCTGATCGATCTGGATTATGACGACGCCGCCATCCGCCTGCTGATCGGCGGCAACGCGGCGAAGCTGGTCGGGCTCGAGGATATCGAGACCGCCGACGTCGCGCCCTCGCACGAGACGGTGTCGGCCTGATGGCGCGGGACTATCATCTGCTGATCGACGGCGCGCTGGTCCCCGGCGCGTCCAGCTTCGACGTGATCAATCCCGCCACGGCGGCGCCCTTCGCGCAATGCCCCAAGGCGGATGCGACCCTGATGGAAGCCGCCGTGGCGGCGGCAAAACGGGCCTTTCCCGGCTGGGCGGCGACGCCGATCGGGGAGCGCGCCGCGCTGGTCGAGGCGCTCGCCGGCGCGCTCGAGGCGCGCGTCGCCGAATTCGCCGCCCTGCTCACCGCGGAACAGGGCAAGCCGCTCGACCAGGCGACCAAGGAAATCCTCGGCGGCGTATTCGTGCTGCGCGCCTTTGCCGGCATGCGGATCGAGCCGCGCGTGCTGCGCGATCAGGGCGGCAATCTCATCACCGAGCATCGCACGCCGCTGGGCGTGGTCGCCGCGATCACGCCGTGGAACTTCCCGCTGATGCTGCTGGTCAACAAGGTCGGACCGGCGCTCGTCGCGGGCAACACCATGATATGCAAGCCGGCACCGACCACGCCGCTCACCACCTGCCTGTTCGGCGAGCTCTGCCAGGCGATCCTGCCGCCCGGCGTGGTCAACATCCTCTGCGACGAGAACGAACTCGGCCCGGCGCTGACCGCGCATCCCGATATCGCCAAGATCGCCTTCACCGGGTCGACCGCCACGGGCAAGAAAGTGCTGGCGGCGGCCTCGGGCACGCTCAAGCGGGTCACGCTGGAACTGGGCGGCAACGACGCGGCGATCGTGCTCGACGATGTCGACGCGATTCAGGTCGCCGGCAAGGTGTTCGAAGGCGCGATGCGCAATGCCGGGCAGATTTGCGTGGCGATCAAGCGTGCCTATGTGCCCGAGCCGCTCTACGACGAATTTTGCGGCGAACTTGCCCGGCTGGCGGACGAGATGGTGATCGACGACGGCGCCAATCAGGGCGCGCAGATCGGGCCGGTGCAGAACCGGCTCCAGTACGAGAAGGTCTCGGCGCTGATCGAGGACAGCCGTACGCGCGGCACGGTGATCGCCGGCGGCGAGCCGCTCGACCGGCCGGGCTATTTCATCCGGCCGACGATCGTGCGCGACATCGACGACGATGCGCCACTGGTCCGTGACGAGCAGTTCGGGCCGGTGCTGCCGGTGCTCAAATATGACGACCTGGACTCGCTGATCGAGCGGGTGAACGGAACCGATTACGGGCTCGGTGGCACGGTGTGGGGCACCGACCTTGCCCGCGCGACCCAAGTGGCGCAGCGCGTCACGTCGGGCACGGTGTGGATCAACCAGCTGATGGCAATCGATCCGCGCATTCCGTTTCGCGGCCTGAAACAGTCCGGCATGGGCACCGAGATGGGCCAGGAAGGCTTGGAGGAATATACCCAGGCGCAGGTCATCAACGCCGTGCCGCTCGCCGCAGCTTGACCCTCCTGCCGGGATTTCCGGGTGCGATGCCATGGCGGCGCAATAGTCGGGCGGACAGGCCAATTGAATCGAACGGCGGCGTTGTTCAAAATGTCATGAGGGCCACTGACATTTTGGCCGAACGTTGTACAAGTTCCCGTACAATGTTCGGCGCCTGTACCCCGGTCTTCGCCGGCGAACGGGTCAGAAGAAGTAGAAGCGCAACGCGGCGTCGGACATGAGGCGCCGGTCGCGTGCGTCGGGGACGATGCGGTAGAAGGTGGCGAGCGTGTCCGCGAACGACACACGGTCCTCCGCGCCGACGAAGGGCGCGTCGCTGCCCCAGAACAGGAGCTCGGGTCCAGCCTCCGCCAATAGCCGCCGCGCATAACCTTCCAGCCGGTCGGCGGGCAGGCGGAAGCCGGCCGATATCTTCACCCGGGTGCGGCCGATCGCGACCGAGCGCAGCAGCGCGGTAAAGCCCGGGCCTTCCATCTCGCCTTCGCTGCGGAGCAGACCGAAATGATCGACCACGACCGGCACCGGATGGTCGGCCAGCGCGGGCAGCATCTGCGACAGCTGTTCGCCCCCGAGATTGAGCTCGAGGTGCATCCCCGCATCCGCCAAACGGGTGACGAAGCGGCGGAAACCATATCCCTTCACATCGGGCAGCGGCGCGCTCAGCGGAATCTGGAACCGTACCCCGCTCACCCCTTGCACCTTCAGCGCCGACAGCTCGGCCGCGCCGGTGCCGGGATCGAGCATCACGGTCGCGCGCAGCCTTTTGTGCCGGGCCAGCGCGGCGAGGCTATAGTCGTTATAGTCGCCGAACAGGCTCGCCGCCGTGATCACCCCGAACGAGATGCCGTGCGCATCGAGATCGGCCAGATAGGCATCGACCGGATAATCATAATCGGGCCGAGTCCAGGCCGTGTCGGTGAACGGCATCGCCCGCGTGAAGACATGGGCGTGGGCGTCGATGACGGGCGGTTCGGGCGCCGGCTGCCTGGGGGACGCGCTCACCGCGCGGGGCGGCCAGCGAACAACCGGCGGCCGTTGGTCTCCAGCATCTTCTCGCGTTCGGCGTCGGTCAGCAGCCAGGTCGCCGCGAGGGCCTGCTCGACCATCTCGAGATAGGTCGTCTTGGTATTGCCGAAGTCCGACCCCCACATCACCCGGTCAGCGCCATAGGTATCGACCAGCAGCCGAACGAACTCGGCCGAATCGATCCCGGTTTCAGCGAAGCGGTTGACGTTGATCTGCGTGAATTTGAAATGGACGTTCGGCACGTCGACCAGCTCGAGATGCTCGGGCCCGATCGTGCCCTTCACGCCGCCTTCCACCCCGGGCCATCCGCAATGATCGAGCGCGATCACCGTGTCGGGAAAGCGCCGCGCCAGCGCGATGATCCGCCGCAGCGCGGCGTGCGACGGCTTGCCCGGCGCGTACATCACGATCATGCGAAGGCCGAGCGACGCGGCCACTTCCCAGGTCTCGATCGCCGCGGGCGAATCGAGCCACGGGTAATTGCCCGCCTCGTCGGGATAGCCGAACAGCCTGAGGCCGCTGACATTGTGGCGCGTCGCGAGCAGGCGCAGCTGTTCGGGCGTGCCGGGTGCCGCGGCGTTGAGGATCAGCACCGCGGAGACGCGGTCGTGATGCGCATCGGCCACGGCCAGGGTGTAGCTGTTGTCGGTCTTGTAGACGGTGTTGTACTGCACCGCCGCGCCGCCGGTGACGCCGCATTCGTCCCACAGGGCCAGCACGCGCTCGGCCGTCGCCGGATCGCTTTCCAGCCGCTTGAGCATGGCCTCGCTGCCTTCGCGCGCGCCGGTCAGGTCGACCGGATAGCGGGTCGTGTCGCTGGTGAAGAAATGGGCATGGGTATCGAACAGTTTAAAGTGCGGGCTCGGCATCAAGGGCTCCTGGCGAGAAAGTATCGGCGGACCGTGGCCTGCGCGCCATGGCGCGATTGGCGAAATGCATCGCGACAACCGGGATCACCGCGATCGCCGAGAAGACGAAATAGGTGTCCATCCGGGTGAGGCCGGCGCTCAGCAGGAACCCGCCGATGATCGGCCCGACGATCGCGCCGATCCGCCCGAACCCCACCATGAAGCCGACCCCGGCATTCTGGATGCGCGGCGGATACATCACCACCGCGACCAGGAAGAGCCCGGTATAGGCTCCCACCACGAAGAAGGTCGTGATGCCCGCCGTCGCGAGCAGCGGAATCGGGTCGGGCGGCTGGATCCCGAAAATCACCAGGGTGATCGCCGCCATGCCGAAGAAGATCACGGTCAGCCTGCCTTCGCCGACGCGGCGGCCGAACACGCCCATGGCGAGATGCCCCATCGCGCCGCACGCGCCGGTGATGATGCCGCTGGCCGCCGCCAGCGTCGGGGTCAGCCCGGCATTGGCGAGGATCGTCGGTTTCCAGTTGAGCAGGAAATAGCCGACGATCGCATAAGTAAGCGAGGCGACCCAGAACAGAATGGTCTGGGTACGCATCTCGGGCAGCAGCATTGTGCGCACCGCGGCACCGCGATCCCTCGTCTTCGCCGGCTTGGGCGGCATCGCGGTGAGCTCGGCGATCCGCATGCGGCGGTGAATCCGATTGAGCCAGGCCAGGTCGCCCCGGGCCTGGCGGCGGAGCAGGAACTCGCGCGATTCGCCGAGCAGGAACAGGCTGACCAGGAAAGTCACGACGTTGAGCGCGCCGGCGAAGAAGAAGATCGGGCGCCATCCCCCGGTTTCCTGAAGCACCAGGGCGGCAATGCCGCTGCCCAGCATCATGCCCAGGGTGAAGCCGAGATGAACCAGGGCCATCGCGATGTTGCGCGCCTTCTCGCTCGCATTCTCGGCGGCGGTGGTATTGAGGCAGACGACCAGGGTGCCGAGTCCGATCCCGGTGACGAAGCGCAGGAGCAGCAGCTGCCAGATGGTCGCGCTGATGCCGGTGAGCAGCAGCATCGCCGCCAGCGTGCCGAGCGCGCCCAGCATGATCGGACGCCGCCCGATCCGGTCGGCGAAGGGGGCGACGACGAACGCACCGATCACCAGCCCGACGGCGACCGCGCTGAACATGGTGCCCAGTACCGCCGGATCGACATGCCAGTCCTTCGACAGCACCGGCGCGGCGACCGAGAGCGACACCACGTCGAACCCGTCCGCCACGTTGGTGAGACAGCACAGGATCACGATCGCCCATTGATACGGGCTCATCCGGTCGGGGGCTTCCGCCATCCTGTCCTGATCATTGGCAGCCAATGTCGCTCTCCTGTCCCGCGCATTCCGGGCTTTGCGTCCCGCCATCCCATGCGCTTATATCTAATGACGTTCGTCAATAACCGATTTTTTGAGTGTCGCCTAGCGGGATCTGCGGCTTGCGCCACCCCGCAGCCCCAGCTCAATAGGCGTCGATTTCCTTCAGCGCCTCGGCGGCGAGCGCCCAGCTTTCGACGCCGCCCGCGACGCCGATATAGAGCGTGGTCTGGAGCAGCACCTCGCGGATTTCCTCTTTGGTCGCGCCGTTGACGACCGCGCATTTGACCAGGCGCTTGAGCGGGGTGTGGCGGTTGAGCGCGGCGCAGATCGCCATGGTGACGAGGCTCCGTTCACGCAGCGTCAGGCCGGGGCGAGTCCAGGTTTCGCCGAAACACGCCGAGGTGACGTAATTTTCCAGCGGCTCGTGGAAATCGTCCGCCGCGTCGAGGCGCTCGATGCTGGCATCGCCAAACAGCTGCCGGCGCAGCTCGCGGCCGGCCTGGAATGCGGGGTCGTCGGTCTTGAGAGTCATGAGCCTGTCCTTGCGTTGAGATGGTGTCGAAATGCCGCGCCCAGCCACTGCATCTCGTCGCGCGCCGGCTGGGAGAAACGAACGGCGCGCAGGAAGCCGTGGCACATGCCCGGGGCGATTCGCTCCTCGACGGCGATGCCGGCGTCGCGCAACCGCGCCGCATAGTCGCCTCCCTCGGCCAGCAGCGCGTCGTGCTCGGCACCGAGCAGGATCGCGGGCGCCAGGCCCGAAAGATCGTCGAGATGCAGCGGCGCGGGCAAGGGTTCCCGGCTGCGCGCGTCGCAGGCGCGATAGGTCGCGATCATCGACTCGATGACCGGGCGCGCCAGGGCGGGGTCGCGTGCCGCCGCATAGGCCGGACGGTCCGGATGGAGATCGTACAGGCCATAGCAGAGCAGCTGGCAGGCCAGGGTCGGGTCGCCGCGATCGCGCGCCAGCACGGCAAGCTGCGTGGCGAGGAAGGCGCCGGCGCTGTCACCCGCGACCGCGATCCGCGCTGCGTCGATCCCGAGGGTGTCGGCCAGGCGGAAAGCCCAGCGCAGCACGGCGTGACATTGCTCGATCGTCTCGCGCGGCGTTGCCTCGGGCAGGCGGGCATAATGGACGCTGATAACCGTCGCCCCCGTCGCGTCGGCAAGGGCGCTCGCGAGGCAGTCATAGCTTTCGATGCTGCCGGTGGTGAAGCCGCCGCCATGAAAATAGAGAATGGCCGGACTCAGCCCTTCGCCCGTCGGGCGATAAAGCCGGACGGGCGTCTCCATGCCGCGATCGACGACATAGCTGTTCGATACCGTCATGCCCGCAGGGCGGGGCCAAGCGATGCGGTGCGCGTCGCGATCGGCGATCAGGCGCGCCGTTTCGAGCGGCGGCGGCGGGCCGGCCGGCCGGCGTACGGCGGCGAGATACTCGGCCAGTCCTTCGGCAAGCAGGGGGCCGTCAGTCACGATCAGCCCGGGACGCGCATCGCGGGCGATGCGGAGCCGCCGACCTGCGTCACGCTGCGATCCAGGCTGCCCTTCACCTACTCTCCTGTCGTGGCCTGCGCCGGCCTCTGCTATCAACGCTTGGCTTATACCGGTTGCGGTGCCATGCTGAATGGCGTTTGTAAATAGCAACTGAAGGCGGAGGGACGAGGCGTTGTTCAACAGCATGGTGAAGCAGAAGCTGGAGGCCGGCGAGACGGTGTTCGGCAGTTTCTTCAAGGTCGATTCGCCGCAGCTCGCGGAGCTGTTCGGCCTTGCCGGTTTCGACTTCCTGATCGTCGATGCCGAGCATGGCTGCTTCACCCATGGGCAGATCGAGAATCTGATCCGCACCTGCGAACGGATGGGCATGAGCAGCGTGATTCGCACCCCCGACGCCGAGGAAGCAAACATCCTGCACGTGCTCGACAGTGGCGCGAGCGGCATCCAGGTACCCTCGCTGAAGAGCGCCGCGGAGGTCCGCGAGGTGATCCGCAAGGCCAAATACTGGCCGCTCGGCGAGCGTGGTTCGGCGCGCGCGTGCCGCGCGGCGGGCTATGGCACCGTCGCCGATTACGAGCAGCGCGCCAATCGCGAGACGCTGGTCAGCGTGCATGTCGAGAACAAGGAAATGGTCGAGGATATCGAGGCGCTGTGCGCCGTCGACGAACTCGACGTGCTGTTCATCGGACCGGGCGACCTCAGCGCGTCGCTGGGCCATCCCGGCAATGCCGGCCATCCCGATGTGGTCGCGGCGATCGACCGGGTGATCGAGGTCGCGGCGGGGCGCAAGCATATCGGGACGGTGGTCGGCAATGCGGCCCAGCTCGAATCCTATGTCGCGCGCGGCGTGCACTATATCGCCTGGCTGTCGGACCTGGGCATGCTGCGCGGGGCATTGAGCGCCGCGGCGGGCAACTTCGCCCGTTATCGCGCGTCGGGAGAGACGAAATGAAGAGACCCTCGGGCGGCCGCGGCCGCGAACTGGCCGGCGTCGCGCCACTGCTCGACGAACTTACCCAGGACATCCTGTACGACAAGGTCTGGGAGCGTAGCGAACTTTCCCCGCGCGATCGCAGCCTGATCACGGTGACGTGCCTGATCGCGCTCAACCGGGAGCAGGCGCAGGGCCATATGGAGCTCGGGCTGGAGAACGGCCTTACCGTGGAGGAACTGGGCGAGGCGATCGCCCATATCGCCTTTTATGCCGGCTGGCCGGTGGCGGTGAGCGCGGCGCGCAAGCTGAAGAACATCGTCGATGCGAAGGGGAAGGAATAGCGGGGATGGGCTATCGCCAGGCTCCCCTCTTTTTTGCTCCCCGGCGAAGGCCGGGGCCCAGTTGGGAAGGCCTCAGTGACAGCACGCGCGCTTCGTTACCGCTGTCCCCCAACTGGGCCCCGGCCTTCGCCGGGGAACATGAGGAGCTTGCGGCTTCTGCCTTATCCCCGGCCGAGGAACGGGATCTTGTTCTGGACGAGCAGCGCTTCGTAGAAATTGAGGTGATCGGGAATGTCGGCCATGTGCACGACGATACTGGCCGCATCTTCAGGCTGCGCGACGAGATCGTCGGGCAGGCTTCGCACGCCGCCTGACAGCTCGGTCGCGACGATGCCGGGATGGAAGACCGAGACGGCGATGTTGTGCGCCCGCCCGTCGATCGCCAGCGCCCGGGTGAGCCCGTCCAGGCCCCATTTGCTCGCGGTATAGGCCGGGCTTTCCGCGCGGGGAACGCGGGCGGAGATCGACCCGACATTGATGATCCGGCCATGCCCCTGCTGCTTCATGAGGCGGAACGCCGAGCGCGCACACAGAAAGGCTGAGGTCAGGTTGGTATCGATGACCCGGTGCCACAGCGCGAGTTCAAGCGAGTCGACCGCCGTGCTGTCGGCGATGCCCGCATTGTTGACCAGTACATCGACCCGGCCGAACCGTTCGACCGCGCGGGCGAAGAGATGCGCGACCGCCGCTTCGTCGGTGACGTCGGTCGCCACCGCCAGGGCGTCGCAACCCATGGCCTCGATCTGGGCCACAAGCGCCTCCAGCCGTTCGGCCCGCCGCGCCGCCAGCACGACCCTGGCGCCCTTTTCGGCAAAAGCGATCGCACAGGCTTCGCCAATGCCCGAACTCGCGCCGGTGATCACCACCACCCGCTCGCGCAAGATGCTCAATGCCGTTCCTCCCGTCCCTATAAAGGATCGCGGCCGGTTACTGGCCCGCCGCCTTTTCCGCCTGATTCGATACCAGAGCGAGCGGATCGTCGGCGACCACGGCGAGCCCGCCGCCGCGATCCGAGCGCACATTCTCGAACGTCCCGGCTTCCTTCTTGCGCAGGCCATAGGAGCGGACCAGTTCGATCTCGTCCTTCTCGATCGGCGCCATGCGCGGCTTCCGGGCGAGCGCCGCCTCGATATAGGGCGCCAGCTCGGCCTGCTTTGTCGCCAGCCGTTCCTCTTCGCCCTGCTTCAGCCGCGGCATCGCGGTGGTGGCGAACAGCTCGAGCGATTCGCAGATGTGGTCGTGATTGGCCGGGCCGGTCTGCTGGACGAAGATGATCTGGTCGACGCCGACATCGGCATAGGCCTTGCAGTGCTGATAGACCTGTTCGGGCGTGCCGATACCGCCATTGCCGTGATTGTCCTCGATCGAGGCCTCGGCCTTTTTGAAGTCCTCCCACAGCGTCGAATGGCCGGGCTTCAGCTTGCCGAACGACGCGTAGAAGCCGAGCGAATAGCCGAAATATTTGAACCCCTCGGTACCGCGGTCGATCGCGACCTGCTCGTCCTCGTTCACCGACAGGGCGGTGACGATCGCGAAGTTCGCGTTCACCGCATGGCCGATCGGCACGCATTCGTCCGACTTGATGATGTCGTAATATTCCTGGACCCATTTGCCGGCCTGTTCGGGGGCGGCGAAGCCGAACACCAGGGCGCCCATGCCGTTGCGCGCGGCATGCAGGATGGTGTCGCGGCGCGAGCAGGCGACCCAGAGCGGCGGGTGCGGCGCCTGGACCGGCTTGGGCACGATGTTGCGCGTCGGCATCGAGAAATGCTCGCCCTGGAAACCGGGATAGGGCGTCATGGTGAGCATGTTGGCGCATTGCTCGGTCGCTTCGCGCCACATGCCCTTTTTCAGGTCGGGATCGACGCCGAAGCCCTCCAGCTCCATCGCGGTGCCGCTTTCGCCGGTACCCCATTCGACCCGGCCGTTGGACAGCAGGTCGAGCGTCGCGATCCGCTCGGCGACGCGGGCGGGGTGGTTGATCCTGGGCGGCATGACGCAGATGCCATGGCCGAGCCGCATCCTTTTAGTCCGCTGGCTGAGCGCGCCGAGGAACACTTCGGGTGCGGAGCTGTGCGAATATTCCTCGAGGAAATGATGCTCGACCAGCCAGGCATAGTCGTAGCCGAGCCGGTCGGCGAGCTCCAGCTCGTCGAGCGCGTTGTGGAAGATCTGGCGGTCCTTTTCGGCGGTGAAGGGCGCGGGTGACTGATGCTCGTAAAACAAGCCGAACTGCATGGCGACTTCCCTCGTTCCTCTCCCGCCCGGCTCTTGCGGCCACGGCGCGACTGTGAATGACAGCCGGTCTTATAACAGCCTAGCTGATATAAAGAAAGAGTAGTTGTGACGCCGCCCGGGGCGCCGTCGCGGATCGGCCGTCACTTGTCGCCGTCGGGCCGATTTGCTATCGATCCGGCAAGGCACGGCCCGTGCCTCCCCCCACCAACGGGGAAGCATGCGACATGCGGGGCGCCCTGGTCTTTCGAACCATCCCGTTCGGGCATGCGCATGAGGTGGGATTGCGAACATCGCTCGAAAGAGGAGGTTCTCGATGACGTTATCCGCCCCGATCTTCCGACTGAAGCGTCAGGCCAGGTTGCTTGCGCGCATGTCCGACGTTCCGCTTCACGCAGCGCTCGACCAGCTGGCCCGAAAGGAAGGCTTCCGAAGCTGGAGCCATCTGACCGCGTCGGTACCCGGCCAGCGACCGACCGGCAAAATGCTCGCGCAGTTCGATCCAGGCGATCTGGTGCTGCTGGGCGCGCGTCCCGGCCATGGCAAGACGCTGATGGGCCTCGAGATCGCGGTCGAGGCGGTCCGGACCGGCAGGCCAGCCTTTTTCTTCACGCTGGAAGACCATGAAGGCGTGGTGTTCGATCGCCTGCAAGGACTCGGCAACCACGGTGAAAGGATCAGGGACAGGCTGATCGTCGATACGTCCGATGCGATCTGCGCCGAGCATATCATCGATCGGATCGGCAGCGGCAACAGCGGCGCCGTGGCGATCATCGACTATCTCCAGCTGCTGGATCAGCGGCGGCGCAACCCGGAACTAGCCGTCCAGGTGCAGGCGTTGAAGCTGTTCGCGGCCGCGACGGGATGCATCATCGTGGCGCTGTCCCAGATCGATCGCGCTTTCGAGACGACGGGGAGAAACCTCCCGGCGCTGGCGGACATCCGTTTGCCGAATCCGTTCGACACCAGCGCCTTCACCAAGGCGTGCTTCCTGCACAATGGCGAAGCCCGTCTCGAGCAACTGGCCTGACGTCGTCGGCGGAGCGGCCCCGCGGGCGTCTCGGCATGATTCCAGGCTCGATCGTCAGGAAAGCCGGGCCGCCCGCGCATAGCCGCCGTCGAGATAGATCAGCGGATCGACCTCCCCCGAGTAGTCGACCTCACGCACCGCGCCGATCACCACGGCGTGCGTGCCATATTCGACATGCGTCTCATATTCGCAGATGAAATGGGCCTGTGCCTCGTGCAGATAGGGCGTGCCGCAGGCGCCCGATCCCCAGCTGCCCTCGCTGAACCGTTCCTCGCCCTTCATCGCGCCGCTACAGGCCTTCGATACGTCGAGCTGATCGGCGTGCAGGATGTTGACGCAGAAATTGGCGCCGGCGGTGAGCGGCCCGTACAGGCTGGCGTTCCTGTTGACGCAGACGAGCAGCGACGGCGGATCCATGCTGAGCTCGCTCACCGCGGTCGCGGTCATCGCCCAGCGTCGTTCTTCGTGCCAGCAGGTGATCACCACCACTGCCTTGCCGAGCCGGCGCAGCCCGGCGCGCAGCTGCTCCGCGATACTCGGCGCGCTTGCCAGTTCCGTCAGGTCAGTCATGTCCGCCCAGCCCTTCCCTGCCGACGATGCGTAGTCCGTATCCCTCGATGCCCGACAGGCGCGCTTCGCTCTCGGTGAGCAGCACGATATCCTTGACGCCCAGATCGAGCAGGATCTGGGCGCCGACGCCGTAATCGCGGATGCGCTGGTCGCGCGTCGGCGTGGATCCGTTGCTGCGCCGCTCGGAGATCGCGCTGGTCGAGGGATCGCGGATGAAGACGATCACCCCCGGGCTGTCGCTCAGCCCGATCCGGGTCAGCGCGCGCTCGACATAATGGCGCCGCTCGGTCGGCGGGCCGAGCATGTCGGACACGAAATCGAGCCGGTGCATGCGCACCAGGGTCGGCAGTTCGGGCGCGATCCGCCCGCGCCAGAGCGCGACATGCTCGACATGGTCGATCATGTTGCGGAACACGGTGAGGCGGAAATCCGTGCCGTAGATCGTTTCGAACGCTTCCTCATGGACTCGCTCGACGCAGCGTTCGGTGCGGCGGCGATAGCTGATCAGGTCGGCGATCGTGCCGATCGGCATGTCGTGCGCTTCCGAGAAGCGGATCAGATCCGGCAGGCGCGCCATGGTGCCGTCGTCGTTGAGGATCTCGCAGATCACGCCGGCGGGCATCAGCCCGGCGAGGCGTGACACGTCGACCGCGGCCTCGGTATGACCCGCGCGCACCAGCACGCCGCCGGGACGCGCAACGAGCGGGAAGACATGGCCGGGCGAGACGATGTCGGCGGCACCCTTGGAAGGGTCCATCGCGACGGCGATGGTATGCGCGCGGTCCTGCGCCGAGATGCCGGTGGTTACGCCTTCGCGCGCCTCGATCGTGACGGTGAAGGCAGTGCGGTGGCCAGAGAGATTCTCGGCGACCATCGGCGGCAGGCGCAGTTCGCTCGCGCGCTCCTCGGTGATCGCGACGCAGATCAGGCCGCGGGCGTGGCGCGCCATGAAATTGATCTGGTCGGGCGTGGCGAACTGGGCGGGGATGATGACGTCGCCCTCATTCTCCCGGTCCTCGGCGTCGACCAGGATATAGGGGCGGCCGTTGCGCGCCGCCGCGATGATGTCCTCGATCGGCGAGATCGCACGGTGGATGCTCGCCGGTGTCGGCTCGAGCAGGGCGGACTCAATAGGCATCGGCGTCCTGCAATGTCTCGCGTGCGTGGCGCCAGCTGTCCGACCCGGCGGGCAGGCCGACATAGAGCGTGGTGTGGAGCAGGATCTCACGGATCTCGTCCTTGGTCACGCCATTGGCCAGCGCGCCGTTGATATGGTTGCGCAGCTGGTCGGGGCGCGACTGGCCGATCAGGATCGCGATGGTGAGCATGCTGCGGGTCTTGCGATCGAGCCCGGGGCGGCTCCACACATCGCCGAAGCACAGGCGCGTCACCAGGTCCTGCAGCGGCTCCTGGAAATCGTCGGTATTGTCGAGGCTGCGAACCCCGGGCTCGCCGAACATCTCGAAGCGCATCGCGCGGCCGCGGTCGTAGGAATCGTCTTTTTCCATCATCTGGTCTTTCAGCTGTCGGTGGGATGCAGCAGCGGCCGTACCGCGTCCGCCGCCCGGGCAAGTTCGGCACGCGCATCGGGCGAGACGCCGACGGCGCGCAGGAATCCGTGGATCATGCCGGTCGCGTGCTGGAACGAGGTGGGCACGCCCGCCGCGTCGAGCCGCTCGGCAAGCTCCCGCGCTTCGCCGTACAAGGGATCGAGCGCGGCGGCGACGATATGGGTGAAGGGCAGGCCGGCCAGGTCGTCCCGGTCGACCGGCGCCGCGTGGTGGTCGAGCCCGCCGCACCGCCGGAACAGCGCGATATAGGAGCGAACGCGGTCGCCGCTGAGCAGCGGATCGCGGCTGGCGGCATAGTCGGCCCGGGCCGGGTCCATCGCGAAGGTGCCGTAGAACAGCATCAGGCAGACGGGCAGCGCACCGCCCGCATCCCGCGCCTTGGCGGCGCAGGCGAGCGCGAGCAGTGCCCCGGCGCTGTCGCCGGCCAGAGCGAGGCGCGTGGGATCGACGTTCAGCGCGTCCGCCTGGCGCGCGAGCCAGGCAAAGGCCTGGTCGCAATCGTCCTGCGCGGCGGCATAATCCGCCTCGGGCAGCCGGCGATAGCCGATGCTCGCGACCAGCGCGCCGGTCGCGTCGGCAAGCGCGGCGCAGGCAATGTCGAAGCTCTCGATGCTGCCCAGCGCGAAGCCGCCGCCATGAACATAGCAGATCGCCGGGCGCGGGCCGTCCCCGCCCGGATCGTAGAGGCGCAGCGGAATCTCGCGGCCCGGCGCCGCGATGGCGCTGTCGAAGCGCTCGACCCCGTGCGCCAGGCCCTGGGCGAAGCGGTGCGCGCTCAGGTCGCCGGCCAGCCGCATCGTCTCCAAATCGGCCGCCAGAGGCTGGGCGCGGAACAGCTCGACATAGCGCGCGATGCCCGGTCCGGGCTCGTCTGCAATCACGCGCGAATCAGCCCACGGCCTCATAACGGACCTCGAGCGGCAGCTCGGTCAGCTCGGCCAGCCGCGGCGCGACCTCGCGTGCCACCAGGGTGAGATTGTCGACCGTGTCCTGATGGTCGAGCTCGCCCGCCTGGCCCATCATCAGCAAATTGCCGAAGCCGCCGGTCTCGCCATGGAATTGCGCGAGCTGGTCATAGACGTCGTCGGGCGTGCCGACGAAGAACAGGCCGGCATCCATATATTGTTCGATCGAGCCGTCGACCGGCAGCGGCTGGCCGTTGCGCATGCGCGGGCGCATCGCCGAGGAGCCGGCCTGCAGCATGCGGATATTGGCCTCGACCGGGTTGAAGCCCCAGGGATTGCGGAACTGGGGCTCGAGCCGCGCGGCGGTGGTGAAATAGCTCTTCATTTCCTCGGCGCGGCGGAACGCGGTGGCGCGGTCGTCGGCGCAGGCGACAAGGGCCAGATAGGCGAGCTTGTCCTGCCCCGGCTGCCGGCCATGCGCCGCGGCATAGGCTTCGCGATAGCCAGTGAAGACCGATCGCGCGACGGCGCCGGAGAGGAAGGTCGCGCAGGTATAGCCGCGCAGCCCATAATCGCGCGCGCTGGTCGCGCTCGAGGCGGTCATCCAGAGCGGCGGATGCGGCTGCTGGATCGGGCGCGGCCACATGCTGACCGTGCGGTAATGGAAATGCTCGCCTTCCCAGGAGAAGACCTCGCCCTGGTTCGACAGGGCGGCGAGGATCAGGTCGTGCGCTTCCCAGAACCGGTCCATGAAGCCGGTCGGCTGGCGGTTCGACATGAACAGCTCATAGGCCGCGCCCTTGACCAGCCCGACCTCGAGCCGCCCCCCCGAGAGCGCATCGACCATCGCGATCTCCTCCGCCACGCGTAGCGGGTTGGACCGGTTGGCGAGCGGGATGCCGAGCGCGAGCAGCCGCGCCTTGCTGGTCTGGCGCGCGAGGATCGCGAGCGTGGTCATGCAGGAAGTCGACATGCAGGTGGCGGCGGCATGGTGCTCGTTCACCATGATGTTCAGCCCCAGCTCGTCGGCCAGCATATATTCGTCGAGATAGCGGTTGAGCAGCCTCCCCGCCTCGTTCGGGTCGCAATGATGCTGCGGCAGGGTGACTCGCATCGAGCCCGGTACCGGGAAGGCGGGGTGATAGGCCTGTTCAGTGAAATGCCAGATCTTCATGCTTGGTCTCCGGCCGCGCGGTCAGGCGGCGGCAAAGGCCGCGATACGGGCGGCGAGCGTGGCGGGCTGATCGGCATGGAGCCGGTGGCCGGCGCCGGCGAATGTCTCGACCTCGGCCTGGGGCAATGCCTCGCGCCAGGCCGCGCGATAGGTGTCACTGACGATCGCATCCTCGGCGCCCCAGGCGACCAGCGTCGGCACGCCGATCCGGTGCAGCCGGTCGACCAGCTTCGGGTTCGACATATAGGGGGTCCAGCCATAGAGGCTCGCGGCTTCGTCGTTGCGCATCAGCCGGCGGATCCGCTCCTCGGGCAGCCTGGTGAGCCTGGCCATGTCATTGCCGGCCTCGGCCGGGCCGACCTGCAGGCGGGCGCCCAGTTCCTGGCGCGAGAGCATGAAGATATCGGCGACATGCTGCTCGCGGCGATGCGCGGTGGGCAGGCCCAGCGGCGAGACCAGCACGAGCCGCGCGGCGCGGTCCGGCTCCTTGGTCAGCGTCTCGGCCGCCACCCAGGCGCCGAACGAGCTGCCCACCACCACCGGCTGCGCCAGCGACAGCAAGTTCATCATGTCGAGATAGAAATAGCCAAGGTCGTCGACCCGATCGAGCCGCGCGGGCCGGGCGGAATTGCCGAAGCCGGGGTGCGAGGGGGCGTGGACGGTGAAGTCCCGCGCCAGGTCGCGCAGCAGCGGCGCGGCGCCTTCGAGGCCATCGAGCCCGTGCAGAAACAGCAGCGGCGCGCCGCTCCCGGCGGTGAACAGCTCGACCTCGGTGCCGAGCACGTCGATCGACGACAGCGTGCCGAAATTCAGCTCGTCAAGGCACCCCGTTTCCATCGCTCTCCACTCGTCCTGTTCGTGCCATGGACAGTGTTTCCCGGGGACTGATACGTCCAATTCTTTGTTCTTGAGCGTCCGATACCCTGCAAGTATGGGTTGCCGATGGAACTGAGGCATTTGCGATATTTCCGCGCGATCGGCCGCGAGCAGCATTTCGGGCGTGCCGCGGTCACGCTCCGCGTGGCGCAGCCGGCGCTTACCCGCCAGATCCGCGACCTCGAGGCCGAGCTGGGGGTCGAGCTGTTCGAACGGCTACCTCGCGGCGTGCGCCTGTCCAGCGCCGGCCGCGTGTTCCTCGACGAGGTCGAGGAGATCCTCTCGCAGGTCGATCGCGCGGTCGACCGCGCGCGGCGGATGGGCAGCGGGCATCTCGGCACGATCCGGGTCGGGCTGAGCGAGATCATCACGGCGTACGATTTCATTTCCTACGGCCTGCTGCATTTTCGCGAGAACGAGCCGCTGGTCGCGCTCGACCTGCGTTCGATGGGGTCGATGGCCCAGATCGCCGCGCTCCGGGAAGGCACGCTCGATGTCGGCCTGGTCTATGACGCGCACATCGACGAGCGCGATGACGAGGGGCTCGACCGCGCGCCGATCGGCACGGGCAAGACGATGCTGGCGGTGCATGAGAGCCACCGGCTCGCGGGCCGGGAGTCGATCACCATGGCCGAGATCGTCGAGGAGCCCGTGCTCGGCCCGGCGCGCGCCACCGCGCCCGGCTATTATGATCGGCTGATGGCGGCCTGCATCAGCAGCGGCAGCGCGCCGCGCTTCGTGCAGGAATGCACGACCAATTCGATCCTGTTCAGCCTGGTCGCGGTCGGCATGGGGGTCGGCCTGGTGACGGCGGGCGGGCCGCTCTCGCCTGGCCACAATATCCGGCTGATCCCGATTGCCGATCTCGGGCTGGAGCTTCAGGTCCTGCTGGTCTGGCGCGCGCGAGACCGCTCGGCGGCGCTGCACCGGTTCATCGACATGATGGTAAAGCATGCAGGTACCGCCGGCTGAGCGGCGACGACGGTTCGCCTCGTCCTCCCGCGAGGATGACGGCGCGCCGTTTCGATCCTGCTATCATCCGGGGGAGAGGAGCGCATCATGACTGACGCACGGCCGCTGAACGGCTTGTACCATTTCGCCTATCCCTGCCGCGATGCGGAGGAGACGCGCCATTTCTATGAAGATATTCTGGGCCTGCCGCTGGTCAATTGCATGATGTCCGAGCGCGTGCCCAGCACGGGCGAGGAACAGCCCTATGTCCATTTCTTCTTCGAGCTCGGCGACGGATCGTATATCGCCTTTTTCGACCTGGGCGGTGAGGAGAAACCCGCCCCGTCGCCCAACACGCCCGACTGGGTCCAGCATTTCGCGATCGAGACCAATTCGGTGGCGGATGTCGACGCGATGCGTCTGCGGCTCGCCGAACATGGCGTAAAAACCACGCCGCTGGTCGATCATGAATTCGTGCGCTCGATCTATTTCTTCGACCCGAACGGCCTCAGGCTCGAAATCGCGGCGCGGACCGAGGAGCCGGGCTTCCTGGCACAGGCAGCAAGCGAGGCACACGCCACGCTGGCGACTTGGAACAAGCGCAAGCACGGCTGACCTTGTCGGTCCCAGGTCTTCGATCGGCCGGCGTCCATTACCTGTCGCATGGACAGAAGGGCGCCCGGTTGGCAGGAAGATCGCCGGGAAAATGACAAAAGGTTGAGCATCGCATGGCAGACACCGAACAATCGCGCCGGCGAGTCCAGTCGATCGAAGTCGGGTTTAGAGTGCTCAGGGTCCTGCGCATGGCGGAAGGTGCACTGCCGCTGCGCGAGATCGCCGCGCGCGCGAGCATGCCGCCGAGCAAGGTGCACCTCTATCTGGTCAGCTTCGTTCGCGAGAACATGGCCTATCAGGATCCGCAGAACGGCTATTACGGGCTTGGCTCCTTTGCCATCCAGCTCGGCCTCGCCGCGATTCGGCAGCTCGACGTGGTGACGATCGCCGCCGACTCGATGACCGAGTTGCGCGACAAGACCGATTGCGCGATCTATCTCTCGCTCTGGGGCGATCGCGGGCCGTGCATCGTGGCCAAGGCCGACGGCAGGCTCCAGGGCGCCTTTTCAGTGCGCCTCGGCTATATCCTGCCGATGACGAGCACGGCGACCGGCCTCGTCTTCCGGACGCATTTGCCGCCATATGAAACCGCGCGCGCTCTGGAGGCACAGGCGGCGTACGACGCCTCGGGCAACGCCCGCCTGCCCACCGAAGAAGAGGTGGCGGAGAGCATCGAGAAGATCCGCAGCCTGGGCTATGCGTCGACGGTCGGCATGCTCAATCGCAACTTTGCCGGCATGGCCGCGCCGATCTTCGATTACAGCAACAAGATCGCCGCCACGCTGACCCTGCTGGGTCCAAGCGAGTTCATGAGTCGTCCGCGCCACAAGGAGTTCGTCAAGCTGCTGCTCGACGCGACTCAGGGCATATCGCAGCGGCTGGGCGCAGCGCCGGGCAAGGAATAAAGCCCTAGGTGCGGACGAAATCGGGCGCGCGGCGGCCCGCGGCGGCGGCGTCGAGCCGCAGCCTGCGGGCCTCGGCACGTTTAGCGTCATCGAGCCACGCGCGCTCATGGCCCCACAGGCTCGGGCCGTAATCGCATTCGAACGGCTCCCACCGCGCCGGATCGATCGATCGCCCGCCCCAGCCATATTCGATCATGAAGCCGGACGGCGTGCGCGCATAGAAGGAAGTCATGAAATCATTGGTGTGGCGCCCGAGCGTCACGCCGATGCGCCCCTCTTCGAGCTGCGCCAGGTCGTAGCCCTGGCCGACATCGTCGAGCGAATCGAGTTCGACCATCAGATGATGGAAGCCGTTCATCCCGGTCTCGATCGCCGCGAAGCTGTGGTGGCGGCTGTTGAGATGGAAGAAGAACGCCTTGAACGGGCGCAGCGCATAATCGCTGAGCCGAAAGCCGAGCAGGTCGGTGTAGAAAGGCAGTATCGCATCGATCGACGTGACCGTCAGCACGACATGGCCGAGCCCGAGCGGCCCGGTGCGGAACCCGCTGATCGCGCGACCCGGCGTGAAGGGGGTGGCCGCGGCGGCGGCGCCATGGAAGAATTCGATCCGGTTGCCCGCCGGATCCTCGCCAATGATCAGTGCGGCCACGCGGCGCTGCTCCGCTTCGATCCGGGTTCCCGGGCGGACCGGGTGACCGGCATCGGAGAGCTGCGCCGCGAGCTGTGCGAGCGCAGCGGCATCGGCGACTTCCCACCCCATCGCGCTCACCCCTTCCCGCGCGCCTTTCTCGACGAACAGCCGCCCCGCGCGCCCGTCGGTGCGTAGGGCAAAACCGCTCCCATTCCGGTCAGCGACCTGCATCCCGAGCAGGCCCGTCGAGAAATCCGCCCAGGCATCGGCCTGTGCCGTCGAGACTCCGATATAGCCGAGCGACTGCAGCAGCATGGGCGTGAGCAATCCAGCAGAAACGAATGACGCTCGACACTACCGGATGCTGGGCCGCCCGCTAGCCCAAAAGAGCGACTTCAGAGGCGCTGCACGCCCGGGCGGCGATATTCCGGCGTCAATTCCTCGATGTCGCCCCCTTCGTCCGGGGCAGTGGAGGAACTGAGCGAGTCGAGCAGGATGAGGAGATGGCCGCGCAACGCGGCCTGCTGGTCGGCGCTGAGTGGTTTCAGCAGCTCGCGCTCGAGGTCGCGCGTGTCCTTCTGGAGCTGCTTGAGCGCGGACGCACCGGTCTCCGTCAGGCTCAGCTCGAGCAGGCGCTTGTTGGCGTCACTGACCCGCCGGTCGATCAGGCCCTTGGTTTCGAGCAGGGCGATCTGCTTGATCATCGTCTGAGGCTTGACGTCGTACAGCCGGGCCAGCTCGGCCGAGGACATGTTGGGCCGCGTCGACAGGGTGGTCAGGATCCGGAACTGGACCGCGGTGACCCCGAGCGGGTTCAGGACCGATTCGAGTTGCACATAGGCCTTGTACTGAACCTGCTTGACCAGATGCAGGATCGAGTGCGTGCTTCGATCGGCGTTTGCGCGAGCGGCTTTCCCCATCCGCCCTTAGTGTCCGATCCTTGCCGGGCTGTCCAGCGACCCCGGGAAGCGGACTGCCATGGCCGCGCCCCGCCGCGCATTTCGACATGACAATTTTTTTATCCGAAACCGATCTGGACGGCTTCACATTACTAAGCCAAGCTGACATTCACCATCGGGCTTTCGTTTGTATATATCGAATGCCGTATGATATGATGATCGACAATCCGATGCCGATTCAATCGGCCGGACCATGACTGCGACAGTCAGGGGAGGGAAACAGGCTATGGTGACCGAGGCGCGGGCAATCGACGTTGACAGCTTTCTCGATGGGCTGAAATTCAGCCGCTTCCATCTCATCATCCTCATTCTGTGCACGTTCCTGGCCGCGATCGACGGTTATGAGATCTATGTCGTCGGCTGGGTCCTGCCGGACCTGGCCAGGGATTTCGGCGTGCCGACCACCGCCATCACGTCGGCGATGATCGCACAGCAAGTGGGCATGCTCGCTGGCGCCTTCCTCATCCCGCCGCTCGCCGACCGCGTCGGGCGGCCGCGGCTGCTGCTGTTCTGCTATACCGGCATGATGCTGAGCGCGCTCGCGATCCTGTTTACCACCTCGCTGACACCTTTCACCATCTGCCGTTTCGTCGCCGGCTTTTGCGGCACCGCGATGATACCGATCCTCGTCACCCTGGCGTCCGAGACGGCGCCGAAGCGGCTGCGCGCGACGATGAGCGCGATCACGGTCAGCGGCACGATGATCGGGGCGCTGCTCGGCGCGCTGATGCAGGGCTTTGTGCTCGAGCCGTTCGGCTGGCGCGGCGCCTTCTGGATCGCGGTCGCATTGCCGGCGATCATGCTGCCCTTCATCTATTTCTTCCTGCCCGAATCGCTGCGCTCGCTCGCCGCGCGCAACCCGGACGATCCGGCGATCCAGACGCTCGCGCACCGGATGCAGCCGGCGCTCGAGGCGCCGGTGACGCTGGTCGCCGCGCCCCGGCCGGAACGGCCCGCGCTCGCCATCCTGTTCACTGATATCCTCGGACCCGGCCAGCGGCTGAAGACGTTCCTGATGTGGGCGATCACCATTTCCAGCTTCGTGTTCATCACCGCCGGCGTGTGGAAGACGACGATCTTCAAGGATGTGATCGGCCTGCCCTGGCAGCAGGTGGCGCTGATCAACGGGACCAACACGGTCGCCGGGTTCATCGGCATGCTCAGCATCGGCTTTTTCATCGACCGGTTCGGCTTCAAGCTGGTGATGACCTCTACCTTTCTGCTCGCTGCTCTGGGCGCGGTGATGGTCGGCCTGCTTGCGCCCGGTTTCGGCATGTTCGTCGCGGTCGCGCTGATGGCGGTGTTCCAGCATGGCGGCCAGGCGAGCATCGCCGCGCTCGCCGCCTCGCTCTATCCGCCGAGCAGCCGCGCGACCGGTGTGGGCTGGGCCTATGGCGCGGGGCGTGTCGCGTCGATCTTCGCGCCGCTGTTCGGTACCTTCGTGCTGACCGAAGGCTTCGGCCCGATCGGTATCTTCGCCATGCTCGGCGTTCCGCTGGCCTGCGGTGGCATCTTCACCTTCTGGCTGATGAGCCTGAAGGGCGCGCCGCAACCGGTGCGCACCGGGCATGGCCATGGGTGACGAGCGGGCGTCGCCCGTACCGCCGCCGGCGGTCGACGCTCACGCCCATATCTTCACGCGCGCGATGCCGTTCGCCCCGGACGCACATTCGCGTCCCGACTATGACTATTCCGTCGAAACCTATCTCGCCGATCTCGACCGTCACGGTATCGCCAGGGGCGTGATCGCGGCGGCGAGCCTGTTCGAGGACGGCAACGCCTACACGCTCGCGGCACTCGCGGCGTATCCGAGGTTGCGCGCGACCGTCCTTCTGCCGCCGGACACGGGCCTTGCGACGCTGCGCGACCTGGTGGCGCGCGGCGTGGTGGGGGTCAGGTTGCAGTGGCGCCGGCTGGCGGATCTGCCCGATCTCGCGGTCGAGCCATGGCGCGGCTTCCTGCACCGGCTGGCCGAAAGCGGAATGCATGTCGAGCTGCTTGCCGGCGGCGCAGTGCTTCCGGCGCTGCTGCCGCGCTTCGACGCGAGCGGCGTGTCACTGGTGATCGATCATTTCGGGGTTCCCCCGCGCGAGCCGGTGGAGCGGCGCGCGGGCACTGAGGCGTTGCTCCGGGCGATCGATACCGGCCGCGCCTGGGTCAAGATCTCGGCCGGATTCCGCATGCCGTTCGAGATCGCCGCCGAGGTTGCCGCGCGCCTGCTCGACGCAGCCGGGCCCGGGCGGCTGCTCTGGGGCAGCGACGCGCCCTTCGTGAACCATGAGGCAAAGACCAGCTTTGCCGACTCGCTCGACCTGTATCGCCGCCTCGTCCCCGATGCGGCGACGCGGGCGGCGATCGACCGGACGGCGCTGGCATTGTTTTTCAATCAGGAGAGCCACGCATGAATCGCACGGAACGCGCCATGGCCACCGCCGAGCTCGAAATGGGGCTCGCCGATTTCTGGCACGACGTCGACACCAATTGGGGCCGCAGCGCCGGCGACTATTATGCGCCCGACGCGGTCTATAGTTCGGGCCGGCTTCACCTCGAAGGGCGCGAGGCGATCCAGAATTTCTACAGCTGGCGCGAGGCGCGGGGCGCGCGCGTCGCGGTCCATGCGTTCAGCAACTTCCGCGCCGATTTCGACGGGGCGGGCGGCGCCACGGCGCATTGGTACATGCTGCTATGGGCGGCCGATGGCGAAGCGCCCCAGGAAAGCACGTCGCCCGCCCGGATCAGCCGGGCGACCGAAAGCTTTCGCTGGGACGAGACGGCGCAACGCTGGCTCTGCACCCGGCGCGAACTGGTCAACCTGTTCCGCGGTGGGGCGCAGCTCAATTTCACCTGAACGGGCCTGTCGGCCGGAGACAAAAAGGGCGCCCGTGACGGGGCGCCCTTTGTTGTTGAAGGTACGGCGGATCAGAAGCGCACGCGCGCGCCGAGCGTGAAATTGCGTCCGACCTTGTCGTAATATTGCCCGTTCACCGGGCCGTTTAGAATGATGTAGGGCGTCGCCGGCGGATCCTTGTCGAGCAGGTTGTTGACCGCCCAGAACAGCTCGAACCGCTTGTTGTCGCCGACGAACACCTTGCCGAACAGGTTGAAATAAACGACCGCCGGTACGTGATTGTCGTTGATCGTGTTGGTCGGCAACGTGTTGTAGGTGTTATCCTGCGTGCCTTTGCTGATGAAGATCGTCTGCAGGGTGAGTTCCCAGGCATTGTTGCCGATCGTGTTCGACAGGTTGCCGCGGAAGCGCGGGATAGAGCCGAGGTTCGCCCAGCCATTCTCCCCCGCGCGATCGACCGGTGCCGCGCCCGTGCCCGAATCCACAAAGGCGTGGAGGATATAGGTGCCGCTGGCGGCCGTGCTGAACCGGCCGCCGTCGCCGAGGAAGCCGGCCGAGGTGGCGTAGTTGAGCGTCATGTCGATGCCCTCCTGCTCGAAGGCGCCCACATTGAGCGATCCCGCGACCAGGCCGGTCTGGATGCGATCGTTCGGCGCGGGCGTGCTGGTGTCCGGCGCATAGGAGAACAGGCCGCAGAAATATTGTTCGCCCGCGCTGCACAGGCCGGCGATGTTGGCGGTCGACAGGTTGGTGATCGCGTCCTTGATCGTGATATGGTAATAATCGACCGACAGGCCGAGGCCGCGTAGCGCGCCCTGTCCGCGATACGCGAACCCCGCGGTTAAGGTGTTCGCGAATTCAGGCCCGACATCCGGATTGCCCAGGCTGGTATTCTGCGGGATCACCGCGTTCTTGGTCACGCCATCGACCACCAGGGTGACGTTGTTGCTCACGTTGCTGCCGGGGCTGTACAGCTCGTTGATCGCCGGCGCGCGGATGTCGCGCGACCGCGCGACGCGGATGTTGAACCCCTGAACCGGCTCCCAGACTCCGCCGACCTTCCACGCATTCTGCCCGCCGACGGTGTTGTAATTGGCGTAGCGAAAGGCGCCGTTGAGGCTCAGGCTGTGCAGGAACGGCGTGTCCCGTGCCAGTGGCACGGTGGTCTCGACATAGGCTTCCTTGACGTCGAATGCGCCGCCATAAGGCACCGCGTTGCCGGCTGTCAGAAAGCCGTTCGAGGCGCCTACCGCATCTGCGGTCAGCTTTTCCGTCTCGCGGCGATACTCGCCGCCAATCGCGACCGAGACGGGGCCGGCCCAGGTCGAGAAGGGTTCGCCGACCAGGTTCGCGGCGAAGGTCAGCTGGTCGTACTTCACCTTGGCCAGGCCTTCGCCCCAGATATAGTCGCGGGCCGCCGCGGTGGAGTTGCCTTCGCCGAACAGGTTGAGCGGCTGGCATCCGGCGGCGGCCGGATTGTTCTGCAGCACGCCGCGGCACACGATGTTGCCGGTTGCCGGATCGCGCACGGCGTCGATCGCGAAGTTTAGGTTGGCCGTCACCGGGTTGTTGGTCGTCGCCGAGGCATAATTATTCACGCCGTAGGACGCGTGGGCATCCCATTTCCAGGACCCGCCGAGCTTGCCCTCGAGGCCGACCACGCCGTGCGGCGTCTCGTTGATGATGTCATAATGGTTGATGCCGATATCGTTGCCGATCCGGCTGATGTTGAAGCTCTGGGTCGCCGGCGGCAGCAGCGCGAGCACCGCGGCCGGGATATAGGGGTTGTCGCGGCGGATCGTCTGGCTCGCCAGGCGGATCGCGACGCCGTCGAGAAAGCCACGCGAGCGCGAATAGCCGCCCTCGACATAGCCCGTCACCGAATCCGAGAAATCATAATAGATGCTGCCATAGGCAGTGAAGCGCTCGACGTCGGGGACCAGCGCGGTGCCGGTGATGATCGACCCGCCTTCGCCGCCGATCATCGTCGAGCCACCGAAGATCGCGCCCTTCTGGAACGGACGGATGGAGCCGTTCGGATTGAAGGTCATGTTGGTCAGGCCGGGGATCGTGCTGATGATGACGCTGCCGGCACCGAGAGAATTGTGGACGTTATCGGCCAGAATGAACGCCGGCAGGCCGTTGGCGGCCCGCTGTCCGTTGCTGACGATCATTTGCTCCTTGCGGCCCCAATCGCGCGTATAGATGTCGCCGACGCCGTTATTGGTCGAATAATCGGCGCTGAGCACGACATTGCCCCGGTCGTCGCCAAAGCTGGTGCCCGCGATGAAGCCCACGCGCTGGGTACTATAGTCGCCCAGCTGGGAAATGCCGCCCTGGCCGGTGATCTCGATTCCGTGATATTTCTTCTTCATGATGATGTTGACGACGCCCGACACGGCGTCGGAGCCGTAAAGCGCGGAGGCGCCGCCGGTGACGACATCGACGCGCTCGATCATGAGTGTCGGGAAGAGATTGAGGTCGGTGGTGGTCGGCACGCCGAGGTTGCTGGCGGGCGCGAAGGGTACCACGCGGGACTGGTTGACCAGCACCAGGGTGCGCTGGCCGCCCAGCGCGCGCAGGTCGGCGGTCGCCTGGGCCGGACTGGACGTGTTGGTAGCGTTGGCGCCCGGCGAGCGCGTCGCCTTGAAGGCGGGGTTCTGGTTGAGCACTTCCATGACGGTGGTCACCGCCTGCTTCTGGATCACGTCGGCCCCGATGACCTGAGTCGGGGTCGGCGCCTGAAGCCCGTTCTGCGCGGTGCGCGACGCGGTGACGATGATGTCCTGCGCCGCCGTTTCCTGCGGCTCGGCGGCGGGCGCCGGCTGGGCTGGCACATCCTGTGCGAAGGCTGTGCCACCCACGAACGTAGCGCCGGTCAACGCGGTGGTAACCATCATGTGATGCAGCCACGACACTGAACGGCGATTCTTCAAACGCGCCATATCGGCTTCCCCTCTCCCTGAAGCGGGACCGGCTGTTGCCGTTTCCCGAATTCCATCTTTCGACCTTTCCGGCGGGGCCGCGCACCCGAATCCGGGTTCGGCGGCCACTTCGGCTTGTTCCGGTCCATTCCGGATTAACGAACGTTAGTTGTTTATGACAGATAGAAATCCCGGCACAACCCACAAAATCCAACAAGCCACCCTGAGTCCGGCGGCAGATCGCGTGACGGCGTCATTGTTGCCGCGCCTCTTCCAGCACGCTCCCATCGACCAGCCGGGAAAGCGTTTCACGCGAGCGCGGCACACGACCATCCTGCGCGGCCAGCCATTGCTCTTCGGCGATGAGCACATCGATCAGGTCAGGCGGCAGTGCGGCGGTAAAGGCGAGCAAGGGCCATGCGCGTGCCACTTCTTCGGCCGAAAAGCCTGTGCTCGACGCGACCAGTGTTCTTGCCGGCGCGCCATCGGTGCGCATCGCGATCGCGGCGTCGAGGGTCGCGCGCACGAAACGCACGATCCTGCGCCGCATCACCGGATCGGCGAGCTTGTCAGCGGTCGTATTGAGGTTGAACAATTCGCGGTACACGCCGTCGCCGACGAATTCGATGCGGTCGGCCTCCAGCGTACGCGCCGCATTGCCGGCATGCGGCTCCCAGATGGCGACGGCGTCGACCTCGTGCCGCGCGAGCGCCGCGGCCATGTCCTTGAGCGGGGAGAGTCGCACCGGTTCGATATCGGCGAAGCCCAGCCCCGCCGTCGCCAGCATCCTCGCCAGGAAATAGCCGGCGGAGGTGGTCGCGAGTGTCGCGATCCGCTTGCCCCTGAGGTCGGCCAGACTGGCGATGCCGGCCGATCGGCGCGCGACGATGCGGTATCGTCCTTCCGTGACGGTCAGGATGATGCGGATCTCCGGATGCCCGACCGAATAGCGTAACGCCTGGGTTTCGGCATGAGTCGCGACATCGGCCGTTCCGCCGATCAGGTCCGCAATCCCGCCATTGGTGACGATCGCGCCCGGCGGATAATGGTCGCGGGCCGCGAGCAGCACCGGGGCGATTTCGACCGTCGCCGTGCTGCCACGGACTGCCAGAGGCGTCGTCAGGGGCCGGCCGGCGTCATGCGCGCATCCCGGAAGAAGCACGGCAAGCATGGCCGACAGCGGCGCAATGCGTCCTGGCCAGCGCACCATGATCCTCCCTCTCCTTATCAGCCAAGTTGATATCACTTGCTGGCCATGACAGCCAGCCTAATATAAGCATGGGTGATAAATGTGGCGCGTCGGGCTTGCCTTGAGGGAGGGGGAATCTTGCAGGAAACGGATGCAGGCTCGGGCATCGCGGACCGGAGGCGGTTGCGCGAGATTCTCGGCGTCGAACTGGCGCGCTTCACCGATGTCGTGCCGGACATGATGGCGCATGAGCTGCTTCGCGACGATCGCGGCTTCATCGCGCGCTATCAGTTGAGCGAGGTGTTGCTGAGCCGGCTGCGCCCCGACATGCGTGGCTGGACGACGCCCGACGTGCTGCGCACGCTCGATCCCGACCGGCCGCTCGCCAGAAACCGGATGCAGGCGATCGCCGGCGCGCTGGCCGCGCTGTCGTGCCAGGCCTTTCCGGCGTTCAGTCACTATGCCTATGTGCCGATGGGCCATGTCGCGGCGGGATTGACGGAGGCGCCGCTGATCATCGCGGTGCACGGGTCGAGCCGCAATCCGAAGGATCTGCGCGACGCCTATGCGACGTTCGCCGAACGGCTCGGCTGCTTCGTGCTGGCGCCGCTCTTCCCGCTCGATCTCACCGTGTCGGTCCCGGACGAGGAATATAAGCAGCTGATCGGGGACAAGATCCGTTACGATCAGGTGATCTGGTCGATGGTCGAGGAATTCGCCGCGGTGACCGGGACGCGCTTCTCCCGGGTGCTGCTGTTCGGCTTTTCGGGCGGCGCGCAATTCGCGCAACGGCTGCTCTATGTCGATCCCGGCCGGCTCGATGCGGTCTCGCTCGGCGCGCCGAGTTATGTGACGCTGCCCGATCCCGGCATGGGCTGGTGGACCGGCATCGGGGATGTCGAGCAGCGCTTCGGCAAGCCGGTCGATCTCGACGCCGTGCGGCGCGTGCCCGTCCAGCTGTTGTGCGGCAGCGAGGACTGGCTCGATTTCGAGATCTACCGTCCGGACGAAATGGGTCTGGATGCGGATGGCTATGCGCGATACGGGCGCAACCGCCGGGACCGCCTGTTCATGCTGCGCGATGCCTATGCGCAGGCTGGAATCGCCAGCGAGATCGCGCTGGTGGAAGGCGCGGGCCACGCCTTTGGTCCCCTGCTCGAGGCGTCTAAGCCCTTTTTCGAACGAGTCCTCCAGGCTGGTTGAAGGCGGAGGACTCGTCCGAAGGGGTGGTCAGAGCGTCTCGCGCACCAGGGTCGCGCCCTCGACCATCGCGCGCATCTTCGCGAAGGCGATGTCGCGCGGGACATATTTGAAGCCGCAATCCGGGGCGACGATGATCTTGTCGACCGGCACCTCGGTCATCGCGCGACGGATTCGCTCAGCGACCTTTTCCGGCGTCTCGACCGTCGGATCGTTCAGGTCGATCACGCCGACCATGATGTGTTTGTCCCTGAGCGGCCGCAGCTCGGCCGGATCGAGGTTCGGCTGGGCCGTCTCGACCGATACCTGGTCAAGCCGCGTGCCCGCCAGTTCGCCGAGATAATCATATCCCTTGGGCCGGTCGCCATGGATGATCGCGGCATAGCCGAAGCATAGATGCAGCGCGGTAACGCCTTCGATCCCCTGCAAGGCGCGATCGATCGCCTGCGGCCCATATTGGCGCGCCTTTTCCGCGCGGGCCTGCAGATAGGGCTCGTCGATCTGCACGATGTCCGCACCCGCGGCAAAGAGATCCCGGATCTCCTCATTGACCGCCGCCGCATAATCGAGCGCCATTTCCTCCTCGCTGGCGTAGAAGTCGTTCTGCGCCTGCTGAGTCATGGTGAACGGGCCCGGCACGGTGATCTTGATCGGGCGATCGGTGTGACGGCGCAGGAACTCGACGTCGCGCACTTGCACCGCATGCTTGCGACGGATCTTGCCCGTCACGCGCGGCACCGGATTGGGATGGCCGCTGCGGTCGAGCGCGGTGCCGGGATTGTCGAGATCGACGCCTTCCAGCGCGGTCGCAAAGCGATTGGAATAGCTCTCGCGCCGCATCTCGCCGTCAGTGATGATGTCGAGCCCGGCGCGTTCCTGCATGTGGATCGCCATGATCGTGGCGTCGTCCTGCGCCTCTTCCAGGAATTCGGGCGCTGGCCGCCAGAGTTCCAACGCGCGCACCCGGGGCGGGAATCGCCCGGCGAGCCGCGCGCGATCGATCAGCCATTCAGGCATCGCGTAGGATCCCACCAAAGTGGTGGGCAGCAACCTGGCCATCTCTCTCTCCCTCTCATCTCGGCATTATTATCAGCCCAGCGAATAATAGAGTGTCAGCCAGGCGAATAATAGCGCTGAAATGCCGCCACCGGCGCTTCAATTGCCTTTTGGGTGATGCAGGGTCGGCATCGAATACCGCGCCGGCATCAATCCCGAGTCCATAAAGAATTGGACTATTCGTCAATGTCGAACAGAATATGTCTACTACAAAAATAACCTTAAGGGGAGTGATAGTGAAGCACGAATTGCCGCGGGAAACCACGGTGCGGAGCGCGAACGCGTGGCCGGAACGCCTGTCGCGGCGCACGCGCATGGCGATCAGGCCATTCCACGCCAGCGCCCTGTTCGCCGTCATGGCGGGCGTGCCGATGCTGTTGGTGCCATTCTCGGCGCAGGCGCAGGACGCGCCCCGCACTCCCCCCGCCGCCGAAGCCGCCGCCCCGCAGGATCCGACACCCGCCGACGAGGCGGAAACCCCCGAGGTTACCGTCACCGGCACGAGGATCAGCGGTTTCACCGCGCCGACGCCGCTGACCACGCTGGGCGCGGCCGAGCTCGAATCCAAGGCGGTCAGCACCGTTGCCGATCTGCTCGACGACGTTCCCCAGCTGCGCATCAACCAGAATATCGGCAAGTCGAGCGAGCCGGTCGGCGGCTCCAATGCCGATCTGCGCGGCCTGGGCACGCAGCGCACGCTGGTGCTGGTCGACGGGCGCCGCGTCGCCTTCACCGATCCGGCCGGCACGATCGACACCAACATCGTGCCCGTGGCGCTGATCAACAGCGTCGAGATCGTCACCGGGGGCGCCTCGGCCGCCTATGGGTCGGATGCCGTCGCTGGCGTGGTCAACTTCGTGCTCGACAAGAAATTGAAGGGGCTGAAGCTCGATCTTTCCTATGGCCAGACGATCTATGACGATCATCACCGCCCCACCATCAGCGGCGCCTATGGCACCAGCCTGCTCGACGACCGGCTGCAGCTGACGGTCGCGGGCGATTATCTGCACAATGACGGCCAGACGGCGCAGGGCGCGCGCCCCTGGGGCCGCAACGAAACCGCGTTGCTGACCAACCCGGCTTACACGACCACCAACGGCCAGCCGCGCCTGCTCATCGTCGACAATTCGCGCTTCACCCAGATGACGGCGGGCGGCGTGGCGACACGCGCCAACGGCCTCGCCCTCGCGCAGCGCCTCGGCTTCGCCGCCGGCACCGGCGTCCAGTTCGACCGCAACGGCAACCCCGTCCCGTTCAATTACGGCACCAATATCGGCGGCACCTTCATGACCGGCGGCGACGGCGCGTCGGTCGAGGACGATGGCAACATCATGCCCGAGATCGAGCGCTATACCGCTTATGGCGCGGTGCGGTTCGCGCTGACGGACAATATCACTCTGTTCGCGGACGGGCTCTATTCGCGGGTCAATGTCGAGTCGGATCTGACGCCGAACCCCGACAATGGCGGTCTCATCATCCGCAACGACAATGCCTTTCTGGCAAGCTCGGTGCGCACGGCCATGGGCCAGGCCGGGCTGACCAGTTTCACCATCGGCCGGATGAATTACGAGGACGGCAATTCGCTGTTCGTCAACGCGACTCAGGTCCGCCGCTTCACCTTCGGTGCCGAAGGGAAATTCGGCGAAGGCTGGAGCTGGGATGTGTCGGGTCAGATCGGGCGGAACAGCTATCAGTCGATCAGCTACAACAACCGCATCAACAGCCGCTGGACCAATGGCCTGGACAGCGTGATCAACCCCGCGACCGGCCAGCCGACCTGCCGCGCGCTGCTCACCAACCCCAATCCGACCGATGCGCAGGACCCGTATCGCGACATCCGCGATTGCGTGCCGATCAATCCGTTCGGTGCCGGCGCGGTCAGCGAACGGGCGCTCGATTATTACCGGGGCACGTCCTGGACGCGCTCGCGCCAGGAACAGGATGTGTTCGCGGCCAATCTCTCGGGCAGCCCCTTCGCCACCTGGGCCGGTGATGTGAAGGTCGCGGTCGGCGCCGAATATCGCCGTGAAAAAACGGTGCAGACCGCTGATCCGGATTCGGCCGCGCGGCGCTGGCGCTCGGTCAACTCGCAACCCTTTACCGGCGCGTTCAACGTCAAGGAAGGCTATGCCGAGATTGTAGTGCCGCTGGCCAAGGGCGTCCGCTTCGCGGACAGCCTCGATCTCAACGGGGCGATCCGCTACACTGATTATTCGCTCAGCGGCGGCGTCACCACCTGGAAGGTCGGGCTCAACTATTCGCCGATTCCCGACATCCGCTTCCGCGGGACGGTCTCGCGCGATATCCGCGCGCCGAACAATTACGAGCTGTTCTCGCGCGGCAACCAGGTGATCAACGCGATCATCGATCCCCGCACCAACACCTCGCGCCAGACGGTGCAGATCACCAGCGGCAATCCCGCGCTGACGCCGGAACGGGCCGATACCTTCACCGGGGGCGTCATCTTCCAGCCCGGCTGGCTGAAAGGATTCAAGGCCTCGGTCGATTATTATTCGATCTCGATCAAGCAGGCGATCTCGACCGTGGCGCCGCAGAGCATCGTCGATTTCTGCCAAGCCGGACGGACTGAATTCTGCAGCGGCGTCATCCGCGACCCGAACACGCAGATCATCACTCAGGTGAACGTGATTCCGTTCAATGCCGATTCGCTCAAGACCAGGGGCGTCGACGTCGAGCTGCAATATCGCTTCGGCCTGCTGGGCGGTGAACTCGGCCTGCGCGGCCTGGCCAATTATGTGGCGGAGCTGTCGACCACGTCGAACGGCGTGACCAACGATTATGTCGGCCTGGCCGGCATTTCGCCGCCGCCCCAGGGCCTGCCGGAATGGCGCGCCAATCTCGACGCCAATTATTCGGTCGGCGGCTTCAAGTTCGGGATCGGCTATCGCTATATCGACGGGGGCAAGTTCGATACGCGTTTCAACACCACGACGCTCGACCTGGCGGACAACAATGTCTCGGGCCGCAGCTATGTCGATCTCTCGGCATCGTACAAGGTCACCTCGGCCGTCGAGGTCTATGGCCGCGTCGAGAATCTGTTCAATGTCTATCCGCCCATCACGCCCAACGGCATCACCCAGCCGACGGTCGCCAACGGGACCTTTTTCGACCGGCGCGGAACCTTCATGGCGGTCGGGGCCCGCCTGAAGCTCTGACCGGCCGGCGGGAGGGGGCGCCGCCCCTTCCCGCCGTGCTCGCCGTCATCGGCCATGGCTCGATCGGCCGGCGGGCCGTTGCAACTATCGCGAGATCATCCCCTGGCGGACAGAGCGTGCACGAAAGCGCGCGCATTGGCGCCGACATCGGCGGCGCTCATGCCGGGTTTGTACAGCGCCGAGCCGAGCCCGAAGCCGGCGGCGCCGGCTGCGGTCCATGGGGCCATGGTGTCGGGCGCGATGCCGCCGACCGGCAGCAGCCGCGCCTCTTTCGGCAATACGGCGCGCATCGCCTTCACCACGGCGGGGCTGGCCGCCTCCGCCGGGAACAGTTTCAGCGCGGTCGCCCCCGCCTCGAGCGCGGCAAAGGCTTCGCTCGGCGTGGCGATGCCGGGCAGCGAGATCAATTTCGCCGCCGCGCTCGCCGCGATCACGCGAAGATTGGCGTTGGGCGAGATGATCATCGTGCCGCCCGCCGCGCTCACTGCCGCGACCTGATCCTCGCGCAGCACCGTGCCCGCGCCAATGACTGCCCGGCCGGCGAAGCGCTTCGCAAGCCGCGCGACGCTGTCGAGCGGATCGGGCGAATTCATCGGCACTTCGATCAGGGTGAAGCCCGCCTCGACCAGCGCCTCACCGATCGCCTCGACCTCGTCCGGCCTGACGCCGCGCAGGATCGCGATCAGCGGGCAGCGGGCAAAACCGGCGTCGAAGGAGGCGATATGGCTCATGCTCTTGCTCCGATGGCGATGATTCCGGCACTGAACGCGGTCTGGCTGTCGACCAGCCGCGCCGTGCGGCCATGCGCCTCGATCGCCGCGGCATAAAGGCCGCCCAGCGCCGGGTCCGCCAGAATGTGGACGATCTCATGCCCCGGCGCCTCGAGCCGTGCCGCGACATCGGTGCCGATCAGCAGCCCGCTGGCAAAGCTCGCCGCATCCCTGTCGTCGCGTTCGCCCAGCAGCTTCGCCGCGCGGATGCCGAACAGCGACGCGGCAAGGTCGCGCTTGCGCCCCTCTTCGACGCCATCGCGAAAGGCCGCGCCCAACGTCACGTCTCCGCCGATCTGCGCCGCGAGCAGCCCATGCGCCCGCAGCAAGGCGAACAGCTCGCCGGTCATCGCGGTGGTGAAACCGGCGATGCGTCCGGCGACCATCTCGACCCATTTGCAATGCGTGCCGGGCTGCACCAGCAGCGCGTCGCGCGGGACCAGCCCGGCCTCGACCGCGCCGATCAGCTGCACCTCCTCGCCGCGCATCACATCGGCGGGGCCGGTGGTCGACACACCGGGCACGATCGCGGTGCGCCCATCGATCCACAACAGGTTGGCGGCAAGCTCCGCGGTTCCAGCGGGTGCGGGAACATAAGGCGCCACCCGCCAGCCGATGTTCGACCCGACCATCCCCGCCATCAGCAGCGGCAGGTCGCCGAAAGAACCGCGAATCGATTCAGCCTCGACCTCGAAATCCTCGACCGTCGTCACGCCGTTGCCGTCACGTTCGCTGCGCGCGACGCGGCCGCCCTCGATCAGGAAGACGCGTCGGTTGGTCGTCCCCCAATCGACGGCAAGGAATCGGTCTGCAAAGCTCACCACCAGGTCGCGTAGAGCGCGATCAGGATCAGGACAACGCCCACGCCGCCGATATTGAACGCGGTCGTCGTACGGAAGCTCACGCCCTCCATCGTCACCCGGTTCGCATCGCCCCGGCCCTTCACCAGCAGCGAGATCGCCATTGCGAGGAACAGGCTGACCAGAAATACGAACATCATGCGGTTCATGAACGGGAAGAGATAGGCATTGAGCGCCTCGGGCAGCCAGGGCGAGGGGATGCCCATCTTGAGGACATAGGAGAGCAGGACCGAGGTGATCGCCGCGACGATCGCGCCCGCCTCGGTCGCCGGCTTCCAGAACAGGCCGAGCAGGAAGATGACGGTGATGCCCGGTGTGAAGAAGCCGGAGAATTCCTGGATGAACTGGAACGCCTGATCCGAATTGCCGAGCAGTGGCCGCGCCGCGATCAGCGCGATCACCACGGCGAGCGCGGCAACGATGCGGCCGACCAGCACGAGATGCTTTTCCTGGCCTTCCACCTGGCCGTCCTCGCCCCGCGTCCTGATGCCGCGCGCCTTCGCGTAGAGATCGAGCGTGAAGATCGTCGCGATCGAATTGATCTTGGACGCGGTCGACGCGATGATCGCCGCGATCAGCGCCGCGAAGACCAGGCCGAGCAGGCCCGAGGGCAGCAGCTTCATCATCGTCGGATAGGCTTCGTCGGGCTTTACCAGATCGGGTGCGAGTACGACGGCGGCGATGCCCGGCAGCACGATGATCGCCGGCATCAGCAACTTCAGCCAGGCCGCGAACATCACGCCCTTCTGCGCTTCGGCGATGTTCTTCGCGGCCAGCGCGCGCTGGATGATGTACTGGTTGAAGCCCCAATAGCTGAGGTTCGCGATCCACATCCCGCCGACCAGCACCGCGATGCCGGGCAGGTCCTTGTAAAAGGGATGGTCCGGGCTGAGGATCATGTCGAAATGCCCGGGCACGCGCTCGGTGAGCGTGGTGAAGCCGGCGATCACGCCGTGTCCTCCGCCGACCTGGTTCAAGGTCAGATAGGAAATCACGAGGCCGCCGAACACCAGCAAGGTGACCTGGACGATGTCGGTCAGCGCCACCGCCTTGAGGCCACCATAGAGCTGATAGAGCAAGGCGAAGGCGCCCAGCGCGACCAGTGCCGTGTCCTGGTCGACCCCAGCGACCTTGTTCACCGCGATCGAGCCGAGCCAGATGATCGACGTCAGGTTCACGAAGACGTAGAGCGCCAGCCAGAATAGCGCCATCAGCACCGGCAGTACGCGGCCGTACCGCTGCTCCAGGAACTGCGGCATGGTGTAGATGTGGTTCTTCAGGAAGATCGGCAGGAAATATTTGCCGACGATCAGCAGGGTCAGCGCCGCCATCCACTCATAGGACGCAATCGCCAGCCCAAGCGCATAGCCCGAGCCCGACATGCCGACGATCTGTTCCGCGGAAATGTTCGCCGCGATCAGCGACGCGCCGATCGCCCACCAGGGAAGCGACTTGGAGGCGAGGAAATAGTCGGACGAGTCCTTCGCATGGCCGGCCTTTTCGCGGCTCACCCATTGCGCAAGGCCGAAAATGCCGATGGCATAGGCAATGACAACGATGACATCGATCTGCGACAGGCTCGTCATGCTGCTCCCCCTCGGTGCCTGCGGGCGCGAGGCTCCAGCAGCGTTGTCGCCTGTCTATCCAGATTTTTCGGCCTGATCCAGCCGATCCGCGCTCCCCGTTGACCGCGGTTCCAGGTTGCGAGGGTCGCAAAATCGGCCTTGGTTCGCTGGTCTTCTGATCCTCCAGCCAGGCGCGCCGGCCGCCGAAAAAATTTTGCCGAACCTTGTCGATTTCCGACAAGCTCGTTCGTCGTCCCGATGAGACGCCAACAGGGGCCGGCTCAAGCAAGGAGACTGACGATGCGCGTGATGGTGTTTGCAATGGCCAATGAGGGGGTCGATCCGGGCCTGGAGCCCACGCCCGAAATGCTCGAGGCGTTCGCGGCGATGGACCGTTTTACCGAGGAACTGGTCCAGGCCGGCGTCATGGTGGCCGGTGCTGGGCTCAAGCCGACCGCCGAGGGCAAGCGAATCGTCTGCGAGGGCGCCGGCCGCACCGTCATCGACGGGCCGTTCGCCGAGGGGCGCGAGATCGTCGCCGGCTTCTCGATCTGGGAGGTCAAGGACATGGACGAGGCCGTGGCCTGGGCGAAGCGCGCGCCCAATGTCATGCCCGGGCGAAGCGAGATGCAGATCCGGCCGTTCTACGAGGCGGCGGATCTGGCCGATTTCATCACGCCCGAGGAATTGGCGACGCCGCGCGAGGGCGAGCGCGGGAAACTCGGCGTCGCCTGATAGCGCCGGCGGGGGCCGGCGACGGCGCCGGCTTGCCTCTCTAGCGGGCCTGACCGAAAAGGCAGCGTGACCGCAGGCGAGACCCACCAGGCGATTGAAGCGACGTTTCGCATCGAACGGGCCAGGCTCATCGCGGGCCTGGCCCGCATGGTGCGCGATATCGACCGGGCCGAGGAGCTGGCGCAGGACGCGCTGGTTACGGCCCTGGCCGAATGGCCCAGGACCGGCGTCCCGGCCAATCCGGGCGCCTGGCTGATGACCGCTGCCAAACGACGCGCCATCGACCTGTTTCGGCGCGACAGGATGCGCACGCGCAAGCACGAGGAGATCGCGCGGACGCTGGACGAGACCTCGGACGATGCGGCCGAGGCGATCGACGCCGCGATGGACGATGATCTGGGCGACGAACTGTTGGGCCTGATCTTCACGGCCTGCCACCCCATGCTGTCGCCCGATGCCCGCGCGGCACTCACCCTGCGGGTGGTCGGCGGTCTTACCACCGACGAGATCGCCCGCGCCTTCCTGTCGAGCGAAGCGGCGATCGCGCAGCGAATCGTCCGCGCGAAAAAGGCCATCGCAAGGGCCGGATTGACCTTCGAGGTGCCGCGGGGCGCGGAACGCGCGGCGCGGCTGCCCTCGGTGCTCGAGGTCATCTACCTCATCTTCAATGAAGGCTATGCGGCCACGGCGGGCGACGATCTCGTCCGGCCGGGCCTGTGCCTCGAAGCGCAACGCCTCGGTCGCATCCTGGCCGGGCTGATGCCCGGGGACGCCCCCGAAAATGCCGAAGTGCTCGGCCTCCTGGCGCTGATGGAGATCCAGGCGTCGCGCCTCGGCGCGCGCACCGGGCTGGACGGCGCTTTCGTTCCGCTCACCGAGCAGGATCGCGCGCGTTGGGACCATTTGCTGATCCACCGCGGCCTCGACGCGCTGGCCCGCGCCGAAGCGGCCGGTGGCGACGGACCCTATGTACTGCAAGCCGCGCTCGCCGCCTGCCATGCGCGCGCGCGCCGGGCCGCCGATACCGACTGGCGGCGCATCGCCGCGCTCTATGACCGGCTGCGCGTCGTAGTGCCCTCGCCCGTGGTCGATCTCAATCGCGCGATCGCCCACAGCATGGCCTTCGGGCCCGAAGCAGGCCTCAGACTGGTGGACGAGATCGCCGATGCCGACGCGCTGCGCCATTATGCGCCCCTGCCGGCGGCAAGGGGCGACTTCCTGTTTCGCGCCGGCCGGCTGGCCGAGGCGCAGTCGGAATTCCAGGCTGCCGCCACGCTTACCCGCAATGCGCGGGAACGGGCCTTTCTCCTCGCCCGGGCGGATGCCTGTGGCGGCGAGCAGTGATCCCGCTTTCCGGGCGCAAGCCCTGGTTGGTCAGGCCTCGGCATTTGCGAGGCCTCAGCGCGAGCTTGGGACGTCATCCGACACGTCATGGCCTTCCGTCTCGATCGCGGGTGCCAGACCCTGTTCATTGCCGAAGAGGTCCCACACCGCCATGAACAGGGCGGCGATGACCGGACCGATCACGAACCCATTGAATCCCATCAGTTCGAACCCGCCCAGCGTCGCAACCAGGACGACATAATCAGGCATCCGCGCGTCACGCCCGACCAGGATCGGGCGGACGACATTGTCGACGCTGCTGATGATGAAGAAACCGCACAGAAAAAGAACGCTGCCCTGCCAGATAGCGCCCGTGGCCAGCAGATAGACGGTCACGGGTACCCAGATCAGACCCGTCCCGATTGCCGGGAAGAGCGAAAACACCCCCATCGCGACGCCCCAGAGCAGTGCGCCGGGTATTCCGAGCAACCAGAAGGTGAGGCCGCCGACCGTGCCCTGCAACAGGGCGACGATCAGGCTGCCCTTGATCGTCGCGCGGATCACCATGACGAATTTCGCGACCAGGATCGCGCGTTGTTCGGCGCGCAGCGGGATGCTCCGCTCGATCCGCGCCGCCAGATCGTGCCCATCCCGCAGAAAGAAGAATGTCAGGTACAGCATCACGCCGAGAGCAAGAAAGAAGCCGAACGCCCCTTGGCCAATGTTCAGGATTTGGCCGGCAACCGACTGGAAGCTGCTTGCGAAACCCTGGCCCAATTTGGTGCGCAGACCACCGACGTCGCCCAGGCCGATGTCGGTGAGCCAGCCCCTGGCCCAGTCCGGCAAATGGCTCTGCGTCTCGACGAACAGACGTCCGAAATCGATCTCGCCATTGCGGACGCGGGCATAGAATGCGGCGGCTTCGCTCAGCAAGGCTGCGCCGAGCAGCATCGCCGGCACCACCACGACGCAGACGATGACGAGCAATGTCGCCACCGCCGCGCCGTTGCGACGACGCGGCATCGCGCTGAGCAGCCGCGTGTTGAAAGGCTCGAACAGAACGGCCGCGATCACGGCCCAGAGGATCGCGCCCGAAAAGGGCGCGGCCAGCCACAGAAAGGCGAGCGTGGCGAGCGCGACCAGCGACAGGAGGAACAGGTGCGACCGGTTCATGCTGAACGACATATCGTCGCTCACGAGCCGCTGCCAGCGCGCATCGGGATCGGCGCAATGCGCTCCGTGAGGCGCCGGACGAGGGGCTTGCAGCCTTCAAGCAGCAACAAAAGGACAACGCCAAGGCCGAGGGCCAGCACCATGTCGCTCCATGCGATCGATCCGAACTTCAGCAAGGCCTGCGCTGAAGGCAGGAACAGGATCAGGGCGGTCACGCCAGTGATGTTAAGGGCGATATAGCGCAGCGCCGCATTGTGCCGGACGAGCGCTTGCCGGAGCGACGCGCCGAACGATCGATTGACCAGGATCAGCGCGACGATCTGGGCGACCAGCGCGAAAAAGGTCAGCGCACGCAGCTCGGTCTCGGGCATGCCGGACCAGCTCTCGACCAGGAAGGCCGTCGCCAGCATCGCGAAGGCGAGACCGCCCTGGAACACGCTCCATATGATCATCGGCAGGGAGAACAGGGCTTCCGACGGGTCGCGCGGGTGACGGCGCATGATGTCGTCCTCCTCGCGCTCGGCTTCGAACACCAGGGCGCAGACCGGGTCGATCACCATTTCGAGCAGCGCGATGTGCACGGGTCCGAACAGGATCGGCAGGCCGAAGAACAAGGGTAGCAACGCCAGGCCGGCAATGGGCACATGCACCGCGAAGATGAACGCCATCGCCTTGCGGATATTGTCGTAGATTCGCCGGCCGAGCCGGACCGATTGCACGATCGACCCGAAATCGTCCTCGAGCAGGACCATGGCCGCGGCCTCGCGCGCGACATCGGTACCGCGCTTGCCCATGGCGATGCCGATGTGCGCCGACTTGAGCGACGGCGCGTCGTTGACGCCGTCGCCGGTCATCGCGACGATTTCGCCATCCGCCTTGAATGCCTGGACGATGCGCAGCTTCTGCTCGGGCATGATCCGGGCGAAGACGGTGACGGTTTTCAGGCGCCCTGCAAGCGTGGCGTCGTCGAGCCTGGCCAGGTCAACGCCGGTCAGCACGTCGCCGTCAGCGATCCCCGCCTGGGTGGCGATCGACCGCGCGGTCGCCGCATAGTCGCCGGTGATCATGACGACGCGGATGCCCGCGTTGCGACACTCGGCGACCGCGCCGGGCACGCTGGCGCGGATCGGATCGGCCAGCCCGACCAGCCCGACCAGTGTATAGTCATAATCAAGCTGCGTCTTGGCCCAGGCCCGATCGCGTGGTGTGGCGGTCGCGACACCGAGCACGCGGATGCCACGCATCGCCATTGCCTCAACCGCGACGGTCATCGCCGCATGGCCTTGCACAGGCAGACGACACAGGCTGGCGATTGCCTCGGGTGCGCCCTTGGCGGAAAGGGTCAACGCATCGCCATCGTCCCAGATATTGGACATCGCCAGAAGCTCGGGGCGAAGCGCATAGGCATGCGCCAGCGCGCCGCTGGACAAAGCCGTACCCAGGACCGTGCCCTGGGCATCGTGCAGCGCGATCTCCATAGGATCGGTCGGCTCGGCCGCGCTGGCCAGCGCGGCCGTCCGGATCAGGCCATGATAGGCTGCGGGAACGCGCAGGTCCGGCCCAACCGCGAGCGTGTCGCCCGACGGCAGCCAGAACTCGGCGACCGACATGCGATTCTCGGTAAGGGTGCCGGTCTTGTCGGTGCACAGCACGGTTGCGGAACCGAGTGTCTCGATCGCCGCCGCGCGACGGGTGAGCACGCCGACCTTGCCGATTCGCCACGCGCCCATCGCAAGGAACACTGTCAGGACAACGGGGAATTCCTCAGGTAACATCGACATGCCGATCGCGATGCCGGCCAGCACCGCGTCGATCCAGCCGCCGCGCAGCAGGCCGAACAGCAAGACCACAAGCAGCGCAACCGCGCCCCCGCCGATCCCGCACCAGGTGACGATCCGCGTGGTTTCCCGGCGCAGGCGCGGCGCTTCGGTATCGAGCGTCGCGAGCGACTGGCCGATCCGGCCGATTTCGCTGCGCGGCCCTGTCGCCAGCACGCGGGCGATGCCGGTGCCGCGCGTGACGAGCGAGCCCGAATAGACAAAGGGCTGGCCCTCGCCGCCGGGGCGGAACGTCGCGGTGGGAGCGCCCGCGTTCGCGACCGTCTTGCCGACCGGTAGCGATTCACCCGTCAGCAGCGACTCGTCGGTCTGAAGATCGGCTGCCTCGACCAGCATCGCGTCGGCCGCGATCCGGTCGCCCTGTTCGAGCACGAGCAGATCGTCGCGTACCACGTCGCGCCCGGCAATGCGCAGGCGCACGCCATCGCGGAGGACCAGCGCGCGCGGCGCCGACAGGTCGCGCAGTGCCTCGAGCACATGCTCGGTGCGGGTTTCCTGGATGACCGTGACAGCGACGGAGAAGGACGCGAAGCCAAGCAGGATCAATGCTTCGGCCAGGTCCCCAAGCAGGAGATAGGTGACCCCGCCCGCCAGCAGCAGCGCCAGCATGGGCTCGTGTAGGACCTCGATCGCGATGCGCGCGATGGACCGTTGCCCGGCACGCGGCAGCTCATTAGGTCCATCCGCTGCCAGGCGCGCGCGCGCCGTCTCGGCGGTCAGGCCGGCCGATCGGCTCCCGTCAATCATGAATCCTCCCGCTTGGGACCGCATTCAGCTTTATCGGCGCGGTGCGCAATTGAAGACATGCGGGCACGGGCAAGCTTCTCCAGCGCGCCCAGGCCCTTCTTCACTACTTGGCGATATGCACCGCGCCCGCACAGCCGATACACAGTGCAGTCGCTGGCAGCGCGTTCAGCCGGTCGGCCTCGATGGCGTTGCCGCAACGGGTGCAGATTCCATAGCTGCCCGCGTCAAGCCGCGCGATTGCCTTTCTGGTCAGTTCGATTTCTGCGAGCGCAGCGCTTTCCAGCGTGTCCAGCGCCTGGTCACCCTCCCGCTCGACTGCCTGTTCGGCAAAGTCGTCGTCGAGCGGTCGGCCCAGTTCGCCTTCGATACGCCCAACCTCCGTCACCAACTCGGCGAGTCGCCCCGTTAGGCGGGCACGAGTCTCAATCTTGTCCGGCATCAGGCCACCTTCCCATCAGTGGTCATCGCCGCAATCCCATCGACCAGGCCGAGCCGTTGCTTCTTCACCGTCCTGAAACAGGTCTCCGGTGACGAGCACCTGCGCCGAATCGCCACTAGGAGAGCCTGGTAGCTGTTGACGAACTGGCGGTGGATCAACCGCGCCTCGCCACTTTTCGCGATTTGACTCAAACGCCGATGCGCACGCGCTCGCTTGAGCAGATAGGGAATTTCAAGTGCGTCCATGAATCACCTCCGCAAGAGGACGGTGCCATCCATGCGATACGGAGTCGCTACGGGATTCTCCGGACCATGGGCGTGGCGTGATGAGCCCGATGGCCGTCGACAAATGCTCATGGCTGATGTCGCCGGGCCGATCCTTCCGCGCGGGCATGCTTATAGCGCTCAAGCACCGCGCGCATATCCGCAACGGCATGCTCGCGAGCCCTTATATCCTCGATTTGCGCGAGCTCCTGTTTCAGTTTCGTGGCGAAATCGGCATAGCTGTTCTGCCAGTCCGGCCCGATCACGTCCTGAAGTTTCGGATCGGCGGTCCTGATTCGCGCGGCGGGCGTCGCGGGCTCGAGATGGTAGGCCTCCCCGATCTCCGGCACGAGGATCGAGGGCGCGATCCGTCTGCTTTGGGCGAGCTGGCGCAGCGCTTCGATCGACGAGGCTTCTCCATGGCCGAGGAAGAGGCTGCCACCAACCGGACGGCGAGCTCCCATCCAGGCGAGCAGGCCGTCCTGGTCGGCATGCGCGGAATAGGTGTCGATGTGGCGGATCTGAGCGCGCACGACGATATCCTCGCCCCAGATACGCACGCGTTCTGCCCCTTCGAGGATTACGCGGCCCAACGTCCCCTCGGCCTGGAAGCCGACAAACAATATCGTCGCTTCGCGCTTGGACAGATTGTGCTTGAGGTGATGCCGGATGCGCCCCGCCTCACACATGCCGGATGCAGCCAGGATGGTCGCTCCCGAGACACTGTTCAACCGGATCGACTCCGCAGTGGCGTCAACGAAATGGAACGCCGTGTTCCGGAAGATATTCTCGCCGTTCATGTCCTCGAGCGTATCTGCATATTTCGCGAAGACGGCCGTCGCCCTGTTGGCGAGGGGCGAATCCACGAAGATCGGCAGGGACCGGATACGTTTCGCGTCGATGAGCGCCGCCATATCGAGCAGCAGTTCCTGCGTCCGTTCAAGCGCGAACACCGGGATGATGAGGTTTCCGCCGCGCGCCAGCGCCTGCGTGATTTCGTTTTCCAGGATGGTGCGGCGCTCGAAGATCGTCACGTCATCCCTCTTGCGGTCACCATAGGTGGACTCGCAGATGACATGATCGAAGCCGGCGGGGCTTTCAGGGTCGGGATGGAAGGCCTTGTGCTCGGGTCCGATATCGCCCGAGCAGAGGATATGGGTGCCACCGACCAGCAACTCGACCGAGGCTGATCCCAATATGTGTCCGGCGTTCCACAGGCGCGCCTTGAAACCGGGAACGGGTTCGAACCACTCCTTGAGGGCGACCGCTCGGGCCTGCCTCCAGGCAGTCATCGCGTCCTGCTCAGTGTAGATTGGTTTGATATCGGGCAGGTCCGCGCGGTCCTTGCGTCGGTTGCGCCGGGCAGCGTCGCCCTCCTGGATGCGGCCCGCATCGGCAAGCATGAACTCGAGCAGCGCCGCGGTCGGCTCGGTGCACCAAATGTCGCCGGTGAAGCCTTCGGCAACCATCCGGGGCAGCAAACCGCTATGGTCGATATGCGCGTGGGTGAGGATGACCGCATCGACGTGGCGCGCGTCGAACGCGAATGCGCCGTGATTCAGTGTCTCCAGCGTACGCGAGCCCTGGAAGAGGCCGCAATCCACGAGAATGCGCTTCCCCCGATGCGTGAATTCCATGCAGGAACCCGTGACTGTGCGCGCCGCTCCGTGAAAAGCGAGAGTGATTTTCTCCGTCATGTCGGCGTACTGCTGCTCTGGTCCATCGAACGCTGCTACGCCGGCCCACCGACGCCGAAACTTGGTAAGTCTACGTATCCCCGACTTTCACTCGGGCCAGCCCACTTGCCGACTAAGTACCCGGACTGAACGATTTTGAAATAATACAATAAAATCAAGGTGTTTGGCGGAGCGGGAGGGATTCGAACCCTCGATACGCTTTTGACGTATACTCACTTTCCAGGCGAGCGCCTTCGACCACTCGGCCACCGCTCCGCATTCCCCGGAACGCAGCCCCCTAGAGGGTGACGGGCAGGCGCGCAAGCCGCTGGGACGATTGCGCGGGCGCGGGGCTTCATGCCAGGATGGCGTCATGTTGATCCCCTTCTTTGCGCTGCTCGCCGGCGCCCAGGCCGCGCGCCCGCCCGCGGTGTTGCCGCTTCCCTCCGATGCGATCCCCGCCGACTGGCGACCGATCCCCGATGACGAGCTGATGATCGTCACCCTGGCCGGCGACCGTATCGTCGTGATCCGGCTCGCCCCACGCTTCGCCCCCGAGCATGTCGCCAATGTTCGCAAGCTCGCCCAAGCGCATTGGTGGGACGAGACCAGCGTCTACCGCGTTCAGGAAAACTGGGTGACCCAATGGGGCGACGCCACCGAGAAGAAGCCACTGCCCGCCGACGTAGTAGAGCCGGTGGTGACGGAATTCGATGTTCCGGGGTTCGGCGCGGCGCAGCGCCTCAGCCGCAGCGATGCCTATTCGACTGCATCCGGCGTTACCGCCGATGGCTGGCCGATCGCCACCGACGGCAAGGCAGCCTGGGTGCCGCATTGCTACGGCACGGTGGGCGTGGCGCGCGATGCCCTGCCCAAGACCGGCAGCGGGGCTGAATTGTTTACTCCGATCAGCGGTGCCGCGCGCCGGCTCGACCGCAACTACACCATTGTCGGGCGCATCATCGAAGGCATGAAATATATGGCAGCGATGCCGCGCAGCGACGCGGCGATGGGCGTCTATGCGACCGAGCCGGAACGCACCACGATCATTTCGGTCAGGCTCGCCAGTGAGATGCCGGTCGCCGAACGCCCGAAGTTCGAATATCGTGCGACCGATAACACACGCTTCGCCGCCTATATCAAGCTGCGCGAGAATCCGGCCCCGCCGATGGTCGGCTTCGGCGGCATCGATATCTGCGATCTGCCGCTGGCGACCCGCCGCGTCGGCGCGAAATGAAGCGGGCTCGATTCAACGTTCCCGGGCTGTCGCCAGGATCATGCCCGACTGGGCCTCGCCTTGCGCGGGTCGAGTAGGGCTCCGTCGCAATCTGATATCAGGCGCCAGTTGCTCGAACAGATGCCGTCCGTCAGCGGCCGACCCAGTCGGCGACCTCCGCCGCGACCTGGTTGGCCGCCTGGTTGATCGCGACGCCCGCAGGGCCCGGCTCGATCGCCGAGACCGGCACGCGCGCCTCGAACCGGCGCTTCTCCACAACATTGCCGTCCTTGCGCGTCAGCGCGGCGTCATAGGTCACCACTGCCTGGAACGATGCGGCGTCAAGCCCGAAGGCGCGGAGCTCGCCGGACAGGTGCGCGCCGGGATCGATCATCGACTGGGCGCCGAGCACCACGCGCCCGGTCTTGGCGCTCACCGTGTCCGACAGCAGCCGCGCGAACAGTCGTGCGGGCGGCTCGGCCCATTGCGCGTTGACGACATAGGCAAGGTCGGTCGCGCTGGTCTGGACCGGCACGCGCTGGGTGGCGAGCGCCTGCGAGACGGCGGGCACCAGGATGACGATGGTTCCCCCCGTGGCGGAGGACTGGGTCTGCCCGGCGGGAATCGACGCTGCAGAGGTGATGGTCAGCAGCGAGGGCGGCGGCTTGGCACCGAAGCTGATGCAGCCGGCGAGTGGCGCCGTCGCCAGCAGCGCGAACATGAGGGTGCGGATGCGCATCATTTCGTCTTGCCCTTGTAGTCCGGGAGTTTCGGTCCTCCGACCAGCGAGCCGGCGCCGCCCTGGTCGATCTTCTCGGCGACCGAGGTGAGCGCGGCCGACATCACACGCAGGTCGCGGACGAGCTGCCCGACCTCCGGCATGGTCTGTTTGGAGAAGGACTGGATGCCGGGCCGCGCCTCGTTGATCGCCGAATCGAGCGATTCCATGCTGTGCTGCGCGGAGGCGACGGCCTTGTTGAGATTCTGCATCGCCGGGTGGACGTCATTGGCCATCACGCCATTGGTCGTGTCGGCAAGCTGGCCGATCTGTTGCGCGGCGTCGCCGGCCTTCTGGATCGCCGCGCGGGTCTCGGCGATCGTCGCCGCGATTTCCGGCCCGCGATCGGCCAGGGCCCCGGTCAATCGGTTGGTATTGGCCAGGATGCCGCTGATCGAGGCCTGGTTCTTGTCCGACAGCATCTCGGTCAGCCGCTCGGTCAGGGTCGACAGCCGCTCGAGCAACTTCGGTGCCGAGTTGAGCAACGCGCCGAGCCCGCCCTGTTTGGGCGGGATGACCGGGACGCCGAACGGGCAGTCATTTTCGGGATGGACCTCTGGGCAGGCGATCGGCGGCGCACCCTTGACCGCGCCGTCGAGCTGGATCTCGCTGACGCCGGTAAAGCCGACGCCCTGGATCGTCGCGGTGGTGCCCTGCAGCACGGGCGTTTCGTCGTTCACGCTGATGCGCACCCGGACGAACTGGGGATCGGGCTTCCACAGTGCGATCTCCTTCACCTGGCCCGAGGGCACGCCCGAAAAGGCGACTGACGATCCCTTGTTCAACCCGTCGACCGACTGTTTGAAGAAGATATCATATTCCTTCTCGGAGCTGCCGCTCAGCCGCGCGATCCACACGGTGAAGATGGCCAGCACCAGGAGCAGGATCAGCACGACGGCGCCCACCAGGACATGGTTCGATCGGGTTTCCATCAGTCCTCAGCCCCTGTGTGTTCCGTCGCCCTTTGCGCTGCCTGCTCCGCATGCAGCTTGTGCTCAAGCGTTGCGGTCGCCGCCCGGCCGCGCGGGCCCCTGAAATATTCCTGGATCCATGGGTGATCCAGCGCGAGAAGTTCGTCGATCGTGCCCACCGCGATCACCTTCTGGTCGGCCAGCACCGCGACACGGTCGCAGATCGCGTAGAGCGTATCCAGATCGTGCGTGATCAGGAAGACCGTCAGCCCCATGGTCTTCTGCAGCGACGCGATCAGCTCGTCGAACGCCGCCGCGCCGATCGGATCGAGTCCGGCGGTCGGCTCGTCGAGAAACAGCAATTCCGGGTCGAGCGCCAGGGCACGGGCCAGCCCCGCGCGCTTGCGCATGCCGCCCGACAGCTCGGCGGGGAATTTCGGCCCGGCATCGGCGGGCAGGCCAGTCATCACTACCTTGTACGCGGCAATCTCGTCGAGCAGCGCCTGGTCGAGACCGGGATAGAATTCGCGCAGGGGAACCTGGGTATTCTCGGCGACGGTCAGGGTCGAGAACAGCGCGCCGCCCTGGAACAGCACGCCCCAGCGCTTGCGGATATTGACCGCTTCATTCTCGTCGAGGTTGACGGTGTTTTCGCCGAACACGGTGATCTCGCCTTCATCGGGCACCTGTAGCCCGATGATCGATCGCATCAGCACCGATTTGCCCGTGCCGGAGCCGCCGACCACGCCGAAAATCTCGCCGCGCTTCACCTCCAGCTCGAGCCCGTCATGAACCACCTGCTCGCCGAAGCTGTTCTTCAGTCCGTGCACGGAGATGACGGTCTCGCCGCTCTTGTTGCCGCTTTTGTTGGGGCTCATGTCCAGCCGATCCAGGTGAAGAACACGGCGAAAAACGCGTCGAGCACGATCACCAGGAAGATCGCCTGAACCACGGCGGCCGTGGTGCGCATGCCGACCTGTTCGGCATCGGCCTCGACCTGCATGCCCTGGAAGCAGCCGGCGATGGCGATGATCGCGCCGAACACCGGTGCCTTGACCAGCCCGACCCACAGGTCAGTGATCGGCACGACCTCGCGGATGCGCTGGACGAAGGTGATCGGTGGGATGCCGAGCGAGATCCAGCAGAACAGCCCGCCGCCAATGATCGAGATGAGCGAGGCGTAGAAGCCGAGCAACGGCATCATCACCACGGCGGCGATGACCCGGGGCAGCACCAGCGCTTCCATCGGCGATACGCCAATCGTGCGCATCGCGTCGATTTCCTCGGTCAGCTTCATCGTGCCGAGCTGCGCGGCGAACGCGGAGCCCGACCGGCCGGCGACCATGATCGCGGTCATCAGCACGCCGAGCTCGCGCAGGGTGATTCGGCCGATCAGGTTGATCGTGAACACCTCGGCGCCGAACTGGCGGAGCTGGACGGCGCCCTGCTGGCCGATGACGATACCGATCAGGAAACTCATCAGCCCGATGATGCCGAGCGCGGTGACGCCGACCACCTCGAAACGCTGGACCGTCGCGTTGAAGCGGAAGCGGCGATAGCGGATGACGTTGCCGAACGCGATCACCGTCGCGCCGAGAAAGCCGAGCAGACCGTAGAGCGTCTTCAGCCCGATGACGATGGCGTCGCCGACCTCGCCGACCACGCGGATCAGGCCCGATTCGACCGCCGGCCGCATCGCGACATGCTGGTCCGCCGCCTCGACCTGCTGGAGGAGATGCGTGCCGTCGGGATTCAGCCCCTCGATTCGGGCGCTGTGCTGGGCCGCGAAGCGATGGATCAGCCAGGCGCCGATCGTGTCGATCCGGTCGATCCCGCTCAGGTCGATCACGTCGACCGGGCCGCCATAACCGCGCAACCGCTCCGGCAGGTCGCCGATCTGCGCCAGCGACAGATTGCCGGTGAAACGCAGCACATCGCCGTTACCGGCGCTGTCGTGCGAGAAGGCGGCCATCTCGTTCATATCGCACACCATTGGTGCAATCGCGCTGGATCGGCAAGCCGCGCCGTGCATAGGATGAAGCGATGCAGACGCCTTTCCCGCACAAGCTTGCCATCTACGACATGGACAAGACCATCACGCACGCGCCGACCTGGACGAACTTCCTCATCCAGACGGCGCGGCGCCAGGCGCCCTGGCGGCTGGCCCTGCTGCCACTCGCCGGCATCGCGGCGGCCGCCTATGCCGTGAAGGCGATCGATCGCGCCCGGCTGAAGCAGATCACGCAGCGCCTGCTGCTCGGTCACGCGATGCGCGACAGCGAGGCCCGACGCGCAGCGGCGCGTTTCGCCGATTCGGTCGTCGCCTCGGGCATCTTCGCCGGCGCCCGCGCGCAGATCGCGGCGGACAAGGCGGCGGGATACCGGCTGGTGATGGCGACCGCGTCCTACCGCTTCTATGCGAGCGCGATCGCCGATCGGCTCGGTTTCGACGACGTGATCGGTACTGAGGTGGAGCGTGTCGAGGACCGGCTGCGCGCCCGGATCGCGGGGGAGAATTGCTACGGTCCGGCCAAGCTCCGCATGATCCAGGCCTGGATGGCGGTGAACGGCATGGAGCGGGCCGATGTGGCGATCCGCTTCTACTCTGATCACGTGTCGGACGCGCCAGTGCTCGACTGGGCCGACGAAGCGTTCGCGGTCAACGCGCATGGGCCGCTCAGGGCCCTCGCTCGGGAAAAGGGCTGGCCGATCGTCGACTGGGAGCGATAGCGGATCACAGCAGCATATCCACGCTGTGGATGATCAGGCCGACCAGCCCGCCGACCAGCGTGCCGTTGACCCGGATATATTGCAGGTCCTTGCCGACCGCATTCTCCAGCCGCGTGGTAATGGTGCGGGCATCCCAGCCGCGCACTGTCTCCGAGACGAGGCGGACGATGCCGTCGCCATAATCGGCGGCCATACCGACCGCGGTGCGGCGGACGAAACGGTTGATCGTCGCGCGCAGCATCTCGTCGTGTTGCAGCGTGTCCCCCAGCTGGCGCAGCGCTTCGCCGAGCTGGCCGGTGAGTGCTGCGTCAGGGTCGCGCGCGATACGCAGCATGCCGGCGCGCGCGCTCTCCCACAGGCCGTCGAGCCAGCGCTGCATGGCGGGGTTCTCGATGATCTCGGCTTTCAGCGCCTCGACCCTAAGGCGCATCTTCTCGTCATGCTGCAGGTCATGGGCGAGCGCGACGAGGCCCTCCTCGGCCTTGGCTCGCAAGGGATGCTCCGAATCCTCGGCCATATCGTGGAGGAGGTTGTCGAGGCCATCGATGATCTTGTTGGCAAGCGTTTCGTCCAGCCCGGTCCAGCGCATCACCGATCCGGCGCGCTCATGCACCATCGCGCGGATCATGTGTTCGTTTGCCGCCAGCACCTTGGCCGCCCAGCGGATGATGCCGTCGAGCAGGGGGGCGTGACGCCCCTCGGCGATCGCGGCGGTCAGCGCTTGGCCGAGCAGGGGCGCGACGTCGAGCGCGCGCAGGCGCTGGCCGATCGTGGTCTTGACCATGCCGCCAAGCCGCTGCGGGTCGAAGGCCTCGAGCATGTTGGCGACGAGGCGCGAGGCGCCCTTGCGTAACCGGCCCTGCGTGCCGGCAGGGCTAGCCAGCCAGCGGCCGGCGGCGCCGGCGACATCGAGTTGGCGCATGCGCCGCGCGACGACGCCCGGCACGAGAAAATTGTCGCGCAGAAACGCCGCCAGCGTTTCGCCGATGCGATCCTTGTTGCGCGGGATGATCGCGGTGTGCGGGATCGGCAGGCCGAGCGGATGACGGAACAGCGCGGTGACGGCGAACCAGTCGGCCAGGCCACCGACCATCGCCGCCTCGGCAAACGCCCGGACGAAGCCGATGACGGGATGGACCGGGCCGATCGCGCGCGCGCCCAGGAAGATCGCCGCCATCAGCACGAGCAGTCCGGTCGCGATCCAGCGCATCCGGCGTAGGCCCGCAGGGGTCGGTTCCCCGTTACGAGGTGCGCGGGCGAGCAGCTTCATGCCCGAAACAATCCCCGAAACCCGGGATTGTTCAAGTGGAGAGTCGATTTGGCGTCCGGCCCGGACGAATGATGGAGCCGGACCGACGCCTCATTCGGCTGGCTGGGGTTCGTCTTCACCGGGCCGGTGCACGATGGTCGTCGGCTTCGGCCCGATCCGGTGCGGCCCCGGATCATGGTCGATGACCGGCCGGCCGTCGTCGCCCGGGCGATAGGTGAGCAGGCGACGGCCAAGCTTCGGCCCGATCCAGCGTTCGATGCCGACGGCCAGGCTGAAGCTCGCCGGAACGATCAGCAGCGTCAGCACGGTCGAGAGGGTGAGCCCCCCGATCACAACGATGCCCATCGGCGCACGCCACGATCCGTCGCCGCTCAGCGACAGGGCGGTCGGCACCATGCCGGCGACCATCGCGACCGTGGTCATGACGATCGGCTGGGCACGCTTGTGGCCGGAATCGATGATCGCGGTGACGGTCTCGACGCCCTTGTTGATCTCCTCCAGCGCGAAGTCGATCAGCAGGATCGAGTTCTTGGCGACAATGCCGAGCAGCATCAGGATACCGATATAGACCGGCATCGACACGGGATTGCCCGTCACCAGCAGGCCGAGCAAACCGCCCAGCGGTGCCACCAGCAGCGAGAGCATGTTGACGAAGGGCGGGAGCAGGCGGCGGTACAGCAGCACCAGCACGGCGAAGACGAGGAAGATGCCCGCCACCACCGCGACGATGAAGTTGTTGACCATCTCCGCCTGCCATTTGGCCTGGCCGAGCGTCAATTCGCTGATGCCGACCGGCAGGTTCTTCATCGCCGGCAGGGCGTGGATCTGCTTCATCGCTTCGCTGGAGACGATCTGCTTGCCGTTCTTGTCGTTGCCGCGATCGGCGCCGATCGTGATTTGACGCTGCTGCGCGACCCGATCGATCTTGGTCGGGCCGGCACCGAAGCCGATCTGGGCAACCAGGCTGAGCGGGACGGAGCCGCCGGTCGCGGTCTGCACCGGCAGGTTCTGGATCGTGGACAGCCGTTGACGCGCGTTCTGATCGAGCGCGACGCGGATCGGAATCTGGCGATCCGACAGCGAGAATTTCGCGCTGTTCTGGTCGATGTCGCCCAAGGTCGCGATGCGGATCGCCGAGGAGAGTGCCTGAGTCGTGACGCCGAGATTGGCCGCCAGGTCCATGCGTGGCTGGATGACGATCTCGGGCCGCTTCAGGTCACCGGTGATGCGCGGCGCGACGAGCGAGGGCAGCTTGCCCATCTGCTCGACGATCTTCACCGCCGTCGCGGTCAGCTGCACGGGATCGTCGCCGCCCAACGTGATGGTCAGGTCGCGGCCACTGCCGCCCCAGCCATTGTTCGATCGGAACGAGACCCGAGCATCGGGGATCTGCGCGAGCGTCGGAGCGAGCGAGCGCTCGAACTCCGTGCTCTTCATCGACTTCTTTTCCTTGTAGATCGCGGTGACCCGGCCGTTGCCGACAAAGGCGCGCGAATAGACCGATTCGACATCGGGCTGCTTCTGCAGGAAGTCGGCGACGCGCCGGACGACGACCTTGGTCTCATCGAGCGTGGTGCCGGGCACCATCTCGACGTTGACCGTGCTGGCGTCCTGGTCCTGGTCGGGCTGGAAGGTCATCGGCAAGGTGCCGAACAGCACGATGGTCAGCGCGAACGACGCCACGCCGCCGACGATCGCCGACCAGCGATGCCTGAGCGTCCATTTCAGCGTGGACATGTACATGTCCATCAGGCGGCCTTCGCCATGCTTGGCTTCGCCATGCGCCTTCAGGAAATAGGCGGCGATCATCGGCGTCACGAGACGCGCTACGGCAAGGCTCATCAGCACCGAAACCACGACGGTCAGGCCGAAATTCTTGAAGAACTGACCCGAGACACCCGGCATCAGACCGACCGGCAGGAACACCGCGACGATCGACATGGTGGTGGCAAGCACCGCCAGGCCGATCTCGTCGGCGGCGTCGATCGACGCCTGATAGGCCGTCTTGCCCATGCGCATGTGCCTGACGATGTTCTCGATCTCCACGATCGCATCGTCGACCAGCACACCGGCCACCAGGCTCAGCGCGAGCAGGGTCATCTGGTTCAGGTTGAAGCCGAGAAGATCCATGAACCAGAAGGTCGGGATTGCCGACAGCGGGATGGCCAGCGCGGAGATGATCGTCGAGCGCCAGTCACGCAGGAACAGAAAGACGACGAGCACGGCGAGCACCGCGCCCTCGACCATCGCTTCCATCGCCGAGTGATATTGCTGCTCGGCATATTTCACTTCGTTGAAGATCAGCTGGAAATGGACCTTCGGGTTGCGCTTCTCGAGCGCGGCCAGCTTCTCCTTGGCGCCCTGGTAGACCGAGACGTCCGACGCCCCCTTGGAGCGCTGGAAGTCGAAGCTCAGCACCTGGCGGCCGTTCATCTCCGAGGCGGAACGCTGCTCGGCATAGAGATCGCGGACCTGCGCGATGTCGGACAGCTTGACGGTGCGGCCGCCGCCGACGGCGATCTGGGTCTGGCCGAGCTCATAGGCGTTCTTGGCGTTGCCGAGCACGCGGACCGATTGTTCGGAGCCCGCGATCTCGGCGCGGCCGCCCGCGGCGTTGAGGTTCACCTGGCGCAGCTGCTGGTTGACCTGGCTTGCGGTCAGGCCCTGCGACTGGAGCTTGGCGGGATCGAGGATGATGCGGATTTCGCGATCCACGCCGCCATTGCGGCTGACCGTCGCCATGCCCGGAACCGCGAGCAGTTCCTTCGCGACATTATTGTCGATGTACCAGCTCAGCTGCTCGATCGTCATGTCGGTGCCGACCGCGGCATAGCTGGCGAGATCGTCGCCGGAGGTATTGGCGCGCGACACCTGCGGCTCGAGGATGCCGTCGGGCAGGTCGGAACGGATCTGCTGCACCGCGCTGCGCACATCCTCGACCGCGCGGTCGATCGGCGTGCCGATGTTGAGCTGGACGATCGTCGTGGAGCTGCCCTCGGTCACGGTCGAGTTGATCTCGTCGATGCCCTGCAGGCTGCGGGCCGCGGACTCGACCTTCTGGGTGACCTGGTTCTCCAGTTCGGTCGGCGCCGCGCCCGGCTGACTGATCTGGATGATCACCACCGGGAAATCGATGTCCGGGTTGTTGTTCACCTCCATCGTGCTGAAGCTGACGATGCCGGCGACCGTCAGCATGAAGAACAGCACGATCGACGGAACCGGGTTCCGGATCGACCAGGCGGAGATGTTGCGAAAGCTCATGAGGTAAGACCCTTAGCCTTGCGTTTTCTGGAGGACGGGCTTGATCTTCTGTCCGGCGTTCAGGAAGGCACCGGCCGAGAGCACGACGCGCTCATTGCCGGCCAGGCCTTCGGCAATCGCGACGCCGCTGTCGGAGACCTCACCGAGCTTCACTGCGCGCCGGACGACCTTGTTGTCGTTGCCGACGACGTACACGAAATTGCCCTTGGTGTCGCTCTGGATCGCGGAGTTGGGCAGCTGCGGCAAGTCAGTGGAGCCGCGGCGGATCGTCGCCGAGGCGAAGCCGCCGGGCTTGAGCGCCGGATTGTAGCTGAGCGCAATACGGGCGATGCCCTGGCGGGTGTTCGGGTCGATGACTGGCGAAACCTGCCAGACCTGACCCGAAAAGGCGGTGTCACCGCCCACGGGCACGACCTCAGCGCTCACGCCGAGGGGGAGGCCGACCAGGTCGGCTTCGCTCAGCTGCGCGCGCATTTCCATCTCACCGCCCTTGGCCATGCGGAACAGCGTGCCGGAGCCGGAGCTGATCACCATGCCGGGCTCGACGGCGCGGGTCAGCACCAGGCCGGCGGCTGGCGCGCGGATGTCGAGGCGGCCGGTCCGGGCTTTCTGCTCGGCCAGCTGCGCCTGAGCGACGCGCACGCGCGCCACCGCTGCGTCGCGGGTGGCGGCCTTGCGCTCGAGATCGGCCTTGGAGATGAAGCCGCGATTGACCAGCGCCTGGGCGCGGTCGAGCTCTGACTGGGCGATGGCCGCGTCGGACCGCGCGACATTGACCTGCGCGGCAAGCGAGGCCCCGGTCTGGACCTGCACGGCGCGGTCGACCGTCGCGAGCACCTGGCCCGCGCCGACCCACTGGCCCGGCTCGACCAGCACGCGCGTGACCATGCCGCCTTCGCCGGCGACACCGACCGGCATTTCGCGCCGCGCGGCGAGCGATCCCGTCGCGGAGATGATTCGCGCCGAGGCCTGGCGGCCGGGAATGGCGACCGAGACGGTCGGCAGCTGCTCGGTCTTGCCGCCCGCGGCGGCGGCGGCCGCGCCGTCCTTCTTGCCGCTCGACATGGCGAAATAGACCCCGATGACGATGAGAACCGCCAGGATTGCCGCGCCGATGATCCACCAACGGCGCTTCGACCGACCCTCGCCCGGCAGCGCCAGGGGATCGTCTGAACCGAAGGTCGGCTGCCCGTAATTCATGTGCGTCACTTTCCCCGTCCCGCCCGATCGGCGTCGTGTTATCGTTCTACTGTATTATAGAAATAAGTCACCGACCTCAAGGGGTCGTTTGCGCCGCAGCGGCCATGGCCGTTTCGGGCCGTTTTCGCAAGTGCGGCGCCTCGTCATCGCGAAGAAATCGTTGCATATCACCGATCTGGGTCCAGCGTCGGATCGACCGTTCAGCTCAGGTTGGCAGACGTGGCGCAGGAAAGATGTGCGGGCCAGATCGGCCCGGTCGATTCGGGAGTATTATTGATGCGTTACCTTGCGACCGCCGTGGCGCTCGCCGCCTTGCCGCTCAGCCTGTCGCCCGCCGCGGCTCAGGTGACCCCAACCATCGTTGCCGATGGCGCGATCCTCGACGTCACTGCCCAGGGCGAAACCACCCGCGTGCCCGACGTCGCGACGATCCGCGCCGGCGTGGTGACCCAGGGCGCGACGGCCGCCGCGGCCCTTGCCGAAAATGCCAGCCGCATGGCGGCGGTGCTCGACGCGTTGAAGCGCGCCGGTGTGGCCCCGCGCGACAACCGGACGGCGAGCGTGTCGCTCAGCCCGCAATATCGCTACACTGATGGCCAGCCCCCGATCGTCACCGGCTATCAGGCAAGCAACAGCGTCTCGATCCGTTTTCGCGACATCGCCAAAGCGGGCGCGATCCTCGATGCGCTGGTGACGCAGGGCGCCAACCAGATCGACGGCCCGACCCTCTCGATCGACCAGCCCGAGGCGGCGCTGGACGAGGCGCGGGCGGATGCGGTGAAGCGCGCCCGCGCGCGTGCCGAGCTCTATGCGCGCGCCGCCGGTCTCTCTGTGTCGCGGATCCTGTCGATTGCGGAAGCCGGCCAGAATGACGGCAGCACGCCGCAGCCGATCATGTTCAGCAATCGCGCGGCGGCGGGCATGGACGCCTCGACCCGAGTGGTGCCGGGCGAGACGGAGGTGACCGTTTCGGTCAATGTCCGGTTCCTGCTGAAATGAACGAAACGGGCCGCCCGGTTGCCCGGGCGGCCCGCCTTGATGCTGGTCTGGCGCTTAGCGGACGGAGCCGCGGCGAACCAGATTGACGATTGCGAGCAGGATGATCGCGCCGATCAGCGAATAGACGAAGGTCGTCACCGTGATGACCTGGTTGATCCCGCCTCCGAAAAGGAAGGACGCGATCACTGAACCGATGATGCCGACCACGACGTTCAGAATGATACCCTGCTGCCCGTCGGTACGCATGACCATGCTGGCGAGCCAGCCGACGACGCCACCCACCACGAGCCAAACAATAAGACCCACCATGTTTCCCTCCGTTGCTCCCGGCTAGTCCGGGTTCCGACGGGAAAGACTCATGACTGCTTGGATTTGTTCCGCGAGCGTTTCGCTCGATTCAGCGACGCGGCCCGTCCAGCGTCAATAATTCTGCTGGCGCTCGTACAGCGACCGATAATGCTGGATGCGTGTCACCCGCAGCCCGGGCATGCCCGAACGGTCGATCGCCCGCTGCCAGCCCGCGAATTCCTCCACGGTCAGGCCGTAACGGTCACACACTTCGTCGACCGACAACAGCCCGCCATTCACGGCGGCCACGACCTCGGCCTTGCGGCGGACGACCCAGCGGGTCGTCTCGGGCGGGGGCAGCGTGTCGAGGGTCAGCGGTTCGCCGAGCGGGCCGATGACTTTGGCGGGGCGAATCTTCTGGTTTTCGATCATCTATCAACCTCGATCGGGGCAGCGGCCCCATCTTTTCTGCACCATCACTACCCGGCGGACTTGAACGCCGGCTAAAGCGGCTCAGTAAATAACGGGTTCATTCCTTCATGTTCCCGAGTCATCATGTCGGCGACCGCCGGATTGAACGCGCCATGGTCCGGGGCGAACCAGTGGCGCCGGCTCGGCGCCGGCACGAGATGGGCCTGGTGCCGCGCCGTCGGGCTCGCGGCCTGGCGCGCGGCGATTCCCACCATCAGCACCGCCAGGTCGGGCGGGAGGACGGTGACGCTGGCGTCAGCCTCGAACCGGGAAAAACTCAGATCCATAGCGCCCTTTCCGGCGTCGGAGACTCGATCAACGCCCGGCTTAGGCAAAGGGTCTGAAATTCTGGTAAAGCCGATTCAAACGGCGCGAAAAGATCCGCGGCTTTGCATCGCGGGCCCTGCGCGCCTATCTGGCGCGCATGATGACCGAGGGCGATTTCCAGCTGGGGCCGGACCTGACCGGCAGGCGCATCGTCGTCGCGATGTCGGGCGGCGTGGACAGCTCTGTGGTGGCGGCGCTCGCCGCGCGCAGCGGCGCCGAGACGATCGGCGTGACGCTCCAGCTCTACGACCATGGCGAGGCGGTGGGCCGCGCCGGCAGCTGCTGCGCCGGCCGCGACATCCGCGATGCGCGCGCCGTCTGCGACCGGCTGGGCATCGCGCATTATGTGTTCGACCATGAATCGAGCTTTCGCGATCAGGTGATCGACGGCTTCGCCGACGAATATCTGCGCGGCCGCACCCCGATCCCCTGCGTCCGCTGCAACATGGGCCCGAAATTCACCGACCTGTTCCAGGTCGCGCGCGACCTCGGCGCGGATTGCCTGGCGACCGGTCATTATGTCCGCCGGGTCGAAGGCGCCGCCGGGGCCGAGTTGCACCGCGCGGTCGATCCGGCGCGGGACCAGAGCTATTTCCTGTTCGCGACGACGCAGGACCAGCTCGACTATCTGCGCTTCCCGCTGGGCGGGTTGCCCAAGACCCGGGTGCGCGAGCTGGCGGCGGAACTGGGGCTGGGCGTCGCGGCCAAGCCCGACAGCCAGGACATCTGCTTCGTGCCCGATGGCGACTATGCCTCGCTGGTCAAGAAGCTCCGGCCCGAGGCCGATACCAGCGGCGAGATCGTCGACGAGGGCGGACGGACGCTGGGCAAGCATCGCGGGCTGATCCACTTCACCGTGGGCCAGCGGCGCGGGCTGGAGATCGGCGGGACGCCCGAGCCGCTCTATGTCGTACGGCTCGAGCCGGAGAGCCGCCGGGTGGTGGTCGGGCCGAAGGCCGCGCTGGCGGTCGAGGCGGCGCGGCTGTCGGAGATCAACTGGATCGGCGGCGATCATCACGGGCCGCTCACCGCCAAGGTGCGCTCGCTCGCCAAGCCGGTGCCGGCGCGGCTGATCGGCGACCGGGTGGTGTTCAACGCGCCCGAATATGGCGTCGCGCCGGGCCAGGCGGCGGTGCTCTATGCCGGCGAGCGCGTGCTCGGCGGCGGGTGGATCGAGGAAACGGAGCGGGCCGTCGCGCGCGAAGCTGCCTGAAATCCTACTCCCGTGCGGGATAGGGAGTTAGCGGACTTTCAGCGGCGTGCCTTTGAACGGTTCGGGCTGGCAGCCGAGCACCGGATCGTAGGTCGCCGAGCGGCTGGCGATCAGGGGGACATAGGCGGTGACCGTTTTCGTCGCCGGATCGTCGGCCAGGCGGATCGCTTCCATGCCGGGTTCGAAATCGGCGCGGCAGCTCTGCAGGTCGCGGTTGCCGATATAGCGGCAGGCGCAGGCGACGCGGGCGGCATAGCCGGTGCCGAGCTCGAGCTGGGGCGTGAGCGAACGGGCGTAGAGGAAAGCCGCGGCGAGCAACGCCAGCAGCAGCACTCCCAGACCTGCCATGATGCGCCTTGCCTTCATGGGCGTGCACCCTATCGTGGTGGCGATGCTGCGCAAGGCCGCCTTTCTCGCGCTGGTGCCGGTGCTCCTGGCGAGCGCCGATGGTGCGCCGCAGGCGCGACCGACCTACACCGCTACGTCCTGCCCCGGCGCCGACCTGGCGAAGTCGATGGCGCCGATCCGTTTGTTGTTTTCCGACCACCCCGAAACCCGCGCCGTGCTGGTGACCACGGACGGATGCCCGGCGCTCAAGGCCTATGCGCCGGGTTATTCGGACCGCAACCGCTTCATCAGCTGGTCGATGGCGAAGACGGTGACCGGCATGCTGGTCGGCGCGCTGGTGACCGACGGGCGGCTGACGCTCGACGCGCCCGCCCCGATCGCCGAATGGCATGGGGCCGGCGATCCGCGCGCGGCGATCACCTTGCGCCAGCTACTGCAGATGTCGTCGGGGCTGCAGCATGTCGAGGTGGGCGACCCGGTCGAGAGATCGGATACCAACCAGACGCTGTTCGTGAGCCATACCGCCGCCATGGCCATGGCGGCGATCGACCATCCGCTCGAGACCAGGCCCGGCACCACATTCCGCTATAGCTCGCTGACCAGCATCATCCTTGCCGAGATCGTGTCGCGGGCGCTGACCGCCAGCCATGATCCGCGGGTGCGGGCAAAGGCTTACACCGACTTTGCCGAGGCCCGGCTGTTTCGGCCCGCGGGCATCACCAGCGCGGTGCTCGAATATGACGGCGCCGGCACGCAGATCGGCGGGTCGATCCTGCACATGACGCTCGACGACTGGGGCCGGATCGGCGGGCTGCTGCTCGACGGCAAGGCGGCCGACGGGCGGCAGGTGGTCGATCCGGCCTGGCTGGCCTTCATGAAGACGCCCTCGCCGACCGATGCCGAATATGGCGCGCAGACCTGGCTCAACCGGCGGGGCGGGGCCGAGGGCAAGGCGACTCTGTTCCCCGGCAAGGGCCCGGCGAGCGCGGTCGCGGCGGACGGGCATCTCGGCCAGCTGGTGATCGCCAGTCCGGACAGCGGGCCGGGGCGCGGGATCGTCGTGGTGCGGCTGGGCAATACGCCGGACAAGCGCAATGCGGCGCTGATGCAGACGCTCGGCGATGTCGTCGCCGGATTCGACCGGCCGGGAGGGACATGATGATCGGGACGATGCTGGTTGCCGCCATGCTGCAGGCGGCGGCGCCGTCGACCGAGGCCGAGCTGCTCGGCCGGCGGCTGGCCGATGCGGGGACGCTCGCGGTGCTGGTGCCGCTGCTAACGGCCAAGGAGACCGAGGAGCTGGTCGCGGAGCACAAGGAGCTGAGCGACGCCGAAAAGGCCGAGCTGCGCGCCACGGCCAAGGCGGTCGCCGCGGCGGAAACCGGGCGGCTGCTCGATGCCGAGGGCCATGCCTATGCCGCGGCGCTGTCGGTCGAGGACCTGCGGGCGCTGGTCGCCGCGGTCGAAACCAGCGCGGCCGTCCGTCAGCGCACCGCGATGCCCGGCGTGATTGCCGCGACGATGACGTCGATCGGCAAGCTCGACTTCAAGGGCGACGTGCTCAAGCTGTTCTGCGCGAACACCGGCAAGGCCTGCGCCCCGGCCGGGTAGTCGTTGCGGCGCACATACCTCCTTCAATGCTTCCCCGGCCTTCGCCGGGGAAGCAGAAAGAATAGCCGAAGCGATCTAGGCCTTGCCGGCGCGCAGTAACTCGACCGCATGGTGCGCGCCGCGCGCCGACATCGCCATATAGGTCAGCGACGGGTTCTGGCAGCCGGACGAGGCCATGCACGACCCATCGGTGACGAACAGGTTAGGCACGTCATGTGCCTGGTTATAGCCGTTGAGCACCGAGGTCTTCGGGTCCTTGCCCATGCGGGCGGTGCCCATTTCATGGATGCCGAGGCCCAGCCCGCCATAATGTCTGGTCTGGGTGATATCGGTGCAGCCGGCGAGCTCCAGCATCGCCTTGGCATCGGCACTGGCCTGGTCGATCATCTTCAGGTCCTGCGGCCCGAGCGACACGTCGATATGAAGGATCGGGATGCCCCATTTGTCGGTGCGGGTCGGGTGAAGCGTGACGCGGTTCTCCGGCCGGGGCAGCATCTCGCCAAAGCCATTGAGGTTCAGCGTCCATGGCCCGGGCTTGCGCAGTTTCGTCTTGAGCGCTGCGCCCGTGCCGGGTTCGCCGATGCCGCGCTGCCAGCTCGAGCGCAGCCCGCGTCCCTGGAAGCCGAAGCCGCGGGTATAGCCGTCGCCGGGCTCGGTCACGTTGCGATAGCGCGGGACGTAGAAGCCGTTCGGTCGGCGACCGTGATGATAGATATCCTCGAAACCGGGATAGGTGCCGGCCGCGCCCATGCCACTGATATGATCGGTCACGTTGCGCCCGACCATGTCGGAGCGGTTGGCGAGGCCGGTCGGAAAGGCCTCCGAGGTCGAATTCAGCAGAATCTGCGCGGTGCCGAAGGTCGAGGCGCACAGGAAGATCAGCTTCGCCTCATGGACGGTGCCGACCTTCGTGTTCTGGTCGATCACGCGCACGCCCGATGCCTTGCCGGTCTTGGGGTCGTAGACGATGCTGTGCGCGATCGCGTCCGTGACGATGGTCAGGTTGCCGGTGTTCTTCGCCGCCGGCAGGGTTGCGCTGAGGCTGGAGAAATAGGCGCCATAGGAGCAGCCACGCTCGCACAGCGACCGGTATTGGCAGGCGCCGCGGCCGAGTGCTTCATGCTCGGGCGTCGGCGCGGTGAGATGCGCGCAGCGCCCGGTGATCAGCTTCCGGGTGGGAAAGGCCGCTTCCATCTTGCGGCCGAATTCCGCCTCGACCGGGGTCAGCGCCATGGGAGGGAGATATTTGCCGTCCGGCAGTTGCGACAGCCCCTCCAGCGACCCGGAGATGCCGGCAAAGGTCTCCACATGGTCGTACCATTTGGCCATGTCGGGATAGCGGATCGGCCAGTCGGTGCCATAGCCGTCCTTCGCATTGGATTCGAAATCCATCTCGCTCAGGCGGTAGGATTGCCGTGCCCACATCAGCGATCGGCCGCCGAGGTGATAGCCGCGGATCCAGTAAAAGGGCTTGTCCTCGGGCGTGGTATAGGGGTGGTCGCTGTCCTTCGCCCAGAAATGCTTGTTGGCGGTGGAGAAGGCATAGCATTTGCTCTGCACCTCATAATCGGCCTCGATTTCGGACTCCGAGACCTGGCCGTAATTGTCGAGCTCCCAGGGCGAGAGCGAGTCGGTGTAGTCGCTGCCATGCTCGATATGCCGGCCACGCTCGATCACCAGCGTCTTGAGGCCGCGTTCGGTCAGTTCCTTGGCGGCCCAGCCGCCGCTCATGCCCGATCCGATGACGATCGCGTCGAAGCTCATTGCCGTCCCCCGATGATCCCCGAAATCGTCATGTCACACCGCCCAGGCGCGGGTGTCGGGACCCATCTTCACCGCTGGCTCCCACGCGCCCGGCACCAGTTCGTAGCGAAGTTCCTGAGTCGCGCCGGGCTCCGACAGATAATAGCCGGTCAGCGCGAGGCTCTTGAACCGGCGCCAGTCCCAGTCGTTTTTCGCGAAAGCGGCGGCGTCGAGCGCGGCAAGGCGGGTATCGCGCTCGGTTGCCGTGAGCGCGGCGAAACCCTTGCCGGTTTCCGTGCGGGCGGCATTGTCGATATTGGCCAGCACCGAGCGGAAGCGTTCGGCCGTCTTCGGCGCTGCCCAGTTGGTCATCATCGCATCGATGAAGGCAGGCACGCCGGCCTCGAGCGCGCCGGGCGTATCGGTGCGCGGGATCAGGGCGGCGCAGACCGAATCGAGCACAGCGCGTTCTCCGGCAGTGAAGAAGGCCCTGGTGGGAGCGGTCGCAAAGGCGATGTCGGGCAGGCCGGCGATGGTGCCGCCGACGAGCAGGATCGCGCTGCGCAGGAGCGCACGGCGATCGAGTGCTGTGCTGTCGAGCCCGGGGCCGTCGACCATTCCACCATCCTCTGCATCTGGGCGCTTGTGCGCCTCCAGCTTGCAGGCCAGACTGCCGGGCGGAGTGGACCTTGTCCAGCCTTTAGCGTTAGCGGTACCAAGCTGGAGAGCGCGGGCCGTGGGGAGGATCGATGATGAGACATGTGCTTCGCCTGCTGGCGATCCTCCTGGGCGCGCTGACCCTGGTCGGTGGCGGTGCTGCCTGGGCAAAGGAAGCGCCGCGCGTCCTGATCTTCACTTACTCGACCGGCTATCGCCATGCCTCGATCGAACCGGGCGTGGCGGCGCTGCAGGCGATGGGCAAGAAGATGGGCGTGACGATGGTCGCGAGTGCCGATCCCGACGTTTTCAGCGCCGAGGGGCTGAAGGGCGTGGAGGCGATCATCCTGATCAGCAACACCAGCAGGAAAAGCGATCCGACCTCGGAATGGCTGACCGGCAGCAAGCGCGACGCGCTCCAGGCCTTTGTCCATCGCGGCGGCGGGATCGTGGGCATCCATGCCGCGGCGGATTCGCACTATAACTGGCCGTGGTACGGCCGGATGATCGGCGGCTATTTCCAGCGCCACCCCAAGGGTACGCCCGAGGGGACGGTGACCGTGGTGGATTCGAAGCATCCAGTGACCAGGGGCCTCGCGCCGATCAGCCGGCATGTCGACGAATGGTATTATTACGACGATTACGACCCGCGGCTGCATCTGCTGGCGACGGTCGACCCGGGATCGATCGGCGAGGCGGACGTAAACCCCAATCCGGTGGCCTGGGTGCATGAGTTCGAGGGCGGACGGGTGTTCTACACCGCGATGGGGCACGGCGCCGAGGCGTATCAGGACCCGTGGTTCCTGCGCGAGCTGCAGAATGGGCTGAACTGGGTGTTGCGGCGGTAGGGTCTTCTCAGCGGTAGCGCGGCTCTCTTTTTCTCCCCTCCCTGGAAGGGAGGGGAGTGCGGCAGCTCTTGGCCCTGTCCGGGGGACAGGGCTGCTGCCGCACTGGGTGGGTTCCGCCGAGGCACTCGGCGGTTTCCGACAGAATGTGCTCGGCGGCGCCTTCCGGATTGGTCACGACGTCGCTGTTCCAGAGACGGATGACGCGCCAGCCCAGTGCTTAGAGCGTGGCAGCGCGTTCCGCGTCATAGTCCGTCTGGTCGTGATGTTGGCTGCCGTCGAATTCGACCGCCAGCTTTGCTGTTCGGCAGGCCAGATGGACAATGTAGCGATCGACGACGAGTTGGCGTGTGAAGGCGGGCCGGTAGTGGGAGACCAACTGCCAGAGTGCGCGTTCGGCCGGCGTCGCTTCCCGGCGGAGCGATCTGGCTCGGTCTGTCATCAGCTTCGGGACGCGGCGCATTTGGCTAGCGTAGAGCGGCGAGCTTCGCTCGCCAACCCACCCCCGGCCCCTCCCTTTCAGGGAGGGGAGAAGTTAGTCCCGCTCCAGCCCCAAAATCCGCCGGTTCCTCGCCGCATCCGGCGCTGTCCCGGCAAAGTCGTCGAACGCCCGGTCGGCCTTGCGGATCATGTGCGCTTCGACGAACGGCGCGCCTTCGGCGGCGCCCTGTTCGGGGTGCTTGAAGCAGCATTCCCATTCGACCACCGCCCAGCCGGCATAGTCATATTTGGTGAAGGCCGAGAAGATCGCGCCGAAATCGATCTGGCCATCGCCGAGCGAGCGGAAGCGGCCGGGGCGGTCGGCCCAGTCGGCATAGCCGCCATAGACGCCGGCGCGGCCATTGGGGCGGAACTCGGCGTCCTTCACATGGAACATGCGGATGCGGTCGTGGTACCGGTCGATGAAGTCGACATAATCGAGCTGCTGCAGCAGGAAATGGCTGGGATCGTAGAGGATGTTGGCGCGGGGATGCTCACCGACCGCGGTCAGGAAGCGCTCCCAGCTGATCCCGTCATGCAGGTCCTCGCCGGGATGAATCTCGAAGCATGCATCGACGCCATTCTCCTCGAACACGTCGAGCAGCGGTAGCCAGCGTGTCGCCAGTTCCCTGAAGCCTTCCTCGACCAGGCCGGCGGGGCGCTGCGGCCAGGGATACATGGTGTGCCAGAGCAGCGCGCCGGAGAAGGTGGCGTGCGCGTTGAGCCCCAGGCGGCGGCTGGCGCGGGCGGCCATGCGGACCTGTTCCTTGGCCCATTCAGTGCGCTCGGCCGGCTTGCCATGCACTTCGGCGGGGGCGAAGGCGTCGAACAATTCGTCATAGGCGGGGTGCACCGCGACGAGCTGGCCCTGGAGATGAGTCGACAGCTCGGTGATCGCGACCCCGGCTTCCGCGCACACCCCGGCGACCTCGTCGCAATAATCCTGGCTTTCGGATGCCTGTTTCAGGTCGAACAGCCGCGCATCCCATGTCGGGATCTGTACCCCGGCATAACCGAGATCGGCCGCCCATCTGGCGATCGCGCCAAGCGAATTATACGGCGCCGTGTCGCCGGCAAACTGCGCCAGGAAGATGGCGGGACCCTTCATGCATCGTCTCCAAGATCGGTCCCAAGATGGGTCCAAGTGCCGCCGCCCGCGCTGCTGTCACAAGCGGCCTGGATGAAGCGCATGCCGGCGACGCCATCGGCGAGGCTGGCATAGCAGGGCGAGGCGGGCGCGTTGCCGCGCACTGCGTCGGCAAAATCGCGATAGATATTGGCGAAGGCCTCGAGATAACCCTCGGGATGGCCCGAGGGCACGCGCGTCACGCGCATCGCCGCCTCGCCGAGATAGGTCCGGTCGACGCCGGGCGTCCAGATCTCCTCCGGCCCGCCGCGCCGCGCGACGCGCAGATGGTTGGGATGCTCCTGATGCCAGTGCAGCCCGGCCTTTTCGCACCAGACCGATATCTCCAGCCCGTTCGAATCGCCGGTGCAGATCTGGCTGGCGACCAGGGTACCGCGCCCGCCGCCCGAGAGATGGAACATCGCGGCGCCGTCATCGTCGAGCAGCCGGCCCGGCACGGCGGCGCGCAGTTCCGCCGAGAGGCGGGTCATGCGCTCGCCGGTGAAATATTCGACCAGGTTAAAGGCATGCGTGCCGATATCGCCGAACGCGCCAGCCAGGCCCGAGCGCGCCGGATCGATCCGCCATTCCGCTTGCTTGCCGACCGCGTCGCCGGCCCCGGCCAGCCACCCTTGCGTGTAACGCACCGCGACGCGCCGCACCGCGCCAAGATCGCCCGCCGCAACGAGCGCGCGGGCCTGCCGCACCATCGGATAACCGAGATACGTATGCGTGACGCCGACCAGCCCGCCGGTGCGCGTGGCCGCTGCCCGGAAAGCGAGCGCGGCGTCGAGCGTGTCGGTCAGCGGCTTGTCGGTGAGCACGGGAAAGCCCGCCTCCAGCGCGGCGATGGCGACGGGCGCATGGACATGGTTGGGGGTGACGATCGCGATGAATTCGGCGCGCTCGTCCTCGGGCAGTGCCTTCTCGCCGTCGAGCAGCGCCTGGTAGCTGGCATAACTCCGCTCTGGCGCGATGCCCGCCGCGACGCCGGAGCGTTTCGCGCGCTCGGGATCGCTGCTCAGCGCACCCGCGACCAGCCGGCAATTGCCGGCGATGGCGGCGGCGGTGCGGTGAACCGGGCCAATGAACGCGCCCTCGCCCCCGCCGACCATCGCATAGCGGACCGGATCCGTCATGCGGCGAGGGTCTTCAGATAGGCCATGCTCTCGGCGATCGCGGCAAGCGGGGGCTGGACCCATGGCGGTTCCTGCTCGACGAACCAGCTCTTGATCGGTGCGGCCTTGGCGGCGGCGAAGACCGATGGCCAGTCGATGCTGCCCTTGCCGATCGGCACGGTGGTCAGGTCGTCGGCGATCCGCCCGGCCTTGCGTTCCTTCGTCGCGATGTCCTTGACGTGGAGCAGCTCGATCCGCGCGCCATGCTCCTTCAGCACATGCGCCGGATCATGCCCGGCCGCGGCGGCCCAGCCGAGATCGAGCTCGAACGCGACGAGCGCGGGATCGGTGTGCTCGAGCAATTCGTGGAACGCGACCTTGCCGTCATAGGCAAGGAATTCGGCCGGATGGTTGTGATAGGCGAAGCGCATGCCGAGCGCTTTCGCGCGCGCGCCGATCTCGTTCATCCGCGCGGCGTTGCGGCGCCAGTCGTCGAGCGTCATCGCCTCGGCGACGGCCTGGATCCAGGGGCGCTTCGGATCGAGCGGTTTCGCCGAGGCGGGGGAAGAGGCCACGAAAAATTTTACGCCGACCTCGCGCGCGGCGGCGAGCTTGGTTTCGAATTCGTCCATCAGATCGCGCATCGAATAATGGCAGGAGACGCAATCGAGCCCGGCGGCGGCCACGCCCTTGCGAAAATCGGCCGGCGACAGACCGACCCAGCCGGCGGCCTCGACCCGGTCATAACCGATCGCCTTGACCGATTTCAGCGTGCCGGCGAAATCCTTCGCCAGATCGTCCTTCACTGCCCAGAGCTGGAGCCCCGGCGGAAGCCCTAGCGGCATGGCATGGGCATCGGCCGGCAGAAACGCGGTGGCAATGGCAGCGCCTGTGGCACCGAGAAAAGTACGGCGATCGAGCATCGGACCCCTCCATCGGGAGTCGCGGGCTGGCGCCGCTTCCTTCGCACCTTGTTGTGCGCTCCCATCCTATATGATTGACCGGGAGGCGCGGCGATGCAAGCCGCAACAACAGCCGCCGGTCGCGCCATGCGACCGCGCGGCCAGGTCAGAGTGCGCCGCTCCACACCCCGATCATGATGACGAGGGGAAAGCTGGCGAGGATGAGGGGCATGATCTGCTTCACGGGATGTCTCCTGCGCGCGGGACAGCGCCGGACGACCGGCGCTGCCCTTTTGCGGTGAGTGGAAAGGCGGGGGTCGTTCAGAAACGATAGCCCGCGCCGAGCAGGACCTGGTGACGCGAAACATGGTCGCCATAGTCGCTGTAGCGATATTCGGCCTTGGCATAGAGATGGTCGCCAAGCATCTGCTCGACGCCGGCACCGATGCGGTAGCCATCTTCATTGGTGCTCACCGTGGAGACGGTGTTGCCGGTGGTGCCGCCAAGCGTGGTGCGCAGGCGGAACTGACTGTTGGCATAGCCCGCCTTGACATAAAGCAAGGTGCTCGGCGCGACCTTGGCGCCCAGGCGCAGCGACACGTCGATGTCGCGGCCGGTGGTCAGGTGAAAATTGGTGGTGCCGATCGACGCGTCGGCGCTGCCCGAAACCTGTCAGCCGATGCCGGCCTCGGCGCCGATCGTGAAACGGGAGCCGATCGGCAGATCATAGCCGACCGCGCCGCCGATCCGCAGGCCATCGACACTGTCCTGATCGGACGGAACGCCGACATCGGCGTGCGTCGAATCATAGCCGAAGGTCGCTTCGACGCGGGGACCGGTGAAGCTGTGCGCCTCATCCTGCGCACAGGCAGGGGTAGCCGCGAGCGCGGCGGCGAGAGCAAGAACGAAGAGAGTGGTACGCATTACTAGTCTTTCCTTGAATATTCCCCGGTCCTTTGCCGGGTGACGTCGGCGGCCTGGATTGGCCGCGCTGAGGGCCGCTAACGGGAACGGTTGCGCAATGAACCCGCCGCGCGACCGGTGCGACTAATCGTCGTCGAGCATGGCGGATTGCCCGACGAATGAGACCGGAACGGGCTTATTGCCCCTTGTTGCCGGCGCGCGCGGCTGCCGTCGGCGAAAAAAGGGAAGGAACCGGGCCCCAACGCAAATCGACCACCCGAACCCATGGTCCGGATGGCCGATGCCGGCGCCGCCAGTGAGGGGCAAAGGCGAACGCTGCGTACCGTCATCGCCGGGGGGCTTGGTTAGACGGTACGGCAGCCTGTCTGACGCATTCGCCTTTCAATGTCCGCAACGTTGCGACGGGGGTGCGACCAACCTGTTGCGGTGCGGCATGGCGCCGTAGAGCGGGCAAGAAGAGGATTCACGCGAAGACGCGAAGGCGCGAAGAAGTTGCGCGAGAGGTGAACCGTACGGCTCCCACGGCCGCGGGTTGACCCATTTCTCCGGCGATCGGGCGAGCTGCCCGCCCCAAAACCCCTTCGCGCCTTCGCGCCTTCGCGTGAATCTCCTCGCGGCCCGTCGAAGCCGGCCGCCCGATGGCGATCCGGCTACGCCTTCAACCGGTGCCGCACTTCGCCCCAATGCCGCGGGCCGACGCGGACGACGGCGCCCGATTTCAGCTCGAGCACCATGTGCCGCCCGATCGCGCTGATCCGCAGCACCGAGCCCGGCCGGACAAAGGCGGAGCGGTGGACCCGGATCATGTGCGCCGGATCCAGCCCCTGTTCGAGCGCGCCCATGGTGATGCGGATCATGTGGCTGCGTTCCGGCGTATGGAGCAGCGCATAGTCCTTGGCCGCCTCGATCCACTCGATCGACTCCACCGGCACGCGAATCTCGCCGCGCGAGGTGGGGATCCAGAATTCCTCCTGATAGGCGCCGCGTGGCGCGGGCGCGGAATCGTCCGCCTCGTCGTCATTGTCGGCGACGCCGGCGACCGGCGTTTCGGCCGGGGCAGTCGCGGCCAGCCGCCGCAGCACCGAGCGGATGCGCGCCAGCAGCTCGCGCGGCTCGAACGGCTTCATGATATAATCGTCGGCGCCCAGCTCCAGCCCGACGACGCGGTCGATCACGTCGCGGCGCGCGGTGAGCATGACGATGCCGATGGTCGGGTTCAGCGCGCGCAGCCGGCGCGCGATGCTGAAGCCGTCCTCGTCGGGCATGGTCACGTCGAGCACGACGAGCGTCGGCATGCCGCGCCCGAGGATGATATCGAGATCGGCGCCGCCGCCGGCCTCGTCCACGTCCATGCCCTGCTCGCGCAGATAGGCGGCGACCGGCTCGCGCAGGTCTTCCTCGTCGTCGACGACAACAATGTGCGGATTGGCTGGGGTGGTCATGCGAGATCCATCTGCTTGAGGAACCGGTGCACCGCATCGGGCATGAAGGGCTTTTCGAGGACGGGACGCTTGACCTCCTCGAGGAACCGGGCGGCCGCGACGCCCAATGTATCGCCGGTGGCGAAGGCGACGCGGTCGAGCAGGTCGGGCCGCTCGGCCGCGATCCAGGCATGGAGCTGCGGCCCGTCGATGCCGGGCATGCGCAGGTCGCTGATCACGAGATCATAATATCCCGTGGCGAGCTTTTCCTGCGCCGCGCGGCCGCCGACGGCGATGTCGCAGGCAAAGCCCTCGATCGACAGGAAGTCGGCGAGCGATTCGGCGATTTCGAGCTCGTCGTCGACGACCAGGGCCTTGCGTGCCGGAGCCTCGACCGCGGGCGCGGGGTCCTCCGCGACGGCCGGCTGGGCGCGCTCGGCGTCGATCGGCAGGGTCAGGCGGAAACAGGCGCCGCGCGCGGCGGGCACCAGCTCGAGCCGGCCGCCATGCGCCTCGGCCAGGCCTTGCGAGAAGGACAGGCCGACGCCGGTGCCCTGGCCCTGCGGCTTGGTGGTGAAGAAGGGCTCGAAGATGCGGCGGCGCGCCTCTTCCGGAATACCCGGGCCATTGTCGGCGACGTCGAGGATGACGGTGCCCGGCTCGTGGCCGATCCTGGTGCGCACGGTCAGCGCGCGGTCGGGCACGCCGGCCTCGACCAGAGCCTGTTGCGCATTGACGATCAGGTTGATGATGATCTGGTGGAGCTGGTCCGAATCCGCCGAGATGTTGGGCAAAGCGGGGGCAAGATCGCGGGTAGCGGCGATGCCGTCGTTGCGCAGGCCATATTCGGCAAGGTCATAGGCGGCATTGGCCACCGCGTTGAGATCGACCGGCTCGCGCTCGGGCCGTTTCTGGCGCGCCATGGCGAGGAAGGTCTGGACGATGCGGGCGCAGCGATCGGCGGCGCGGCGAATCTTCTGCGCGCGCTCGGCGAGTTCGCCGCCGCGCGACTGGCGCTCCATCATCACCGCCTGGGCGACGACGATCGACAGCGGGTTGTTGAGTTCGTGACTGACCCCGGCGAGCAGCGAGCCGAGCGCCGACAGTTTCTCGGTCTGGTAGAGCGCTTCGCGCGAGCGGGCCAGGTCCGCCTCGGCGCGCTTGCGCTCGGTCAGGTCGAGGGTGAAGCCGCCGGTGCGCGCGACCCCGGCGCCGGTGATTGGGAAGACCATCGACAGGACATGGGCGATGTCGCCCATGCCGGTGAGCGCGATCTCGGCGCTGGCGACCTGGCCGTCCTGGGCAAGTTGCTCCAGCCGGTTCAACTCGGCGGTGATATCCGCCGGGAAGATCTCGTCGGTATGCGCGCCGTACAGCTCCTCCGGGCTGCGGCCGAGCGCCTTGGCGAATTCGGGATTGACCCGGATATAGCGCCCCTCGCCATTCTTCAGGTGCATTGCGACCGGCGCGTTTTCGAGAAAGGCGGAGAGCTGCGCCTCGCTTTCGGCGAGCCGTTCTTCCGAATGGGCGCGTTCCAGCACGGCGAGCGTGCGGTCTGCGAGATCGCGGACCAGGTCGACTTCGCTGTCGGTCCAGATCCGGGGCCTGTCCTGCTGCACCGAGAGCACCGCCACGATCACGCCCGCCCGCATCATCGGCAGGGTCAGCACCGCCGCGATCTGCAGCGAGTCGAACAGCGGCCGGTTCTGCTCGTCGAACCGCGGGTCGGTCGCGACGTCATTCACTCGCACCGGCAGGCCGCTCATATGCGCCGCGGCCAGCTTCGTGCCGAGCGCGGCGGAAGGGTAGCGCTGGTTGACGATGCTGGGCAGGCCGGTGGTCCATTCCTGGAGAACGCACAGCGCGGCGCCGTCGTCTTCGGCCTCGGCGAAATTGGTGCGCATCGCGCCGAGATGCTCGCCCAGCGCCGCGAGCGTCTCCGCCAGGATGTCGCGCGCGTTGGTATGCTGGCGGATCCGGTCGTTCCAGGACAGCAGGAACGCCTGGTTGCGCTCGCGTTCCTGCAGCGCGGCCTGGGCATGGGCGCGTTCGAGCGCCACCCAGGTGCGCTCCGCGATGTCGCAGATCAGCTGGATCTCGCCGTCATGCCAGCGCCGTGCTTCCTTGTGCTGCACCGACAGGGCGGATCGCATGCGGCCGCCCTGCACCAGCGGCGCGCTGACAAAGGCCCGGATATCGGCGTCGAGATAGCGCGCGACCGCGGCCGGTTCGAGCCGCGGGTCGTTCGCGACATCCTCGTAGCGGATGATTTCGCCGGCGGTCCATTCGCGGTCGACCGCGGCGCCGACGCTCTGCAGCAGGAAGCTGTTGCCGCGGATGCTGGAGACGGCGTCCCGCCACTCCCCCGTCACGGTGAACATCTTTCCCGTCGGGTCGCATTCGGCATAGGTGGTGCGCGTGGTGCCGAGGTGCCCGCCCAGCCATTCGAGCGTGGTCGCGATGATCGCGTCGGGCGAGGCCTCGCCGCGAATCCTGTCGCTCCAGTCGATCAGAAAGGCCTGGTGGCGTTCGCGTTCGAGCAGCTCGGCTTCGGCGCGGGCGCGTTCGAGCATCACCCAGACGCGCTCGGCGACGTCGCGCAACAGCTGGATCTCACTGTCGCGCCAGTGCCGCGGGGCGTTGTTCTGTACCGAGAGGGCGGAGCGGACCTTGCCGTTCTCGACCAGCGGAATGCTGACGAAGGCCTGGATTTCGGTGGCGAGATAGGCGGGCACGCGCCCTTGCTCGATGCGCGGATCGGTGACGATATCGTCATAGCGCACGATCGCGCCCGCGATCCATTCCTGCTCCACCATGTCGCCCACATCGTCGAGCGAGAAGCTGCCGCCGGCGATGCTGATCACGTCGGCGCGCCATTCGCCCTGGATATGGAAGACGCGGCCGCTGTCGTCGCTTTCGGAAAAGGTCGCGCGGGTGACGCCGAGATGACGGCCGAGTGCCTCCAGGGTGGTCTGCATGATCGCGTCGGGCGAGGCCTGGCCGCGCACCCTGTCGCTCCAGGCGAGCAGAAAGGCCTGGTTGCGCTCACGCTCCTGCAGCGCCGTCTCGGCGCGCGCGCGGGACAGGGTTGCCCAGACCCGCTCGGCCAGCTCCTCGCACAATTCGATCTCGTCGCGAGTCCAGATGCGGACCGCGGTGTCGAGCACCGCCAGCATGGCGACGGGCCGGCCTTCCTTCACGATCGGTACGTTGATGCTGGACCGCACGCCCATCAGGTCGGCGGCGCGCTGCACCGGGTCCTCCGCCGAGCGGCCGAGCAGGTGATTGTCCTCGACGACCCGGCTCTCGTTCCAGTCATAACGCTCGGCAAGGCTGGCAAAGGCCTTGTTCAGCCCGAACCGGTCGGCGGCGCCGCGCTGGGGCACGCCGCCCATCGCGTGGAACACGTCGAGCGTGTCCGCGTCGCCACCCTCGGTCTCGCCATAGAGCATGTGCGGGATGCCGAGATGCTCGGCCAGGATGCGCGACAGGCCGGTCAGGATCGCGTCGGCATTGCTCAGGTCGCGCGACTGGTCGTGAAAAGTGCGCAGCACCGCCTGGCGCCGGTCGTGCGCCTGCTTGTCGCTGAAATCGATCTGCACCCCGCACCAGCGCACGACGGTGCCGCTCGAGTCGCGGATCGGGACGGCCTTGCTGAGGAAGGGACGGTAGGAACCGTCGGGGCAGAGCATGCGCAGCACCACGGTCGAGGTCTCGCCCGCATCCCAGGACTGTTTCCAGGTCTTCAGCGCGAGCGGCAGATCGTCGGGATGGCAGATCCCGCTCGGGTCGCCCTGCTCAGCGCTGGTCCCGCCGAACATCTCGTACCACTGGCTGTTGGCCCAGCGCAGCACGCCATTCTCGTCGCCGACCCAGCACAGGCCGGGCAGATTCTCCGCGAGCATGCGGAACTGCTCTTCGCTTTCGCGCAGCTCGGCGACGGCGCGCAGCTGCGACAGCGTGTCGGCCGGATAGCGGTCGCGAATGGCGTCGGTGCCGGGTCTGTCCTGCATGCTGCTCTGCCCCTCTTGTCCGACATGATAGCGCCATTCCGGTGCTTTGCAGAAGAGCGGGCCTGCAGCCCGGTCGCGGGCAATGTCGGATTCGTCGCAGCTTCGTCGCATTCGTCGCAAGCCGCAGCCGTTAAGCTGCTGGATCGCGCAGGATTAATGCCATGGAAAGTGTATCCGCCGGCTCCGGCATCAATGCACCAAAGGGCGGAGAATCCCTTCGAAATCTCGCCGTGGGGTGTTTTGCGTCGATCTGCCGCGACCGGCTGGCCGACGAGCTGCTGGTTTTTTCGCGCAGCCGGCCGGACGTCGACATCGGCGTGCACGAAATGCAGCGCGGCGCGCTGCTGCCGGCGCTCCGGAACGGCAACCTGTCGCTCGCGGTGCTGCCGGGCAAGCCAGAGCCCTACACGCATTCGATCGGCCTGTGGCACGACCGGGTGCTGGTGGCGATGCCGCCCGGCCACCGGCTGGCCGCTTCGGCGACGGTCAGGCCGGCCGATCTGCGCGACGAGATCTTCCTGACCTCGCAGCAGCAGTTCGGCGGCGACATGCACCGGTTCCTGGCCCAGCGAATCCTGCCGATCGGGCCAGCGCTGAACACGACGATCATCGATCTCGGCCCGCCCCGGATCCTCGCCCGCGTCGCCCAGGGCGAGGGTATCGCGCTGATCAGCGGCAGCCATGAGGAATTGCTGGGCGACGGGCTGGTGGTGCGGCCGGTCGATGCGGTCGGCGCGCTGTTCCCGGTGCGGGCCTATTGGATCCAGGAGGACCCGGCCGAGCCGCTGGCCGGCCTGATCGCCAGCCTGAAGGCGCGCGCCGGGCCGTTCATTGCGCGCTAGCGCCGGATGGTGGTGGGCCCGTCGGGATTCGAACCCGAGACCTACAGATTAAAAGTCCGTTGCTCTACCAACTGAGCTACGGGCCCCGACCAGGGACGCGCGTTACGAGCGGCGCGGGCGGCGGTCAACCGCGCGTGCGCGTGTCGCGAGCTGACGCACCGTCAGCCCGGTTGCCGGATCGCGCCAGGCGGGGACCAAAGCGGCGAGCGGATCGAGCACGAAGCGGCGCTGGCGAAAGGCGCGGTGCGGCACCGTCAGCGCGGCACCGGACCAGATGCCGCCCGACCACAGGATGATGTCGAGATCGATCACCCGGGCGCCCCAGCGGCGGCCCGGGCGGCGGCCGAAAGCGCGTTCGATGGTTTTCAGCCGGGCGAGCAGTTCTGGCGGCGATTCGGGCGAATCGAGGATCAGCGCGGCATTGGCGAAGCGGCGCGACGAGGGGCCGAGCGGCGGCGTGGCGAAGAATCGCGACACCGCGGTGACCGGCCCGAGCGCGGCGATCGCGGCGCGCAGTTCCGCCTCGGGCGGGCCGTGGCGGCCCGGGCGGTTCGATCCGATCGCGATGGCATATCTTGTTATCGGCACGCGGACGTGCGTAGCGCCCTATGATGTTCGCCCCAAGCCCGATCCCCGATACCGAGCCCTCGCACGATTGCCCGCTCTGCCCGCGCCTCGCGGCGTATCGTGAGACGGTCCGGGCCGAGCAGCCCGACTGGTGGAACGCGCCGGTGCCGGCCTGGGGCGATCCCGGGGCGTGGCTGGTGATCGTCGGGCTCGCGCCGGGCAAGCAGGGTGCGAACCGTACCGGGCGGCCCTTTACCGGGGACGGATCGGGGGCGCTGCTGTTCGGGGCGCTCGCCAGATATGGGCTCGCCAGCGGCGATTATGAGGGCACGCCCGAGGATTCGCTGAAGTTGCACGGCGCGATGATCCTCAACGCCGTCAAATGCCTGCCGCCGCAGAACAAGCCAGTGCCCGAGGAGATTCGTACCTGCCGGCATTTCCTGGAAAGCCAGGTCGCGGCTTTGCCGAAAGCGCGTGTGTTCGTGGCGCTGGGGCAGGTCGCGCATCAGTCGGCCGTGAAGATCCTGGGCGGCAAGCTGCCGAAATGCCGCTTCGCGCATCTCGCCGAGCACCGCGTGCCCGACGGGCGGCTGCTGATCGATAGCTATCATTGCTCGCGCTACAATCAGAATACCGGCCGGCTGACCGACGAGATGTTCGACGCCGTGTTCGCCCGGGCGCTGGAGCTGAAGCCGGCCTGAGTCGACCCTCCAGTTTCGCCGTTCGTTTCGAGCGAAGTCGAGAAACCTGCTCCCTCGTCGACCGGTGTCTCGACTTCGCTCGACACGAACGGAAAGAAGCGGACTCGTTTCGGTGGAAATCTAGATCGCCAGCACCAGCACCGCGACGACCAGGGTGACGATGCCGAGCAGGAAGGTGCGGTCGGCCCACCCCTCCCAGCGATCGAGCTCGAGCGGGGAGCGGATCGACAGATAGGACAGGCCGCAGCTCATGCTGAAGCAGACCGCGCTGAGCCAGGCGACTTCGTCGGCCAGCGATTTCTGCGCCTGGTTGGTGATGTGCAGGCCGGCGATGATGAGCAGGGTGATGCCCAGCAGGTTCGACGCGGCGTTCAGGATGTGCGTTGTCTTCTGCATGGGCGCGGCCATGGGCGCTCCAATGTGAACTCAGCCGAAACGGCGTGGATTGCGGGTGAAATCGCGCCTTTCCATGATAGGATGGATAATCATCGAGGAGAGTCGCCATGCGTATCGTTGCGATCCTTGCCCTGCCGGTCATGATGGCCGCCGCGCCGGCGCCTGACCCGGCTCCGGAGTCGGGCGGCGTCAAGCCCGTCTGCCAGAACAGCGCTGTCCAGAAGGTCGAGCAGCGCAAAGTGCCGGTCCGCCCGCACAAGCTGACGGCCGAGCCGCCCGCGAAGCAGGTGCTGACCGTGCTTCGGACGGTGGATGGCTGTTCGCAGCCGGTGGTGATCCGCGAGGACGTGGGCGAGGCGCCGCGGCCTTAGGGCGGCGTGACCCTGATCTCACTCGGCGACAACATATACGCTTCCCCGGCGAAGGCCGGGGTCCAGTTGGGGGACCTTTGAAAGGGTCGCTCCGGCCGTTTCCTTCTGTTTCCCCACTGGGCCCCGGCCTCCGCCGGGGAAGAAGAAAAATATAATCGCCCAAGCGTTTCGGTGTGACGGCTACTTCGACGGAAGCCCGCCCCTAGATATCCTGCGTCAGCCGCCCGTACAGTTCTGGCCGGCGATCGCGGAAGAAGCCGAAGGCGGCGCGGTGGCGCTTGATGCGGTCGAGGTCGAGTGTCGCGACCAGCACGCCGGTTTCCTCCGCGCCGAACTCCGCGATCAGGTCGCCGCGCTCGTCGGTGATGAAGCTGTGGCCGTAGAAATGCTGGCCATGTTCAGTGCCGATGCGGTTGGCGGCGACCACCGGCACGACGTTCGACACGGCATGGCCGACCATCGCGCGGCGCCATAGCCGGCTGGTGTCGAGATCGGCGTCATGCGGCTCGCTGCCGATCGCCGTCGGGTAGAACAGCACCTCGGCGCCCATCAGCATCATCGCGCGTGCGGTCTCGGGATACCATTGGTCCCAGCACACCCCGACGCCGAGCGTCGCGGACGGGCCGGGCCAGACCTTGAAGCCGGTATTGCCGGGTCGGAAATAGAATTTCTCTTCATAGCCCGGGCCGTCGGGGATGTGGCTCTTGCGGTAGACGCCCATCAGCCCGCCATCGGGGCCGATCATCGCCAGGCTGTTGTAATGATGCGGGCCGTCCGCCTCGAAGAAGCTGGTCGGGATGGTCACGCCCAGTTCGGCGGCGAGGCTTTGCATGGCGAGCACTGCCTTGTGCTCGCCGACTGGCCTGGCATTGGCGAACAGGCCTTCGTCCTCGACCCGGCAGAAATATTCGCCCTCGAACAGCTCGGGCGGCAGGATGACCTGCGCGCCTTTCGACGCGGCCTCGCGGACCAGTTCGGAGACATGGGCGATGTTCGCGTCGATATCGTTCGAAAAGGCGAGCTGGAGCGCGGCGACGGTGATTTCGGTCATGCGGGAGCCCTTAGCGACTTGGCGGCAAAACGTCAGGCCGGAATCTGCTGGCTGATGCAGTGGAAGCTGCCGCCGCCGGTGAGAATCGCGTCTGCCCGCAGGCCGACGACATGCCGGTCGGGGAACAGCGCCTGGATCGCCGCCACGGCCAGCGCATCGTTCGCCGCGCCATATTGCGGGACGACCACGGCGGCGTTGCCGATATAGAAGTTCATATAGCTGGCGGGGATGATCTCCTCGTCGCGCAGCACGCGGCCGGGCGAGGGCAGGCGCACGATCTCGACATCGTGGCGCGCCGCGTCGCGCGCCGCATGCTGATAGACCAGCCAGTTGGGGTCGTCCTCGGCGGGCTCGGGAATGGCGAGCCGGCCCGGCGCGACGAAGCGCGCGAGATTGTCGACATGGCCGTCGGTATGGTCGTGCAGCAACCCGTCGCCGAGCCAGATCACCCGGGAATAGCCGAGATCCGCGTCAAGCCGTGCCTCGATCTCGGCTCGGGACAGATCGGGGTTGCGGTTCGGGTTGAGCAGGCATTGCGCAGTGGTGACGACCAGCCCGGTGCCGTCGCCGTCGATCGCGCCGCCTTCGAGAATCCAGTCGCAGCTGTCGGTCGGGATCCGGCGCTCCGCGGCGAGGCGCAGGCCGATATCGTCGTCGCCGGGCAGGTCGTATTTGCCGCCCCAGCCGTTGAAACGGAAATCGCGCGCGCGGCCGTCGCCGGTGACGATCGCGGCGGTATCGCGCAGCCAGATGTCGCCGAACGGCTCGACCACCACCTGCGCCGCGTCGCCGGCCAGCGCCCGGGCGGCATCGGCCGCTTCCTCATCGGCGGCGACGAGCAGCACGCGCTCGCCCTTGCCCTCGGCATGGACGGCGCGCGCAAAGGCGGCGACTTCCTCGCGCGCGGGTTCGAGATCGTCCTCCCACAGATCGGGATGGCTCGGAAAACCGATCCAGACGGCCTTGTGCGGCGCCCATTCGGCGGGTGGGGTAAGGGTGTTCACTTTGCCTCCGCGCGACTCTTGTCGCGAACCGCGCGGAATTCGGCGGTCGGATACCAGTTAGGCCATGATGCGCCGTCCGCAAGGGTGCGGCCCATGGTGTAATAGAGCTTCACGTCCTGCAGCGCGGCGCCCCAGTCCCAGGCGGGATCATATTCGTCCTGCGGCTTGTGATAGCGGTTGGTGTTGTAATCGTCCGCCGCCGCCTTGCCGGCGGCCGGGCCGCCGACGACCAGGTCCTCGCCCGCGCTGCCGTCGAGCATCGGCACGCCGAGCTTGGCGAAGCTGAAATGGTCGGACCGATAATAATAGCCGCGCTCGGGCGAGGGTTCGGGCGCGATGCGCCGGCCCTGCGCCGCGACCATCGGCCTGACCATGTCCTCCAGCTCCGACTTGCCCGCGCCGGTGATGACGAAGTCCTTTGCTTGCGGGTAGATCTTCAGTGCGTCCATATTGACTCCGCCGACCGTCTTGCCGAGCGGATAGACGGGGTTCTCGGCATAGAATTTGGAGCCGAGCAGGCCCGATTCCTCAGCGGTGACGGCGAGGAACACCTGGGAGCGCTTCGCTGGACCCGCCTTGCTGTTGGCCTCGGCCATGGCGACCAGGGCGGCGACACCCGAGGCATTGTCGACCGCCCCGTTGCAGATGTCGTCGCCCTTGACCGCGTCGCAGCGGCCGAGATGATCCCAATGCGCCGAATAGAGCACGACCTCATCGGGCCGCGCGGTGCCGGGCAGGATGCCGATGACGTTCTTCGAGGCCTGGCGGCGGATCGTGTTGGCAAAGCTGACATTGGCCTTCACGCCGAGCGGCACGGCCTTGAAGCCCTTGACCTTCGCGGCGGCGGAGAGCGCGACGAAATCCTTGCCGGCGCTGGCGAACAGTGCCTCGGCCGCCGGCTTCTGGATCCAGCCGATCGCTTTCGACTGGTCCATATGGTCGCCGGGCGTATCCTGCTGAAGCTGCGGGCCGGTCCAGCTCGACTGGACGACGCCCCAGCCATAGGCAGCCGGCTCGGTATCATGGACGATGATCGCGGCGGCGGCGCCCTGGCGGGCTGCTTCCTCGAACTTGTAGGTCCAGCGGCCATAATAGGTCATCGCGCGACCGCCGAAATCGCCGTCGAGCGTCATGGTCTGCCAGTCGGGGTCGTTGACCAGGATGACGACCGTCTTCCCCTTCACGTCGAGTCCGGCATAGTCGTTCCAGCCGCGCTCGGGCGCGTTGATGCCGTAGCCGACGAACACGACCTCGCTGCCCTTCACCTCCGCTTTGGGCACGACCTGATAGGTCGCGATGACCATGTCGGTGCGATAGGCGAGGCTGACCGGCGTCTTGCCCCCGGTGAAGCTGAGCGGTGAGACGTTCTGGCCGGTGATCTCGACCAGCGGCACGTCCTGGAACCAGCTGCCCTTGTTGCCTGGCTTCAGGCCCGCGGCCTTGAAGCGCTCGACGATATAGGCGGTGGTCTTGTCCTCGGCCGGTGTGGCGGGCGCACGACCCTCGAAATCGTCGGACGACAGCGTCTTGGTCACGTCCTTCAGCGTCTGTAGCGGGATTTCGGGCGAATCGGGCGCCGCGGCAGTGAGGATGAAGGCGGCGGACAGCAGGAGAAGGGCGCGCATCTTGGTTCCTTGCAGGCCTTGGGACGGGCGGCGTTCTGGCAGCGCGCCGGGACCGGCGCAAGCGGTGGGGGATAGAACCAAAATGGAGGGAACCCGTGTTTGCGCCGCTTGGGTGGCGCGCTACTGTTCCAGTAACGTGTTGAATCGGGGGTATCATTGAAACATTGGCTTCTGGCGGCGGCCCTGGCGTCCGCATCCTATCTTGGCGCTCAGCCGGCGATGGCGGCGAGTGAGGCGGCAGTGAAATTTGGCGCACGGCAGGCGGTGGAGCAGATCAGTCTGGCCCCGGACGGCAAGTCGATTGCCCTGATTCAGCCGGGGCCTGGCCGCAGCGCGCTATTGTATGTCGTAAATCTGGTCGGCAAGCCGGAGATGAAACCTATCCTGGCCTCCACAGGCGAACCGGAGCGGTTGACGGATTGCCGTTGGTCCACTGGTACGCGGCTGATCTGCCGGTTTTTTATTATAGAGAAGATCGGAGGGGAGCTCCGCGCTTATACCCGCCTCGTCACCCTGAAATCCGATGGCTCGGACATGAAGCCATTGAGTGCGCGTAGCACGTCCAATTCTCTTGGTATCGCCTCTGGAGGCGGTGGCGTGGTCGATTGGCTGGGTGACGACACAGGCAACGTCCTCATGGCGCGAACCTTTGTACCCGAGGAAACCGTCGGATCAATGCTGCGAAGTTCACGTAACGGGCTTGGCGTCGAACGAGTGGATACGACGACCTTGGTACGCAAGATCGTCGAAGAGCCGAAACCCAGTGCATCGGAATATATCTCGGATGGTCGCGGCACGATCCGCGTCATGGCCATCCAGCCAGACACGAGCACGGGGATGATAGGAAACCGGACGATATATAGTTATCGTAAACAGGGGAGTCGCGAGTGGTTGCCGTTAAGCACGGTGATCTATGACGGCGGCTTGTCGAAAGGGTTCGAGCCTTACGCCGTCGATCCCGATCTCAACGTCGCCTATGGTCTTGATAATGAGAGCGGCCGTACCGCGCTGTTCAAGGTTGCCCTCGATGGCAGCCTGAAGAAGGAGCTGGTGTTCGAGCATCCACACGTCGATGTCGACCAACTTGTCCAGATTGGCCGTCAGGCGAGGGTTGTCGGCGTCGGCTACAGCGAAGACAAGCCCCGGACCGCGTTTTTCGACCCGGCGCTCAAGGCGTTTGGCGCATCCCTGGCCAAGGTTTTGCCGCCTCAGTCGATGGTGAGTTTCGTTGACGCGAGCGCCGATGAGAAGAAGCTGTTGCTGTGGGCAGGAAGCGACACCGATCCAGGCCGGTTCTACTTGTTCGACAAGACGACGAAAGGCCTGACGGAGATATTGGCGGTCCGGCCCCAGTTGGCGAAGACGGTGCTTGCTCAGGTGAAGCCGATTACCTTCCCCGCCGCGGATGGAACGATGATACCGGGCTATTTGACATTGCCCCCGGGGAGTGATGGCAAGAACATTCCCGCGATCGTATTGCCGCATGGCGGTCCCGAGGCTCGGGACGAATGGACGTTCGATTGGCTCCCGCAGTTCTTCGCCAATCGCGGTTTTGCGGTGCTCCAGCCGAATTATCGCGGATCGACCGGCTATGGCGAAGCCTGGTTCATGAAGAATGGCTATCAATCCTGGCGCACCGCCATTGGCGACGTAAACGATGGGGGCCGATGGCTGTTGAAGCAGGGGATTGCGGCGCCGGACAAGATCGCGATCGTCGGCTGGTCCTATGGCGGCTACGCAGCATTGCAATCGGAGGTTCTTGATCCGGGCCTGTTCAAGGCAGTTGCCGCGGTCGCGCCGGTTACCGACCTCCAAGCGCGCCTCGACAGGGCAAAGGAATATACTGATTACAAGCTGGTCGAAGCCAGGATCGGCAAAGGTCCGCACGTTATCCAGGGTTCGCCCGCACGAAATGCCGAGCGCATTCAGGTGCCCGTATTGTTGTTCCACGGCGACCGGGATCTCAACGTAGAGGTCGAGCAGTCGCGAATCATGGAGTCACGACTCAAGGCAGCTCACGGCAGAGTGGAATATATCGAGTATAAGGGTCTCGATCATCAGCTGGTCGATGACAAGGTGCGAGCCGAGGTGCTCGACAAGATCGATACGTTCCTGCGCAAATCCATGGACATCGCCAGTACGGCCAATTGATCGGATTCGAACCGCGTCCGCTCAGCGAGGGGCGGCAGTAGAGAGTGGACAACTTGAACCAAAAGAAAGGGCGGCCCCTTGCGGGGCCGCCCTTGTTTCCGTGATCCGAAGACCGATCGATCAGCGCGAGTAGAACTCGACGACCAGGTTCGGCTCCATCTTCACTGGATAGGGAACTTCGTCCAGCGTCGGCACGCGGGTGAAGGTCACCTTGGCGGTGCCGTCCGGCGCGACATAATCGGGGATGTCGCGCTCGGCGAGGCTCTGCGCTTCCATCACCAGCGCCATTTCCTGCGCCTTGGAACCCAGCGTGATCTCCATGCCCGGGAACACGCGGCGCGACGCGATGTTGCACTTCACGCCGTTGACCTTGATGTGGCCGTGGCTGACGAGCTGGCGCGCGGCGAACACGGTCGGCGCGAACTTGGCGCGGTACACGATCATGTCGAGGCGCTGCTCGAGCAGGCCGATCAGGTTCTGGCCGGTATCGCCCTTCATGCGGGCGGCCTCATGGTAGCATGCCCGGAACTGCTTCTCGGTCACATCGCCATAATAGCCCTTGAGCTTCTGCTTGGCGCGCAGCTGGATGCCGAAATCGGAAACCTTGCCCTTGCGGCGCTGGCCGTGCTGGCCGGGGCCGTATTCGCGCTTGTTCACCGGGGACTTCGGACGACCCCAGATGTTCTCGCCCATACGGCGATCGAGCTTGTACTTGGCGCTGGAGCGCTTCGACATGTATATTACCTTTGCAAGTGCCAACAACAAGACCGGCACCCGAAGGCGCCGATCGATATCCGGTCATCGCTCTGCCCCATGATTCGGAATCGAGGATTCGAGAATCAGGCAGGGCCGCCGCTTCACCGGAGTGCGGGGCCTTTTGCGAAGGGGCGGCCTCTTGCAGAAAGAGTCGCCGCGGTCAACCTTATAACGCCCGCGTCAAAGCGGGCCGGTGCCCATGCCGACACGACGATCGGTGAACCTGCGCGCCGCATCGGCATTCGCCTCGTCGATGCTCTTCCATTCCGCCTTAGTGTGGCACTGGCGCTTGCCGCCGAGGATCGAGCCGGTGGTTTCGGTGCGGCGGCAGATCTTCTTGTCGGGATCGGCGGGCTTGTCGTCCTTGGCGAATGCCGGAGTGGACGAGAGCATGAGACAGCTTAGCGCCAGGGTGGCAAAGAGACGCATGGTAGATTTTCCTCAGGAGACACAATCGAGTCGCAATTCGCCGCAGTGCAGCGTTGCCGGAGAGGTAGCTTTAACTAGGCTTACTCGCAAGACCCCAGAAAATGGCGATTTAGTGACAGAATAGTTGGTTCCAGAACGGCCATTTAGTGAGCGGCGCTGCAGCGCTGGACACCTGTCCCAGTGGCGTTATCAGGCCATATGACCGAGACGATCCTGCCAGGCGCCGATTGTTCCAATATGGTCGAGGTGCGCGCCGGCGTCGACCAGGTCGACCTTGAGCTGATCGCCCTGTTCGCGCGCCGTTTCGCCTATATGGACGCGGCGGCCCGCATCAAGACCGAACGCGGCGCGGTGCGCGACGAGGCCCGCAAGGCGCGGGTGATCGCCAACGCCCGCGCCGCGGCCGAAGCGGTGGGCCTGCCCGGCACCGTGATCGCCGATCTGTGGGACCGGCTGGTCGAGGCCTCGATCGCGTATGAGATGGCGGCGTTCGACCGACGGAAAGATTAGCTGGAAGGTCGCGGGGGCCAGAATCCGCCCAGACGCCATGGCGGGTTCGGCGGGGCCTCCGGATCGGGCAGGGCGAAGTTGAGATAGCCGAAATAGGAGGCGATCAGCCGCCCGTCGCGCGGCACCACCGCCGTCCGTCCGTGCAGGAAGCGCGTATTGTCCAGCATCAGGATATCGCCGCGCCGCCATGCCACCGCCGCGGTAATCTCCTCGCCCATGTCGCGGACGAGATGAGTCCAGGCGGGCGGGACGAGCGTGCCGTCGTCGAACAGCGGAAAATCCCAGCGATCGATGCTGTAGCGCGCGAACAGCAGGAAATTGCCAAAGGCCAGTCGATCGGTGAACATCGGCTTGTGCAGGAAGGGGCGGCTGAAGCTGCGCCGGATCTGGTCGCCGTCTAGCCGGAACGTGAAGGGGCAGCGCGCGGGCGGATTGGCCAGTTGCGCATTGGATGGTTCCGTCGTGCCGAACCAGGTGATCAGCTCGTCCTGTGTCGTATGTCGCGTGTAGCGCAGCCGCCGCGCGGCCATCTCTGCGCGCAGCGCAGACGGCAGCCGCTCGACCAGCGCACTACCGTCGCAGACCGTCGTCGCCCCCATCCGCCGCGGCGGGTGGAGGCAGGCGAAGAAACACACGTCCGGCTTCCACGGCTCGCGCGACAATTCGGGGTGGAGCGGGAACGCCGCGGTGCCCAGGCTGACTGACTGGATATTGCGCGCATCGTCGAGCAATTGCCGGCCGCGGCTTTCGTTGAAGACCGAGCCAGAGCAGAACTGCGCGGTGAAACGACCAAAAACGTCGAGGTCAGTGGTGAAGCCGCGCAGCAGCAGCGCGCCATGATGCTTGTAGGCTTGGATGATCGTGTCGGTCGGAATCTCGAGCGGGCTCTTCTCGCCCTTGGCCCGGATGGTGAGATAAGGGGTGGCCGCATCGGGCGGAATCAGGTCGGCCATCGGCGGGCGTCGCGCTCTTGTTGGGGCGATGAACATGTCCGGCATAATCGCAATCGGCGGTCCGGCATAGCCGGTGCGCTGCCCTGCGTTCAGGATTGGCGCGGCGCCTTCGATCGCTTCGCGCCGGCAAGGGCCGACAACACGCCGCGCATCGTCCGCACTTCCTGGCTCGACCAGCCTGGTTTGGTCAGCAGGGTGCGCAGCGTCCGCTTCGTCACTGGCGTGCGATCGGGCGGATAGAAGAAATGCGCTGCCTCCAGCATGGCGTCGAGTTGCAGGATCATGCCCTCCAGCTCCTCATGCTCTGCCGGTTCGGGCATTTCGGTCTCGGGCGGGGAGGCGAGCGCGATGCCCTTCGACCATTCATAAGCGACGAGGATCACTGCCTGGGCAAGGTTGAGCGACCCGAACTCGGCATTGATCGGCACGGTGATGATCGTGCGGGCAAGCGCGACGTCGTCGCTTTCGAGCCCCGACCGCTCCGGCCCGAACAGGATGGCGGTGCGCGCGGTGGAGGCATGGATCGCCGTCGCGGCTTCGTCCGGGGTGACGACGGGCTTGGTCACCCCGCGCTTGCGCACGGTGGTGGCATAGACATGAGCGCAATCGGCGACGGCATCGGCGACACTGTCGAACACCTGCGCCTGTTCGAGCACCACATCGGCGCCCGACGCGGCCGGGCCGGCCGAGGGATTGGGCCAGCCGTCGCGCGGGGAGACGAGGCGCATCTCGGTCAGCCCGAAATTGAGCATCGCGCGCGCCGCCTTGCCGATATTCTCGCCGAGCTGTGGGCGGACAAGGACGATGACGGGGGGCGGGGCGAGCGATGGAAGGGGCATCTCCTCCCCGTTCGTCCTGAGCAGGGGCTGAGCTTGTCGAAGACCCGTATCGAAGGACTTGCGCGCGAGGACCCGAATGGCCTCCCAATCTCCCGCGATCAACGCCTCCTTCTTGGCACGCGTCCAGCCTTTGATCTGGCGTTCGGCTTCGAGTGCCTCAAGGCGGGAGGGAAAATCCTGCGACCAGGCGAGAGACACCGGACGCCGATTCTGGGTATAGCCCTCGACTTCGCCGCGATCATGATGCCCCAGGCGCTGCTCGAGATTGTCGGTATGGCCGGCATAATAGCTGCCGTCGGAGCAGCGCAGGATATAGGCGTAGAAGCTCAAAACCTGTCCTTCGATACGCGTCTTCGACTTCGCTCAGCCGCTACTCAGGACGAACGGTGGTGAGAAGGCAAGCCTTCAACCCAACTCACCCCTTGCCCACCTCGTTCACATTGCCGGCGAATTCCTCGAAGTCCCTGGCCTCGCGGAAATCCTTGTAGACGCTGGCGAAGCGGATGTACGCGACCGAATCCAGGCCCTTCAGCCCCTCCATTACCATCTCGCCGATGCGTTTCGAGGGCACCTCGTTCTCGCCCTGGGTCTCGAGCTGGCGCTGGATGCCGGAGACCAGCTTCTCCAGGCGCACCGCATCGATCGGGCGCTTGCGTGCCGCGATCGAGACCGAGCGGAGCAGCTTCTCACGGTCGAACGGCTCGCGCTTGTCCTCGCTCTTGATGACATAGAGCTCGCGCAGCTGGATGCGCTCGAAGGTGGTGAACCGCGCGGCGCAGCCCTCGCACTGGCGGCGCCGGCGGATCGCGGCGCCGTCTTCGGTCGGACGGCTATCCTTTACCTGGCTGTCTTCATGGCCGCAGAACGGACACCTCAAATCACACGCCTTCCGGATAGATCGGGAAGCGCGCGCACAAGGCCAGCACGCGCTCGCGCACCGCCGCTTCGACCTGGGCGTCGCCCTGCTCGCCATTCTTGCGCAGGCCATCGAGCACATCGGCGACCATGTTGCCGATCTCGCGGAACTCGGCGGGGCCAAAGCCGCGCGTGGTGCCCGCGGGCGAGCCGACGCGGATGCCGCTGGTCTTGGTCGGCGGCAGCGGATCGTTGGGGATGCCGTTCTTGTTGCAGGTGATGCCGGCCCGCTCCAGCGCTTCGTCGGCATCCTTGCCGGTCACGCCCAGGGGGGTGAGGTCGATCAGCGCGAGATGCGTGTCGGTGCCGCCCGAGACGACCTCGGCACCGCGCTCCTTGAGCGTGGCCGCGAGGATCTTGGCGTTCTCGACGACCGCGGCGATGTAGCTCTTGTATTCGGGCTGGAGCGCCTCGCCGAACGCGACCGCCTTGGCGGCGATGACATGCATCAGCGGGCCGCCCTGAAGCCCCGGGAACACCGCCGAGTTGATCTTCTTGGCGATCGCTTCGTCATTGGTCAGCACCATGCCGCCGCGCGGCCCGCGCAGGGTCTTGTGCGTGGTGGTGGTCACGACATGCGCATGCTCCAGCGGCGAGGGATGCAGGCCGCCTGCGACGATGCCCGCGAAATGCGCCATGTCGACCATGAAGATCGCGCCGACCTCGTCAGCGATGGCGCGGAACTTCGCGAAATCGATCTGGCGCGGATAGGCGGAGCCCCCCGCGATGATCAGCTTCGGCTTGTGCTCGCGCGCCAGCGCCGCGACCTGGTCGAAATCGATCAGGTGGGTGACCGGATCGACGCCGTAGGCGACCGCGTTGAACCATTTGCCCGACATCGCTGCCTTGGCGCCGTGCGTCAGATGCCCGCCCGCGTCGAGGCTGAGGCCCATGATCGTCTCGCCCGGCTTGACCAGCGCCAGCATCACCGCGCCGTTCGCCTGCGCGCCCGAATGCGGCTGGACGTTGGCGAAGCCGCAATCGAACAGCTTCTTGGCGCGCTCGATCGCCAGCGTCTCGACTTCGTCCGAAGGTTCGCAGCCCTGATAATAGCGCTTGCCCGGATAACCCTCGGCGTATTTGTTGGTGAACACCGAGCCCTGCGCCTGCAGTACTGCCTTGGAGACGATGTTCTCCGAGGCGATCAGCTCGATCTGGGTCTGCTCGCGCTTCAGCTCATGCTGCACGCCGCCGAACACCGCCGGATCCGCCTCGGCGAGGCCGCGGGTGAAGAAGCCGTCCGGCTGGACGTCATTGAGGCTGCGGGGATTGGTGCTCATGCGGGTTCCTTCGCGAAGCTGGGGGCGCCGAGCATCTCGACGCGCGGGGTGTGGCGGCCACCGGCGAATTCGGTGGCCAGGAAAGCGGTGACGCAGGCCTTGGCCATGTCCTCGCCCGTCAGCCGGGCGCCCATGGCGAGGATGTTGGCGTCGTTATGTTCGCGGCAGAGCGCCGCCGACAGTGGCTCGCCGACCAGCGCGCAGCGGGCGCCGGGATGGCGGTTGACCGCGATCGAGATGCCGATGCCCGAACCGCACAAGGCGATACCGCGCTCGGCCTTGCCCGCCGCGACATGCGCGGCAAGCGCAAAGCCATAATCGGGATAATCCACGCGCGCGTCAGAATGCGGTCCGAGATCGGCGACCTCATGACCCTGTTCCCCAAGCCACGCGACCAGCATGTCCTTCAGCGCGAAGGCGGCGTGATCGGATGCTATGGCGATGCGCATAAACGACGCGCTCCTTCTCGGCGAAAGCGGATGCGGCGGCCTTTACGCAAAGCGCGCGGCGAACGCTACCCGCTAGCCGATGCTTTATCGCCGGACACGCAGCCAGCCCCGGTCGCGGGCCGTGGCGGCGAAGCTGGCGCTGACCGGAATCTCGGCGCCATCGGCGAGCAGCAACACCCAGCGCCGCCCGTCGCGCCGCGCGCCCGCGATGCCGTTTGCCGCGACCCAGGCACCGCGATGCACCTGCGCGCCGTCATAATCCGCGACTTCGGCCAGCGCGTCGCCGAAGCGGTGCAGGACAAGCAGGCTGCGGCCGCCCGCAAGGTGCAAACGGCAATAATGATCCTCCGCCTCGATCGCATGGAGCGCTGAAGGATCGGTTAGCCCGGCGCGATCGAGCAACCCGTCGGGCATCACGGCCGACGGGGTGGCGACCAGAGGGGCGGGGGGCGGATTCATTCGCCGACTGATCCCGGCGATGAGCAGGACGAGGAAGATCGCCCCGCTGATCGCCAGCGCCTCGGACCAGGTGCGCGCGGGATCGGCGGCATAGTCTACGCCGAACAGGCGCAGCGCCAGCGAGATTTCGATCGGCAGCGGCAGGTTGAGGATGATCGTGCCGATCGCGGCGGCGCGGGACCAGTCGGCGGTGCGGTGGACCAGCAGGGCGAACCAGAGCTGCCATTTCAGCACATTCCAGCCGAGCAGCACTGCCCAGAAGGCGATGCGGGTGCCGAGCGGCATCTCACCGGTGCCGAACGCGCCGACCACGACCATCAGGATGCCTCCCGCCAGGCCGGCAATGGGCAGAACCGGGAAACCCGGCAGGGCCATGGCGCGATTCGCGAAGTTTCGGGCGTGCTTCGCGAAGCCGGCGTTGCGGGGCGCGGTCGGCAGACGGAAAGCGGGGCGGGCGCTCGGCATGGCGCAAGGCTGCCATCCCGGCCGGGCCTACGCAATCGAAGAAGGAGCATGGCGTGACGAGACAATTCTGGATGCGCGCCGCGGCGCTGGTGCTGGCGGCAACCCCTCTCACCGGCGCGGCGGCGCAGGCGGTCGATCCGGCCACGATCGAGGCGCAACGCGCCGCGATCGCCAGACTGAGCTGGATGGACGGCACCTGGCGCGGCCCCGCCGTAACGCAGGGCCCTGGTGGCGAGCACCGGGTGACCCAGACCGAGCGGATCGGCAATTTCCTGGGCGGCACGATCAAGGTGATCGAGGGCAAGGGTTTCAATCCCGACGGCTCGATAGGCTTCAACGCGTTCGCGGTGATCTCCTATGATCCGGCGACCAGCGCCTATACCTTCCGCTCCTATGCGCAGGGACGCGCCGGGACCTTCTCGATCGTGCCGGCGGCCGGTGAGGGTGTGCGGGGTTATGTCTGGGAAATCCCGGCAGGCCCGGCGACGATCAAATATACCGCCACGCTGGAGAACGGGAAATGGCATGAGGTGGGCGACCGAATCATGCCAGGCCAGCCGCCGCAGCGCTTCTTCGACATGCAGCTGACCCGGGTGGGCAACACCGACTGGCCGGTCGCCGGCGGCATGACCGAGAAATAACGACTGGCGGGTATGCGCGGGATTGCCGTGCATACCCGCCGGGGCTGGAGCACGTCGACCAAGGTCGAAGTGCTCCCGTTTTTTTTGGTTGTCGCGTTTTCCGAGCCGCGGGCTGTTCCAGCCAGCTCGAAAACGCTCTAGCGTCCCGATCGTGACGGATTCGCCCCAAGCCGCCCTGCAACAGGCCAGTGACGCGCGCCTGAAACTGGTCGAGGCGCTGGTCCGGACGGGGCATGAGGACCGTGCGGCCTTTCGCGATCTCTATGCGCTCACCTCCGCGAAGCTTTTCGGCATCTGCTACCGTATCTGCGGCGAAAGGCAGGCGGCAGAAGATGTGTTGCACGACGTGTATCTGACGATCTGGAAGCGGGCGGGCGCCTATGAGCCGCACCGCGCGAGCCCGATCACGTGGCTTGCGACGATCGCGCGCAACCGGGCGATCGACTGGCGTCGTGCGCAGGGCGTGCGGCGAGCGACTCCGATCGAGGATGCGCCGCCGATCCTCGACGAGGCGCCGCTTGTCAGCGACACGCTGGTCGCCGACGAAGAAGCGCACCGCCTTCACGGCTGCCTCGAAGCGCTTGAGGATCGCCAGCGCGGCGCGATCCGCACCGCCTTTTTCGACGGCGTCACCTATGCCGAACTGGCCGAGCGCGAATCCGTGCCGCTGGGCACGATGAAGAGCTGGGTCCGCCGCGGCCTCGCCAAGCTCCGGGAATGCCTCGAGCGATGAGCGACGATATCGATCTGGATACGCCGGACGTGGAGGCGGCCGAGCTGGCACTGGGCATCCTCGACGGCGAGGAACGCGCTGTCGCGCTGCGCCGCGTGCTCGCCGAGCCCGGCTTCGCGCAGCAGGTCGAGCGGTGGCGCCACTATCTCGCGCCATTATTCGATCTCTGGCCGGCGATGACGGCGCCCGCCGGCGTGCTCGAGCGAGTCGAATGGACGATCGACGGCCCTGCGGCGATGGACGTGCCGACGCCGCCCAATCGCCGCTTCTTCTGGCCGGCGGCGGCTGGCATTTCGAGCGTCGCGGCGGCGGCGCTGCTGCTGTTCATCGTGCTGCGGCCGATCGACTACACGCCGCGCCCGGCACCGACTCAAGCCGCCGTGCCCGCGACCATGCTCGTCGCCTCGATTGCGCCGGTCGAAAAGGGTGCGCCGGTGACGGCGGTCTATGATCCGGCGAGCGGTGCGCTGCGGCTGACCGCCGCCGCCCTGGCCGATGCGCGCCGCAGTGCGGAACTATGGGTGATCGGCGGCGACGGCGTGCCGCATTCGCTCGGCCTGTTGCGCCCGAGCGGCGCATCGAGCCTTGCGGTCGACCAGGCCAACCGCGCGCGCCTGGCGGCGGGCGCGACGCTTGCCGTCTCGCTCGAACCGGTGGGCGGCTCGCCGACCGGGCTGCCGACCGGCCCGGTCGTCGCGACGGGCGCGCTTTCGCCGGTCTGAGTTCCGGCACGCGGAAATAAATTTTCGCCGTCGTGCGTCCGACCGGACTCGACGGGCGTATTAGCTCCGTCTTTCCTTCCCAAGCGAAAGGCGAGTAACCCGGGCGCCGCCATTCCCCCTCCTTTGCGGCGCCATGCGTACGGACCTGCCGGCCCCCCTTTCGCCGGCAGGTCCATTACGGTGCGGGCACGAACGTGGCCGATGGCGGCTTCCCCGAAATCAATCGTTCACGGGCAATGCGGGCCGGTAGCGGAGAGTTGGTTTCAGGCGCGGTCAGCGTTGCTTCTTGGCCGTGGTCGCGGTGAAATCCGGGTCCTTCTTCGCGACCCAATCGACGAATTTGCGCACATTGGGGTTGGCCAGCAGAGCGTCCACATCCATCCCGTGGCGCTGCAGTTCGGCATTGGTGAAATTGGCGATCAGCGTCTGCTGGCAAATCGGGTGCATCGGCACGACGTCACGCCCGCCCCGGCTCTTGGGCACGGGATGGTGCCAGACGATGGTCTTGCCGGTCGGCCTGCCGCAGAGCCAGCAGACTACGACTTCCGCCGGAGCTTCCTCCTCGCGGTGCAGGTCTCCATAGGGATCTTTTCTGGAATGCCTGCGGGTCATGCGTCGATCTGAATGCCTGAAGATGCGCTGCTCGCCTATAGCGATGCGGTTGGCAAGCTATCTGATCGGGACGCCTGAACCTCAACCGCCGGCAAAAGGCGCGAGAGCCCGCCGCTCCGCCACCCCTACCCATCCCGACACTCTATCATTTTAGTCGCGGGGCCGTCATGGAAGCGTCATCGGATTGTCCTAGCGGGGCGTGGGCCCCGCTTGCCACAGGTCCGCGAGGAGAGTTTGTCATGGCTGTCGCCGATCGATCGCCCGCCGCTTCCAAGAACAAGGCCGTGCGCGCCGCCGTGCACCGGCACGATCATCTGTCCAAGCAGGGCCTGCTCGAACGCGCCTTCACTTTCGCCTTTCGCGGCCTTGTCTATGCGCAGATCTGGGAAGACCCGGCGGTCGATATGGAGGCGCTGGCGATCACGCCCGACAGCCATGTCGTCACCATCGCGTCGGGCGGCTGCAACGTGCTCTCCTATCTCACCGCCAATCCGCGGGCGATCACCGCGGTCGATCTCAACACCGCGCATATCGCGCTCAACAAGCTGAAGCTCGCCGCCGCCCGGCAGTTGCCGGATTACGAGGCATTCCATCGCTTCTTCGGCAACGCCAACAGCCGCGCCAACATCCAGGCCTATCGCACGCATGTGCGCCCGCATCTCGACGAGACTACGCGGCGCTATTGGGAGGGGCGCGACATGATTGGCCGCCGCCGCATCGGCGGCTTCGCCCGCGGCGTGTACAAGCGCGGGCTGCTCGGCAATTTCATCAGCGCCGCCCATATCCTGGCGCGGCTGAACGGGCTCAACCCGAAGGTGCTGCTCAAGGCCAACTCGATCGAGGAGCAGCGCGAGATCTTCGACCGCGAATTCGCGCCGATGTTCGACAAGGCCTTTATCCGCTGGCTGACCGACCAGCCGGCCTCGCTGTTTGGCCTGGGCATCCCGCCCGCGCAGTACGAAGCGCTGGCCGGCGACGAGAAGATGGCGACCGTGCTGCGCGAGCGGCTCGAAAAGCTCGCCTGCGATTTCGACCTGAAGGACAATTATTTCGCCTGGCAGGCGTTCAACCGCGGCTATGGCGATGGCCCGTCGGCGCCGCTGCCGCCCTATCTGCAGCGCGAGCATTATGAAGAGATCGTCGAGCGCGTCGACCGGATCGAGGTGCGCCACGTCAACTTCACCGATTATCTGCGCAGCCGCGAGGACGCGTCGCTCGATCGGTATATCCTGCTCGACGCGCAGGACTGGATGACCGACGAGCAGCTGACCGACCTGTGGACCGAGATCACGCGGACCGCCAAGCCCGGCGCGCGCGTGCTGTTCCGCACCGCCGGCACGGCGACGATCCTGCCCGGGCGCGTGCCCGATGACGTGCTGGTCCGCTGGGATTACCGCGCCGAGGAGTCGCTGGACTATACGAAGCGCGACCGCTCCTCGATCTATGGCGGCGTGCACCTGTACGTGCTGGGCTGAGCATGGATGCAGGCCATGCGGGGCACATGGATGCGATCTACCGGACGCAGCGCCATTTCTACGACCTGACCCGCAAATATTATCTGCTCGGCCGCGACCAGCTGATCCGCGAGCTCGCCCCGCCGCCGGGCGGCAGCGTGATCGAGATCGGCTGCGGCACCGGGCGCAACCTGATCGTCGCGGCAAGGGCGTGGCCGAACGCGCGTTTCTACGGGATCGATATTTCCGAGGCGATGCTGGAGACCGCGCGCGGGAATGTCGCGAAGGCCGGGCTGGCCGACCGTATCGTCTTCGCGCAGGGCGACGCGACCGCGTTCGACGCGCAGGCGCTGTTCGGCGTCGCGCAGTTCGACCGGGTGTTCCAGAGCTATACCCTGTCGATGATCCCGGACTGGCTCGGCGCGATCCGCGAAGGCGCGGCCAAGCTGGCGCCGGGCGGGCGGCTCGACATCGTCGATTTCGGCCAGCAGGAGGGCCTGCCCCGGGCGTTCCACCGGCTGTTGCTCGCATGGCTCGCCCGGTTCGACGTTTCGCCGCGCGCGACCCTGCGCGGTGCGGTGGAGGAAATTGCCACCGCGCAAGGTCTCCACGCCGACTTCCGCCCGCTCTATCGCGGCTATGCCTGGACGGCGCGGCTGAGCCGGGCCTAGCGCAAAAACTGGGTGTCTGGAATTACCTCTCCCGTTCCGCCCCGGACTTGACCCGGGGGTTGCCGAGCCCTGTCATTCTTTCCCCGGGAAGAAAGAGCGGCCCTTCGACAAGCTCAGGGCGAACGGAAGGGAGGATAACGCGACCTGGAAAGCTCTCCAGCGCGGTCCCGACGATCAGCGCCGGAAATCCACGATCGCCGGTGTCTTGGTCGTTGCCGGATCCTGGTACAGCCCGGCACGCGGCACGCGGCTGACCTCGCAGGCGCCGGCGGCGCAGTTCAGCACCCGCGCCATTTGTGCGGCGATCGCCTCGGTCGCGCAGGCACCCGCCTCGTCGACCACCAGCAATTGCAGCGTGTCGCGGCCTCGCGCGTCGAACCGCAACTGCAGCTGGAAGCCGTCGGCCGCGCTGACCAGCGGCGCGATCAGGTCCAGGTCGAAGGTCATCTCGGCGAACTGGAAGGATCGGCTGTCGCGCCCGCGCAGCTCGAGGAAGCGCTCGCCGTCGCGTTCGACCAGCCGGCCGACATCGCCGACGCGGTAGCGGAACACCGGAAAGCGAGTCCGAAAGCCGTTGGTGACGGCGAGCGGGCCGAAGCCGTCTTCGTCCGGCGCCAGAATTTCCACCACCAGACCCGGCAGGATCCGGAACAGGCCGGGATGGCGGCTGGCGTCGCACCATGCCCAGATGCCGGTCTCCGCCCCGCCATAGAGCGACCAGATCTGTTCCGTGCCGAAGGTCGCGCGCAACAGTGCGAGGGTCGTGTCGCGCAGCGGCTCGCCAGCATAGAGAAGCTGCGGAATCGGCAGCGTCTCGCCTGCATCGGTCAGGAAATGCGCGAACAGGATGAGCTTCGACGGCGTGCCGAGCAGATGCGTCGGCCGGAAACGCCGCGCGATCGACAGCATGTCCTCGTACCGCGCATGCGCGCTCATCGGCAGGGTCGTCGCGTCGCAGCGTTCGAGCAGGTCGTCGAGGATCGCGGCGGTACGGTACAGGTCCGAATAGCCGAAGATGTTGAGCGCGACCGTCCTGGCGTCGAACACGCCGTGCGTCGTCAGGCATGCCGACAGCGCCTGTCGCTGGGCGAGATTCTCGGCGATGTCGACCGGGAAGATCAGCGGCCGCTGCGTGCTGCCGCCGGAGCGCACCAGATAGACGCCGCGCGGCTCGTCGCCCGGCGCGAAGTCGCTCAGTTGCTCCAGCAGCACCTTCTTGTCGGTGGCGGGGGCGTCGCGCCAGTCGGATAAGCCGCTGAAATGCGCGCGGTAGAAGCCATGCTCGCGTGCGCGGCGGAAACAATCGCGCATCAGCGTCGCGTCGTCGGGCGGGGTCATGCTGCGCTCATGTTCATCTGCAGCAGCAGATCCTCGTGATGCACGAGGAACAGCGCCTTCTGGTCGTCGGGCAGGGTCGACAGGGCATGGGCCAGCCAGCGATCGGCCAGCATGCGCGCGACCGCGCGGTCATGCGGGTCGCCGCTGTCCCGGTACCGGTGCACGATCGGCGGCACCTCGAGCGTGCGCCAGTCACGATGCGCGCGGTGCGACAGGCTATCGCCGGAAATGCGGAACCGGATCAGCGGCGCGGCGAACAGCCCGACCCGGCCGCCGCCCGCCACGATCGACCGGGCGACGCGGTACCACAGGTCGATCCCTTCGTTCAGCCGCGCCGCCGGATGATAGCGATGCGCCCCGATCGCGTCGCGGCGCACGACCACATTGCTCGCCCGGCCCATGAGGAAATCGGGATTCGCGGCGGCGCGCAGCGGATCGGCGAGCAGCAGGACGTCGCCCGCCAGCGGGGTGAGCTCCCCGGCCAGGGCATTTATTTCCGGAAACACTTCGCCCGGCGGATCGCTCGCATAGCCGAGCACCATCATCGCCAGCGCATGGTCGCGCATCGCCTCGCGCATCCGGCGCAGCGCATCGGGGCGCAGGGCGTCGTCCGCATCCAGGCAGAGGATCAGGTCGGTGTCGGCACGGTCGAGGCCGGTGTTGCGCGCCGCGCCGGGCCCGCCGTTGCGCGGGCGCCGGACCAGCGCCACCCGTGCCGGGCGCAGCGCGTCGGCATGATCGGCGAGCGCCTGTTCCGCGGCTTCGGTGCTGCCGTCGGTGCTGGCGTCGTCGACCAGGATCAGTTGGTCGGGCGGCATGTCCTGCTGCGCCAGCGACGCGATCGCCTCGCCGATAAAGGCGCGCTTGTCGAACAGCGGAATGATGACGGACAGCGTCGTCACGGCGCGATCAGCGGGACATAGATGTGGCCGCGCCGGCCATGGACGTTGATGATCTTCTCGTCGGATCCGCGAAACACGCCGGCGCCATAGCTGGTGTCGTCGCGGCACAATTGCATGCCGACCAGGTGAATTGGCGCAGCTTCGCCGGGCGCGGCGAATGCCCGTTGCGGAAGATAGAGCTGGTACATGTCCTCCGCCCATCCCGCGCGCACCCGCTCGCGCCACGCAGCCTCGCCGCATTCACTCCGCACCAGCGCGTCGATGCCGCGGCCGCCGCTGCTGCGCTTCGCGATCATGTCCTCGTCGCGCGCGAGCAGCGCGTCGCAGCCGGCCTGGTCGGCGATCGTCCATGACGGGATCAGGAAGGATCGGAGCGCCGCATTGTCCTCCGCGGTCAGCAGGTCGCGCATGATCGTGTCGTCCCACAGCACGGCCAGCGTGCGCTTGTCATGGACCAGGATCAGGGTGCGGACATCGTTGAAATAGGCGCCGCTGTCGATCAGGTGCCGCAGTGCCTCCGGCGAGATCAGCGGCACTTCGCTGCGATCCATTTCCAGGATGCAGTGATCGGCCGGGGCGCCGCCGGCGAGGAGGCGGCCGTCCTGCACGGCCAGCATGGCAGGATGCGCCCGGACGAACGCGATGCCGCGATCGCGCAACGCCTGGGCGAGCAGGAAGATCTCGGTGCCCGCCTCGCGCGCATGCACCATCACGACGGTCTCGCCCGGGCGATAGGCGGCGCACAGATCGTCGAGGAACCGGCCCTGCCCGGCCTGGACCGCAAGCCCCGCGCGCGCGACGTGCGGCGCATAGCTTTCGCCGGCGCGCAGGCTGAGCATCCAGCCGTTGAGCGGATAACGCGCGCCGATCTCGCAAAGACGTGGGCCGCCTGCCAGGTCGTAGACGAAATCGGGGCGATAGAAGCCGGTCCGGTACGGCCGCCCATGCGCCAGGCGCAGGATCGCCTCGAGCGCTTCCGGCAGGGCATAGACCGCGCGAATGCGGGGATCGTCGGCATAATGCGTCACGATCGCGCGCAGCGCGCGGTCGAGCAGCTGGTTCAGGTCGCGCAGCCGCTCGAGATAGGCAGCGGTGCAGATCACCGGCGCGGAGGCGAGTTGCGCGACCGCCACCACCGGCGGGTCGCCGAGCGCCGCGGCGAGCGCCGGCCGCGGATCGGGGGTGAAGTCGCAGTCCGCAATCCACAGCATCGGCGCGTCCGCGTCGCGCGCGGCGATGGTCAATGCACGGGCTCGAGTTCGGCCATGGCCTCCCGGCAGACATGATCGAGCACGGCCGCCTTCTTCTCGAGATAGGTGCCGACGATCTCGTCGAGCGAATAGTCGCTGATATCGGCGTCCATCGCGTCGCCATAATGCCGGATCGCATCGAGCGCGTGGAAGAAATGATTCCGTTCGGTCGGCCCGCAATGCACGCTGATCCAGTCGAGCGTCCGGCGGCATTCGGATGATGGGACGCCATAATCCTCGCGTAGCCAGCGCGTGAACAGCGGGAGGATGAACTCGACCTCGCCATGCGTGTAGATCTCGTGGGCGAGCGTGGTCAGCAGCGACACGAGCAGGTCGGGGCTGCGCAGCGCCGCCTGGTCCTTCCACGCCTTGAAGTCGATCGCGGAAGGATGAAGATAGCGCCGCAACAACCATTTGTCGTCGCCGACGATGTCCGTCGCCATCCTGTAGTACATTTCCGAATGCAGGACCTTGTGGGTGACCGCCAGATCTTCGTCGATGATCCGGTCAAGGCTGGTCATCGCGCGCAGCAGCGCCTTCGTGTCGGGAACGTCCTTGTTACGGTGCAGGAGCAGGGTGAGACGGTTGCCGATCCCCGCCGTCGTCATCGCGCTGTTATTGGTCTGCGCCCAGCTCTGGAAGAAATGGCGCAGCGCTTCCGGGTCTTGCCGCCGTGCGGTCAGGGACCGGAACGCCGTCTCGATCCTGCCGAAATGATGTCTGTGGCGCGAAAAGGATCCGATCAATTCGTTCTTCAGATGCGAGTCCGGCATAGACGCCAGGACAGGCATGATGATGTCGTGAAGAGAGATCAAGTTCAGCGACCTTTTGACGATCTTTTAAGATTTGCACGCTACACTTGCCCGTAATCTCACGACCCGGGTCTAATCGCCGGATTGAGTGCCCGGACGGTGTTCGCCCGTCAAGCGGGCCGGACAGCATTTGCCGGCGTTTTGGTTCTATTTCCCCGTCCTCTCGATTCAATCGTCCGGAGCGCCGCGACTAGGCGCGTCGCCCGGTCAGGCGCAGGCACGCGCGGTCCCGGCACACACCCTATTCCCCGACTATTCCCGGAGCAGTGCGTCGCCCTCCGTCTCCGGGACGCCGCCGGTGCGCGCCGAGACCGTCACCGTCGTCGCCAGGTCCATCGTCACATTGCCGAGCGTTCTGAAGATGTCGGGGATGGTCTCGACCGCGACCAGCAGACCGAGCGGGGCGACCGGCACGCCCATCGCGATGCAGATCGGCGCGATCGAGGTGACGAAGCTGATCTGCCCCGGCAGGCTGACGGCGCCCATGGTGGTGATCGCGGCGACGGCGACGCCGGCGGCGAGCTGCGCCGGCCCGAGCGGCACGCCGAACCAGTAAGCGACATAGATCGCGACCGCGAGGTTCATCGGCGGGCCGGTCACCCGGAAGATGGCGACCGCGAGCGGCAGCACCACGCCCGACGTCGCGACGGGTACGCCCAGCCCCTCGGCGCCGCGCAGCATCGCGGGCAGCGAGGCAAGCGAGGATTGCGTGCTGATCGCCACTGCCTGGGCCGGGCCGGTCGCGCGGGCAAAGCGGGCAAGGCCGATCCGCCCGCCGATCGCGCCGATCGGGTAAGCCGTCATCCACACCAGGATGCCGATCCCCGAGACGATCACGACATAATGAAGCAGCGCGCCGAACGCCGCCGTGCCGGCCTTCGCGCCGACGACATAGGCCAAAGCGAGCACGCCGATCGGGGCGAGCCACAGGATCCAGCCGATGATGATCAGCATCACGTCCGCGACCGCCTGGAAGAATTTCGTCAGCAGCTCGCGCGGCTCGGTGGGCAGGCGGGTGAGCGCGAAGGCGAACACCATGGTGAAGACGATCAGCGGCAGGAAGGCATTGGTCGCGGCGGCGGTGACCGGGTTGGTCGGCACGATCGAGACGATGAAGTCGGCAAAGGGCGGTACCGGGCCGACCGGCGCCGTCGTGCCGAGCGCGGCGCGGAGTGCCGTGGCGGCCTCGGTCGGCAGCGGGAACCAGCCGAGCAGCAATGGGGTGACGATCGCCGCGAAGGCGGAGAAGAACCACAACAGCCCGATGAACAGGCCGAGCGCGCGGCCGGCGACCTGGCCGGCGCGTGCCGCCTCGGCGGTCGCAGCAACGCCGGTGATGAGCAGCGACACGACCAGCGGCACGATCGTCATCTGCAGCGCATTGAGCCAGGCAGTGCCGATCGGCTGCGCGACGATCAGGCCGCTTTCGGCCGAGCCCGGCGACCAGGTCGCGAGACCGATGCCGATGGCCAGCCCCAGAACCAGGGCCAGGAGAATGCGGGTTGCTTGCGACATGCTCGCCCTTCGACTTATCCGGCGCTATCACGCCGCTTCACTGAATTGGGCTGCATAGCGGAACGGACGCGCTGACATGGCAAGAAAATATTTCGGCACCGATGGGATTCGCGGGGCAACCAACCTCTCCCCGATGACGGCAGCGATGGCGATGAAGGTCGGTATGGCGGCCGGCGCGCATTTCGTGCGTGGCGAGCACAAGCATCGCGTCGTGATCGGCAAGGACACCCGGCTGTCGGGGTATATGCTGGAGAATGCGATGGTCGCGGGCTTCACCAGCGTGGGCATGGACGTGGTGCTGGTCGGCCCGATGCCGACGCCCGCGGTCGCGATGCTCACTCAGTCGATGCGCGCCGATCTCGGCGTGATGATCTCGGCCAGCCACAATCCCTATGCCGATAACGGCATCAAGCTGTTCGGGCCGGACGGCTACAAGCTGTCCGACGCCGACGAGCTGGCGATCGAGGCGCTGATCGACGGCGAGGTGCCACTGGCGGCCTCGCCCGATATCGGCCGGGCGCGCCGCGTCGAGGATGCGCGCGGGCGCTATATCCATTTCGCGAAATCGACCTTCCCCGAACATCTCCGGCTCGATGGTCTCAAGATCGTGGTCGATTGCGCCAATGGCGCCGCCTATCAGGTCGCGCCCGCCGCGCTGTGGGAACTGGGCGCCGAGGTGATCGCGATCGGCACCTCACCCAATGGCAAGAACATCAATGACGGGGTCGGCTCGACCGCGCCGCAGGTGCTGTGCGAGACGGTGGTGGCTTCCGGCGCGGCGATCGGCATCGCGCTCGACGGCGATGCCGACCGGCTGATCGTCGTCGACGAGCAGGGCCATGTCGTCGACGGCGACCAGCTGATGGCGACGATCGCTAGCGGCTGGGCGCGGCGCGGGCAGTTGGCCAATGGCGGGCTGGTCGCGACGGTGATGTCGAACCTGGGGCTGGAACGGCATCTCGCGACTCAGGGCATCAAGCTGATCCGGACCAAGGTCGGCGATCGCTATGTGCTCGAGGCGATGCGTGCCCAGGGCTATAATGTCGGCGGCGAACAGTCCGGTCACATCATCCTGTCCGATTACGCCACCACCGGCGACGGGCTGGTCGCGGCGTTGCAGATCCTCGCCGAGCTGGTCGAGACCGGCCTGCCCGCCAGCGAGCTGCTCCATCGTTTCGAGCCGCTGCCGCAACTGCTCAAGAATGTGCGCTTCAAGGGCGGCAAGCCGCTCGAAGCGGAAGCCGTGAAGGCCGTGATCGCCGAGGCCGAGGCCGAACTCGAGGGCAAGGGCCGGCTGGTGATCCGCCCCTCCGGCACCGAGCCGGTAATCCGGGTGATGGCCGAGGGCGACGACCCCGACCAGGTCCAGCGCGTGGTCGACCGGATCTGCGACGCGGTACGCGTGGCGGCTGCGTAGCAAATTTCCCTCCCGCTTGCGGGAGGGGTTAGGGGAGGGCATGTCGCGGCGACACCTGTAAGGACAGGCCCTCCCCCGACCCCTCCCGCAAGCGGGAGGGGAGAAGAAGACGGAACTGACCCATGCTTGAAATGCGCCCCGATTGCGAACGCTGCGGCACTGACCTCCCCGCCGACGAGGCGGGCGCGTTCATCTGCTCGTTCGAATGCACTTTCTGCGCCCCCTGCGCCGAGGCAATGGACGATCGCTGCCCCAATTGCGGCGGCGAGCTGATGGACCGGCCGGCGCGGGTGGACGATGCGCTGCTGCGCTATCCGGCGTCGACCGAGCGGAAGTTCAAGGGGCGCGCGTGACCCCGCGCATCCTCATCATCGCCGGCTCCGATTCCGGCGGCGGCGCGGGTATCCAGGCCGATATAAAGACCGTCACCATGCTCGGCGGCCACGCGATGACCGCGATCACGGCGATCACCGCACAGAATACCCTCGGCGTGCAGGGCGTGCATCCGATCCCGACCGACATGGTCATCGCCCAGATCGATTCGGTCGTCTCCGACATCGGCGTCGATGCAGTGAAGATCGGCATGATCGGCTCGGCCGAAACCGCCAATGCCGTGGCGGATCGGCTGGAAGCGATGCCGATCGTACCGGTGGTGTTCGATCCGGTCATGGTCGCGACGAGCGGTGCCACTTTGGCGGATGACGCCACGATCGCCGCCTTCGCGCGGCTGATGCGCGTTGCCTGGGTGACTACGCCCAACCTGCCCGAGCTGGACGCGCTGGGAGGCGAGGGTGGGGTTCACGCCAACGCCGCGGCGTTGCTGGTGAAAGGCGGACATGCAGATGCCGCCGAGGTGGTTGACCGGCTGCTATTCGCCGATGGCGGCGAGATTCGCTGGGCCGATCCGCGTATCGAGACGCGGCACAGCCATGGCACAGGCTGTACCTTGGCAAGCGCCATCGCGACCGGCCTTGGGCGCGGCCTGACCCTGGCGGATTCGATTGCCAGGGCGCGGTTGTTCGTGCGGCTGGCGTTGCGCGAGGCGCCCGGCTTCGGCGGCGGCCACGGACCGATGGGCCACCAGGCGGTGCGGCTCGACAGCGATCTCGGCGGGGCGATGCTCAACCAGGTCACCCTGCCGCTCGCCGATTACGACGCGAGCGCTGCCTTTTACCGGCTGCTCGGCCTGCGCCAGATCGTCGAATCAGCGCCACGTTATGCCCGGTTCGAAAGCGCGGGCGGCGCCACGCTGTCGATCGAGACGCCCGACGAGATCGCGGGCAAGCCGGTGCTGTTCCTGGAATGCGGCGATCTGGACGCTTTGGTCCTCCGCCTGCGCGAGGGCGGCATCGCCGTATCCGATCCCGTCCTGGAGCGTTGGGGCTGGCGCGAGGCGCGACTCGCCGACCCCGCGGGCAATGCGATCTGCCTCTATCAGGCTGGCGAGAATCGGCGTTTTCCGCCATGGCGCTTGCCGTGACACGCCCTTCGCTCAAGCATGAAAAGCTCTGCCTCGCGCCGGTCGCCGGCGTCGACGAGGCCGGGCGCGGGCCGCTTGCCGGGCCGGTGGTCGCAGCGGCGGTAATCCTGCCGGCCAGGGGCGTCCCGCGCGGCATCGACGATTCGAAGAAGCTCAGCGCAGCCGAGCGCCAGCGGCTGCACGACCGGCTGCGCGACTGCGCGACAGTCGGTGTCGGTATCGTCGAGGCCGACGAGATCGACCGGCTCAATATCTATTGGGCGACGATGAAGGCGATGACCTTGGCGGTCGAGGCGCTCGGCCTGTTGCCGGCGCATGTGCTGGTCGACGGCAACCGTCTGCCGCGCTGGACGCATCAGGCGACCGCGATCGTGTCGGGCGATGCGATCTCGCTGTCGATCGCCGCGGCGTCGATCATCGCCAAGCACACCCGCGACACGATCATGATCGCCCATGCCGAATCGCACCCGCTTTATGGATGGCATTCGAACAAGGGCTATGCCTGCCGCGCGCACCTTGATGCCCTGCGCGCGCATGGCCCGTCGCCCCTGCACCGGCGCAGCTTCGCGCCGGTCGCCCAGGCCTGGCTCGATTTCTAGGCCAAATCTTGGTTCGTGAGTCTTTTTGGCCACACACCATGGATTGAGTCCCTGTGGATAACTCGACTCAACATCTGGGCAGCTTCCTAAAATGTTCCGGTTTGTTAAGAATTTGGCAAGCGTTCCCGTTAACTAAACTCTGCTTGACCCGAGTCCGTACATCCGCAGGGATGCACCGCTCTTCAATGGGGGTAGCTGGTAATGGGTGTGATCGAGAAGGTTAGGGCGCGCGCGACGGCGCCAGTGGCGGACACGCTGCCGGGCGCCGAGCTGCCGCTCGACAGCATCATCATGCAGGATTGCATCACCGCGATGCGGGCGCTGCCGGCCAAGTCGGTCGACCTGATCTTCGCGGATCCGCCCTATAACCTCCAGCTCGGCGGCGATCTCAGCCGGCCCGACGGCAGCCATGTCGACGCGGTGACCGACGACTGGGACAAGTTCGATTCGCTCGCCATCTACGACAAGTTCACCCGCGCCTGGCTGACCGAGGCGAAGCGCATCCTGAAGGACAATGGCGCGATCTGGGTGATCGGCAGCTATCACAACATCTTCAAGGTCGGCAGCGCGATCCAGGACCTGGGCTATTGGATCCTCAACGACATCGTGTGGCGCAAGGCCAATCCGATGCCGAACTTCAAGGGCACCCGCTTCACCAACGCGCATGAGACGCTGATCTGGGCATCGATGGGCGAGAAGGCGCGCTACACCTTCAACTATCGCAGCATGAAGACCTTGAACGACGAGCTGCAGATGCGCAGCGACTGGGAATTCCCGATCTGCGGCGGCCAGGAACGGCTGAAGCGCGACGGCGTGAAGGTGCACCCGACGCAGAAGCCCGAGGCACTGATCTATCGCATCCTGCTCGCCTGCACCAAGCCGGGCGACGTGGTGCTCGATCCGTTCTTCGGCACCGGTACCACGGGTGCGGTCGCCAAGCGGCTCGGGCGGCGCTGGATCGGCATCGAGCGCGAGGCGGGCTATTGCGCCGCGGCGCTGGAGCGGATCGAGGCGGCGCTGCCGCTCGACGAATCCGCGCTGGTGACGATGCAGTCGCCCAAATCCGCGCCGCGCGTGGCGTTCGGCACGATCGTCGAGAACGGCATGCTGGTGGCGGGCACCGTGCTGACCGACAGCAAGCGCCGCTTCCGCGTGACCGTCCGCGCCGATGGCTCAGTGATGAGCGGCGATATCACGGGCTCGATCCACAAGCTCGGCTCGACCCTGCAGAATGCACCGGCCTGCAATGGCTGGACCTTCTGGCACTACGAGACGCCTGAGGGCCTCAAGCCGATCGACGCGCTGCGGCAGGAATATCTGCTGGCGACTCAGCCTTAACCAGACGTCACCCCGGACTTGTTCCGGGGTCCATCGTGCCGCAGGAGCCCAACGCGCAAGATGTGCGGAACGATGGATGCCGGAACAAGTCCGGCATGACGAAAGAGGATCGATGACCAGGCTCCACCTCCGCCCCGTCCAGTTCGTCGACACGCCCATAGGCCGGGACGGCGAGGTCGCGCGGCTGGCGGGCGGGATGACGTGGTTCTCCGCTTATGAAGTAATCGAGGGCGGCAAGCGCCGCACCGTGCCGATCGCCGCCTTCGAGAGCGACCTGGGCGGGAACGAGCGGGCGGCCGGGCTGCATGCCGCGATCACCGCGCCCCGCCCGGCGCTGACCCTTGGTGAGCGCGTGCTGCGGTTCGACCAGCCGACGGTTGCCGCCATCCTCAACGTGACGCCCGACAGCTTCTCCGACAGCGGCAAGCTGACTGACCCGGCCGCGGCAGCCGAGGCCGGCTTCGACCTTTCGGTCAAGGGCGCGACGCTGATCGACATCGGGGGCGAATCCACCCGGCCCGGCGCGCCTCTGGTATGGGAAGGCGATGAAGTGAAACGCGTCGTGCCCGTCATCGAGCGGCTGGCGAAGAGCGGCGCGCTGATCTCGGTCGACACGCGCAAGGCGGTGGTGATGGAGGCGGCGCTGGCCGCTGGCGCGGCGATCGTCAACGACGTGTCGGCCTTGCTGTGGGACGACCGCGCGCTGGACGTGGTCGTGCGGACTGGCTGTCCGGTGATCCTGATGCATTCGCCCGACCCCAAAAAGGGCCCGCATGGCGGCGAAGGCTATGGCGACGTGCTGACCGACGTGTTCGACTGGCTCGAGGCGCGCGTCGCAGCAGTGGCGGCGGCGGGGGTCGATCGGGCGAAGATCATGATCGATCCCGGCATCGGCTTCGGCAAGTCGCTGCAGGACAATCTGGCGCTGCTCAACGGGCTCGCGCTGTTCCACGGCCTTGGCTGCCCGATCATGCTCGGCGCCAGCCGCAAGCGAATGATCGGGGCGCTGTCCAACGAGGCGCCGGCCGACCAGCGGCTGGGCGGGTCGATCGCGCTGGCATTGAAGGGCATCGAGTCGGGCATGCAATTGCTCCGCGTCCACGACGTGGCGGAAACGGTACAGGCGCTGCGCGTATGGCGCGGGCTAAAGGACGCGGCGCTGGTCGCAGCGCGCTAGGCGGGCAAATCCACCACGGCCGCCGGATCATGGGCGCGCCTGTAGCCCCAGTCGGTCTTCACCGTCGCGCCGCCCTTTGCCACCGATTCCAGGATCGCGGTCATCAGCCGAACGTCCTGCAGGCCTTCCTCGCCCGGGGTGACCAGAGGCACCTTGCCGCGCACGACATCGGCCATCCAGTCCATCTCGCGTTCGAACTGGTCGATCTCGGTGATCTTCGGCGCCCCCTGCGCGGCCGGCACGCCGATCAGGCTGAGCTTGTTGCCGCCATAGAAGCAGCCTGGATCGGCCACCAGCCGGCCATTCTCGCAGAACACCTGATAGGCCATGGTCCCGGCGCAGGAGAAGGAGGTGGTGCCGTTGGCGATCGTGCCCGAGGGGAAGCGGAACTGCCAGGAGACGACATCCTCGACGGTCCTGAAGCGCGGATCGGTGCGGTCGGTCTTCGCCCAGGCGCGGACCTCGACTGGTTCCTCGTTGAGCAGATAGCGCGACGCGTTGATGCCATAGACGCCCATATCGGCCAGCGCGCCGCCGCCCGACATCTTCATGTCGAGCCGCCACGCGTCGGACGGATCGGACAGGGTCGATTGCCGGCCCATATCGGTGGTGACGATGCGCGGCTTGCCGAGCGAGCCCGAGCGGAGCCGGCGCATCGCGGCCAGATTCAGCGGCTCGTAATGGCAGCGATAGGCGATCATCAGCTTGCGGTCGGCGGCTTTCGCGGCGGCGATCATCGCCTCGCAATCGGCGACACTGGTCGCCATCGGCTTTTCGCACAGCACATGCTTGCCGGCTTTCAGGGCTCGAATGGTGTATTCGGCGTGCATCGAATTGGGCAGGACGATGTAGACGACCTGGATGCGCGGGTCCTTCGCCATGCGATCGTAATCAGTGTAGTTGTAGATCGCATCGGTGGGCAGTCCGTTCTCCGCCGCGATGCGCCTGGCCTTGGCGGGATCGCCGCTGACGACGGCGACCAGCTTGGCGCTCTTCGCCGTCTTCAGGCCGGGGATGATCTGGCCAAGGGCGAGCTTGCCCAGGCCGACGACCGCGAAGCCGATCTTGTCCCCGTCAGGCAGCGCCGGCCTGTCCTGGGGTTGAGGAAGTGGGTTGCCGCCGGGCCTGGCGACCGCTGCTCCCGCGACGGCGACGGATGCACCGGCAAGGCCGAGCTCGATCAGGGTGCGGCGCGACATCTCGTTCGACATTCGGATCTCCCCCGGCTTCACGCGGCGACACGTCGCGGGCCGTGGAGAATCCTATAGCATATCGAAGGCGATGGTGACGAGATGATAGCGGTAACGGCGCTTTCAGGCGACGTTGTCGATGCCCAGCTCGCTGAGCTTGCGGTAGAGCGTCGACCGCCCGATCCCGAGCCGGCGGGCAGCCTCGGTCATGCGGCCGCGATAATGGCCGATGGCGAGACGGATCACATCCCCTTCGATGTCCTCCAGCGCGCGCAGATTGCCGTCGGGGTGAAAGAGGGTGATCCCGCCGCTGGGCGCCAAGGGCGAAGGCCCGGCCGGGCCATGACGCCGCGAGCCAAACGCGGTGATCTCCGGGAAATCGAGCCGGGTAAGGGCATCGCCATCACACAGCATGGCGGCGCGGAACAGCGCGTTCTGGAGCTGGCGGACATTGCCCGGCCAGTCATAGCTCCCGAGCAGGGCCAGCGCATCCTCGGTGATGCCGAGTTCGCGCAGGCCGGGCTGCTCGGCGATTCGCGCGAGGAAGTGGCGGGTCAGCGCCGGGATATCGCCGGCGCGCTCCCGCAGTGGCGGGATCGTCACATGGACGATGTTGAGGCGGTAATAGAGATCCTCGCGAAAGCGATCGGCCTCCACCGACCCGATCAGCCGCTGGTTGGTCGCGGCGATGATCCTGACATCGATTTCGCGAACATGGCGCGCGCCGATCGGCTGAATCTCGCCCGATTGCAGCACGCGCAGCAATTTGACCTGGGCGTCGAACGGCATCTCGCCGACCTCGTCGAGGAACAGCGTGCCGCCGTCCGCTTCCTGGAAACGGCCGATCCTGCGGTCGAACGCGCCGGCAAACGCGCCTTTTTCATGCCCGAACAGCTCGGACTCGATCAGGTTGGCGGGGATCGAACTGCAATTGACCGAGATCATCGGCTTCTTGCCGCGCGGGGAGGCGGCATGGATCGCCTCGGCCACCATTTCCTTGCCCACGCCGCTTTCGCCCTCGATCAGCACCGGGACCCGGGCGCGGGCTGCTTTGGCGGCGATGGCGAGGGCCGCGCGAAAATCGGGGGCGGAACCGACGATCTCGTCAAAGGCGAGCGTGGCGCGGACTTTTTCCGTCAGCGGGCGCAACTCGCCCGCTGCCCTTGGGGCGACCGCCGCGTCGAGTGCGCAGAGCAGCCGTTCCGGGGCGAGCGGTTTCACGAGGAAGTCGCTCGCGCCGGCGCGCATCGCCGCGACGGCATGCGCCACCGAGCCGTTGGCGGTCAGCATCAGGAGGGGCAATGCCGGGCAGCGCCGGCGAATTTCGGCAATCAGCGATGTCGCGTCGGCGTCCGGCGACCAGTGATCGAGCAGGATGGCGTCGAGCGCCACATCGTCCTGCCCGTCGAGCATGGCGATCGCCATCTCGCCGTCATCGGCGAAGATCGCGCGCCATCCCCGTCGCGCGGCGAGCGCCGCGACGAGACGGCGCTGCGCCGGTTCGTCATCGATCAGCATCAACAGCCGCTGCCGGTTGCGCGTCATCCCGCCCGTTCCAATGTCCCCGGATCGAGCGGTAACCATAGGGCGCAGATGTAAAGGGCGCCTTAACCGTCTCAAGGCGGGACTTGAGGGACGGCGCGGCGCCCGCTAAGCAGCCTGCACAAGTTTACAGGCAGGGGACGACCGATGGCCGGAGACGGCGAGATCAAGGTTCACGAAGCGACCTATCACAAGGTGATCGGGATGCTGAAATGGGGCGCCGTTGGCTGTTTCCTGATCGCCTTTCTGGTGATCTGGCTGATCTCCGGCAAGTAGCGCCGGGTGAAGATCGCGGTCCTCAAGGAGCAGGCCGCAGGGGAAAGCCGCGTTTCAGCGACCCCCGAAACGGTCAGGAAATTCATTGCGCTCGGCGCCGCGATGGCGGTCGAATCGGGTGCCGGCGAGGCCGCGTCCTATGCCGATGCCGACTATGCCGTGGCGGGCGCGACGGTCGGGTCGCGTGCCGACACGCTGAAGGATGCCGATATCGTGTTCGGCGTTCAGGGCCCCGATCCGGCGAGCCTGAGCGGCGCGGCGCCCGGCGCCTGGATCGTCGCGAGCCTCAACCCGTTCGGTGAGCGCGCCCGGATCGATGCCTATGCGGCGGGCGGCTATGAAGCGCTGGCGATGGAATTCATGCCGCGCATCACGCGCGCGCAGTCGATGGATATCCTGTCCTCGCAATCGAACCTGGCCGGCTACAAGTCAGTGCTCGATGCGGCGGCCGAATATGGCCGGGCCTTTCCGATGATGATGACCGCGGCGGGCACGGTCTCCGCCGCGCGCGTGTTCGTGATGGGCGTCGGCGTCGCCGGCCTCCAGGCGATCGCCACCGCGCGGCGCCTCGGCGCGCAGGTCTCGGCGACCGATGTGCGCTCGGCGACGAAGGAGCAGATCCAGTCGCTCGGCGCGAAACCGATCTTCGTCGAAAATGTCGTCGGCATCGAGGGCGAGGGATCGGGCGGCTATGCCGGTGAGATGTCGCCCGAATATCAGGCGGCGCAGGCCGAACTGGTCTCGGGCCATATCGCCAAGCAGGACATCGTCATCACCACCGCGCTGATTCCCGGACGCTCGGCCCCGCGCCTCATCTCGGCGGCGCAGGTCGCGTCGATGAAACCGGGCAGCGTGATCGTCGACCTCGCAGTCGAGCAGGGCGGCAATGTCGAGGGCGCGGTCGCGGGCGAGGTCGTGACCGTTTCGGGCGTGAAGATCGTCGGGCACCGCAACGTGGCGGGCCGCTTGGCGGCGGATGCCTCGGCGCTCTTCTCGCGCAACCTGTTCAACTTCCTCAGCGCCTTCTGGGACAAGGAAGCGGGCAAGCCGGTGCTCGACGCGGAGATCGGCGACGCGATCCGGCTGACCAGGGACGGAGCCGTTGTGAACGTGCGGCTGCTCGGATGATCCTCCCCGGCACGGGGAGGGGGACCAGCGAAGCTGGTGGAGGGGGGCTTCCGCACATGCTGCGCCCTGAAGTATCGATCGCCCGCAAACTCCGCCGCGAGATGAGCCTGCCGGAAGTCCAGCTCTGGCAGCGGTTGCGTGGCAAGGTCGGCGGCCTCAAATTCCGGCGCCAGCACCCGATCGGCCCCTATGTCGTCGATTTCTACTGCCGCGAGGCATCGCTCGTCATCGAGATCGACGGTGAAGCACATTCGCGCGGCGATCGGCCGGTACGCGACGAGCTGCGAGATCGCTTCCTGAGCGAGAACGGCTTGCGTATCCTTCGGGTCGCGGCCGCGCGAATCCTTCGCGACCCGGACGCTGCCGCTGCCGCGATCGCTGCATATGCGGCACGCCCCCTCCACCAGCCTGCGGCTGGTCCCCCTCCCCGTGCCGGGGAGGATTAAGGAAGAGCCATGGACTTCATCTCGATCCTGTCGATCTTCGTCATGGCCTGTTTCGTGGGCTATTATGTCGTCTGGTCGGTCACGCCAGCGCTGCACACGCCGCTGATGGCGGTGACCAATGCGATTTCCTCGGTGATCATCGTCGGCGCGCTGATCGCCAGTTCGGCGGCGGCGGGCGGGTCGGCCTCGTCGAAATGGCTGGGGCTGCTCGCGGTGGTGTTCGCCAGCGTGAACATCTTTGGCGGCTTCGCCGTCACCGAGCGGATGCTCGCCATGTACAAGAAGAAGGACAAGCCCGCGGCGAAGTGAGCGGCGTGAGGGTTTTGGGGGTTTAGCACATGCACGAAGCAGCACCGGTCAATCCCTGGGTAGCGCTGGCGTACCTGATTTCGGGCGTCTGCTTCATCCTGGCGCTGCGCGGCCTGTCGTCGCCCGCCAGCTCTCGGCGCGGCAATCGCTACGGCATGATCGGCATGGCGCTCGCCGTGGGCACCACGCTCTTCACGCATGAGATCGCGTCGCTGCCGGAAATCCTGATCGCGATCGCGATCGGCGCCGCGATCGGCGTGGTCACCGCGCGGAAGATCGCGATGACCGACATGCCGCAGCTCGTCGCCGCCTTCCACTCGCTGGTCGGCATGGCGGCGGTGCTGGTCGGTGTCGCGGCGTTCCTCAATCCCGAAGCGTTCGGGATCATGGGTGCCGATGGCGAGATATTGACGGTCAGCCGGATCGAGATGGGCCTTGGCGTCGCGATCGGCGCGATCACCTTCTCGGGTTCGGTCATCGCTTTCCTAAAGCTCAACGGGAACATGGGCGGCAAGCCGATCATGTTGCCCGGCCGCCATGTCATCAACCTTGGCGTGCTGGCGGGCATCCTCGGGCTGATCGCGTATTTCACCCAGGATCAGAGCCCCTGGATCTTCTGGACGGTCACGCTTCTTAGCTTCGCGATCGGCTTCCTGCTGATCATCCCGATCGGCGGGGCGGACATGCCGGTCGTGGTGTCGATGCTCAACAGCTATTCGGGCTGGGCCGCGGCGGCGATGGGTTTCACCTTGCACAACACGGCGATGATCATCACCGGCGCGCTGGTCGGGTCGTCGGGCGCGATCCTCAGCTACATCATGTGCCGCGCGATGAATCGCAGCTTCATCAGCGTGATCGCGGGCGGCTTTGGCGGCGACAGCGCGGCCAGCGGTGCCGCGGCGGCGACGGATCGGCCGTGGAAGCGCGGATCGGCCGAGGACGCTGCCTTCCTGATGCAGCAGGCGGAGCAGGTCATCATCGTGCCCGGTTACGGCATGGCGGTGGCCCAGGCGCAGCATGCGCTGCGCGAGATGGCGGACAAGCTCAAGGAGCATGGCGTTCGCGTGAAATACGCGATCCACCCCGTGGCGGGACGCATGCCCGGCCATATGAACGTGCTGCTCGCCGAAGCGAATGTGCCTTATGACGAGGTGTTCGAGCTGGAGGACATCAACAGCGAGTTTGCCCAGACGGATGTCGCCTTCGTGATCGGCGCCAATGACGTGACCAATCCGGCGGCGAAGACCGACAAGACCTCGCCGATCTATGGCATGCCCGTGCTCGACGTGGAAAAGGCCAAGACCGTGTTGTTCGTGAAGCGCAGCATGGGCGGTGTCGGCTATGCCGGCGTCGACAATGATGTTTTCTATATGGACAACACGATGATGCTGCTGGCCGATGCGAAGAAGATGGTCGAGGAGATCGTGAAGTCCCTGGATTGAGCTCGGCGCCTGATACTGGTCCAATCCGGCACATTGCCTGGTCGCTCCGCTTGACCATCGATTGCATCCATTTCGGTCGAAGTGCAGCGGCGATGCAGTCGCCTATTGAGCCATTTCGGGACTCATGCCTCCAATATGGATGTACTCATGACTAACCCATTCTTCATAAGTGGGTATTTCTGCCGCATTCCGGGCCGAGGGGGCGACCGGACCGTATGACGGTGGGGGCAATGACAGATTCGGCGACGGAGGCGACCTACGCCACGACCGTCCCCGCGTTGATCGTTGCTGACGACGACGGGGCAGCACTGGCCGCGCTGGACGCGGTCACGCTTGCCGGTGGTCGCCCGCTCGGCCGGGTCGGCTGGGCGCAAGCCGCAGAGCGCCTCCTTCAGCACAGCACGCTGGGCCTGCTGGTCGTCGAAGCCGAGGATGTTCCCGATGCCACGATTGATGTCATTCTGCCGCACCTCGATGCCCTTGCACGCGCCGTCGACGCGCGCGTCGTTGTCTCGTTCGCCCGCCATCAGCTCGACCTGGTCACGGCCCATTTGCTCGGCGGCCATGTCGACCTGCTCTGCGCGCCGTCGGTCGCCGACCGGGTCGCAACCTATGCGGTCGCACTGATGCCGCGCACTGGCCGGCTCAACGATTCGCGGCGCGACGCCGACTCGGCGCGCTTGCGGCGGCTGAACAGGGAGATTGCCCGGATCGCCGAGATCATCGCGCGCCTGAATCACGAGGATGAAGGTAATGCGATAGATGGTGGAGCGGGTCTGAAGGGCCGTCCGGCCGAGCGCGATGCGGCGCCCGACCATGAACCATCGCCAGTCACATCGCGCGACGTGCGCGAGGTGATCCGAGCGCGGCGGCTGCGCGAGCAGTTCTTCGATCGCGGTCTGTTCGAGGATCCCGCCTGGGACATGTTGCTCGACCTGTTCGTGGCGGATCTGGAACGGACACGGGTTTCGGTATCGAGCCTGTGCATTGCCGCTGCTGTCGCACCCACCACCGCGCTGCGCTGGATCGCGAAGATGACCGAGGCGGGTGTGTTCGAGCGCCATGCCGATCCCTTCGACAAGCGCCGCGCCTTCATCGCGCTGTCGCCCGGCGCGCGTGACGGGATGCGCGACTATTTCGCGGCGATGAAGCGGGCCGGCCCGATTACCTGACCATCATGCCTTACTTCAGCAGTGCGCCCGATGCGGTTCTACTCAACACGGGTAGCGAATCCTGCCGCTAGTGCTTCTCAATAGATCCAGGTTGCCGACAGACGAGTAGCGTTGTGCTAAGCTGTTGGGAGGAGAAGATGATTCGTGAGGCGCCCGATCCAGGAGGGGGATGAGGTATGCGCTTTTTGCAGCTGTTTCGGTGTTTGGTGGGGAAGCACCATCGCAACCGTCGGCGAGTTAAATTTGACGGCGAGAATTATCGCACCGTTTGTATCGGATGTGGTGCGCCCATGATCAAGGCTCACCACGGTTGGGAATTGGCGCGCGCCGAGTAGCTGGCGCGTTTTTCAACGATCGCGTGCATCTTTTTACGCGCTTGATGCGTACAGCGCCTCATGGAACCTCGTCTTATCGTCGCTTACATCATTATTTCTGTCCTCGCGCTCGGTGTAGCGATTGTGGCTCGGCGCGGCTACCGAGCGCACCGGCGCCGTTGGTATGGAGAATGAGCCGCGACCTTCTGGGGCGGTGATACCCGGTCTCGCCTGGGCATCCGCGATCAGAAAATAACGCGGGTTTACGCGAACCACGTTCCCGACTATCTCGCCACCGCGCGAGAAGTGCTGCCGCAGCCTTCCCAGCGTCTCGCGAGAGCGAGGGCGATTAGCTCAGTTGGTAGAGCGTCTCGTTTACACCGAGAATGTCGGCGGTTCGAGCCCGTCATCGCCCACCACCCTTTCCATCGGCACCGGCCTGCGCAGCAAGGTCGGCTGGCGAACAGGAGGCAGTGATCATGAGCACGTCCGACGACCGGCTGAACAAGCTGCTGGAAAACTTCATGGGGCATGTGATTTCGCTCGATGGCGTGCGCATGGCGCACCGCCATGTCATCGCGGAACTGCTCGCCCGCCTGCCGGACAGCGATTTCGTCGATGAATTGATTGCCGGTGCCGATGCGAACGAAGCAGAGCCAGGCGAGATGCGGCGCATGGCCGCCTATCGGGCCGAACTCGACGCGCTGGTCGAGGAAGCCCGCGCCACACGCGAGCAACGCGGCGAAAGCTAAGCGCTCAGAGCGATCTCAGTAGCCGTACCGCCCGGGCGATCCAGGGCGGATCTGCGACCACTTGCTGGCGCGTGCCGGCGCCCAGTGGCAGGATCTGAAGCTTGCCCTCCTCGCGGCCGATCAGGCGACCGAACAGGAAGCGGCCGGCCGGGCGCGGCACCAGGACATCGCGGTTGAGCGCGCGGACATAGGCGTCCGGTGCCAATGTCTCGCACCATAGCTCGTCGCCGGCGCGGTAGTCGCCGATACCGGCGGCGATCGTCACCGCGATCAGGCCGGGCGCGGGCAAGGGCGGCGCGACCGTAGCCGGGCGTCTGGGGGCATTCGCGCCGCCCGCGTCGAGTATCGCCGCCACGGCGATCTCGGCGCGCTCGGGCAACCTGACCAGGTCGGCCGCGGTGACGCCCAGCGCATCGGCGATGCGGTTGAGCCAGCCGACCGATACGGTGCGCGTGCCGGTCTCGAGCCGCCCGATGGTCTGCGCGGTGGTAGGCGGTGCGCAGCGCCGGGCGACATCGTCGAGCGTCAGCCCCTTGGCCCTGCGGACTTCGCGGATCGCGGTGATCATACCCCTCTCCTAACCATATCGGTTTCCCCTATCTCTCAAATGCGCCAGCGCGGCAAGGTTGCGGCATTTCGTGCCGGATTGGGCATCAACGGGGCTGGCGTCCGAGCCTTTGCGCCATCATGATGCGTGCCGCGCCGGTGGGGCGGCGCGAGGGAGGCCGGGGATGCCCGTGAAGCGTGAGATGATGGTCCGGCGCGACGATCTGAGCCAGACTGCGATCAACGAGACGTTGGTGTCGGAGCCGAAGGACGGCGAGATCCTGCTCGAGATCGAGGCCTTTGCGGTCACCGCGAACAACGTGACCTATGCCGTGGTGGGCGATCAGCTCGCTTACTGGAATTTCTTCCCGGCGCCCGAAAGCTGGGGCATCGTGCCCGTCTGGGGCCATGCGCGCGTGACCACGTCGCGGCACCCGGACATCGCGGTCGGCGAGCGGGTCTATGGCTATCTGCCGATGGCCTCGCATCTGATCGCCCAGCCGGGCAAGATCGCGGCGGACGGGTTCCGCGACATGGCGGCGCACCGCCAGCCGATGAGCCCGATCTACAACCAGTATCGCCGCCTCGCCGCCGACCCGGCGCACGATCCCGCGCGTGAGGAGGCGCGCATGTTGTTCGCGCCGCTCTTCACCACCAGCTTCCTCATCGGCGACCAGCTGCGGCGTGCCGACTGGCATGGTGCGGGCACGCTGATCGTGACCAGCGCATCGAGCAAGACGGCGATGGCAGCGGCGCATGTCGCGCGGGCCGACAGCCCGGGCGTACGGCGGATCGGGCTGACCGGGGCGTCCAATGTCGCCTTCGTCGAAGGGACCGGCTTGTATGACGAGGTCGTCGCCTATGATGCGCTCGATGGGCTGGCGGTGACGGGCAGCGCAGTGCTGGTCGATTTCGCCGGCAATGGCGCGCTGCTCCAGGCGCTCTACGAACAGCTGCCCGGCCAGCTTGCCTATGTGCTGCGTGTCGGGGTGACGCATCATGACGAGCGTGGCGATGCCGGGGAACTGCCCGGGCCGAAGCCGATATGGTTCTTCGCGCCCGACGCGGCGACCGCGCTGATCGGCGAGATCGGACCGGCGGCGTTCAACGCCGCGCTGGCCGAGCGCTGGGCCGGCTTCGTCGCCGAGGCGGAGGGCTGGGTGAGCGTCGAGAAGGGCGCCGGCGCCGAAGCCCTGCAGCGGGTGTGGCGCGACCAGCTGGCCGGCCGCGCCCCGCCGCAAAAGGGTTATGTGCTGAGGCTCTGAACCGCGACGAAGCGGCGATAGGCCCAGCTGATCGCGATCAGCGCGATGCCGAGCCCGAGGAAGGAGAGGATCCGTAATATCCCCTCCAGGATCGCCGCGTCGATCAGGAACACCTTGAAGGTCACCAGGAACAACAGGCCGAGGCCGGCGACGCGCAGGTCGCCCAGCCCCTGGCGGATGCCATGGGTGAGCCAGACCAGCGCCAGCCCGAGGAAAGCGGCGGAATAGAGCCAGTTCTCGGTCCGGCCGATCGGGCCGGTAAGGATATCGCCATGCGTCGCCTGGCGCACCGTCGCCGCGAGGGCGACGATGACCGCGGCAAGCATTGCCACGCGCCACCAGCGATCGGCACGCTGCGGCCAGAGCCAGGCGGCGACCAGGGTCGCATCGAGCGTTGCCAGGTTGAGCAGCGGGATCGAGCCGACCGATTGCGGCACGAGCACCGGGCACAGGATCGCCAGGTCGAACCAGACGAATCGGGCGAGCGCGATAGCCAGCAGGCCGGTTGCGATATTTCGCCGATAGCGCGCGGCGAGCCAGGCGGCGGCGAAGAAGAGCTGGGTGATCGCCACGCGCTCGAGGAAGCCGAGCGCTTCGAATCGATCGAGATCGGCGATCGCAAGCGGCGCCTTGGCGAGCGTGTAGATGGTGATGGCGGCGATGCCCGCCAGCACCGCGACGGCGCGGTTTCGCCATGGGCCGGGCAGGCCGGGCGTTCGCAGCAGGGCGATGCCGATCAGGCCGCCGGACAGAGTCAGCTCGCGCAGGATCCTCGGCAGCGACGGCAGATAGAGATAGGTCAGCCGGCTTCCGCCGACCGATCCGACGGCCATCCAGAGAAGCGCGCCGATCAGCGGGATGGCGCTGGCCAGGGTGGCGAGTCCCGCAGCGACGGCCCAGCGGCGCGGGGCGGGGCGCCAGAGGATCAGCGCGCCGGTCGCGGCGGCGAGGCCTGGCGTGTGCCAGGGGGCCGGCAGCAGCGCCGGGATGAAGCCGAGCGCCAGCGCGAGCGCGATCCAGCCAAGCGCGATGCGTATCCGTCCGGGCAGGAGCAGCCAGGCAGTCGCCGCGACGAGGCATGCCGGCAGCAGGCCGATCGCGACGAGGTCGGGCAACGCCGGCATGGGATCGGTCAGCAGCACGCTGGACAGATAGTGGGCGAACCGGTCGAGCTCGATCATCATCGCCGCGCCCGTCACCAGCAACGGTGCCGGTGCGAGATAGGTGAGCGACAGGTCGCGCGTTCGCCGCGACCAGGCGGCGATCGCCACGCCGATGACGAGCCAGACGGGCCAACGCCATGGTTCAGCGATCACCTCAGCCACTGCCAGCCCAGCGAGCAGCGCGGCGACGGCCGTGCCGCCGGTCAGTCCGATCGAGGGTGTCAGCGTCTCGCGCGCTGTGTCGCGCGACCGCCAGGCGAGCGAGGCCCCAGCCAGTGCGGTCAGGCTCAACAGGCCCGCCCAGACGGCGGGCGGGAGCAGCTGGTGGGCGAGGGCGAGCGTCAGCAGCACTGGCCCGGCGGTCGCGCCGAGTGCGATCCCTGCCCAGAGCGTGCCGCGCCGGGCGAGCAGATGCCCGGGAATGCCGAAGAGCAGGGTGACGGCGATCGCCGTCAGTGGGGCATGAGCCAGCTCGTGCGCGTCGAGCGCAATGCCAAGCAGGGCAAGCACCAGCACCAGCGCCGCGGCAGGCCCGGGCACCAGCGCCTCGTCGCGCCAGCCGAGCCAGAGCGCGGCGGTGCTGAGCAGCAGGTACAGCCCCCAGGCAAGCGGCCCGAAATCGAGCGCGGGCGCGAGGATCAGCAACTGGACGAAACCCGCGACCAGCGGGAGCAAACGCAGCCATGACCGCGTGGTGCCGGTGCGCGGCAGCGCCAGGGTCGCGCCGATTGCCAGCAGCACGACGAAGCCGCCGACTCCGGCGAGCTCGCGCCCGGTGACCATGGCGATCAGGATATTGACCCAGGCGAAGCCGCCGCCGCACGCCGCGACCGCGAGCCACACCCAGCCGCGCCGGATCGCCAGCCCGAACAGCGCAGCGACGAGCAGGCCGAGATAGATCAGCAACGGCCCGATATTGCCCGGATCGAAGCTGGATACGAGCGGTGCAGCGAAGCCGCCGATCAGCGCCATGATCGCCGTCGGCGGGCCGTGGCGCAGCGCAAGGCCGAGGCCGGCCGCCGTGACTACCACCATGATCGCAAAGGCCGGGGCGGCGCCGAGCAGATGATAGAGCTGTGCTGCGATGTAGAGCGTGCCGTACAGGCTCGCGATGCCCGCGCCGGCGAGCACCTGACCGACCCGCTTGTCGTCGCGCGTGGCGGGCAGCCGGCGGGCAACCTCGCTGGCGGCGACCAGCAGCAGCCCGAACAGTCCGGCGATAATCGTCCGCGCCGTCGGCCCGAGCAGCCCGTTCTCGATCGAATAACGCACCAGGAAGAAAGCGGAGAGGACCAAAGCCGCGCCGCCGACCCAGATCGGCAGCTTGGCGCCGACGATGTTCTCGAACCCGATCCGCACGGTTTCGCGCGTGGGAGCTCGGCGGGTTTCGGCCGGGGCCTCGACTGGTTCAGGCGCGACCGGCTCGGGTGGTATCGGCGGTTCCGGCACGATTGCGGGCGGTGGCGGCGCGGCGGCGGCCTGCGCTCGCTCCATGGCAGCGGCTTGCTGAGGCTCGGTCGGTTCGGCGCGGTGAGTCACCTCGCGGGCACCGAGGCGGATCAGCCGGTCCTCCAGCTCGACGACATGATGCTCGAGCCGCCGCAGTCGCGTGACGAGCCGCTCCAGCACGACCCCGAGCGCGACGATGGCGATGAACAAGATGACCGTCACGCGCGACTCCCCCGCTTCGCAGCCATGGCGATGTGCCACAGTGTCCGCCGCGTGTCTCGTCTCCCGGCCCCAGGATTGGTTGCAACATGCAACTGATATGCTAGGGTGTTCCCAACAAGAAAAATGGACCGGGAAAGGGAGCTCAGCGATGATCGTCTATGGATCGAGCATGTCGCCGTTCGTGCGCAAGGTACTCGCTTTCGGGATCGAGAAGGGCATCCCGCTGGAACTGTCGCCTGCCGGCATGGGGCGAGGCGGCCCGGCGTTCGAGGAATGCAGCCCGTTCGGCAAGATGCCCGGCTTTCGCGATCCCGGTGCCGATAACGGCCGGGATTTCTGCATCTCGGATTCGACCGCGATCATCACCTATCTCGAGGCGAAGTTCCCCGAGCCGAACATGATTCCGACCGACCCGATCGCACGGGCGCGGACGATTTGGTTCGAGGAATTCACGGACACGATCATGTTCGCGATGGCCGGCAAGGTGTTCTTCAACCGCTTCGTGGCGCCCAAGGTGCTGAAGCAGCCCGGCGACGATGCCCTGGCCGATGCGGCGGTGGAAATCGAATTGCCGCCGTTGCTCGACTATCTGGAGACTCAGGTCACCGCGAGCGGTTATCTGGTCGAGGATCGCATCACCCTGGCGGATATCGCCGTGGCGAGCCCGTTCGTGAATCTGGGCCATGTCGGCTGCCCGATCGACGTGGCGCGCTGGCCGAAGACGGCGGCCTATGTGCGCGGCATCCTGGCCCGGCCGAGCTTCGCGCCGATCGTGGCGGCGGAACAGGCGTTCATCGCGCGAGTAGCCTGATCAGGCTGGCCGGAAACGCCCCCACCAGCGCCGCGCGGCGACGATCGCCCAGACGCCTTCGACGAGCCCGAACGGCCAGGCGCCCTGCAGGAATCCGTACGCCGAGCCGAGCAGGCAGAACAGGGCGAAACCGAGCCCCCACCAATGTGATCGCGCGTCGAACGCATAGCAGATCAGCATGCCGGTGACGGCGAAGAGCCCGAACGCAGTGAGCAGATCCATCGCCGTCCTCCTGTCGCTAGCGCGGTTCGATCATCGCCCCGCATCGGCCGCGGCGATGGTGGAGCATCGCCGCGATTTCGGCTAGGACGCCGCCCATGAACTTCGACTTCATCAAATGCCATGGTTCGGGCAATGATTTCCCGCTGATCGACGCGCGCGAGATCGACCTCGACGACGCGGTCTGGGCCGGTGTCGCGCGCGCGCTGGCGGATCGGCGCGGGCCGGTCGGCGGCGACGGGCTGTTGCTGCTGACGCCGGGCGACAAGATCCACGCCTTCGGCATGCGTATGTTCAATTCGGACGGCAGCGAAGCGGAAACCTGCCTCAACGGGCTGCGCTGCGTCGCCCGGCTCGGGTTCGAGCGGCAGGGCATCGACCGCGCCTTGGTGCGCCTCAAGACCAGCGCGGCCGAGGCGGCGCGCGATGCCGACATCGCGCCGGGCGTGATGACGATCCGCGAGACGGCAGGCCCCGCCGATCTCGACGTGACGCGCTGGCCGCTCGGGATCGACGCGCATGAGATCGTGCAGCAGCCGATCGCCCTGTTGCCGACGACCCGCAGCTTCACGGCGGTGGCGATGCCCAACCCGCATCTGGTGAGCTTCGTCGACTCGGTGGACGAGGCCGAACTGGTCGCGGTAGGGGAGGTGTGCGAGGCGGCGCCCGACTGGCTGCCGAACCGGGCCAATGTCTCCTATGTCGAGATGCGGCCGACCGGTCTGTTCGTGCGCACCTTCGAACGCGGGGTCGGCCTGACCGACAGCTGCGGCAGCGCCATGGCGGCCTCGACCTTCGCTGCCTGCCTGACCGGCCGGGCCGAGTTCGGCGCCGAGTTGACCGTGTTCAACCGCGGCGGGCTGGTCCGCGCCCAGGCGGAGAGCGACGGCATGGTCCGCCTGTCGGGCAATGCGACCTTCGAATGGGAAGGATCGGCCGAGGTCGACTGGGAGCGCGGGCTGGCGGGCGACCTGATCGTCGCGCGGCATTTCGACGCCGAGATCGCTGCCTGGGCCGGGGTGGTCGAAGCGATCGGCTAGCATTCGGCCCCTCCCGCCTTCTATTTCACGCGGATTTTTCTTCACCTGCTATGCCGATAGCAGGTGGAGAACAGGTGCCCGACAGGAGCGCCAGCGGGATCGGATCTTTTCCAGCCGACCGCCCGCGATGCTGGCAGCGCACCGAGGATGTTGAATCGACGTTGCAGCATTCTTGCCAGCTGTTTTCGTCGGAAACCTGTACCTAAGCCGACAAGCATGTTCAGCAACCATGCTCGAACTGGGGCGTATTCCTCCTCATCGCCCGATACATGGGCATGAGAGGAGTTGTCATGAAGATCACCACCATGCTTGCCGCCGCTGGCATCGCCGTTGCGTCGATGGGCGTCAGCACGAGCGCCATGGCGCAGAGCTGGGGCCATGACCGGGACGGTTATCGCGACGGGTACCGCGACCGCGACCGCGATGGCTATCGCGACCGTGGCGGGTACCGTGATCGGGACCGGAATCACGATCGCGGCCGTCACTATGGCTATGACCGCCGCCATTATGGCTGGGATCGCCACCGCAGCCATTGCCGGACGATCTGGCGCTATGGCCACCGGGTCCGCGTCTGCCGCTGATCAGCGACGCATGAGGGGCGGCGACCATGGTCGCCGCCCTTTATTGTCGCGTCGCCGGGTTGCAACCTTGCAACGTTAGGCCATGTCGCTCGTTCTGCACACGTAACATCATCCGGAGAGCATCAATGAGTCGCTTCACCAAGATCGTCGTCATCGCGGCCACCAGCTGCCTGGCGATCGCAACGCCGAGCTTCGCGCAGACCGCGCAGGACGATGCCCGTTTCCGGCAGGCGCAGCAGCGGTTCCAGAACGAGCTGCAGATATTCCAGCAGGAATTCGACCGCTACCAGCAGGCATCGCGCAACCGCGGTGGCTATGGCGGACCGGGCGGCGGCTATGATCGCGGCCCGGGCGGCCCCGGCGGCTATTATAACGACGATCGGGTCGAGAGCGACTACGAGCCGTCGCGCTATTATCGCGACGGGCCGACCTATCGCGAGCGCGTGCTGAGCGCCGACGAGCGCGTTTATCGCGGCAATGACGGGCGTTATTATTGCAAGCGCAACGACGGCACGACTGGCCTGATCGTTGGCGCCGTCGGCGGCGGCATCCTGGGCAATGTGATCGACGGCGGACACTCGCGCGGCGTCGGCACGATTCTTGGCGCGATCGTCGGCGGCGTCGCCGGCAAGTCGATCGACCAGAACAACCAGCAGGTGAAGTGCCGCTGATCCGCTGCTGGGTGCCGCCGCGCGCGGCCCCCTCGCTCTGAAATGCCTTAACCGGATCGGCGCTGGATTCGACAGAATTCCGTGCCGGTCCGGTTCGCTTCTATTGTGCCTAGATGAACCGCGGGATCGGCCGCGGATGCGGCGTCATGCGATCCGACAGGTCGAAATCGACTTCGTCGACATAGCACCAGCCCCAGCCTTCGGGCGGGTCATAGCCTTCGATGATCGGATGTCGGGTCGCGTGGAAATGCGCGGTGGCGTGGCGGTTGGGCGAATCGTCGCAACAGCCGACATGGCCGCACGTGCGGCACAGGCGCAGATGGACCCACCAGTCACCCGTCTTGAGACACTCCTCGCACCCGTCCGCGCTCGGCGCGACGTCGCGGATGCCGTCCAGATGCGTACATGACTCGCTCATGCCGATACGGTAGCGCAATTGTCGCCGCCGCCAACCCTGTACGGCCAACCCTGTAAGGAAGTGCGGCACATCAGGACGAAAGAGCGGCAATGGTTCCCCGGATATTGATCGATACGACGCAGGTCCCGGGCGGCGGTGAGCTGCGGCTGTTCCGGCGCGGCGATGAATTCTCGATCATGCTCGGCGCGAACGAGCTGATGAACAATCGCGTTTCGGGCTCCGAAGAAGCCCTCGCGACGCTGGTGTGCGGGAGGCTGGTTGCCGTGAAGGCGCCGCGGCTACTGATCGGCGGTCTCGGCATGGGCTTCACCCTGGGCGCAGCGCTCGGCCGGGTCGGGCCGGACGCGTCGGTCACCGTGGCGGAGCTGGTGCCGGCGGTGGTGGCCTGGGCGCGCGGGCCGATGGCGTCGATCTTCGAGGGGAGCCTCGATGATCCGCGCGTGACCATCGCCGAAGAGGACGTCGCAGCGCTCATTACCGCGGCGCCGGGGGCCTGGGATGCGATCCTGCTTGATGTCGACAACGGGCCTGACGGGCTGACCCGGCACGGCAACAACCGGCTCTACAGCGCGACCGGCCTCGACGCGGCGCGATCGGCGCTTCGACCGGGCGGGATCCTTGCGGTGTGGTCGGCGGCGCCCGACGCGAAATTCGTCCGGCGCCTGGAGACGGCCGGGTTCGCGGTCGATGAGGTCGTCGTCAAGGCGCGGGGCGCACGGGGCGCTCGGCACCTCATCTGGCTGGCGAAAAGGCCCTGACGATTGCTGGCGCCCGGCACGCGCGCCTCGGCACATCTCGTCCCTGCACGATAGTCCGATCGAATATAGAGCCACGCCTGCCGGCCGCTCCGGAACAATATGGGGATAACTGTTACTCACGCGGAACATAATGGCTTGGAAGGCCTGCGGGGCTGGCATAGGCTTACGGCGAGAGGAGAGAGACCATGGCGACCGGAACGGTAAAGTGGTTCAACGACGCAAAGGGTTTCGGCTTCCTGACCCCGGACGATGGCGGCGAGGATTTGTTCGTCCATTTCTCCGGCATCAACATGCCGGGCTTCAAGACACTCGCGGAAGGGCAGCGGGTGTCGTTCGACGTGATCGAAGGGCCCAAGGGCAGGCAGGCGGCGAATATCCAGGCAGTCGACGCGGGGTGAGGCGTCGCGGCCGCCGGGGCAGGCCATTGGCGCCCCCCGGGTTTAAGCAGACATCGCGCCGATAATCCGCCCGATCGGCGGTTTCGCCGCAGCGGCGGCGAACTATAGCCAAAACGGGCTTAATATCCTTCGCAGGCGCAGCATCGGCGCCGCTCGGACACGGGCCGATCCTGGGCCGCTCTCGCGTGGAGACCTGGCCGGCGCGCGCCGGCCAGGCAGGGTGCATCTGCGTCGTTTGTGGGCCGCACGGGCGTGACCGCCCGGTCCGACGCTCCTTTTTCGGAGAGCCGCAGATCATCGAGATCGGCAAAAAAACCGCCAAAGCTGTTGCGCTTCGGCAACAGCCCCCGGAATTTGTTCGCTTGCGCGGAAACCTTCCTTTGGGTAGGGAGTTTGCGCTGTCCGAGTGACAACGAAGAAAGGGGATTTTTATGCGGAAGCTTGCCGTTGCTATGGCGCTTGCCTCCACCGCTCTCGCCACACCTGCCCTGGCCCGCGATGATTCGTGGTATGTGGGTGTCGAAGGTGGTGCGCTGCTCGTCGAAGATATGCATTTTGATATCGGCGCGCTTTCCGACGCAGCGACTGTCGACCATCATTATGGTTATGATGTCGACGGCGTGATCGGTTATGATTTTGGCGCGTTCCGCGTTGAAACCGAAGTCGGCTACAAGAGCTCGACCGTCGACGCCTATTCGTCGACGACGACCACCCCGATCCGGAACGCCGCCGGCGTGCCGATCAATGCTCCGGCGGGCACTTATGACTATGCCGGTGGCCGCACGACCGCCCTCAGCTTCATGCTGAACGGCCTGCTCGACTTCGGCGACGATGACGGCATCCAGGGCTTTGTCGGCGGCGGTGTCGGTGTCGCTCGTGTCAAGACCCGCATCGGTCTGAACACGTTCAGCAACTTCATCGACGATTCGGACACGGTCTTCGCATGGCAGGGTATCGCCGGTCTGCGCGCTCCGCTGACCAGCCATCTCGATGCGACGTTCAAATATCGTTTCTTCAACGCCGACAATGTCAAGCTGGTGGACGTTTCGGGCCGTGCGATCGATACCCGCTATCGTTCGCACAGCATCCTGGGTGGCCTGACCTACAACTTCGGCGCGCCGCCGCCGCCCCCGCCGCCCCCGCCGCCCCCGCCGCCTCCCCCGCCGCCGCCTCCGCCGGAGCCGGTTCCGGTCGTGGCGCCGCCGGTCTGCTCGCCTGGCCCGTTCATCGTGTTCTTCGAATGGGACAAGTCGGACATCACGCCGGACGCGTCGTCGATCCTCGACAACGCCGTCACCCAGTATCAGAACTGCGGCAATGCGCAGGTCATGCTGGCCGGCCACGCCGACCGCTCGGGTTCGCCCGCATACAATGTGGGTCTCTCGCAGCGTCGTGCGGACTCGGTGAAGTCGTATCTGTCCGCACACTCGATCCCCGAGGGTGTGATCTCGACGGAAGCGTTCGGCGAAAGCCGCCCGCGCGTCGCGACTGCCGACGGAGTCCGCGAGGTTCAGAACCGCCGCGTGGAAGTCACCTACGGACCTGGTTCGGGCAACTAAGCCCGGCCTTCAGTTCGGAAGAATCGAGAGGGAGATCGGCTTGCCGGTCTCCCTTTTCGTTTGCGCCCGACATGTCGTAGCGGCGATGCCGATCCGACATGGGCCATGGCCCGCCGGCAGGGCTGGCAATCACTTCCTGTTCCGCTAGAGGAAAGCGGTCCGGGTGGCGGCGCCACCACATATCAAACAGGGTATCAGGCATGCGGATTACGATGATCGGTTCGGGCTATGTTGGCCTGGTATCGGGCGCCTGTTTTTCGGATTTCGGCCATGAGGTGATCTGCGTCGACAAGGACGCCAGCAAGATCGCCGCGCTCGAGGCCGGCAAGATGCCGATCTTCGAACCTGGCCTGGACACGCTCGTGGCGACCAATGTCGCTGCCGGCCGGCTGAGCTTCACCACCGACCTCAAATCAGCCGTCTCCGGTGCCGACGCCGTGTTCATCGCGGTGGGCACGCCGTCGCGGCGTGGCGACGGCCACGCAGACCTGACCTACGTCTTCGAGGCCTCGCGCGAGATCGCCGCGGCGATCGACGGGCCGATCGTGGTCGTCACCAAGTCGACCGTGCCGGTCGGCACCGGCGACAAGGTCGAGGAGATCATGAAGGAGGTCGCCGGCGATTATGAGATCGCCGTCGTCTCCAACCCCGAATTCCTGCGCGAGGGCGCCGCCATCGGCGACTTCAAGCGCCCCGACCGCATTGTCGTCGGGACCGAGGATGCGCGTGCGCAACAAGTGATGCGGGACATCTATCGTCCGCTCTACCTCAACGAGAGCCCGATCCTGTTCACCGGGCGCCGCACGTCCGAGCTGATCAAATATGCGGCGAACGCGTTCCTCGCGACCAAGATCACGTTCATCAACGAGATCGCCGATCTCTGCGAGGCGGTCGGGGCGAATGTGCAGGACGTGTCGCGCGGCATCGGGCTCGACAACCGCATCGGTTCCAAATTCCTCCATGCCGGCCCGGGCTATGGCGGCTCGTGCTTCCCCAAGGACACGCTGGCGCTGCTCAAGACGTCCGAGGATTACGAGACGCCGATCCGGATCGTCGAGGCAGTGGTGCAGGTCAATGACAACCGCAAACGGGCGATGGGCCGCAAGGTAATCAAGGCGCTGGGCGGCGATGGCAAAGGCAAGACGGTCGCGATCCTCGGCCTGACCTTCAAGCCGAACACCGACGACATGCGGGACGCGCCCAGCCTGGCGATCGTACAGAGCCTGCTCGATGCTGGTGCGACCGTGCGGGCACACGACCCCGAAGGCATGGAGGTCGCGAAGAAGATGATGCCGAGCGCCACCTATTGCAGCGATGCCTATGAGGCGGCCAAAGGCGCCGACGCCGTCGTGATCGTAACCGAATGGGATACCTACCGCGCGCTCGATCTTGGCCGGCTCGCGGGTGTGATGAACGGCAAGGTGATGGTCGACCTGCGCAATGTCTATCGCGCGCGCGAGGTCGAGAAGGCCGGTTTCGCGTACAGCTCGATCGGGCGTTGAGAATCAGGCTGTGAGGGCTGCCTGAAGCCAGGGTGGCGTGATCGCGTCACCCAGCGCCTCGACCCGGCGCAGTTCCACCATCAGCCCCAGATCGGGATAGGTGACGCGCGTACGGTCGCCCGGCTCGGCGATCGGCGCGACCACCAGCCGACGATTGACCTTGGCGCGGTGGTGCATGCGCGCGGTATTCTCCTGGCCGACATAACAGCCCTTGGTGAAGCTGACGCCGCTCAGTTCGCGCGCATTGGCTTCGAGCCAGAGCGTCTTGTCCGAGCCCAGTTCCTCGACGCCCTCGGTGACTCCCAGCGACAGGCGGTGCGCTTTCCACCCGATGGCCGCTTCGCCCGCATCGCCGAGCCAGCGGCGGCCGAGGTCGGAAAGGCGCGGATCGGGCACGCCGCGATCTCCACCGACCGACCAGTGAACCGCGCCGGCGATCCGCTCGATCGTGATCGCGCGGCGCAGGCGGTAGAGCGTCAGGCGCCGGGCCAGGGCGTCGGCAGCCTCCGCTTCGCAATCGATCAGGATCGCGTCGCCATCCGCCCAGAGCAGGAAATCGAACAGCGCCTTGCCCTGCGGCGTCAACAGGCCCGCCCAGCGCGGCGCCGAGGCGTCGAGCGTCGCCACGTCCTGCGTGATCAGGCCCTGCAGGAAACCGCGGACATCCTCGCCGGCGATCCGGATCAGCGCGCGATCGGTAAGCATCGTGGCATGCGGGGTGGTTTCGCTCATGGCGAACAGGTAGGAGGTCGGCCGGGCAAGCGGAAGAGCCGGAGGCGATCGTGACAGCAACCTATGACCTGAAGCTGACGGGCGGCACCGTCCACACGCCCGCCGGCCCGATCCGGGCCGATATCGGCGTGCGCGGCGGGCGGATCGTCGCGATCGGCGGTATGGGTGATGCCGGGGAGACGATCGAGTGTACCGGCCTCGATATCCTGCCCGGCGTGATCGACACCCAGGTCCATTTCCGCGAGCCGGGGCTGGTCCATAAGGAGGATCTGGAGAGCGGCAGCCGCGCCGCGGTGCTCGGCGGAGTGACCGCGGTGTTCGAGATGCCCAACACCAAGCCCAATACCGACAGTGCCGAGGCGATCCAGGACAAGCTGACTCGCGCGCATCACCGCATGTGGTGCGACCATGCCTTTTATGTCGGCGCGACCAACCACAATGCCGCGGCCTTGGCCGAGCTCGAACGGCTGCCCGGCACGGCGGGCGTGAAGATCTTCATGGGCGCCTCGACCGGCGACCTGCTGGTGGCGGAGGATTCGTCGCTCGCCGACGTGCTGGCGTCGGGCCACCGGCGGGTCGCGATCCACGCCGAGGACGAAGCGCGGATGAACGCGCGCGCCGGGGAGCGCGTGCCGGGCGATGCCTCTTCCCACCCGGTGTGGCGCGACGACGAGAGCGCGCTGCTGGCGACGAAGCGCATCCTCAAGCTGGCGCGCGACGCGGGGCGCCGCATCCATGTGCTGCACGTGACGACGCCGGCCGAGCTCGAATTGCTCGGCCAGCACAAGGATATCGCTACCTGCGAGGTGACGCCGCAGCACCTGACCCTGGCCGGCGAGGAAGCCTATCCGCGGCTGGGCACCCTGGCGCAGATGAACCCGCCGATCCGTTCGGGCGCGCACCGCGACGGGCTGTGGCACTGGCTGCAACAGGGTGTGCCCGACATTCTCGGCTCGGACCATGCGCCGCACACGCTGGAAGAGAAGGGCAAGCCCTATCCCGACAGCCCGAGCGGCATGCCGGGCGTCCAGACCATGCTGCCGCTGATGCTGAACCATGTGGCGGAAGGACGCACCACGCTCGCCCGGGTGATCGACCTGACCAGCGCCGGGCCGCAGCGCGTGTTCGGCATCATCGGCAAGGGGCGGATCGCGATCGGCTACGACGCCGATTTCAGCATCGTCGACCTCAAGGCGCGCTGGACGATCGAGCAAAGCTGGCTCGCCTCGCGCAGCGGCTGGTCGCCCTTCACCGGCATGACGCTGACCGGCAAGCCGATCGGCACGATCGTGCGCGGCCGGCGCGTGATGTGGGACGGTTCGCTCGCCGATGCGGCGCTCGGCGAGCCGATCCGGTTCGAGGCAGTCGAGTTCGGCTGACACGAATGGGTGATCGAAGGGGTCGGCGGCGGCTGACGGCATCGCTCCCGCCGGCCGCCTCATCGTCTCAGAAGGGTAGCCATTTCGATGTGTGGCTGAACTTCATGTACCCGACATTCACGCCTTGCCGCCAGCCGACGCCGAGGCGGATCGGGATCAGCACGATGTCGCCGCGCCGCAAATAGGTCGCGGCGAATCCGCCGACGAAATAGAGCCGGCCCTCGCCGGCCGGGAAGCGGCGATAGAGCTCCTCCGAATCATGGAGATTATAGACCAGCACGAACACCTTGTTGGCGTCGCCGCCCAGATCGAAACCCACTGACGGGCCGGTCCAATAGACCGGCATCTGCCCCTCGATCTTGTGGAACATCGTGCCGCTGCCATAACGCAGGCCGACGACCACCGCGCCCGAAGCCTCGCGGCCGGAGATATAGGCGTTGGGCTCGCCCTGCTCCTTGAGCGTCCGCTCCAGGATGCCGGCCAGGCCCGACGCACCCTTGCCGAAGGTGCCTTCGGCGGCGATCAGCAGCTCCTCCCGCTTGAAGGTCGTGCCCCGCGCGGCGTCCGCATTGGCATCGGTCAGCGCCGTATTGGCCCCGGCCGGCGCGGACTGAGCGCGATCACCGCTGGCCGGCATGTTCGGGTTGCTCGGATCATAAGGCGGATATTGCTGCGATCCCGATGCAGCGGGCGCGTCGCGATAGGCCGGCTGGCTGTCGGCCGGCACCGCGGTATCCGGCTCGGCGGGCGGCGGCGGGGTCTGCCCACGCTGCAGATCGCTGTCGATCGCCTGGTTGGGATCGATCGTCCGCACCTGGGCCAGTGACGGCGCGGGGCCGATACCGATGGCGGTTGCCACCAGCAACAGGATTAGAAGGGCCTTGCGCATCGTCATACTCCCCCGGCGCTTAATGGGCCAGTGTTGCCCCTGCGCGGCTTGACCCACAATGAACCGCGCGACGACCCGAGTCGAATTCGCGCCGGACGGCATGTTGCAAGGCCGGTTGATCGAAGCCACACCCCTCGCTATAGCCGCGCTTCGCCGCCAAGCCGGAGACGTGGGTGAGTGGCTGAAACCAGCGGTTTGCTAAACCGCCGTACGGGGTTTACTCGTACCGAGGGTTCGAATCCCTCCGTCTCCGCCAGGGGTGATCCCGGCCTTCGCCCCAAGATCGCCGCCGCCGGCGTCTTGTGTTGGTGAGATGACCGCGAAGTTCGGCTCTTTATTCCCCGTTCTTTCCAATTTCGCGGCAGACCGTCCGTAGCGACTCGCCAACGGCGCGGATTTCGCTGATATATCCGGCATCTCGACACCTTCTCAGTCGCAACAGGGCATCATGAAGCGTTTTCTCGACTTGCCCTATATTCGGCGACCGCTGACGACCGCGCTGGGCGCGAGTCTCGCGATCAATCTTCTGACCCTGGTGTCGCCGCTCTATTTGACTCAGCTCTACGACCGGGTGATCCCGTCGCGCAGCGGCGTCACGCTGATCGCGATCACCGGCATCACGCTGGTCGCGGTGGGGCTGACCGCCCTGTTCGAGATGCTGCGCGGGCTGGTGTTCGCGCGGGCCGGTGCCGCGCTCTACGCGGAAATGGAGGCCGATGTGCTGGCGGTGTCGCGCAAGGCCGCGCTGGCCGGAGCGCCGGGGCGCCGGGCGCGGGCGTTCGAGGATCTGGAGCAGGTTCGTGGTTTCGTCACCGGGCCGATCCCGGCGGCGCTGATCGACCTGCTGTTCGTGCCGCTGTTCGTGATCGTGCTGTTCATCGTCCATGTCACGATCGGCCTGCTCAGCCTGGCCTGCGCGGCGGCGCTGATGATCGCCGCCTGGTTCAGCCGTCGTGCCATGGCCCGCACCGCCGACGAGATGGTGACGCGCCAGCGCCAGGCGAGCGACGCGCTCGAGGCGCATCTCGATTCGGCCGAAAGCGCGACTGCGATGGGCTATGCCGGTCGCGCCGAGGGGCGCGCGGCCGAGCTCAACCGGCTGGCGCTGACCGCGCAGATCACCGCGACCGTCTCGACCAGCGGGGTCGCCTCGGTGGTGCGGGGCATCCGTTCGGCCAGCCAGACGCTGATCCTCGGCCTCGCGACCTGGCTCGCGGTCCAGGGTTCGGTCAGCATGGGCTCGATCATTGCCTGTTCGATCGTCTTCTCCAGGGCGCTGGGCCCGGTCGACCAGATCCTCGCCTCGTGGCGCCAGGTGTTCACGGTGCGCAGCGCCTGGGCCCGCCTGACCGCGCTGGGCGACCAGTCGGCCCCGCCGGTCACGCTGAGGCTGCCGGCGCCGACGGGCGTGGTGACGTTCGAGAATGTGATCGCGACCGCGCCGGCCGGCACGGTGCCGATCCTCAAGGGCATTTCCTTCGCGCTCGCGGCCGGCGAATCGGTCGGCATTATCGGCCCCTCCGGTTCGGGCAAGTCGACGCTTGCCCGGCTGATGGTCGGCGCCTGGCCGGTCAGCCGCGGGTCGGTGCGGATCGACGGGGCCGATATCAGCCAATATTATCCCGAGGATCTCGGACGCCATATCGGTTATCTGCCGCAGAATGTGACGCTGCTGCCGGGCACCGTCGCGGACAATATCGGGCGCCTGACCGAGCGCGACGACAAGGCGATCGTCGCGGCGGCGCGGGCGGCGAACGCACACGACATGATCCTGGGCCTGCCCAAGGGCTATGACACGCCGGTCGCGGCGGCGGGTTTCGGCCTGTCCGGCGGCCAGCGCCAGCGCATCGGCCTGGCGCGTGCGCTCTACGGCGATCCGATGCTGGTCGTCCTCGACGAGCCGGAGACCGGGCTGGATGGCGAGGGCGAGGCAGCGCTCAAGGCAGCGATCGCCGAAGTGCGCCGGCGCGGCGCGACGCTGGCGGTGATCGCGCATCGCCCGGCGCTGGTGCACGGCCTGGACAAGATCCTGGTGCTCAAGGCCGGCGCCATCGCCCGGTTCGGTGCGGCCAGCGAGTTGCTGCCCCAGCTCTTGCCCAATGTCGGTGTGGGAGCGCGGGCATGAACGCGATGACCCCGGTGCCGCGCACGGCCGAGGAGCGCGAGGCGCTCGCCAACGTCCTCACGCGGCCGATCGCGCCGGTGATCCGGCGGCTGGCGATAGGGCTGGGGGTGGTCGTCACGGTGATCGTCCTGTGGGGTACGCTGGTGCCGATCATGAGCGGCGTCGTGGCGCAGGGGCGGGTCGCGGTCGAAAGCAAACGCAAGACCGTGCAGCATCTCGACGGCGGCATCGTCCACTATATCGCGGTGCGCGACGGCACGCGCGTCAGGGCCGGCCAGCTGCTGATCCAGCTCAATGACGGCGATGCCGGGCTGCAGGTGCAGGTGCTCCAGGCGCGCGCCGATTCGCTGCGGGCCGAACAGGCGGCACGCGAGGCGGAACTGGCCGGGCGCGACAGCATCGCCTTTCCGCCCGATCTCCTCGCCCGCTCCTCCTCGCCCTCGGTGCAGGCGGCGATCGCGACGCAGCGCGCCGCCTTCGCCGCGCGCAAGGCCGGCCGCGGCGGGCAGGAGACGGAGATCGACCAGAAGCTCGTCCAGTTCGGCCAGGACGTGCATAGCTCGACCGCGCAGTCGACCGCCGGTGGCGAGCAGCTCGCGCTGCTCGAACGCGAGATTCGCGACACCAGCGCGCTGGTCGAAAAGGGTTATGCGACCCGCCCCAGGCTGCTCGCGCTTCAGCGTGCCGCGGCGCAGTTGCGCGGGGAACAGCGCTCGATGAACGCGCAGGCGGAACGTGCCCGCGCCCAGATCGCCGAAGCGCGCATCGCGCGACGCCAGGTCGGGCGCGAGGGCGGGGTGACCGCCGCCGAGGCGCTGCGATCGGTCCAGTCCGAGCTGGTCGAGGTGACCGAGAAGCTCTCCAACGCGCGCGAGGTGCTGGCGCGCAAGCGGATCGTCGCGCCGGTGGACGGCACGGTGGTCGGCCTGGCGGTGACGACCATCGGCGGCGTCGTGCGCCCGGGCGAACCGCTGCTCGATATCGTGCCGTCATCGCCCCGGATGGTGGTCGAGGCGCAGCTGACCCCGGCGCATGCCGATGACGTCCGGCCCGGGCAGCCGTCCTTCGTGCGGCTCGAGGCGGGCGGGTCGCGCACGGCGCCGGTGGTCGAAGGCGTGGTGCGCACGGTGTCGGCGGACGCGCTGACCGATCAGCGCACCGGCGAGCGCTATTTCACCATGATCGTCGAGATCACCCCGTCGGCGCATGTGCCCGCGTCACTGGTCAAGCCGGGCCTGCCGGCATCGGTGCTGGTCCGCACGGGCGAGCGGACCCTGTTCGGCTATCTGCTCGAGCCGATCAATCGCGTGACGTTCGAGGCGATGCGGGAATGACCGCCTGATCGCCCGAAGGCGGTGCGAGGCTCCGCAATATGGGCTCGAACGCCGGCGCGACGAAGAGCGCGCCGCGCTCGCTCAGATGATTGCCGTCGAAATAGAGCGGGTAGCCCGCATCGGTGATCCTGCACGTCCGCGGGCCGCACAACAGGCGGGACGGATCGATCACGCCGATCAGCCCGCGCCGTTCGAGATCCGATGCAATGGTGCGGAAGGCGGCATCGCGGCGCAGATGCTCCGTGCGGGACGGTTCGATCCGGTGCATCACCCCCAGCAGCTGTGCCTTGGCCAGGCGCCGGGGTTCGGCGAGCGGCGCGTCGGGTACGTCCTGCACCACCTGCACCGCAATGCCGAGCGCGCGCAATTGCCGTATGCCCTGCTCGAAGGCATGCGCGTCGCCGCCCGGCTCTTCCGGATCGGGGTGCAGGCCGCCGCCATAGACGCTCCAGTGCGCCGCCAGCAGCACCATCCGCGGCCGCTCCTCGGCGAGGAAGCGCATCACCGCCGCGTTGCGCGCGATGCAGTCGCGTTTCTTTGTCGGGCTGAACATCCACTGGTTCGCCTTTTCCTCGTTCGCCCGGACCGGCAACAGCGGCGGGCAGCCGAGCGAGGTGAGGTCGTATCCCGCCACGCGATGGCGGCGGGCGAGCATGTCGAGTGCGGGCAGGTAGACGGCCGCATGGGAATCGCCCCACAAGATGAAGCTGGGGCGTCTTACCGCACCGCCGATGCGGCAGCGCGTCTCGTTGCGGATCGTATCGACCGGCTGGCCCGCACATCCATAGTCGGGCTCCGGCCCGCGCTCGTTCAGCCGCTGAACCGCTGCATCGAAGCGCCATGGCAAGCCGTTCAGAAAATAGATGCCGGCACCATAGAGCGCGAGCAAGCCGCTCGCGCCGAGCGCGCTCAGGAACAGCGTGCGCCGCGACAGCAGCAGCCGGGGCTTGCGAAAGGGCAGCTCGATATAGCGCCAGGACAGCCAGGCCAGGGGAAAGGCCAGCAGCACCATCGCCAGCCGGACAAAGCGGTACGGCCCGAGCAGATAATAATTGCCGAACACGATCAACGGCCAGTGCCAGAGATAGAGCGAATAGGAGATCAGCCCGATCGCGACGAGCGGCCTGGCGCCCAGCACCCGCGCCACGCGCGAGCCCTGCGCCTGGGTGCCGTGGAGGATCGCGGCGGCGGCCAGTACCGGCTCGACCGCGTTTACGCCCGGAAAGGCGGATCGTTCGGACAAGGTCCAGATCGCATGGCCGATCGCGACCAGGCCGAGCAGCGCGATCATGTCGCCCAGCCATCGCCGGCGCGGCGCGGGCAACAGCCCGGCGGCGAGCAGTGCGCCGGCGATGAACTCCCAGGCGCGCGACAGCGGCGAATAAAAGGCCGCACCGGGATCGGCCTGCACTGCCCAGACGCCATAGGCGAAGGAAACCAGCCCGCCCGCGAGCAGCGCGCTGCGCAGCGCAAAGGCCTGGCGCCGCACCAGCAGGAGCAGTGCCGGGAACAGGATGTAGAATTGCTCCTCCACCGCCAGCGACCAGGTATGGAGCAGCGGCGTCGCTTCGGTGGTCAGGCTGAAATAGCCTTGCCACCCCCAGAACAGCAGGTTCGATCCGAACAGCGCGATCGCTGCCAGGCTCTGGCCGAAGTCGCGGAAATCCGCCGGCAGCAGGATCCAGCCCGCCAGCCCCGAGGCCATGAGCATCGCGAGGAGCGCCGGCAGGATACGTCGCACCCGCCGTTCGTAGAACCCGATCAGGGTGAAGGTGCCGCCCGCACTTTCGCGCAGGATCAGCTGCGTGATGAGATAGCCCGAGATGACGAGGAAGATATCGACCCCGACGAACCCGCCGGGGAAGCCGCGGATGCGCGCATGGAACAGCACCACCGCCAGCACCGCGATCGCCCGCAGCCCGTCGATCTCGCGCCGGTAGGTCGAAATCTGCTCCGTACCCGTCAGCTATCCGCTCCCCTCGATCCGCCAGCACGGCAAATCGAGGGGCGAGTCAAGCCGCGGGTCAGGCCATCATGTTGCGGCCGCGGGCGATGCTCGCGCTGTGGCCGATGCTGCCTTTGGCCGACGGCGTCCTGATCGTGTCGACCATGATCCAGTCGTTGGTCACCCGGTCGGGCGTGATCGTCATCGCCATATAGCCGCGCCGGCTGGTGTCGCACCATTTCAGCTCGGGATTGGCCTCGACCAGCGCCGCCGCGAGAATTTTCGGATCGACGCCCAACCCGGCTTCGTAACCCGGCGACGTCACGGCATGGCCAGCGAACTCGACGCCGGCGGGCTTGCCGTCCCGCGCCAGATCATACGCCCAGGCATTATGGCTGTCGCCCGAGATGACGACGAGGTTTGCCCCCAGCGCTTGCGACGATGCCAGGAACCGGCGGCGTGCCGCGGGATAGCCACCCCAATTATCGAAGTTGAACGGCAGGCCGGCTTTCGCTGCGGCGATGCCGGCAGCGACATAGGCACGGGCCCCGGCGCTCGCATCCGGCGCCAGCCAGCCGCCAGCGGCGAGCGGCATCACCGTTTCGCCCATGATCGTGCCGAAGCCGACCACCTGCCAGCGCTGCCCGGCGCGGACCGAGGCGCGCATCGCATGGGCGAGCCAGTCCTCCTGCTGTGATCCCATCATGGTCGCGGCGGCGTCCTGCCAGGCGCCGTCACGAAATGCCTTCAGTGCGGCCATCGGATCGGCCTGTTTGAACAGCGGGCCAATATCGGGCTGCTCGGTCCGCGCGAGCAGCCGGGTCTCGGTACGGAACAGAGTCGCGAGCGTGCCGATGTCATAGGCCTTCCACGGCTCGTCGGAGACCGGCATCCATTCGCGAAACACCTGGATCGAGGCGGCGCGCCGGGCGTTCCAGTCGCCCTCGTCGGCCTGGTGATTCTCCGCGCCGCCCTCCCAGCTGTCGTTGGCGGATTCATGGTCGTCCCATTGCACGATCATCGGGACGAGGCTGTGCAGCTTTTGCAGGTCCGGATCGGCGCGGTAGCTGGCGTAGCGCAGCCGGTAATCGGCGAGATGGATCATCTCGGTCACGGGCTCGATCCGGCGGCCAGGGACAGTCTCCTTCGCCGTGGGATAGGTGCCGACCGGATATTCGTAGAGATAGTCGCCGAGATGCACCGCGAGATCGATGTCGTTCCGTGCCGCGGCATGGGCATAGGCGTTGAAATAGCCGAAGGGCAGGTTGGAGCAGGAGAAGATCGCCGCGCGGAAGCTGCCGACGGCGCCCTCGGGCAGGGTCTTGGTCCGGCCGGTGGGCGAGACGCTGCCATCGGGCGCGATGAAGCGGAAATGATAGGCACGGCCCGATGCCAGCCCGCCCACGGTGATCTTCGCCGTATGGTCGCGCCAGGGCCCCGTGATCTGCACGCCGCCCGCGACGATCTTCGCGAAATCGGCGGTTTCGGAGAGCTCGACCTTCAGCTCGACCGCGTCGCCATGGGCGGGGACATAGCGCGTCCACAGCAGGATCGAATCGGCCATCGGCTCGCCGCTGGCGACCGAATGGGTGAAGCCGCGTCCCCCGGCGACGCTCGGCACTTGGGCGAAGCCGGGAATGGCGAAGGCGCCAAGCCCCAGCGAACCGGTCAGCATGAACGAGCGGCGATCGATCCGGTGGTACATGGTCGTTTCCTTCTACCTGAACCTCGCCCTTGCCCTTGCTTGATGGCGGCTCCGTGACAGCCGGCGGCATCGCTTCTAAGGGCCGGGAACGATGTTGCGACTTTTCACTCTGGCCGCCGACCGGCTGACGACGCCGATGGCGCCCGGCCGGCGATGGCCGATCATCCTGCTGGTCGCGATCCTCGCCCGCGCGATCACCTTCGGCAATCCGATCATCCATGTCGACGAGGAATTCTATTTCGTCGCGGCCCAGGCCTGGACTCACGGTGCCCTGCCTTATGTCGATGTGTGGGACAGGAAACCGATCGGGCTGTTCCTGATCTATCTGCCGGCGGCGGCGCTCGGCATGCCGCTCGGTACCTGGGCCTATCAGGCGATGGCGCTGGCCAGCCTGGTCGCGACCGCCCTGCTGATCGCGCGCCTGGCCGATCGCGCCGGCTGGCACAGGGGTGCGCTGGCCGGTGCGCTCGCTTATGTCCTGTGGGTCGATTTCGTCGACGGACAGGGCGGCCAGTCCCCGATCTTCTACAATCTGCTGATCATCGCGGCCGCCGCGCTGATTGCCCCCCGTCCAGTGGAAAGCTCGCCCCGCCTGCGCGGCGTCGCGGCGATGGCGCTGGTCGGGCTCGCGCTCCAGGTCAAATATTCAGTGGTGTTCGAAGGCATGTTCTTCGGCCTGTGGCTGTTGTGGTGCGCATGGCGGGCCGGGCAGCGCTGGACGATCCTGCCCTATGGCGCAGGGCTGGTCGTGATGGCGCTGCTGCCGACCCTGCTGTCCTGGCTGGCCTTTGCCGCGATCGGCGCAAGCGACGCGTGGTTCTTCGCCAACGTCACGTCGATCCTCGGTCGCCGGCCCGATCCGGTGTTCGAACAGATCGGGAATCTTGCCCAGATCCTGCTGATCACCTCACCCCTGATCGCCGCGGCGATCCTTGCCGTCCGGTCGGGCGGCGTAACGTCGCCGGAAACGCGCGCGGTCCGCCTCTGGCTATTCGCCTGGGCAAGTTCGGCGGCGTTCGGCCTGCTCGTCTTCGGGTCCTGGTTCAACCATTATGCCTTGCCGCTGATGCCGCCGCTGGCCGTCTGTGCCGCGGGTTTTTTTGGCGATCACGTCACCGGGCGGCGCGTCGCGCTGCCGGTGCTGCTGATCGCCCTGGTCGGAGGCCAGGCGACGCTGATCACCACACGGTACACGCGCGGCACGCCGGCGCAGTTCCACGCGATCGTCGATGCGATCGGCCACGCGCCGGGTTGCCTCTATGTCTATTCGGGCGACGCCGCGCTCTACCCGGCGACGGGCCGCTGCGCGCTGACTCGCTATCTTTTCCCGAGCCATCTCGGGCGCGTGCGCGAAACCGGGGCGATCGGGGTGGATCAGCGCGCCGAGATCGTGCGCATCCTGGCGATGAAGCCAGCCATCATCGTCCTGCGGCCCGCCTATCGCGGCGAACGTGCCGACACGCGCGCGCTGGTGATGGAGGAGGTGCAAAAGGCTTATCGCCTGCGGGCGGCCAGGCCGCTCGGTAACCAGACGATCCAGATCTTCGAGCGACTCTAGGCGGCGGTGCCGCTCTGGCGGCCTTCGCGCCGCGCCGCGACCAGCTCGGCATAATAGGCCATCAGCTCGACCGTATGCTCGCGATCGCTGCGCACCTTGCCGGCGGCGACCTTCGCGGCGCGTCGCAGCATGGCGGGATCGCGCTCGAACAGGCGATGGATCGCCAGCGCGGCGGACTGCGCATCGCGGGCGGTATAGAGCTCGGAGCAGAGCGGATCGGCGATCTCCGCGCAGCCGCCGGTGTCGGGCGCGATCAGCGGCAGCCCGGCGGCCATCGCTTCCGAGGCGACCAGCCCGAACGGCTCGGCCTCCGATCCATGGATCAGCGCGTCGCAGCTCGCCACGATCCGGGCGAGTCGCTCGCGGTCATAGACCGGTCGGAACATGCGGATATGCGGCGATCCTGCGATCCTTTTCTCGATTGCCCGGCTCTCGATGCCCGCGCCGAGCAGGATCAGCCCGACCGGCAGGTCGGCGCCGGCACGCTCGGCCGCGTCGATCACCAGCCGCCAGCGCTTCTCCGGATGGTGCCGGCCGAGACCGAGCAGCAAATGGCCCTCGGGCGGCAGGCCGCATTGCGCGAGCAGCGCCGCCCGCAGCGTCTCGTCGCGCAGCGCCGGCGAGAAATGGCCGCGCTCGATACCGAGCGGCATGGCCGCGTCGATCCGCACGCCGCGCGCCTTCAGCCGCTTTTCCAGCGCCGGGCCGTTGGTCACCACCGCGTCGTAATTGTCGAGGAAGCGGCTCATATAGCGGCTGTACCAGGCAAAGGCGCGTTCGATCCGGTCAGGCGCGGCCAGCCCCTCGAACCAGCGCATCGCGTAGGCAGCGACATTGTCGTTGTGCATGAAGAACACCTTGGCGGCGTCCCCTTGCCATTGCCCGACGATCCAGGCGGGGCGCCACGGCGACGATGCCTCGACCAGGTCTGGCTTCAGCGCGTCGAGCAGCTTGGTGACCGGCGCCGCATCCCAGAACAGGCCGTAATTCTTGTCGAAGATCAGGCGCGAGGCCTTGACGTAAATGATCTTGCCGCCGCCCGGACGCTCCTCGACCTCGTCCTGGCGGCCCGGGGCGATCACAATCAGCTCATGCCCAAGTTCGGACATGATTCCCATCTTGCGGTCGATATAGGTCCGCACCCCGCCGCCGGTCGGCGAGTAGAACTCGTTGACGTCGACGATTCGCATGGCGACCCTCAGTCCTTCGGCTTGATCGGCCCGAAGCCGCCAAGGCCGCGCAGATATTGCGCCTGGATATCGGTGGTGGTCACGCCGGAGCCGACATTGATCGTCGCCATGTTAAGCTTGGGGCGCGTGCGCCCCAGCTTCACGTTGCTGGGGAAGCCGGCGCCGTCGCTCCAGAAATCGAACTTGTTCTTTCCATCCCGATTATGGGTGAACAGCAGCGCATATTGGCCCGGCGCCGGCGCCTTGATGCACATGATCACGGCGCCCGCCTGCGGTGTCGGCACGCGCACCCGGCGGAAGAACTTGCCTTCCTTCAACAGGTCACGGTCGTCCTTCAGGAAATCCGCGTCGGTCGCCGGATACAACTCCAGCTTCAGTTCGCCGACACGATCCTTCAGCCCGCTGACATTGACCCGGATTGCCGGGCCGTTGCCATTGATGCAGGCAGGGCTGTCCGGACCGAGCACACCGGCCTGGGCCTCGACCGTCAGGGGGATCAGCATCGCACCGCTCAGGGCGATGCCCGCGATAAATTTATGCAACGACATTCTTCGTCCTCAGCAAACCATGCAGGCTGAAGGAAGCGATCAGGGCGATGTGCACGAGCAATACGAGGGCCGCGGTCATCGCCATCAATTCCGAAAGCTCTGCATCCTGCCCGATCAATAGGATCGCGAAATTGGCGAAAAGAAGGTCCTTGTTCGGCACCAATGGGAGGCGCGAGACCAGCAGCCGCGCCGCGCCGAGGATCAGCCACATGCCGATGGAGACGGTAGGCAGCGCGTAATGCCAGGCGAAGGCGAGGAAGATCGATCCCGAGATCAGGCGGATGCAATGGACCATGAAGATCCACCACAGGGTCCCCCGCGGCAGCGAAAAGACCCGCTTCGAGAAGATCAGGAAGGGCAGCGACATCGCGAAGGTGATCGCCGCCGAGGTTTCTACCGTGTGGAGCTGAAGCGGGGTGAGCAGGCCCGTGCCAAGCGGCAGCGCGAGCGCGATCATCGCCAGCGTGACGGCATTGCCGGCGATGGCGGACAGGATGGAAACGTCCTTCACTGCGCCGAACGGTGCCGCCACCATCTGCGCGCGCTGCCGCGCCCAGGCGTAGAAATAGGCTTCGCCCGAATAGCCGAGCACCACGTCGTTCGCGATCCGCTTCTTCAGCAGCGCGGTCAGTCCTGACAGCGGGATGCGCCATAGCCGCCTGAAAATGATATAGTCGCCCACCGGCGGCGCGAGATAGAGCAGCGCGAACGCGACATAGAAGAGCGGATTGTGCGGCACGGCGCGGCTCAGGCCCGCGAGCCCCGATCCGAACAGCTCGCGGCCCAGCCCGGCGATCATTGCGATCGTCACGATCGCCCCGATCACCATCGGCCAACGCCGCTTCAGCGTCTGCACGGGCTCCAGCCCGGCGAGGTCGGGGACCGTCACCAGCGGCGCTTTGGCATTGTCCATCATAGGAATTTTAGATCCCAGTCCGTCCACATTAGACCCGTTTTTTTCTGTTTCCGGTCTCGACCGGGTAGGCGCGCCCTAGTTAAATTGCGTGTCCAGGGCAATTTTCAACCTGCACCAAAATAATGTCCGTATTGTGCTGCGCTGCGAAATTTTCGCCGCAATAAGGGCTTATGGTGTTCTTTCCGATGCTGAAACCCTCGCCCGAAGCGGCCAGCATTCTGGCCTATGCGCAGACGCTGAACGGCGGCGGGGTGGAACGGGTGCTGTTGCGACTCGCCCGCAGCTGGGGCGATCTGGGGCGTCGCGTGACGCTGGTGATCGGCGAGGCAAGCGGGCCCCTCGCGGCGGAACTGCCCGCCAATGTGGATGTCCGGATCCTGGGCGATCCGTCCCATATCGGCCTGCGTGCGGTCGCCGGAATCGCCCGGAGCGTGACGCCCGATCTGATCTTCTGCCCCGGCAATCATTATACCGGCATCGCGCTCCTCCTGCGCGCGCGGCTGGGCCGGCGCTGCCCGCCGATCGTCGCCAAGGTATCGAACCGGCTCGACCGGACCGATCAGGGCGCGCTCGTCTCATTCGGCTATCCCCTTTGGCTGCGCCTCCATCCGCGCTTCATCGACCATGTCGTCGCGATGACGCCGGCGATGCGCGAAGAGGCGATCGCGGCGATGGGGATCGTGCCCGACCGCGTCAGCGTCATCGCCAATCCGCCGGCACCGGGATCGTCCGGGGAGCTACCTTCATGGCTGCCGGCTGGCCGTTTCCTGCTCGGCGTGGGCCGGCTCGCGCCGCAGAAGCGCTGGGACCGGATGATCGCGGCGCTGCCCCGGCTTGCCTCCGACGACGTACATCTGGTGATCCTGGGCGAGGGCGCCGAACGGTCCGCGCTCGAAGCCCAGATCGCCGCGCTCGGGCTGCGGCGCCGCGTTCACCTGCCGGGCTATGTCACCGAGCCACGCTCAGCGCTGGCCCGCGCGGCCGCGGTGGTGCTGACGTCCGATTTCGAGGGCGTGCCGGGCGTGCTGCGCGAGGCGCTGGCCGAGGGCACGCCCGTCATCTCCACTGAATCGAGCGTCGCCGTGCGCGAGATCGTGAGCGACCCGACCCTGGGCAGCGTCGTGCCGCCCGGCGACGACCAGGCGCTCGTCGCGGCGCTGGATCACTGGCTCGCGCCGGGTCGCGCCCGTCCCGCGCCGACGCCCGAACCGGGCGTCGATTCGGGGCAAGCCTATCTCGACCTGTTCGATTCGGTCGTGGCGGACGTCAGGCGGCGGGCCTGACCCTGTCGGGATGCGCGGCCGCGATCTCGGCGATCGCATTGGCCGCTGCGTCCGCCGCCACCAGCCGCGGAAACGCGTCGAGCGTCACCTCCAGGCGGCGCGCATTGAACATCTGCGGCACCAGGCAGACATCGGCGAGATTGGGCGCGTCGCCGCCCAGCAACGGCCCGTCACCCGTCTCGGCGAGTTTCTCCAGGGCCGTGAAACCCTCCACGATCCAGTGGCGATACCAATCGTCCTTCGCCGCCTTGTCGGCACCGAACTGGCTCTCCAGCCGCTTCAGGATGCGCAGATTGTTCACCGGGTGGATGTCCGCCGCGATCACCAGCGCCTGAGCGAGCACGCGCGCGCGGGCAAGGGGATCGTGCGGCACCATCGGCGGATCGGGGTAGAGCGCGTCGAGATAATCGATGATCGCGAGGCTCTGCGTGATCGGCACGCCGTCCATGTCGAGCGTCGGCACGAAACCCTGCGGGTTACGCGCGAGATTCTCCGGCGCGCGGTGCACGCCCTCGAGCAGCGCGATATCCTGGCTCTGATAGGGCACGCGCTTCAGGTTGAGCGCGATGCGCACGCGGTACGCTGCCGAGGAACGCCAATAATCATAGAGCTTGATCATGTGCCGCCCGAATCCTCCGCGATGGCGCGTTCCGAATTGCGCTCGAGCGCGACCTTGATCATCGCGACGATCGGGTCGGCCAGCGCAAGCCCGAGCACGCCGAACAGGGTGCTGGCCAGGATCTGCGACGACAGGGTCAGCGCCGGGGGCAGGTCGACGGTCCGCCGCGCCACCATCGGGATCACGACATAGCCGTCGAAAGTCTGGACGCCGAAATAGACCGCGATCGCCCATAGCCCGGTATCGACCCCGGCGCTGAAGCCGACCGCGACCATCAGCACGCCGCTGGTGAAGGCGCCGATATTGGGAATGAAGGCAAGCATGCCGGTCAGGATGCCGAGCAGCAGGGCCATCGGCACGCCGACCGCCCACAGGCACAGCCAGGTCAGCACGCCCTCGAACAACATGCCGGCCAGGCGCCCGGCAAGCAGCCGGCGCATCGTCGCGGCCATGCGCTCGATCGTAATGGCGAATTCGGCGCGCACGTCGGACGGCACCATCCATTGCAGCCCGCGATCATAGATGCGCGGCTCCATCGCCACGAACAGGCCGATCACCACCACCATGAACAGGCTGGTCAGCGCGCCGACCGCGGTGCCGACCCAGGACGTGAGCTTGCCGAACGAGCCCATCGCCTGCTGGGCCAGCCCGTTCAGGTCGGCCCGGCGCGGCATCAATCCGCTGGCCGACGCCCAGTCGATCAGGCGGTTCGCCTGCACCTCCAGGGTCACGCGCAGCTGCTCGGCCTGTGCCGCGACCTGGACGCCGGTCATGTAGAAGACGCCGAGGATGAAGGCCACGGCGCAGACCATCACGATCATCAGCCGCAGCCCGCGTCCGATCGGCAGGATCCGCCCGAGCAGCCGCACGCCGCCATCCAGCATCGCGGCGAACACCAGGCCCGCGAAGATGATCAGCAAGGGCTGGATCAGCAGCACCACCAGCGCCATCGCCGCGGCGAGGCCCAGCCATACCGTGGCGCGCTTCAGCTCCTTGCGGACAAAGGGATCGCGCAGCTCGTTCGGGCCGGGTTCGGGATCGATCGGGGCTGACGCCTGCTCCATCGTCATTCCTTCGGATTGTCCCGCGCCGCGTGAAGCGAGGTGCCCGCGCGGCCCGGCCGGAAGCTCTGGCCCCAGGTGAAGGGGTTCCAGCTGCCATTGCCGCTCTTCGAGAAGGTGATGAATTCGGCGCGCCCGCCCAGATTCTCCCAGGGCACGTCGCCGCCCAGGCCCATCGCGGCAATGGCGAAGCGGCTGTCGGCGCTATGGTCGCGATTGTCGCCCATCAGGAACACATGGTCCGGGCGGATCGTGATCGGGCCGTAATTGTCGCCGTCGCTCGGGCCGCTCTCGACCGTGTCGTAATGGCGGCCATTGGGCAGGGTCTCGGTGACCAGCGTCAGGCGGCAATATTGCCTGCCGTCCGTGCCGGTTTCGAGCGCGCCGGGATATTGCTCGGGATCGCACACCGTCTTCTTGTCGACCGGGATCAGCGAATCGTGCGGGGTCCCGCGCTTCACCGCCACGCCGTTGATGAACACGGTGCCGTCGATCACCTGCAACCGGTCGCCCGGCAGGCCGATCAGCCGCTTGATATAATCGGTGTTGCGGGTCGGCGGGGTGACGATGACGACATCGCCGCGCTCGGGCATCTTCCCGAACAGGCGGCCATGGATGAAGGGCAGCTGCACGCCCCAGCTCTCGACTTCCTGGTGCAGCACCAGGCTGCGGAACATCGCCACCGGATTGGGGATGGTCGGCGAGACGAAGGACCAGCCATAGGCATATTTGGTCACGATCAGCTGATCGCCGACCTGAAGCCCGGGCAGCATCGATTCCGACGGAATGTAAAAGGGCTTGGCGATGAAGCTGTGGAAGCCCAGCACCGCCAGGATCAGCCACAATATGCCCTTCACTTCGCCCCACCAGTCAGTGGTCGGGCGCTTCTCCACGGTATCCGGCGCGGGTGCGGCCTCCTGATCGGGCACTCCCTGCAACGCCAACTCCTCACTCATGTATCGTCCTACTCGGTCCTGATCGCTTCGATCACCACAAAGGCCTGCGCCCAGGGATGGTCGTCCGTCAGCGTCAGATGCACATGGGCGACGTGGCCTGCGGGGGTCAGCGCGTCAAGCCTCGCCCGGGCGCCGCCGGTCAGCGCCAGCGTGGGCGCGCCCGAGGGCGCGTTGATCACGCCGATATCCTTCATGAACACGCCGCGCTTGAAACCGGTGCCCACCGCCTTGGAGAAAGCCTCCTTCGCGGCGAAGCGCTTGGCCAGCGTGCCGGCCTTGGTGAAGGGACGGCGGTCGGCCTTGGCACGCTCGATCTCGGTGAAGACGCGCTGCTCGAACCGCGCGCCGAATCGATCGAGCGACGCCTGGATCCGCTCGATATTGCAGAGGTCCGAGCCGAGGCCGATGATCACTTCAATTCCCCTCCCGCTTGCGGGAGGGGTTAGGGGAGGGCATGTCGTCAAGGGGGTCGCCATCGGAACAGGCCCTCCCCCGACCCCTCCCGCAAGCGGGAGGGGAGAAGGCGCGTCGCCCCCTCACCGCGCCGAATCCATCGCGGCGCGCATCGTGCGCACTGCCGCGCCCAGCCCGACGAACATCGCTTCGCCCACCAGGAAATGGCCGATATTCAGCTCGCGCACCTGCCGGATCGCGGCGATCGGCGCGACATTGTCATAGGTCAGGCCGTGCCCGGCATGCACTTCGATGCCGTTCTTCGCGGCGAGCGCGGCCGCGTCGGTAAGCCGGCGCAGCTCCTCCGCCTGCGCCTCGCCCTCCAGCTCGGCATAGCGGCCGGTATGCAGCTCGACCACTGGCGCGCCGAGGCGCAGCGCGGCCTCGATCTGGCGCGCATCAGGCTCGATGAACAGCGAGACGCGGATCTTCGCCGCGCCCAGTTCGCTGACCAGCGACGCGAGCTGGTTATGCTGCCCCGCCGCGTCCAGCCCGCCCTCGGTGGTGCGCTCCTCGCGTTTCTCGGGAACGATGCAGGCGGCATGCGGGCGGTGGCGCAGCGCGATCGCGAGCATCTCGTCGGTCGCCGCCATTTCGAGGTTGAGGGGGATGGTCAGCTGTTCGGACAGCCGCGCGATATCGTCGTCGGTGATATGACGCCGGTCCTCGCGCAGATGCGCGGTGATGCCGTCGGCGCCTGCCTCGGCCGCGACGATCGCCGCACGGACCGGATCGGGATAGCCCGCGCCGCGTGCGTTGCGGACGGTCGCGACATGGTCGATATTGACGCCGAGCCGCAGGAAATCGCTCATGCCGCTGCCCGGCTGCCCGGCTTGATCGCGGGCAAGGCCGCCAGCTCGGGCGGCAGCGATTCGGCATTATAGGTCGGCACGTCGACCCGAATCAGCGGGAAGAAGGGCACGCCCAGATCGGCGGTCCCGCCCGACCGGTCGACCAGCGCCGCCGCCGCGATCGTCTCGCCCCCGGCGCGCCCGATCGCCGCGATCGCCTCACGGGATGAGAGACCGGTGGTGACGACATCCTCCATCATCAGCACTTTCGCACCCGGCGTCAGGCGGAAACCGCGGCGCAGCTCGAACACGCCCTCGGGGCGTTCGAGGAACATCGCCTCGACCCCCAGCGCCCGCGCCATTTCGTGCCCGGCGATCACCCCGCCCATCGCGGGCGACACCACCACGTCGATGCGCGAGCGGATCGCGGTGGGGATGCGCGTCGCCAGCTCGGTGGCCAGGCGTGCGCCGCGCGCGGGATCCATCAGCACGCGCGCGCATTGCAGATAACGTGAAGAGCGCAGCCCCGAGGACAGAATGAAATGCCCTTCCAGCAGGGCGTCGGCGGCACGGAACTCGGCCAGGATCTCGTCGTCGGTCATCAACACGGTCTTTCGTGAAAGCGAGCGGTTGATAGGAGCCCCATAAGGGCCGTGCAACGCCCACAACCCATGGTGTGTCAAAAAACGACCCGACACGCTTGAGACACCAGCACCTCCCGCGTATAGGCCCATCGCAACGAGCGTATTCCCGCTCGCGCGCCGTGGATGGAAAGGCGCAATCAGGGGTGACGAGACGCATGCGCAGTAAGGGGTTGAAGTCGATCGTGCTGGCGGCAGGACTCGCGTTAGCGGGTATCAGCCACGCCGCGGCACCGGCGCCACAGGCGGCCACGCCTACCACCACGGCGGCTCCGGCGACGACCAGCGCTGCACCGACGACCGCGGCGCCGGCGGCGGCTGTGCCGACCGATCCGATGCTGGCGCTCGACGGCGGTCCGGACGTGAAGCCGAAATTCGGTGTCGGCATGCCGGTCAACGGCCACTGGACGCTGCAGGATCAGGTGACCCCCAATGGCCGCCGCGCCCACTGGTTCCATGACGCCATCCTGTTCCCCGTGATCGTCGTCATCTCGCTGTTCGTGCTGTTCCTGCTGATGTGGGTGATGTTCCGCTATCGCCGCTCGGCGAACCCGGTGCCGTCCAAGACCTCGCACAACACCTTTATCGAGATCATCTGGACCGGCGTCCCCGTCATCATCCTCGCGCTGATCGCCGCGCCCTCGATCGGGCTGCTGGCGGCGCAGTTCAAGCCGGCGCCGGCCAATGCCGTCACGCTCAAGGCGATCGGCAACCAGTGGTACTGGAGCTATCAATATCCGGATCATGGCGGGTTCGAGATCACCGCGAACATGCTGAAGGAGAAGGACCAGGTCCAGCCGGGCGAGCGTTCGCGCACTGACGCCGACGGGCCGAAGCTGCTGGCGACCGACAACCGCGTCGTGCTGCCGATCAACACGCCGATCCGCCTGATCACCACCGCGAACGACGTGATCCATAGCTGGGCGATCCCGGCCTTCTGGATCAAGCTCGACGCCGTCCCCGGTCGCCTGAACGAGACGAGCTTCACCATCGAGAAGGAAGGCGTCTATTTCGGCCAGTGCTCGGAGCTGTGCGGCGCGCGCCATGGCTTCATGCCGATCACCGTCGTGGCGGTGAAGCCCGCGGTGTTCGCTGCCTGGGTGAAGGCGAAGGGCGGCACCATGCCGGCCCCGGGCGGCGCCAAGCCGTCCGACGCCGAACTGGCGCCGCCGGCGGACAACGCCGCCGCCAACACCGCCGGGCCGGTCGAGAATGCGACCGCCGCCGTTCCCGAGACCAATCAGGCTGCCACGGCGAACCCCGCCGGCGCCGGCAACGCTGGACAGTAAGCAATGACCGACACCGCCCTTCACCCGTCCGCGTTCGACGCGCATCATGACGATCATGCGCATCACGATGCGGATCACAAGCCGGCGTTCTTCGCGCGCTGGTTCATGTCGACGAACCACAAGGACATCGGCACCCTTTACCTGATCTTCGCGATCGTCGCGGGCATCGTTGGCGGCGGCATTTCGGGCCTGATGCGCCTCGAACTGGCTGCGCCGGGCATCCAGTATCTCGGCGCCTGGGCCAGCTGGTTCCATGGCAGCCCGCAGAGCCTCGACGAATCGCTCCACTTCTGGAACGTGCTGATCACCGCGCACGGCCTGATCATGGTGTTCTTCATGGTCATGCCCGCCATGATCGGCGGCTTCGGCAACTGGTTCGTGCCGCTGATGATCGGCGCGCCGGACATGGCGTTCCCGCGCATGAACAATATCAGCTTCTGGCTGCTGGTTCCGGCGTTCATCCTGCTCTTCTCCTCGCCCTTCTTTGGCGGGGCGGGCACCGGCTGGACGGTCTATGCGCCGCTTTCCACTTATGGTGAGCCCGGGCCTTCGGTCGACATGGCGATCCTCTCGCTCCATCTCGCGGGCGCCAGCTCGATCCTGGGCGCGATCAACTTCATCACCACCATCTTCAACATGCGCGCGCCGGGCATGACCCTGCACAAGATGCCGCTGTTCGTCTGGTCGGTGCTGGTGACGGCGTTCCTGCTGCTGCTCTCGCTGCCGGTCCTCGCCGCGGCGATCACCATGTTGCTGACCGACCGCAACTTCCACACCACCTTCTTCGATCCGGCCGGCGGCGGCGACCCGATCCTGTACCAGCATCTGTTCTGGTTCTTCGGTCACCCCGAGGTGTACATCATGATCCTGCCGGGCTTCGGCATGATCAGCCACATCATCTCGACCTTCTCGAAGAAGCCGGTGTTCGGCTATCTCGGCATGGCTTATGCCATGGTCGCGATCGGGGTGGTCGGCTTCGTCGTGTGGGCGCACCACATGTTCACCACCGGCCTCAGCGTGAACGTGAAGATGTACTTCACCGCCGCGACGATGGTCATCGCGGTCCCGACCGGCATCAAGATCTTTTCCTGGATCGCGACGATGTGGGGCGGCTCGCTCAGCTTCAAGACGCCGATGGTCTGGGCGATCGGCTTTATCTTCATGTTCACCGTGGGTGGCGTGACCGGCGTCGTGCTCGCCAATGGCGGCGTCGACGACGTGATGCAGGACACCTATTACGTGGTGGCGCACTTCCATTACGTGCTGTCGCTCGGCGCGGTGTTCAGCCTGTTCGCCGGCTTCTACTACTGGTTCCCGAAGATGTCGGGCCGGATGTACAACGAGTTCCTCGGCCAGCTGCACTTCTGGGTGTTCTTCATCGGTGTGAACGTCATGTTCTTCCCGATGCACTTCCTAGGCGTGCAGGGCATGCCGCGGCGTATTCCGGACTACAATCCGGAATATGAGTATTTCAATCACATGGCCTCGATCGGCTATATGATCATGGGGCTGTCGATGCTGGTGTTCTTCGCCAACATCATCTGGTCTCTGTTCGCGGGCAAAAAGGCAGGCGACAATCCCTGGGGCGACGGCGCGACGACGCTCGAATGGACCCTGTCGAGCCCACCGCCCTACCATCAGTTCGAGACGCTGCCGCGGATCGACTGACGCGCGGGGCCGCCTGTGGCGGCATCACCAACCGATAGCGGCGCCGGATTCGACCGGCGCCGCTGCGCATTGAAATGACGATGAACACGACGACCGCACAGCCACTCCTGCTTCCCGCCGACTGGCGCGATTTCCTCGCGCTCACAAAGCCGCGGGTGATGACGCTCGTCGTCTTCACCGGCCTGTGCGGGATGCTGGCGGCGCCGGTCGGGATCGATCCGGTGCTCGGGTTCACCGCGATCCTGTGCATCGCGCTCGGCGCGGGTGCGGCGGGCGCGCTCAATCAATGGTATGAGGCCGATATCGACGCGGTGATGAAGCGCACCGCCAGGCGGCCGCTTCCCGCCGGCCGCATGGACCGGCAATCGGCGCTGCATTTCGGCGTTGGGCTGGCGGCCTTTTCGGTGATCCTGATGGGGTTGGCGGTGAACCTGATCGCCGCCGCGATCCTGACCGTATCGATCCTGTTCTACGTCCTGGTCTATACCGTCTGGCTGAAACGCCGGACGCCGCAGAATATCGTCATCGGCGGCGCCGCGGGCGCCTTTCCACCGCTGATCGGTTGGGCCGCCGCGACCGGTGACGTCGCGACCCTGCCGGTGCTGCTGTTCACCCTCGTCTTCCTCTGGACCCCGCCGCATTTCTGGGCGCTCGCGCTGTTCATGAAGTCCGATTACGCCGCTGCGGGCGTGCCGATGATGCCCGTCGTGGCGGGCGAGCGCACCACCCGGCTGCAGATCGGGCTCTACACCATCCCGATGGCGGCGGTGGCGATCGCGCCCTGGGCGCTCGGCCTGACCGGGGCGATCTATGGCGGCGTCGCCGTCGTGACCACCCTGGTCTTCGCCGCGCTGGCGCTGCAGGTCAGCCTGCGCACCACCGGCACGGGCGATGCGATGAAGCCGGAAAAGCGGCTGTTCGCCTGGTCGATCCTCTATCTTTTCATTCTTTTCGGCGCGCTGGTCGTCGACAGATGGGTCGGCTGATGCAGAATGACGACGATCAGATCCGCGCCCGCCAGCGTTCGCGCGCGGTCGTCATGGCCCTGTTGCTCGGCGCCTTCGTCATCCTGGTGTTCGCCATCAGCATCGTGAAGATCAAGGCGGGGGTCGCGCATTGACCCGTACGCTGCGCACCGCGATCCTCGCCGGCATCGGCGTCTGCTGCATGACCGGGCTCGGCTATGCCAGCGTGCCGCTGTACCGCATGTTCTGCGAGGCGACGGGGCTCAACGGCACCACGCAGCGCGGGCTGGTCGCGCCGGGCGCGGTCGGCGACGCGCAGGTGCGCATCGATTTCGACACGAACGTGTCGCCCAAGCTGCCCTGGACCTTCAAGCCCGAAGTGCCGTCGGAGACGATCGCCATCGGCGCGCGCGACATGGCGTTCTTCACCGCGACCAACAAGAGCGACAAGCCCGTCACCGGCACCGCGACGTTCAACGTCACGCCGGCCCAGGCAGGCAAATATTTCACCAAGATCCAGTGCTTCTGCTTCACCCAGCAGACGCTGAAGCCGGGTGAGACCGCGCGCATGCCGGTCATCTTCTTCGTCGACCCGAAGATCCTCGCCGATCCGGACGCGGCCGACGTGAAGAATATCACCCTCAGCTACACTTTTTACCCTGTGGATTCCGCGAAAGCCGCAAGCTAGAGCGTTGTCGACAGCCTAATAACGGGGACCGAAGAATGGCCGGCGCCAAGAACCACGACTACCATATCCTGCCACCCGATATCTGGCCGTTCGTCGGCGCCTTCTCGGCGCTCACCATGGCGATCGGCGGCATCATGTGGATGCACTCCGCGGCCGTGTTCGGCATCGGCGGCGGTGTCGTCTTCTTCATCGGCGTCGCGGCGGTGCTGCTCACCATGTTCTCCTGGTGGGGCAATGTGATCAAGGAAGCGCATGCCGGCGATCATACGCCGGTGGTGCAGCTCCACCTGCGCTACGGCATGATCCTGTTCATCGCCTCGGAAGTGATGTTCTTCGTCGGCTGGTTCTGGGCGTTCTTCGATTTCTCGCTGTTCCCGGCGCCGGTGCAGCTCGCCGACGGCACCGTCAGCCTGATCGCCGATGCCGCGCGCGGCACCTGGCCGCCCAAGGGCCTCGAGGTGATCGACGCCTTCAAGTTCCCGCTGCTCAACACGATCATCCTGCTCACCTCGGGCACGACGGTCACCTGGGCGCACCACGCGCTGATCCACAATCAGCGTGGCGGCGAAAAGACTGGCCTGTGGGGCCTGCTCGGCGTGGGCAACCGCGACGGCGTGCTCAAGGGCCTGTGGCTGACGATCATACTCGGCCTGCTCTTCTCGTCGATCCAGGCCTATGAATATGCCGAGGCGCCCTTCCCCTTCCAGGGGATCAACTATGGCGCGTCCTTCTTCATGGCGACCGGCTTTCACGGCTTCCACGTCATCATCGGCACGATCTTCCTGATCGTCTGCCTGATCCGCGCCTATAAGGGCGACTTCACCCCGCGCCAGCATTTCGGCTTCGAAGCCGCCGCCTGGTACTGGCATTTCGTCGACGTGGTGTGGCTGTTCCTGTTCGTCTCGATCTATGTCTGGGGCGGCTGGGGCGCACCGGTCCACGGCGGCTAAGGCCGGCGTGACGTCGCGCTGGCATCTTGCCCAGGTCAATATCGGCCGGCTCGTCGCGCCGGCCGATGATCCGCAGGTCGCCGGCTTCTTCGAGCAACTCGACCGGATCAACGCGCTGGCCGAGGCGAGCGCGGGATTCGTCTGGCGGCTGAAGGGCGAGGGCAACAGCGCCACCGATCTTCAGCCGACCCCCGATCCCAGGCTGATCGTCAACATGTCGGTCTGGGCGGATGCCGAATCGCTGTTCGACTATGTCTATCGCAGCGCCCACACGCCGGTGATGGCGCAGCGCAGGGCCTGGTTCGGCCGGTTCGACGGGGCCTATCAGGCGCTGTGGTGGATTCCCGCGGGCTCGACCCCCACTGTCGACGAAGCCTTCGCCCGGCTCTGGCTGCTCGACCGCTTCGGCCCGAGCGAGCGGGCCTTTACCTTCAAGCTGCGCCATCCCGCGCCCGATGCGCCGGGCCTGCCCGTCGACATGCGGCCCGATCCATGGTGCATCGGTCACGCCTGAGCCCGTCTCCTCGCCGCGCCCCGCGCCCGCTGACGTGGCGATCAAGGGCCTGTGTCCCCAGTGCGGCAGCCGGACCTTGTTTGCCGGCATGACGAAATTCGCGGATCGCTGCACCGTTTGCGGACTCGATCTCACCCGGTTCAATGTCGGCGACGGGCCGGCCGCCTTCCTCACCCTGATCGTTGGCGGGCTGCTCGTCGGCGTGGCGGTGACCCTGCAGCTGACGGTCGAGCCGCCGCTCTGGCTGCTGGCGCTGATCCTCATCCCGCTGGCGGCGGTCGCCGTGACGGGATCGCTGCGTATCGCCAAGGGCGCGCTGCTCGCCTTCGAATATCGCAACTCGGCGCACGAAGGCCGGATCTCCGACTCGTGAAGCCGCGCTTCCCCATCGTCGCGACCATCCTGGTCGGCCTCGCCATCGCGGCGATGATCGCGCTTGGCGTGTGGCAGCTGGAGCGCAAGGGGCAGAAGGAAGCGCTGCTCGTGCGCCTTGCCGCCAATCGCGCGCTGCCGCCGATCGCCTTTCCGCGTATTCCGGTCGACGATACCCTGCTGTTCCGCCGCGCCAGCGCCTTCTGCCTCCAGGCGGTCAGCTTCAAGGTCGAGGGCGGTCGCAACGCCGCGGGCCGGACCGGCTGGCGCCAGATCGCCCAGTGCCGCACCGGCGCCGAGGGCCCCGGCCTCACCGTGCTGATGGGCGTGGCCAAGGCGCCCGACGCCAAGCCGGCTTGGGGCGGCGGCGAAGTGACCGGCTATATCAGCCATGCGCCCGATCACCGGCCGATGATCGCCACCTGGTTCTCGCGCCAGCCCAAGACCCTGATGCTGGTCGCCGATCCGCCGGTGGCCGGGCTCGACGCCAATCCGCAGCCCGATCTTGCCTCGGTCCCCAACAACCATCTCGCTTATGCCGTGCAATGGTTCCTGTTCGCGCTCGTCGCCGGGGTGATCTACGGGATAGCGCTGCGTCGCCGCCTGAAAGTTTGATCCGCTTGTGACTTTGCCGCGCCGCGGTTAGGCGCAACGGCCATGCGCTATATCAGCACCCGTGGGGCGGCTCCCGTCCTGGACTTCGAACAGGTCACGCTCGCCGGCCTCGCCAGCGATGGCGGCCTTTACGTGCCCGAGACCTGGCCCACCCTGAGCGCCGACGAGATCGCCGGGCTGCGCGGCCTGTCCTATGTCGACACCGCCGTCGCGGTGATGGCACCCTTTGTCGAGGGCACGCTTTCCCGCGAGGAGCTGCGTGATCTGTGCGTCCAGGCCTATGGCCGGTTCTCGCACAACGCCGTCACGCCGCTCGTCCAGCTCGACCACCGGCACTGGCTGCTCGAGCTGTTTCATGGCCCGACCCTCGCCTTCAAGGATGTCGCGCTGCAGCTGCTCGGCCTGTTGTTCGAGCGGTTCCTGGCTGGCTCCGACAAGCATGTCACGATCGTCGGCGCGACCTCGGGCGATACCGGCTCGGCCGCGATCGACGCGCTGGCCGGTCGCACCGGCGTCGACGTGTTCATGCTTCACCCGAACGGCCGGGTGTCGGACGTGCAGCGCCGCCAGATGACCACGGTGCTTGCCCCCAACATCCACAATATCGCGATCGACGGCAGCTTCGACGACGCCCAGGCGCTGGTGAAGGCGATGTTCAACGATCCCGGCTTTTCCGGGAAATTCCAGCTCTCGGCGGTCAATTCGATCAACTGGGCCCGGCTGATGGCGCAGGTGGTCTATTATTTCTACGCCGCCGTCCGCCTCGGCGCGCCCGACCGTCCCGTCGCCTTCTCGGTCCCGACCGGCAATTTCGGCGACGTCTTCGCCGGCTATGTCGCGGCGAGGATGGGCCTGCCGGTGGCGAAGCTGGTCGTCGCGACCAACGTCAACGACATCCTCCACCGCGCGCTCGCGCACGGCGATTATTCGCAAGGCACGGTGGTGCCGACGCCCAGCCCGTCGATGGACATCCAGGTCTCGAGCAATTTCGAACGGCTGTTGTTCGATCTCGGCGGCCGCGACGGCAACGCGACTCGCGAACAGATGCGCGGTTTCGAGGCAAGCAAGGCGATGCGCCTGACCAACGCCCAGCGCGAAGGCGCCGCCGGCCTGTTCGTCAGCGACCGCATCGATCTCGACGACATGGCGCTGGCGATGCGCTGGGCCTGTGACGGCTCCGGCCAGGTGATCGATCCGCACACCGCGATCGGCCTCGCCGCCGCGCGCCGCGCCGATCTTGCCGCCGACATACCGGTGGTCACCCTGGCGACCGCGCACCCGGCCAAGTTCCGCGAACCGGTCGAGCGCGCGACTGGCGTGCGCCCGTCGCTCCCGGCCCGTATCGGCGACCTGTTCGACCGGCAGGAGCGCTACGCGACCCTGCCCGGCACCTTCGACGCGGTCACCGGCTATATCGCCGAACGGGCGGTGGCGAAGGCGTGATGATGTTCTCCCCGTTCGTTTCGAGCGAAGTCGAGAAACAGGTACCAGGCGCAGGTTTCTCGACTTCGGCCCGAAGGGCCGAAGCCTGTCCTGAGCGCCTGCCTACGCGGGCAGTCGAAGGGCTCGAAACGAACGGAGAAGGGGTGTGAACCTAGTAACACTCATCGGCGAGCCCTGGGCTGACTATGGGCTGATCGACTCCGGCCATGGCCGCAAGCTCGAACGCTATGGCCGCTTCCGGTTCATCCGCCCCGAGGGCCAGGCGCTCTGGGCCCCGGCGCGCGACGACTGGCGCGCCCAGGCGGAGTTCGTGCCCGGATCGGACGAGGAAGGCGGCGGCCGCTGGGAATTCGCCGAACCGGTCCCCCGCGATGGCTGGCCGCTCAAATGGGATCAGGTCAGCTTCCAGGCGCAGACCACGCCGTTCCGCCATCTCGGCTTCTTCCCGGACATGGCGCCGGTATGGAGCTGGATGCGCGAGCAGGTCGCCGGGATGGAAGCGCCCGAATGCCTCAACCTGTTCGGCTATACCGGCGTCGGTACGCTCGCCATGGCCGCCAAGGGCGCGAAGATGGTCCATGTCGACGCCTCGAAGAAATCGGTCGAGGCGGCCCGCGCCAATGCGGTGCTCTCCGGCATGGCCGACAAGCCGATCCGCTGGATGACCGACGACGCGACCAAGTTCGTCGCCCGCGAAGTCCGTCGCGGCCGGCGCTATGACGGCATCCTGCTCGATCCCCCCAAATTCGGCCGCGGGCCGGAGGGCGAAGTGTGGAAGCTGGAGGAAGGCCTGCCCGGCCTGATCGCCGATTGCCGCAAGCTCCTCGACGGCGAATCGCGCTTCCTGTTCCTTACCGTCTATGCGGTGCGCATGTCGGCGCTGGCGATCGGCGAGCTGCTCAATCAGGCGCTGGGCGATCTCGGCGGCAGGGTGGAAGCCGGAGAACTGGCGGTACGCGAAGAAGCGCGCGGGCTGCTGCTACCAACGGCGATCTGGGCGCGGTGGTCGCGATAAATTCCTCGGGACGATCCCAACTTCCCGTTCGTTTCGAGCGAAGTCGAGAAACAGGCACCAGGAGCAGGTTTCTCGACTTCGCTCGAAACGAACGGGGGAAAGACGCTTCCTGCCCGAAGTAATCTCACTCCATCCCCGCCCGCATTGCTGCCCCCGCCACGAACGGCGCCCCGGCCACCAGCATCAAACTCACCGCCGCGAGCAGCTTCACCGCCCCCATCCCCCCATCGATCGATCCGGCCCCGAAGATCAGCAACGGCACCGCCAGCGGCAGCATCACCAGCCCCGCGACCGCCCCGGCCCCTCTTAATCCCGATACCAAAGCCGATGTCGCGACCGCCAAAGCCGCCAGCCCCGGCGTCCCGATCAGCAACCCCAGTTCCACCTGCAACACGGTCTCGCCCGACAGGTCCAGCAGCCCCGCCGCGATCACCGCCGCCAGCATCAAGGGCGGCCCGAAGGCGAGCCAATGCCCCACCATCTTCGCCGCCGCGACGCTCGCCATGCTCAGCCCCCGCACCGCGAACTGATCGAGCACCCCGCTCTCGGCATCCGGCCCGATCAGCCGCTCGACCGGCATCAGCGCCGCCAGCAATGCGGCCGCCCAGATCACCCCGCCGCCGACCCGCGCGAGCAACGCCACATCGGGCCCGATCGCAAAGGGAAACAGGATCGCGACGAGCAGGAAGAAAGCGAGCGTATAGGTCACGCTCCCCCCGGCCCAGGCCCGGGCGAGGTCGCGCGCGACCAGGGTGAGGAACGGTTTCATGCGGCGCCCAGTTCGATCGGCATCGCGCCCGGCACCTCGATCGGCAGGTGCGTCGCGACCAGCGCGGTCCCGCCGCGCGCACGATGCGCGGCGATCAGAGTCTCCAGCACCCGCACGCTCGCATCGTCCAGCCCATTGGCCGGTTCGTCGAGCAGCCAGAGCGGTGCCCCGCTCGCCACCACCCGCGCCAGCGCGGCACGGCGACGCTGTCCGGTCGAGAGCAGCCGCACCGGCACCTCGGCCAGCGCGGTCAGCCGGGTCGCCTCCAGCGCAGCCGCGACGCGCGCGCCCGGATCGCCGTCATCGTCGTCCAGCGCCGCCCAGAAGCGCAGCGCGCTGCCCAGTCGCCGCTCCCCGTCGAGCGCCGCAGCCTCGGCCATCAATGCCCGCGCGGGCGGTCCTTCGACGTCGCCCGCCGCCGGTTTGAGCAACCCCGCCGCGACCCGGATCAGGCTGGATTTGCCGACCCCGTTCGGCCCGGTCACCAGTGCCGCGCCGCCGGCCGGAATCGCGAAGGACAGGCGCTCGAACAGCACCCGCCCACCACGCGCGCAGGTCACCTCGCGGAACGCGAGCGTCACGCGTCCCCCACCATATCCTCCAGCGCATGCATATCGTCGTCGGACAGGCCGAAATGATGCCCCACTTCATGGATCATCACATGCGCGACCAGCTCGTCCAGCCCGACGCCGGTCTCGATCCATTCCTCCAGGATCGCGCGGCGATAGAGATGGATGCGGTCGGGCAGCGACCCCGATTCCATCGAGGATTTCTCACCCACCGGCCGGCCGTGATACAGCCCGGTCAGGTCGAGCGGATGCTCGATGCCCAGCGCGTCGAGCGTTTCCTCATCGGCGAACTCCTCGACGATCAGCACGACATCGCCGAGATGCGCGCGGAATTCGGCAGGCAGCGCATTGAGCGCCTTCAGCGCGATCGCGCGGATCGCATCGGCATCGGGCGCGCTACGCGGTTGAACGGATGCTGGCATGGGCTATGCCTTAAGGCCAAGGCGCGGAGTGCGCCAGCAGGAGGAAATGGTGCCGATCGAGCAACTGACCGAGGAAGAGCGCACGGACGCGCTGGACGAGCTCGACGAATGGGATTTCGACGAAGCCCGCGACGCGATCACCCGCACCTTCACCTTCGCCGATTTCAGCGAGGCCTTCGCCTTCATGACCCGCGTCGCGCTGCTCGCGGAAAAGGCGGATCACCATCCCGAATGGTCGAACATATGGAACCGGGTCGAGATCCTGCTGACCACCCATGACGCGGGCGGCCTCTCCCAGCGCGATGTCGACATGGCCGAGGCGATCGATTTGCTGATGGGCTGACTCGTAAGGACCCGCCCCCTCAAACAGACCAGTCTCCCATGGTCTGTGGCGCGCTGGACGAGAGGGTCGAGAAGGGATTCGCGCAGAGGCGCTGAGGCGCAGAGAGTCCCTTCACCACGCGGGCTCGCTCAATTGCGTCTCATCCTCTCCGCGCCTCAGCGTCTCCGCGCGAACTTCCTTTTCTCTACGAAACAAGCGCGGGATGCGCATAGGTGAGAGCCCCGAAGAGGAGGGGTTAAATCTCAATGGCCTCCGGTAACCCCCCGCCGCATCATCTTGCGCAGCGCGCCGGGTGCCCAGCGGGCCGCGAACGCCATGCGCCGCGCGGTCTTGCCCACATAGCTATGCAGCCGGTCGCCATGCACGGCGTCCCACGCCGCCTGGGCGACCGCGCTCACCGGCGTCAGCTCGAGCCCAGCCGCGGTCACCGTTTCGCGGATCGACCGGTTCGATCCCCCCGCGGGCGAATTGAGCAGCGGTGTCTCGATGAAGCTCGGCACCAGGTCGCGCACCTTGATGCCGGCGCCATGCCATTCGCCGTCCAGCGCCTCGGTCATCGCGCGCACGCCGAACTTGGTCATCGAATAGGGTACCAGCCCGGACGAGCCGTAGATCGCCGAGGCGGAGGCGGTGTTGAGCAGGCACGATCCCGGGGTCCGCGCGAGATAGGCATAACCGATCCGCGCCCCGTTGAGCACGCCGGTCAGGTTGATCGCGACGGTCCGGTCGATATCCTCGAAGCTCATCTCGGCGAGCGGTCCGCCCGTCCCGATCCCGGCATTGTTGAACAAGACGTCGAGCGTGCCGCCGGCGGGCGCGGTGAAGGCGTCGAGACTCGCTACCCAGGCATCGCGGTCGCGCACGTCCATCTGATAGGTCTCGGCCATGCCGGCGGGCAGCATCGCCGCGGTCTCGGCAAGGCCCTTCGCATTGACATCGGCCAGCCCGACGCGCCAGCCCTGCGCCGCGAACAGCTTCGCCGTCGCCTGGCCGATGCCCGATCCGCCGCCCGTGATGAAGATCGATTTCTGCGCCGCGTCCGCCATGCTGCCCCTCCCGTCGCCGTTTGACGTTCGCGGCATCCTCCCGCACAAACTGCGCCGATGCCAGAACAATCGCCCGGTCCCTCGGTCGCCTTTGAAGGCGTCACCAAATCCTATGGCGGCACGATCGCGCTCGCCGGCGTCTCGCTGGAGATCGCGGGCGGCAGCTTCGTCGCGCTGGTCGGTGCGTCGGGGTCGGGCAAGTCGACCCTGCTCAAGATGGTCAACCGCCTGATCGAGCCGAGCGCCGGCCGGATCGCCATCGCCGGCGAGGAAGCGACCAATGCCGAGCCCTGCGCGCTGCGCCGGCGGATCGGCTATGTCTTCCAGAATATCGGCCTGTTCCCGCATATGAGTGTCGCCGAGAATATCGGCATCGGTCTGCGCCTCGCGGGCGAGAAGGATCGCGCCGGCCGCATCGCCGATCTGCTCGATCTGGTCGATCTGCCGCGCGATTTCGGCACGCGCATGCCCGACGCGCTCTCCGGCGGGCAGCGCCAGCGCGTCGGCGTCGCCCGCGCGCTCGCCACCGCGCCCGGCCTGATGCTGATGGACGAGCCGTTCGGCGCGCTCGATCCGGTCACCCGCGATCAGCTCGGCGCCGCGATCCGCGCGCTGCATGACCGGCTCGGCCTCACCACCATCATGGTCACGCACGACATGGCGGAGGCGCTGCTGCTCGCTGACCGCGTGCTGGTGATGGCCGCCGGAAGGATCGTCGCCGACGCGACGCCCAGGGCGTTGCTCGCGGGGGAGGGCGGGGCGGAGGCCGATGCCCTGGTCGCCGTCCCGCGCGAACAGGCCCGCCGGCTCCACGCGCTGGAGGGTGGCGCATGAGCCCCTTTCTCGAAGCGCTCTCCCGCGTGCCCGATCTGCTCGCCGCGCATCTGCTGCTCGCTGCGTCGGCGCTCGCGCTCGGCCTGGTCATCAGCCTGCCGCTCGCCATCTGGTCGGCGCGCCACCCGACCGTCGCCCGCGTCGCGCTCGGTTTCGCCAGCCTAGTCCAGACCATTCCGTCGCTGGCGCTGCTCGCGCTCTTCTATCCGCTGCTGCTGTCGCTCTCGACGCTGGTCGGCGGCGGCATCCCCGCGCTCGGCTTCCTGCCCTCGCTGCTCGCGCTGACGCTCTACGCGCTGCTCCCGATCCTGCGGAACGGCGTCACCGGCCTCAACGGCATCGACCCGGCGGTGATCGAGGCGGCGGACGGCGTCGGCATGACGGCCTGGCAGAAACTCCGCCTGGTCGAGGCACCGTTGGTCGCGCCGATACTGATGGCCGGCATCCGCACCGCCGCGGTCTGGACGATCGGCGCGGCGACGCTCTCCACCACGGTCGGCCAGCCGAGCCTCGGCGACATGATCTTCGCCGGCCTCCAGACGCAGAACTGGGCGCTGGTGCTTGCCGGTTGCCTCACCGCGGCGGCGCTGGCGCTGGCGGTCGACGCCTTGCTCGGCGTGATCGAGCACGGCATCGCCGCGCGCCGCCCGCTACGGGTATGGATCGCCACCGCCATCCTCGCGGTCGGCGTGCTCGCGGCGCTCGCGCCGCTCTGGCCGAAGGGCGGGCAGACTGTCGTGGTCGGGGCCAAGGGTTTCTCCGAGCAATATATCCTCGCCCGCGTCATCGGCCACCGGCTGGAGAAAGCGGGCTACCGCGTCGAGTATCGCGAAGGGCTCGGCTCGGTCGTCGCTTTCTCGGCGGTCGCCGGCGGCGATATCGATGTCTATGTCGACTATTCCGGCACGATCTGGACCAACGGCATGAAACGCACTGACGTGCCGCCGCGCGCTGCGATCGTGAAGGGCGTGGCCGACTGGGCGCAACGGTATCACGGCGTCCGGCTGCTCGGGTCGCTCGGGTTCGAGAACAGCTATGCCTTCGCCATGCGCGGCGACGATGCCGCCCGGCGCGGTATCCACAGCATCACCGATTTGGCACCGCTCGCGCCGCAATTGCGCCTCGCCACCGATATCGAATTCCTCGAACGCCCCGAATGGGCCGCGGTGAAACGCGCCTACGGCCTGCGCTTCAGGGAGGCGCATCCCTATCAGCCGACCTTCATGTTCCGCGCGCTGACCAGCGGCACGGCGGACGTCATCCCCGCCTTCTCCTCGGACGGCCGCATCGCGGCGGACAAGCTCGCCGTGCTGACCGACCCGAAGGGCGCGATCCCGGGCTATGACGCGATCCTGCTGGTCTCACCCAAACGCGCAAGGGACCGCGCCTTTGTCGATGCCGTGACGCCGCTGATCGGGCACGTGCCCGTAGAGGCGATGCGTGAGGCGAATTACATGGTCGACCGCGACGACGATAAGGCCTCGCCCGAAGAAGCGGCGCGCTGGCTGGAGAAGAAGCTGGGCCTCTAATTTTTTCTTCCCCGGCGGAGGCCGGGGCCCAGTTGAGAAAGCTTTAATGGTCGATCGAGAGGTTCGCCCAACTGGACCCCGGCCTCCGCCGGGGAAGGGCAAGGTTCGAACAGCTCAGCCCCGAACCGCCGTCACGAAATAATCCAGCTTCATATCGTCCGACACGACGAACCCCTTCGCCACCGAAAAACTCAGCCCGCGCGTCTCGACCAGCTTCAGCCCCGCCGCTTCGACCAGCGCCACCAGCTCGTCAGGCGTCAGGAACTTCCCCCAGTCATGCGTGCCCGTGGGAATCTGCCCCGTGCCCTCGCCGATCGTGATCAGCGCCAGCCGTGACAATGCCGTGCGGTTGGGTGTCGACAGGACCATCAGTCCCCCGTCCGCCAGCGCCCCCGCCAGTCCGGCGATGAACGCGCCCGGATCGGTGACATGCTCGATCACTTCCATGCTGGTCACCAGATCGAAGCGCGCCGCGCCCAGCCCCTCGATCCCGCCGGTGCGGTAATCGATCGTCAGCCCCGACAGCTGCGCATGAGCATGCGCCGCGGCGATATTCTCCGCCGCCGCGTCGATCCCGGTCACCGCCGCGCCCAGTCGCGCGAGCGGCTCGCACAACAGCCCCGCACCGCACCCGACGTCCAGCGCAGTCTTGCCCGCCAGCGGCGTGAACCCCGTCTCGTCCAGCCCCCAATGCTGGTCGATCCGCTCGCGCAAATAGCCCAGCCGCACCGGGTTCAGCCGGTGGAGCATCGCCGACGATCCCTTCGGGTTCCACCACTCCGCCGCCATCGCGCCGAAATGCGCGGCTTCGTCGGGATCGATCGTCGTTACGGGGTCGCTTGCCATCACCATGCGGCCTTCCTATCAGGGCGCCCCGCTCACCCCAAGGAATTCTGCACCTCCATGGCCCGTATCGTGATGAAGTTCGGCGGCACCTCCATGGCCGGGATCGAGCGGATCCGGAGCGTCGCCGCGCGCGTCAAACGCGAGGTGGAGGCAGGCAACCAGGTCGCGGTGGTCGTCTCGGCCATGGCGGGCGAGACCGACCGGCTGGTCAATTTCTGCCGCGAGGCCTCGTCGCTCTACGATCCGCATGAATATGACGTGGTCGTCTCGGCCGGCGAACAGATCACCAGCGGCCTGCTCGCGGTCGCATTGCAGGCGATCGGCGTGCCCGCGCGCAGCTGGCTCGGCTGGCAGCTCCCGATCCGCACCTCGGACGGCCATGGCTCGGCGCGCATCGCCGACATCGACACCACCGCGCTCAACGTCTCGCTGGCCAAGGGCGAGGTCGCGGTCATCCCCGGCTTCCAGGGCGTCGCCTCGGGCGAACGCGTCACCACGCTGGGCCGCGGCGGCTCGGATACCTCGGCGGTCGCGATGGCGGCGGCGATGAAGGCCGATCGCTGCGACATCTATACCGATGTCGACGGCGTCTACACCACCGACCCCCGCATCGTGCCGCGCGCGCGCAAGCTGAAGCGGGTCACCTATGAGGAAATGCTCGAGCTCGCCAGCGTCGGGGCCAAGGTGCTCCAGACGCGCTCGGTGGGTCTTGCGATGAAGGAACAGGTCCGCGTCCAGGTGCTCTCGTCCTTCACGGGCGAGGACGCACCGATGGCGGACACATTGCCCGGTACGATGATCGTGGGCGAAGAGGAGATCGACGATATGGAACGCCAGCTCATCACGGGCATCGCGCACGACAAGAACGAAGCGAAGATCACCCTGACCGCGGTGCCGGATCGCCCCGGCGCGGTCGCCTCGATCTTCACGCCGCTGGCCGACGCCAACATCAATGTCGACATGATCGTGCAGAACGTCGCGCATTCGACCGGCTCGACCGACGTGACCTTCACCGTGCCCGGCGCCGATCTCCCGCGCAGCCTCGAAGTGCTCGGCAATGCGCAGGGCGATATCGGCTATGCCACCCTCGTCCACGACACCCGCGTCGCCAAGATCTCGGTGGTCGGCGTCGGCATGCGCAGCCATGCCGGCGTCGCTGCGACCATGTTCAAGACCTTGGGCGAGCGCGGTATCAACATCCAGGCGATCACCACCTCCGAGATCAAGGTCTCGGTGCTGATCGAAGAGGATTATACCGAGCTGGCGGTGCGTGTGCTGCACACGGCTTACGGGCTGGATGCCGAGGACGCGGCCTGACTAAATCCCCCTCCCGCTTGCGGGAGGGGCTAGGGGAGGGCATGTGCGCCACATGACCGATACCATCGCACATGCTGACACGCCCTCCCCCAACCCCTCCCACTCCGTGGGAGGGGAGAGATTGACTCGCCGCATGGCGCGGGGCGCCGCCTTCCTCGGCTCCGAAACCGCCATCCTCTGCGGTGCCATGTCCTGGGTGTCGGAGCGCAACCTCGTCTCCGCCATCTCGAACGCGGGCGGCTTCGGCCTGATCGCGTGCGGCGCGATGACGCCCGAACTGCTCGATGCGGAGATCGCCGGCACCAAGGCGCTCACCGACAAGCCGTTCGGCGTGAACCTGATCACCATGCACCCGATGCTGTTCGACCTGATCGAGGTCTGCAACAAGCATAATGTCGGCCATGTCGTGCTCGCGGGCGGCCTGCCGCCGACGGGCTCGATCGACGCGATCAAGGCGAATGGCGCCAAGCTGATCTGCTTCGCCCCCGCGCTGTCGCTCGCCAAGAAGCTGATCCGATCGGGCGTCGACGCGCTCGTCGTCGAGGGCATGGAGGCCGGCGGCCATATCGGCCCGGTCTCGACCAGCGTGCTCGCGCAGGAGATTCTGCCCGAAGTGTCGGAGCAGGTGCCGGTGTTCGTCGCCGGCGGCATCGGCCGGGGCGAGGCGATCGCGGGCTATCTCGATATGGGCGCGGCGGGCGTGCAGCTCGGCACGCGCTTCGTCTGCGCGACCGAATCGATCGCGCATCCCAATTTCAAGAAGGCGTTCCTGCGCGCTTCGGCCCGCGACGCGGTGGCGAGCGTGCAGATCGATCCGCGCCTGCCGGTCATCCCGGTGCGCGCGCTGAAGAATGCCGGCGGCGAACTGTTCACCGCCAAGCAGCGCGAAGTCGCGCAGCTGCTCGACGAGGGCAAGGTCGAGATGGCCGAGGCCCAGCTCCAGATCGAGCATTATTGGGCCGGTGCGCTGCGCCGCGCGGTGATCGACGGCGATGTCGAGCATGGCAGCCTGATGGCCGGCCAGTCGGTCGGCATGGTGACGAAGGAAGAGCCGGTCGCCGAGATCATCGCGTCGCTGATGGCCGAGGCGGCGCACGCGCTGGAAAAGCGCGCGGCCTGATCGGGACGCGGGAGCGTCGATTCGACATCGCCGCGACAGGGTTCAGCTTGGGGCGGCCGGCACGATAGGCGTGTGCCGCGCCGCTCTTTCTTATTGTTGGAACGAATCGGGTCGCGTTTCGCGGCCGGAACAGCGGAAAATGACGTCGTTTTTCCGGTAAATCGTCACAAGCCATTGACTGCAATCAGGAATTTTCCGCGGAAAATCCAACATAACAGCGAAGAAAAAACGGTGACGGGGTGACAGCGGAAAACCCGAGTCGCTGTTGGAGAATCTTGCCCGGCTATTCCTTGATCGGAGACCCGACCGACCGGAGATGCCCCAACGGATCGGTCTGACAGTGGCGCCCGCCGCGACCGCGCGCTCGGCACGAACCGAGCCCGGGTAGGACGAACCGCGCGCTCGTCAGTCGAGAAAATAGACCGAAACCGCCGCCAGCCCGCCGACGATCATCGCGACGATGATCGACAATATGCCGCCGACGACGGAGCCGGAGCGGCGGCGGGCAAAGGCGCTGCGTTGTCCCGGCTTGCCCAGCTTGAGTTCGATGAGGCCGGCCGCGCCGCCGCCGATCACGGTGCAGACCAGGGTCACCAGCGCGCCGAGCGGGGTCTGGAGCGCGATCGCGACCGGCAGGATCATCCCCATCGGCGCCGCCATGGCGAAGGCGGCCATCAGCTTGACCCGGTCGATCGCTGCCTTGGTCACCGGGGCGACCGCAATCAGGTCGGGCGCATCCTCGGCCGAGACGGTCAGCCAGGCGAAGCTGCCGACCAGCTGGCCGGCGAGCAACACGCTGGCAAAGGCCAGGCCCGGCGCCAGCGGTACGGCATTGCCCCTTCCGAACGCGATGAACACGACCGGCGCCAGATAGATCAGCCGAAGCAGGATCTGGAAGGCGAGCGCGGGATCGCGCGCGAGCAGCCGCCATTCCTTGGCGAAGACCGACCGGAACAGGCTGGCATGGAACAGCCGACCGGTCGCGCGTCCGGTCGGCTTCGCCCGCGACAGGCGCGTGGCGCCGTCCTGATAGCCGCTGAGGAACATCCGCTGGAGCGTCACCCCGGCCAGCGCGAACAGCAGCAAGCCGATGCCGAGCAGCACGAGGATCGCGACCGGATCGCCGAATGCGGCATGGCCGGGCAGGCCGGACAGGCCGCTATTGCCTACCCCGTCCTCGGTGAAGCGATCGAACAGGATCGACACGCTCGACTGGCGCTTGTCGCCATGGCTGGCGAGCTGGGAGATGATGAAGAAGGCGCCGCCGAGCAGCGCCGCGGCGATCTGGCCGACGGTGCGCGCCGCGCGCGGCCCCGCCAGCTTCGCCAGGGCGAGCGTGATGCCCAGCCCGATCGCCGCCGCCGCCAGCGCCAGCGCGGCGAGCAGGGCAACGAACCCGAACAAGGGGGGATGCCCGAGCACCGCAATCGGCACCACCAGCGTCAGCAACAGCACCGCATAGGTCAGCGCGATGGTGCCGGTAATGCCGAGCAGCTTGGCGAGCAGCACCGTCCGCCCCTCGATCGGGGCGGAGAAGAGCAGGTCGAGATCGCCATTCTCATAGAGGGTGCGCTGGCTGCCGATGATCGCCTGAGTCGTCATGAAAGTGAAGGCGATGATGCTGCCCGCCAGCACGCCGGTCATGATTTCGGGCAATGGGGGGATTGGCTGGTCACGCAACACCCAGCCGAGGAAACAGCCGAACGCCAGCCACGCCAGCATCAGCACATAGCCGATCCAGCGCGTCGCGCCCTTCTTCGGCCGCATCCGCCAGGCCAGCCGAATCTCGTGCAGCGCAAGCCAGGCGAAGCTGCCCGGCGCCGGGCGCAATCCGGGCATCAGGCGCCGCTCGTCAGGCGAATGAACGTATCCTCCAGCGTCTGGCCTTCAGTGCCGGCGCTGGTTCGCAACTCCTCCAGCGTCCCCTCGGCGAGCAGCCTGCCGCCGGCGATGATGCCGATCCGGTCGGCCATGCGCTCGGCCACCTCCAGGATGTGCGTGGTGACGATCACCGTCTTGCCCGCATCGACCTGCGCGCGCAGCGCATCCTTCACCGCGCGGGCCATGGCGGCGTCGAGCCCGGTCAGCGGCTCGTCGAGGATCAGCAACTTGGGATCGTGGATCAGCGCGCCGGCCAGCGCGACTTTCTGCTTCATGCCGCGCGAAAAGCCCTCGCACCGCGTGTCGCGCTCGTCCCATAGGTCGAGCCAGTGAAGCAGCCGCTCGGCTTCCTCCGCCGCGACGTGCGGGTCCATCCGCCACAGCCCGGCGACAAAGGCGAGATATTCGCTCGGCGTCAGCTTGTCGTACAGCATCGGCTCGTCGGGCAGCCAGGCCGTGATCGCCTTGGCCTCGTTCGGATGCTGCCGCGCGCTGATGCCATAGATATGGATGGTGCCGGCATCCGGCCGGGTCAGGCCGGTCACCATGCGCAACGTGGTGGTCTTGCCGGCCCCATTCGGGCCGAGCAGGGCGTAAAGCTGGCCCGCGCCGATCTCCAGGTCGAGACCGGTGATCACCGGCTTGTCGAAACTCTTGGAAAGGCCGCGAATCCTGAGGGCGGGTTCGGTCATGCGCGGCAGCGTATAATAAAGTACGGCTTCGTCCAGATGGCGCGCCGATCAATCTTCCGGGCCAAGCTGAAAGATATCCTCGACCGCCCTGCCCAGCGCGCGCGCGAGCTTCAGCGCCAGGGTGGTGGAGGGGATGAACACCCCGTTCTCGACCGTGTTGATCGTCTTGCGGCTGACCCCGACCCGGTCGGCCAGCTCGGCCTGGGTCAGGGCGAGCCGGGCACGCTCGTCCTTCAGGCTGTTGAGCAGCCGATCAGCCATCCTTCAGGGCCCGCCGCTCGAGCGTGCCGAAGCGCAGCAGGGCAAGTGCGATCGAGAGGGTGATGATCAGCCGCGCGCCTTCGCGCGCCGAGATCGGCTCGTAGAAGCTGATGGCATAGACCAGGGCGGCGGTGCCGATCGCCCCCCAGAAGCCGAGCGCCATCGCTCGTTTGCGGTGGTCGAGCGTCGTCTCGTCGTTCAGCAGCGCGCGCATCCGCGGGCCACGCAACAGGCCGCCGGCAAAGGCAAGGAAAAACAGCAGCGCTGCGGCCCATACGATCCAGGCGGTGAGATGGATGGTCTGCGGGCGGTTGAGCGGTGCGTCCGGAAAACTGCCGGCCTGCGCCGCGACGAAGACGACCGCCATCACGGTCGCGGCGCGGGCGCGGCCCCAGGCGATGCGGTCGGCAAGATTGGTCTGATCGGTCATGTCGAATCCCCGTTTGTAACTCTGAGGTTACATGTAACCCATGGGTTACTTCGTTGTCAAGCGGTGGCATATGCGCGGCGAACGGGGTTCCTTCCGGTGAATCGCTCGGTTAGGACGATGGGACATGGTGGCGCCGCAACAGGATCAACCGGTCGAAGGCCGCTTCGACGGGATCGAGCATCGATTCCCGGTCCGCGTCTATTTCGAGGACACCGATCTGTCGGGCGTGGTCTATCACGCCAATTATCTGCGCTACATGGAACGCGCCCGGTCGGACATGCTTCGGCTTGCCGGGATCGACCAGCGCGCGACGCAGGAAGCGGGCGAGGGCGCCTATGCCGTCAGCAGCCTCGCGATCCGCTATCGCCGACCCGCGAAGCTCGACGATGCGCTGATCGTGGTGACCAGCGTGATTCAGGTGCGCGCCGCATCGGTCGATATTCATCAGAGAGTCATGAACGGTGCTGAGATACTGGCTGAAGCGGACGTGACCGCGGCGCTGGTCGCGCCATCGGGCAAGCCGAAACGGCAACCAAAGACATGGGTCGAGGCTTTTCGGCGCCTCGTTGACCAAGGGGACCAGCAAGCGTGAGCACTTTGTTCTTCAATACCGACGCGACGACCATGTCGCCGATCGCGCTCTTCCTCCAGGCCGATCTGGTGGTGAAGGTCGTGATGCTGGGCCTGTTGCTCGCCAGCATCTGGACCTGGGCGATCATCCTCACCTTCTGGCGCCGGATCGGGAGCACGCGCCGCAAGATCGAGAAGTTCGAGCGCGATTTCTGGAAGGCCGAGGATATCGATGCCTTTCACCGCATCCAGGGCGACAGCGACTTGCCGATCGCCCGGGTCTTTGCGGCTGGCGTCAAGGAATGGCGCCGCTCCACCGCGAGCGGCACGATCGATCGCGGGGGCACGCGCGATCGCCTCGCCACCGCGATGGGATCGATGGTCGCGAGCGAGATCGACACGCTGTCGGACCGGCTGAACATCCTCGCCACGGTCGGCGCGGTCGCGCCGTTCGTCGGGCTGTTCGGCACCGTCTGGGGCATCATGCGCAGCTTCACCGGCATTGCGTCGGCGCAGAATACGTCGCTAGCCGTGGTCGCGCCGGGCATCGCGGAGGCCCTGTTCGCCACCGCGATCGGCCTGTTCGCCGCCATCCCGGCGGTGATCGCCTACAACCGCTTCAGCCACGGCATCAACCGGGTCGAGGCGCGGCTCAACCGTTTCGCCGACGGGTTCCACGCGACGCTCAGCCGCCAGCTCGAGACGGACGGGCGGGGGGCCTAGATGTCGATGCAGCTCCCCTCCCAGCGCGGGCGCGGCCGGCGGGCGCCGATGGCGGAGATCAACGTCACGCCGCTCGTCGACGTGATGCTGGTGCTGCTGATCATCTTCATGGTCACGGCGCCGCTGCTCACCGCGGGCGTGCCGGTGAACCTGCCCGACAGCCGCGCCAAGCCGCTCGACCAGGATCAGAAGCCCGTGCAGATCTCGATGGAGGCCGACGGCAAGATCCATGTCGATCAGGACGAGGTCAGCCAGGACCAGCTGCCCGATAGATTGCAGCAGCTCGCGTCGAAGGCGGAGGGCGGCAAGCCGCCGCAGATCTTCCTGCGCGCCGACAAGAACCTCGATTATGGCCGCGTGATGCGTGTGATGGGCGAACTCAATCGCGCGGGCCTCAACCGCGTAGCGCTGGTGACGATTGGCGACGACGGCAACTGATCTGCGCCTCGGCGGCGGGACCGGCGCGATGCGGCGCTCGGACGCGATTGCGCTTGGCGTCGCGCTGATCGGCCATGTCGTCCTGTTCGGCCTGCTGTCGGCCGGTTTCCTCACGCCGCCCAAACCGGCGACGCCGATACAGGCGCCGATCGACGTCTCGCTGGTCGATGAGGTTGGCCTCGTCGCCAAGGCACCCCAAGCGGTGACGCCGCCGGCCGAATCGCGCGCGCCCGATCAGGGGCCGCCGGAAGACGCGGCACCCGCCGCGCCGAGGGAGGAGCCGCAGCCCGATCCCGCGCCCCCCAAACCTCAGCCCAGGGCCGCGCCGCCGCCCAAGCCAGCCCCCAATGCGGTGCCCGAGCCGAAGAAGCCGGTCGCGCCGACCCCGGACAAGTCGAAAAAACCGCCGACGCGCGAGGCGGCGCCAACCACTCGCGCCACCGCTTCCACGGCGCGGGCGACGGGCACTGACGCGGCGTCGGCCAGGGAGCGGCCGCGCGGCTCCCGGCTCGGGAATGATTTCCTGAAGGGCCTGTCCGACAAGCCCTCGACCAGCAAGTCGGTCGTGCCGCAGGCCGCGGTGATGAGCCAGCAGGCGGCGGCCGATATCGGCTCGGCGATCCGCCGCCAGGTCCAGCCCTGTGCCGATCGCCAGGTCAAGCCCGGGCCCGGCGCGGAGCGGATCATCGTGACGATCCGGCTGCGGATGGATCGCGACGGGTCACTGATCGGCAACCCGCAGGTGATCGGCCATAGCGGCATCGATGCCGAGAATGGCCGATACCAGGACCGGGTCGACGACAATGCGATCGCCACCTTCAAGGGCTGTTCGCCGCTGCGCGGGTTGCCGGCCGAGCTTTATGATGTTCCCAATGGCTGGAGTGTCTTCAGCCTGCGCTACAAACTTCCGGGATGAGAACCATGATGACATCTTCCCCTATCGGTCTGCTGGCCGCCATGTTCGCCCTGTTGTCGCCGCTCGTGGCGCGGGCGCAGGATGCCCCCGTGGCGCCGCCGCCGGTGTCGGCGGCCCAGACGCCACCCGCGCAGGATGGCGGCCTTGTGGTCGATGTGGTCGGCGGCACCTCGGCCCCGCTGGGGATCGCGATCCCGCCCCTGCCGACCGCCGCGGTGGTCAACACGCAGGCGGGCCCGACGGACAAGCTCGGGCGCGACCTCGCCCAGATCATCACCAACGACCTGAAGAATAGCGGGCTGTTCAAGCCGGTCCCGCCGTCCGCGCTGCGGGACGTCGGCGTTCCTGAAGTCACGGCCCCTTCATTCGATTTCTGGGGCGGGGCCGGCGCGCAGACTCTGGTCCAGGGCTATGTCCGCGCCAATGGCGACGGCACGCTGACGGTCGGCTGCTATCTCTACGACGTGTTCGCGCGCAGCGAGCTGACCCGGCAGGGCTTCGTGGTGCCGCCCAGCGACTGGCGCCGCGCCGGGCACAAATGCGCCGACATGGTCTATCAGAGGCTTACCGGCGAAGGCGCCTATTTCGACAGCCGTATCCTCTATGTCTCCGAAACCGGCCCCAAGGCGAAGCGCTTCAAGCGGCTCGCAATCATGGATCAGGACGGCGCGAATCATCGTTTCCTGACCAACGGCCAGTCGACCGTGCTGACTCCGCGCTTCTCGCCGGACCAAAGGTCGATCGTCTATATGAGCTATCTCAACGACCGCCCGGCCATCTATGTCTACGATATCGCCTCGGCCAGTCAGCGCCTGCTGGTCAACAATCCCAGCCTCACCTTTGCGCCGCGCTATTCGCCCGACGGGCGCTGGATCGTCTTCTCCATGGCGGTGGCCGGGAATACCGACATCTACCGCGTCCAGGCGTCGGGCGGCTCGCCGCAGCGCCTGACCAATGCGCCCGGCATCGATACCGGCGGCAGCTATTCGCCCGACGGCAGCAAGATCGCCTTCGAGAGCGATCGGTCGGGTAGCCAGCAAATCTATGTGATGAACGCCGACGGATCGAACCAGCAACGCATCAGCTTCGGCGGCGGGCGCTATGCGACGCCGGCCTGGAGCCCGCGTGGCGACCTGATCGCCTTCACCCGAATCTCCGGCGATTTCCGCATCGGCGTGATGAACCCGGGCGGCGGCGGCGAGCGCCTGCTGACCGACGACTGGCAGGATGAGGGGCCCAGCTGGTCGCCCAATGGCCGCGTGCTCACCTTCTTCCGCTCGCATCGTGGCGGGGCCGGCAATGCCGATCTCTGGTCGGTCGATCTGACCGGGGTCAACGAACGGAAAATTCCGACGCCGCTCGACGGATCCGATCCCGCCTGGGGACCGTTACGCCCCTGAAGCAATTTTGCGTCGCACGATTGCTGCACCGGCGTTGACTCCCATTCACCCTGGGGCAATGCCGGTGGGACGAGACGCAAGCGAAACGACTTTTTGATCGAAGGAGAAGCCACATGGCCAGACTGACGACCACGTTCATCGTTGCCGCTGCGCTCGTCGCGACCGCGGCATGCAGCCCCAAGCCGAAACAGATTCCGCCCGCCCCCGGCGTGGATACCGGCGTCGGCACCAATCCGGTCAACCAGGACAATGTCGTCCCCGGCTCGCGCGCCGACTTCGAGCGCTCGGTCACGAGCAACACGATCAACTTCGCGCTCGACAAATATGACATCGATTCGCGCGCCCGCGAGATTCTGGACAGCCAGGCCGCGTGGCTCGCCAAATGGCCCAATGTGCCGGTCAGCCTCGAAGGCCATTGCGACGAGCGCGGCACGCGCGAATATAATCTCGCGCTCGGTGATCGCCGCGCCAATGCCGCGAAGAACTATCTCGCGGCACGCGGCATCAACCCGGCGCGCATCTCGACGATCAGCTATGGCAAGGAGCGCCCGATCGCGCTCGGCTCGGACGAGCAGAGCTGGGCGCAGAACCGGCGCGCGGTGACCATCGTCCTCAACTAGCCCGCTCGCGGGCCATCCCATTCTTCACTGGCGCCGTCGGATCACCCGATCCGGCGGCGCTTCCGATTCCGCTTGCGGGTTCCCGAATACCGATATAAATGTGATATCACATTAACGGGAGGGTCCCATGTCGGATTCAGTTGCCAGGAACACGGCGCTCACCTTGTCGAGCGAGCGCACCGCCGCGACGTCGAGCGGCTATCTCATGTTGCTGCTGATGCTGCTGGCCATCGCAGCCGGCGTGTACGCCGCCACGCTCATGCAGGATGATCCGGCGCTGGGCGGGGGGATCATCACGATGGCGGTGCTTGCCTTCGTGTTCATCCTGTGCGGCTTCTACATGCAGCAGCCCAACCAGGCGACGGCGATCACCCTGTTCGGATCGTACAAGGGCACCGATCGCAACACGGGACTGCGCTGGCTGCTGCCGTGGCTCGGCCGCAAGAAAGTGTCGCTCCGCGCGAACAACATGATTTCGGAACGGCTGAAGGTGAACGATCTGCGCGGCAACCCGATCGAGATCGCGGCCCAGGTTGTCTGGCGCGTGACGGACACGGCCCAGGCGCTGTTCGACATCGACGACTATAAGGCCTTCGTGATCGTTCAGATCGAGGCCGCCGTGCGCACCATCGGCGCACGCTATCCCTATGACGATTTCGAGCATCAGGAAGTCACGCTGCGCGGCAATCACGAGCAGGTCGGCGCCGAGCTGCGCACCGAGCTGATCGCCCGGCTTGCCGTTGCCGGCATCACCGTCGACGAATGCGGCTTCACCCATCTTGCCTATGCCCAGGAGATCGCCGGCGCGATGCTCCGCCGGCAACAGGCCCAGGCAGTGGTCGCCGCGCGCAAGACGCTGGTCGAGGGCGCCGTCGGCATGGTCGAGATGGCGCTGGAGATGTTGTCGGAGAAGAACGTCGTCGAACTGGACGACGAGCGCCGCGCGGCGATGGTCTCCAACCTGATGGTCGTGCTGTGCGGCGAACGCGATACCCAGCCGGTCGTCAATACCGGCTCGCTCTACCAGTAAGCCGGTCGCGTGAGCGTTCCTCCCAAGAAGGCGTTTCCGCTGCGCCTCGACGCCGCGCTCTATGCGGCGGTCGAGCGCATGGCGGCGGCCGACCTGCGGAGCGTCAACGCCCAGTTCGAATGCCTGCTGCGCGAAGCGCTGTCGAAGCGTGGTGTGAAGCTCGAAGCGCCGGTCCGCGCTAAACGCGGGCGGCCGGCGAAAACCCAGGATGAAGGAGATACGGAATGATCGGCATGCTCACGACACGCGCGCGGCGGCCCTGGCTGGTTGCGATCTCGCTCGCGCTGATCGGGCTTGGCCTGCTCGTGCGGTTCGGCTGAAGGAGGCGATGATGGTGTTCGAGGCTCTCAAGCGCTTCTATCAGGTGCGCGACGGCTATTGGTTCGTGCCCAAGCTGTTCGGCCTGGGCGCGACGCCGGTGACCTGGCAGGGCTGGTTGTTGACGCTCGGCTTCTGCGCCACGCTGCTGCTCGATGTCCGGTTTCTTCCCGGGCTCGTGCCGAAGCTGGTCGTCGGCATCGCGCTGGTCGCCGCCTTCACGACGATCGCCGCGCGCAAGACCGATGGCGGCTGGCGCTGGCGCTGGGGATCGCGCGACTAGAGTCGATACCGCTCATATCGGTGCGCTGCCCTTTGATCCTCTTACCCCGTTCGTTTCGAGCGAAGTCGAGAAACCGGACTTGGCGCTCCATCAATGTTTCTCGACGTCGCTCGAAACGAACGGAAAGGGAGGGGCTGATCAGCGCGAATCGACGCTAGGAAAAGGCCTGGTCGAGCAGCTTGGCGAGGCGCAGGCCGCCGCGTTCCACCTCGAGCCGGGCGACCGGCACCAGCGACTCGATCGTCGCATCGTCAAGGGTGGAGCGCTCCGGCGTCGGCGCGCAGGGATCGCCCTTCATCGCGCTGGTGTAGACGCTGTCGTGCGCAACCTGCCAGCTCTCACGGCTCCAGTCGGTCACAGAGCCCGCCGCCATCGCCCGACGCTCGGCAGCGGAATAGCGGCGGACCAGCGACGGCGGCGCGGAGATCGCGCGCTCGGCGAGATAGCCGTCCCAGATCGAGTGCAGGTTGAGCCGCGGCGTCGACAGGATGCCATAGGCGGCCTTGGCATCGTTGCCGCCCTTGTCGGTCTTGTCGCCGGCATGAAGCGGCTGGTGCAGATCGCCGACGAAATGGATCAGGAAGACAAGCGCCTGGACCCGGTCCTTCCTTGGCGTCGCCTTGTCGCGCAGCAGCTTCACGTCGCGTTCGATCTGCGCCGACACGCAATTGCCGTCCTTGCACGGCTCGACCAGGCTGAACGGCTGGCAGATGTTCACGTTCTGATAGTGCCAGCTATAGGCGAAATCGAACGGGCGCTTGCCGTCCGAATCCTTGATCGTCTTGATGCAATCGGCCCAGATGCTGGCATCCTCGATCGTGCGCGCCGGGCAGGTCGGCGTGCCGAGCAGCTTCGACTGGCGCAGCAGCCGGTCGACCGCGATCCGGGTCGATGGCTTCACGTTCGCCCGCGCGATCTGGGCGATGGTCTGATGACCATATTCCCAATAGGCGGCGGCAGGGGATGCGGTGGCGGCGAGCGCGACGGCGGCGAGAGCGGGGAGGAGGCGACTCATGGCCGCCGCTCTACCCGGTCGCACATACTTGCGAAAGCGGCGCGCGGCCTATTCGTCGCCGTAGATCGCAACGGTCCATACGCCGTCCGATCCGGCCCTGGCGCGGAACATGCCGGCGGTGTTGAAGCTCCACACGGCCTCGCCGCCGGGCCCGGCGACGATCACGCCGCCCTTACCGCCCAGGGCCTTCACATCGTCCATCACCGCATCGGCCGCGGCCTGGAGCGGCACGCCCGCCAGCCGCGCCCGGGCGCAGATCTCGTGCGCGACGCCCGCGCGGATGAAATATTCGCCCGACCCGGTCGCGGAGACGGCGCCCGCCCGGTCGTCGGCATAGGTGCCGGCACCGATCAGCGGCGAATCGCCGATCCGGCCCCAGCGCTTGCCGGTCACCCCGCCGGTCGAGGTCGCGGCGGCGACATGGCCGGCCGTATCGCGCGCCACCGCGCCGACCGTCCCATATTTCATGTCGACGTCGAACGCGTCGGCACCGCGCGCCTGCAGTTCCTCCAGCTGACGGCGGCGCTCGGGCAGGACGAGCCAGTCCTGGCCCGCCTGTTCGAGCCCATGGTCGCGCGAAAACAGGTCGGCGCCTTCGCCGCCGAGCAGCACGTGCCGGCTCTGCTCCATCACCGCCCGGGCCAGGCTCACCGGATGGCGCGTGCCGGTCACCCCGGCGACCGCGCCGGCGTCCCGCCCGGTACCTTCCATGATCGCCGCGTCGAGCTCGGCCACGCCTTCGTAAGTCAGCGCAGCACCGCGACCGGCGTTGAAATGGGGATCGTCCTCGAGCACGCGTACCGCCGCCTCGACCGCGTCGAGCGCCGAGCCGCCGTCCGACAACACCGCCGATCCGGCGTCCAGTGCCCGTCCGAGCGCCTTGCGCGCGCCTTCATCCTGTTCCGGCGTGATGCGATCGCGCGTCATCATGCCCGCGCCGCCATGGATCACCAGAGTCCAGGTCACGACAGGCTTTCGACCGGCGTGAGCGAGACGGGACGCGCCGCATGCCGCGGTGGGATGAAGCCGCGCAACCCGATCAGCGGCCGCAGCCAGCCGACCTCGCGCCCGACCAGATAAAAGGCCCAGCATCCCGCGACCGTCGTCGTGACGAGGATCACGAACTCCGCGAGTGGCGGCAGGCCATAAGGCAGCAGCACCCATTCGACCGCGACGATCACCGTCTGGTGGATGATGTAGAAGGGGAACACGGCTTCGGTCAGCGTACGGCGCCAGGGGTGGTCGCGGTTCCAGTAACGCTCCGCGATGCCGACCAGCGCGATGATCGCGCACCAGCCCTGGATCGCGCGCGCCGTCGCGAAGATATAGCCATAGGGCTGCGGCATGGCGCTACCCGGCCAGCGCAGTTCGATCGCGGCGACGATCGCATAGCTGAGCACCGCGAGGATTCCGGCCGCCTTCCACCAGCGCCCGATCGCCGCCATCGCTGGACCCGACCGGGCGAGCGCAAAGCCGAACAGGAAGCCGGGCAGATAATGGGCATGCGCGATCGCATCGTTGAGCACGTCGTGCGTCTCGCGGCCGCCGGGCAGCAGATACATGTCGGCGAAGAGCAGCCAGGCGATTGGCAGGATCACGATCGTGGCCGTGCCGAAGATCCCGTCGAACAGCCCTTGCAGGCTGCGCCCGCGCATCAGCCACACCGCCACGGCGAGCGCGACCGTGTAGAACCAGAGATAACCGACGAACCACATATGCTGCCAGGTCGGCAGGATCAGGTTATGGAAGGTACCGAAGCGAAAATAATCGTGCAGCCAGAACCAGCCGAAGCCGCCGTCATAACCATGCTGGGTGGTCAGCTCGACCCAGGGCTGGATCGGGATGATGATGGTCATGCCGAATAGCAGCGGAATCAGCAGCCGTTTGTTGCGCGATCCGATGAACGAACCCGGACTCTCGCTCTTGGCGAGCAGCGCGCGGCTGGCATAACCCGACACGACGAACAGCAGCATCAGCCGCCAGCTGTTGGTCGCGTGCATCGGGATCGCCACCCAGTCGATCGGATGGGCGGTCTTCACATGGAAGTCCCACGGCACGAAGACCATGCCGACATGATAGAAGATGAGCAGGCCAAAGGCGCCGATACGGAGCCAGTCCAGGCCGTAATGCCGTTCCATGCGGGGCCATGTAGCGTTTCCTGAGCCAATGGCTAGTCAGACGGCGTGTCCGGAACGGCAGGCGGTGGCCCGGGCGGGGCGGTCGCCCCGGCCGGGATTCAACGGCCGCTAGGCGGTCTGGAGGTCGGCGGCGGCCGTTTCCGCTTTGGCGCGGACCTTCCGTCGCAGGCCGATCAGCGGCCGTAGCCAGCCGATTTCGCGGCCGATCAGGTAGAAGGCCCAGCATCCCGCCACCGTCGCCGGCACCAGGATGACGAACTCGGCGACGGGCCCGATGCCGAGCGGCTTCAGCCAATATTCGACGACGATGATCACCGTCTGGTGGATGAGGTAGAAGGGGAAGACCGCCTCGGTCAGCATCGGCCGCCATGTGCTGTCGCGATTCCAGAAGCGCTCCGCCACGCCGATCAGTGCCGCGATGCTGGCCCAGCATTGCACTTCGCGCGCGACATGGAAGGCTTGGGTAATCGGGCGCGATGGCATGGCGAAACCGGGATAGGCGATCTCGACCGAGGCGACGACGGCATAGCCCGCCACCGCCAGCACCGCCGCCGGCACCCAGAAGCGCGCCAGCGCCGCCCGCGCCGGGTGCGATCCGGCCAGGCCGAAGCCGAACAGGAAGGCGGGGAAATATTGCAGATGGGCTACCCCGTCAGTGAACAGGTCGTGGGTATCCTCGACCCCCGGGAATAGCGCCATGCGCAGCACGAGCAGCCAGACGGTCGGCACCCACAGCACGCCGGCTCCGCCGAACACACGGTCGAACAGCGCCTGCGCGCCGGACAGCTTCGGGCTCAACAGCAAGGCGAGCACGAGCGTATACACCCAGAGATAGACGACGAACCACAGATGGTTCCAGGTCGGCAGAATGATCCCGTCGAGCTTGCCGAAACGGAAATAGTCGTGGGTGAGGAACCACAGGAAACCATGCGTATAGCCATGCTGGGTGACCAGCTCGACCCAGCTTTGCGGCGGTACGACCAGGGCAATGCCGAAGACTAGCGGCAGCAATAGCCGCGCATTGCGGTTGCGCAGGAAGCCGCGAATGCCGGCGGATTTGGCGAACAGCGCCCGGCTGGCGAAGCCCGACACGACGAACAAAAGGCTCAGCCGCCAGGCATTGGTCAGCAACATCGGGACCGCGACCCAGTCTGCCGGGTCAGCGGTCTTCACATGAAAGCCCCAGGTCACGAAGACCATGCCCACATGATAGAAGATCAACAGGCCGAACGCGCCGATGCGCAGCCAGTCCATTCCGTAATGTCGTTCCATCGCGTCTCTCCATGGTCGATCAGCAACGGCTAGCGAGCGCCTGTTCGGCCCGGTATCGGGAAGGGGCGGAAGGCGGTACCACTGGGACGATGGCGACGATGACGGGGACGAGCGGCGGCGGGGGCGGGATGAGTGGTGCGCAGCGCCGGCTCGCGCTCCTGCTGGTCGCCGGCTTCGTGCTCACCCTCGCTACGGTCATGGTGGCGGACGTCGAATCGACTTTGAGCGACTTCGCCCTTGCCGGCATCCACGAGACCCGGACTCATGTCTGGCTGTGGGAAGCGACCAGCATCCTCGCCTGGCTGACGACGGCGCCCGTCATCTGGTGGCTGGTCAGCCGCGTCGGCCCGCCCCGCTTCTCCTGGCCGGTGGCGGTCATGCTGATCCTCGCCGCCAGCATACCGCTGTCGCTCTGGCATATCGGCCTGATGGTCGAGCTCCGGAAGCTTTATTATGCCGCCGAGGGCAGCGAGTACCGGTTCTTCAGCAAGGTCTCGGACCGCCTGCTCTATGAATATCGCAAGGACCTAGCCTCTTATCTCCAGTTCGTCGGGTTCGCCGCGGTCAGCCGGTGGCTGGTGATGCGCGCCGCCACGCCCCAGCATGCCCCGGCGCCGCCGCGCATCCTGAAGGTGGCCGACGGCGCGGTGACGCATCAGGTGCCGGCCGAGGAGATCGATCACGTCAACGCAGCGGGCAATTATGTCGAGCTGGCGTGGGCCGGGCGCACCCTGTTGCACCGCGCGACCCTGGCGGCGGTCGCGGGCGAACTCGGGCCGGGCTTCGTCCAGATTCATCGCAGCCGCCTCGTCCGTCGCGCCGCGATACGCCGGGTCGAGACTGACCGGAGCGGCGACTTCATCGTGACGCTCGCCGACGACACGAACCTGCGCGGCAGCCGCCGCTATCGGGATTCGGTGCAGGATTGAGGCTCGCGCTTTCGCAGGCGCGAAGGCGACGCTATATGGCTCGGTGAAACGAGGTAATCCCATGTCCATTCGTCCGTGGCGCGACATCATGCGCCGTCAGAGCCGCCAGATCATGGTCGGCAATGTGCCCGTCGGCGGCGATGCGCCGGTCACCGTGCAGACGATGACCAACACGCTCACCTCCGACGCCCGGGCGACGATCGACCAGATCCGCCGCTGCGAGGATGCCGGCGTGGACATCATCCGCGTGTCCTGCCCCGATGTGGAAAGCACCGCCGCGCTCAGGCAGATCGTCCGCGCCAGCCGCGTGCCGATCGTCGCCGACATCCATTTCCACTACAAGCGCGCGCTCGAAGCGGCTGACGCGGGCGCTGCCTGCCTGCGTATCAACCCGGGCAATATCGGCTCGTCGGATCGCGTCCGCGAAGTGGTCAACGCCGCCAAGGCCAATGGCTGCGCGATCCGGATCGGCGTGAATGCGGGATCCCTCGAAAAGGACCTGCTCGAAAAATATGGCGAGCCCTGCCCCGAGGCGCTGGTCGAATCCGCGCTCGACCATATCAAGATCCTGCAGGACCATGACTTCCACGAATATAAGGTCGCGGTGAAGGCATCGGACCTGTTCCTCGCGGTCGCGGCCTATCAGCAATTGGCCGAAGTGGTCGATTGCCCGCTGCATCTCGGCATTACCGAGGCGGGCGGCTTCGTCGGCGGCACGGTCAAGTCGGCGATCGGCATCGGTTCGCTGCTCTGGTACGGCATCGGCGACACGATCCGCGTCTCGCTCTCGGCCGAGCCCGAGGAAGAAGTCCGCGTCGGCTTCGAGATCCTCAAGAGCCTCGGCATCCGCAACCGCGGCGTGCGTGTCGTCTCCTGCCCGAGCTGCGCGCGTCAGGGCTTCGACGTGATCCGAACGGTGCAGGCGCTGGAAGAACGGCTCCAGCATATCCGCACGCCGATGTCGCTCTCCGTGCTTGGCTGCGTCGTCAACGGCCCGGGCGAGGCGCGCGAGACCGATATCGGCCTCACCGGCGGCGGCAATGGCAAGCACATGGTCTATCTGTCCGGCGTCACCGATCACACCGTCCAGAGCGAGGACATGATCGAGCATATCGTCAAGCTGGTCGAGGCGAAGGCCGCCGAGATCGATGCCGCCGACGAGGCACGCGCCGCCGCGTGAGGCGGCGTTCAGCGGGGGACGCATCATGGACAAGCTGAGTGCGCGCGGCCGCGTGGCGCAGGCGCTGGTCGGAGTCGCGGCCCTGGTGGTGCTTGCCCTGCTCACCGGGAGCACCCCGCGCGACAGGCGGGCGACGTGAGCGTGCCATCCAGATATTCGACATCGACCACCGCCTTCGCGGTCGCGACCCTCGGCATCGCCACCTATGCGATGATGGACACCTTCATGAAGGGTCTCAGCATCGCCAGCGGCGCCTATAGCGCCGTCTTGTGGCGCTCGCTCGCCGGCGCTGCGCTGACCGGGACGATCTTCCTTCTCCGCGGCAATGCCTGGCCGGAGCGCGCCGCATTGAAGCTGCATGCCACGCGCGGCCTGGCCGCGGGCGTGTCGGTGCTGCTGTTCTTCTGGGGGCTGGTCCGCGTGCCGATGGCGCAGGGCGTCGCGCTGACCTTCCTCGCGCCGCTGATCGCCTTGTACCTCGCGGCGGCGATGCTCGGCGAGCGGGTCCGGCGCGCCGCGATCCTGGGATCGGCCATCGCCAGCATCGGCGTGTTCGTCATCGCCCTGGGTCAGGCCAGGGCGGGTGCCAGCAACGACACCTTGATGGGGTCGGGCGCGATTATCCTGGCTTCCTTTCTCTATGGCTACAGCCTCGTCCTGCTGCGCAGGCAGGCGCAACTCGCCGATCCGATCGAGGTGACGCTGTTCACCGGCGGCGTCATCGGCATGCTGCTGCTCATCGGCGCGCCGTGGTTCGCCGTGATGCCGACGATCGCGCAACTGCCCGCGATCGGCGCGGCGGCCCTGCTCGGCACGTTCTCGGCCGCCGCGCTGGCCTGGGCCTATGGCCGGGCGGAGGCGCAGATCCTCGCGCCGGTCGAATATACCGCCTTCCTCTGGGCCGCGATCCTTGGCTGGCTGGTTTTCGGCGAGCATGTCTCGCTCTATACCGTGGCGGGGGCCGGGCTGATCATCGCCGGGTGCCTCGCTGCCATTCGCGGCACCGCCGCTCCCGCCCCACAGACAGAGGCTGCCGCATGACCGAACTCCGTTTCGCCACTCCCGACGATGTCGCCACCATCATGCGTTTCGTCCGCGAACTGGCCGAGTTCGAGCGCGAGGCCGACAAGGTCGTCGCGACCGAGGAGCTGCTGCACGACGCGATGTTCGGCGACCGTCCCGTCGCCGAGGCCGTGATCGCGGAGCGCGATGGGACGCCGCTCGGCATGGCGCTGTTCTTCCACAATTTCTCGACCTGGACTGGGTGGCGTGGCCTGTATCTGGAGGATCTGTACGTGACGCCGGAAGCACGCGGGCAGGGCGTCGGCGCGGCCCTGCTGCGGCATCTCGCGGCCATCGCGGTCGATCGCGGCTGCTCGCGCTTCGAATGGGCGGTGCTCGACTGGAACGAGAAGGCGATCGAGTTCTACAAGGCGATGGGGGCGGTGCCGATGGATGACTGGACGGTAAACCGCGTGTCGGGCGACGCGCTGACCAAACTCGCGGGGCGCGGCTGAGATGGCCTGGCTGCTGCTGGTCGTCGGCGGGCTGTTCGAGATCGGCTTCACCACTTGCCTGCGCCATGTCGATGGTTTCCGGAACCTGCCCTGGACGCTCGGCTTCCTCGCCTCGGTCGCGCTGTCGATGGGATTGCTCGAAGCGGCGGCGCGCTCGATTCCGATGGGCACGGCGTATATCATCTGGGGCGGCATCGGCGCGCTCGGCACGGTGGTCGTCGGCATCGCCTGGTACGGCGAATCGGCCGGGCTGGTGCGGCTGCTGCTGATGCTCGGCGTGGTGGCGTGTATCGCCGGGCTGAAGCTGACGGCGCAGGGTTAGCCCTGATTTCACACTCACACCTGTTCGTTTCCAGCGAAGTCGAGAAACATTGATGGAGCGCCTGGTCCGGTTTCTCGACTTCGCTCGAAACGAACGGAGAGATTTGAATGCAACTTTGAGGACTCGCTGAGGGAGGAGCAAGGCTGATGGCATTCGACCGGGGACTGGTGGACTGGATCGCCGAGGCGATGGAGCCGATCGGCACCGTCACCATGCGCAAGATGATGGGCGGCGCGACCTTATATTGCGACGGCACCATCTTCGCGATCGTCTCCGATGAAGGGGCGTGGTTCAAGTCCGATGCGGTCAGCGATGCCGAATGGGACGAGGCCGGCTGCGCGCGCTTCTCTTATGAGATGAGCGAAGGCCGGGTTGAATCGATGAACTACCGGCGTGCGCCAGACGAGGTGTATGACGACGCCGACGACCTCAGGCGCTGGGCGTCGCTGGGGCTGGCGGCGGGGCAGCGTGCGCCGCGAAAGGCGAAGGCCAGAAAGAAGCAATAAGCCCTGCGATCAGCAGGGTGACCCAGGCCAGCAGGAAGCCAGTCATCATCCAGCTACTCGGCATCGTCATCAGCCCGGTCAGGGCGAACAGGCCTCCCATCGCGATGAAGCCGGCGAAGAGGCGCGCGAGCCGCCGCCCGCGCGTCATGATCTCGGCGATGCCGATCGTGCCCAGCGCCAGCAGGGCGAACTTCACATGCACTGCCCACCACAGGGCGCCGAGCAGGGCGGGCGTGCCCGGCAGATCGCGCAGGATCGCATAGAGCAGCGCGCCCTCGATCTGGTCGCTGACGGCGGCGACCATGAAGATCGCGATCATCGCCAGCTGCACTCGCCGCCGCGATCCCGCGGCGATGGCGGCGAGGATCAGGAACGCGGTGTAGAAGGGAATGAACCCCAGCGCGTCGAGCAGCAGCCCCGTCTTCTGCGCTGCGACCAGCGTCGACGTGCAGGGCTCGCTGCCGAACAGGGTAACGATATCGGCGGGGGTCCGCGCGAATTCGAAGCTCATGATCGGCCCGAGCCCGTTATCCGGGCCGCACGAGGCCATGCCGGGGATGCGCCCGAACGACGAGGAGCAGATGAAGGCGACGATCCCCGCCGCCGCGCATCCCCTCCAGGCCGTCCGGGGCATCACCTGCCGATCATCCCTTTTTGGCTTTCTTCGCCTTTTTGGCGGCCTTGGCCGCAGCGATTGCCTCGATCACGATGCGCCGTGCTTCCTCGGCATCGCCCCATTGGCCGATGCGCACCCATTTCTCGGACTCCAGGTCCTTGTAGTGCTTGAAGAAATGCTCGATCTGCGCGAGCACGATCGAGGGCAGATCGCCGCGCTCGCCCACGTCCGAATAATAAGGGAAGGTGGTGTCGACCGGCACGCAGACCAGCTTCTCGTCGCCGCCGGCTTCGTCTTCCAGCTTCAGCACCGCGATCGGGCGGGCGCGCACGACGCAGCCCGGCACGAAGGGCGAGCGCGCGATGACCAGCGCATCGAGCGGGTCGCCATCGGGCGACAAAGTGTGCGGCACGAAGCCGTAATTCGCCGGATAGCGCATCGGCGTGTGGAGGATGCGGTCCACGAACAAGGCGCCGGATTTCTTGTCGAACTCATATTTCACCGGCTCGCCGCCGACCGGTACTTCGATGATGACGTTGAGGCTGTTGGGCGGATCATCGCCAATCGAGATCAAGTCGATATTCATGTCTGTCCCTGGCTTTCGTGGGCGTCCGGCCGGGTCGGCCGGGGCGCGAAAGCCCCGGCAAGCCCGGATCGAGCGGTGTTGGGGTGCCCCCCTCCTATTTCGCCGTCAGCAGCGTATCGAGGCCACCCTCGCCGCTGCCGATCTTTTCAAGGCGCGGATAGCGCAGGCCGCCATGATAGTCGATGCTCACCGGCGCGATGCGGTCATTCGCCTTGACCAGCAGCACGATCGGCTCCTTGCCCGTCTTCGCCGCGGTGACGGCATCCTTGATCGCCTGGGCCGACCAGGCCTGGCCATTGACCGCGACGATCGTGTCGCTGACCGTCATGCCCGCCTTGAACGCCGGGCTGTCCCAGGTCACGCCCGTCACCGCGCCTTCATTGTTGAGCGCGAGGCCGAGCGAATAGCTGAGGTCGGTGCGCTTGCCCGTCGTCTCGGCCTGCTTGAACGAGGGCGTCGGCTCGTCGGTGTAGATCAGCTTGTAGCCATTGTTGATGAAGCCCTGGAGCGGGGCGGGCTCGCCCGTCTCGGTGATGCGCTTCTTCAGGAAGCCCGACCAGTCATAGGGCTGAATGCTGTTCAGGGTCGCTGCGACATCGTCGAAATTATAGGTGACCTGGCCATAATCGCCGTCCCTGCCGCGGAAGAAGGTGCCGGCGAAATCGTCGATCGATTTGGTGCCGCCCGACAGTTTGCGCAGGATCGAATCGACCTCCATCCAGATCAGCAGGCCTTCGTTGTAATAATCCTCCGACCGCTGGTTGCTCAGCCAGCCCTTGGGCCGGCGCTGCGAGATGACGGGATCATTGGTGGTGTCGACCATGTTGCGCCAGTTGCGCGCCGGGCGATTGTCCAGCGCCGCCATGATCGCGGCATATTGGTCGAGCGTGTCCTGCTTCGACACCAGGCCGGAACGCGCCTGCAGGACATAGCCCCAGAATTGCGTCTGGCCTTCATAGACCCACAGCAGCGACCCGCGCATCGGCGTACGGTAATCGGGCGTCCACAGATCGGCGCCGCGACGATATTTGCCGTCCCAGCTATGGGTATATTCGTGCGGCAGCAGGTTGCGCGATCCCGGGCCGTCCTTCCATTTCAGGAAATAGCCGAGCTTCACTCCGTCCTCGGAGCTGCGGTGATGCTCGAGGCCGATGCCGCCCATCTGGTCCGACAGGGAGAGCAGGAATTCATATTTGTCGTAATGCTGGGTGCCGAACAGCTTCACCGCCTGGTCGACCAGGCGCTTGTGCGCGTCGATCTGCTCGGGGGTAGCGGCCAGTTCCTCGGCATTGTCGGCATAGACGTTGAGGTTGACGCGCGGGCTGAGCGGCCATTGCCTGTAATAGCGGCCGGCCAGCACGGGCGAGTCGACCAGCACTTCGTAATTGGTCGGCTCATAGGTGTAGGTCGATCCCACCGCCCTGGACGGCAGGCCGGACGAGGCGTGCCAGCCCTCCGGATATTTCACCGTCGCCTTCACCGGGATCGCCCTCGTGAAATAGCCGGCGGGATAGAGGCTCATCGAGTTGAACTGGAGGCGCAGCATGTCCGGCGAGACGACGATCGATCCCTGGTCGCTCGCGGTGGCGGAGGCGAATTGCAGGCCGATATCGAGCGTCCTGGCGCCCGAGGGCACGTCGATATGATAGGCGAACACATCGACCGGATCGCGCGTCCAGTGAATCTCCTTGCCGTTCGCGCGGATGTGCAGGTTCACTACCTTGTCGAGCTCGCCGCGCGGCGAATGCGCGCCGGGCAGCCATTTCGGGAAGAGCAGGACCATCGGACCGGACCTGGCGACGGGTATGGTTTGCTTCGTCGTGAAGATGCCGTGCCTGATGTCGGTCGCGTCGACATCGATCGTCATCGTGCCCGGATAGGGAATGTCGCGCGCGTCCGGGATGGTGTTCACATAAGGCACCGGCTGCGGCTTCGAATTCTCGGCGAGCGCAGGGCCAATGAGAAGAGGGCCGGCGGACGCGAGCAGGGACACGAACAGGACGCGACGGATCATCAAGGATGGCCTTTCGGCAAGAGAGGAGATGAAGCGGCTTAATGGGCTGAGGCGGCCCGAGTCCAGCGCCGGGAACCGGCGTTCGAGGGGAATTCCGTAGCGTTCGCGATGTGGATCTGGCCCGGCGTAATTTTGTGGCCTTGGGTTGGACGGTGACGACATTTTCGATGGCGAGCGGCCAGTCGCTCGTGACAGTAAAAGACAAGAAATCCAGTTGGCACCTGCATCGCGTCGACGATTCCGGTCCAGTAATATTCGATTTATGCGACCCACCTGCCTGCGGGGCGAAATCGGGCGCTTCTTGGGCGTTGCACGGGTTTTATTGAAGAATGAGAGCGTGAGGCGTGCAGCTACTTGCCGAGAAGCGCGGTGGCGCGTCGCGCTAGTTTTGGACATAGTGTCGATGATCTTGCCGAATTCCGCGAGGGGTATCAGATTTTCAATGAGCGTTACTGCGAACGAAAAAGCGATACTTGGCATGCTGGTGGTCCGGTTGCGACGGGAGGGGCTCCCGGCGATTCAAGCATGATCGCCGCTGCGGTTGAATCAGTCGCGAATCAGCGCCGGCAGATCGACCGGACGGCGGAATGCTATCCAGCCTGAGGGTCGATCGCGCGCCGGATGAAGGCGGCACCCGCCGTGCACGCCGCCGCCGCTTCCTCGCTCAGCCAGTCGCGGAAGCTGGCGATCTTGCCGCTGTGCTGCCGCGCCACCGGATAGGCCAGCCAGAAGGCGCGGCCGTCGCTCGCCACCATGTCATGCGCGGGCACGAGGCGGCCCGCGTCGATCTCGCCGCGGAACAGGATCGGCGACGCGATGGCGATGCCGTGCCCGGCCAACGCCGCCGCCACATCCATATGCTCATGAGCCAGGCTGGTGCCGAAGTTGGCGGGTGGGGGCCCTTCGACAAAGCCGAGCGCGCGGTACCACAAAGTCCACCAGTCGGGGCGCCCGAGCAGCGGCACCTCGCTCGGGCGGCGCGGATCGCCGAGGCCGGCCGCGGCGTCCTTCAGGGCCGGCACACAGAGCGGCATGAAGAGGCTCGGCATCAGCCGGATCGAGCGGAGCCCGGTCCAGCGGCCATGGCCGTTGCGGATCGCTGCGTCGAACCGTCCGGCGGCGAGATCCTCGGCGACCGCCGACAGGTCGAGATCGAGCGATATCTCGGGATGCCGCGCGCGGAACCGCCCGAGCCGGGGTGTCAGCCAGCTCGTGCCGAAGGTGGGAAGCGCGGTGAGCGACAGTCGTGCCTCGTCCATATCGGCGGCACGTACGAAGCTGGCGCGCAGGCCGGCGAACGCGTCGATCGCCTCACGCGCGACGACCGCGCCGGGCTCGGTCAGCTCGACGCGGTGCGGGTGGCGGCGGAACAGCGCGACGCCGATCTGCGCCTCGAGCTGGCGCACATGATAGCTGACCGAGGCGGCCGAGGTGCCGAGTTCCTGCCCTGCTTTCGTAAAGCTTCCCAGGCGCGCCGCCGCCTCGAACGCGCGGATCGATGAGAGCGACGGAAAGCGGTGGTCGACCATAAGGTTGACTTAGCCTCTTGCCGCCATCTTCGCCTAGTCAATTGCGCTGCCGCTGCCATCCTGCCCCGCATGGCCATGAGGCGGGAGTGAGCGATGGAGAGGGAATCGAGCCAGCCGGCGCGGCGCGAGATCGTCGCGGCCCTGGCGGCAATGGGCGGTATTGCGGCGTGCGGCCTGCCCGGCCTTGCCGCGGCGCAGGGCGATCTTGCCGCCCGGGCGCATGACTGGGACTGGCTGATCGGCAACTGGGACGTGTGGCACCGCCGCCTGCGCGACCGGCTCGCCGGCAGCACCGAATGGGACGAATTCGCCGGCAGGAGCGCGCTGTGGCTGACCCTGGCCGGGCTCGGCACGATCGACGACAACAGCCTCGATCTGCCCGGCGGGATCTATCGCGGGCTCAGCATCCGGGCGTTCGATCCGGCGGCGGGCACATGGTCGATCTGGTGGCTCGATTCGCGTTACCCGACCGCGATCGACGCGCCGGTGCGCGGTGGGTTCAACGGGGATAGCGGGACCTTCATCGGCGAAGACATGTTCAAGGGGCGCCCGGTCACCGCGCGTTTCCGCTGGTTCGAAACGCATGGCCGCCGGCCGCATTGGGAACAGGCGCTGTCGACCGATGGCGGCAAGAACTGGGAAGTGAACTGGGTCAATTTCTTCACCCGCACTGCCGCGACGCCCACCCCGCTGCCGCCCTCCGGCGTGGCGCCGCATGACTGGGATTTCCTGGTCGGAAGCTGGGACGTGCGGCACCGCAAGCTGAAGCGCCGGCTGGCCGGCAGCAATGACTGGGACGCGTTCGGCGGCACTCTGGTCAACTGGCCGGTGCTGGGCGGGCAGGGCAATGTCGGCGACAACAGGATGGACTTCCCCGCCGGCCATTACCGCGGCGTCGGCATACGCGCCTTCGATCCGGTGACGCGGCTCTGGTCGAGCTGGTGGCTCGACGGCCGCAATCCGGGAACGATCGCGCCGCCGGTGCGCGGCGGTTTCGCCGGTGGCGTGGGGACCTTCATCGGCGACGATGTGCAGGACGGCCGCCCGGTCAAGGCGCGCGTGCTGTGGTCGCGGATCACACCCACATCGGCGCGCTGGGAACAGGCGCTGTCGGTCGATGACGGGAAGAGCTGGGAGACCAACTGGGTCAGCGACTTTACGAGGCGCGCATGAGGGCCGTCACGCTGCTGGCTTGTGTGCTGCCCCTGCTGCTCGGTGCCGCCGCGCCGCTCGAGATCGTCGGCGAGGCGACCCTGTTCGCGCCGGGCATTGCCTCGACCGATTATTCGGAGGTCCGGCTGACGATCAGTCCCGACGGGCGGACGGCCTTGTGGTTCAGCCGGAACCGGCCCGGCGGCCCGGGCGGCTACGACATCTGGATGTCGCGGCGCACTGGAACAGACTGGGGCGCCGCCGAGCCGGTGCCATTCAATGCGCCGGTCCGGGATTTCGATCCGGCTTTTTCGGCTGACGGACGCTTCGTCTATTTCTGCTCGGACCGGCCGGGCGGGATGGGCGGCGACGATCTCTACCGCGTGGCCGTCACCGCCGGCGGCTTCGGCGCGGTCGAATCGCTCGGCGCCCCGAACAGCAGGGGCAACGAGTTCGCCCCGATGCTGTCGCCGGACGGGTCGACCCTGCTCTTCTCGAGCGACCGGCCCGGCGGCGCAGGCCGTCACGACCTTTATGTCGCGACCCGGAAAGGCGCCGGCTTCGCGCCGGCCCGCCCGGTGGCGGGCGCGATCAACACCAGCGGCGACGAGTTCGACGCGACCTTCCTGTCCGACGGCACCACCATCGTCTTCGCCCGGGCAGGCGATTTCCGCACTGATCGGGTTGACCTGTTCCACGCCTCGGCGAGACGAGGGCGGTACGACGCGGGCACCCCGCTGCCCGGAAGCGTCAACAGCGGCGCCGAAGGGAAGGGGGACAGTTACGGCGCGATGCTGGACTGGTCCCGACCCGCCAGCCTTGCCTTCTCCGCCCGGCGGCCCGGCGCGAAGGGCATGGACCTCTACACGGTTCCCTATCGCCTTGAGCAGGGCTCCTGACGGCGCGGCCGCTCAATCCGCCGCGGCGAAGTGCGCCATCTGGTCGGCATGGGCCTTGGCGAAGGCGGGCCGTGCCGTGGCGCGGGCGACATAGGCGCGGACGGAGGGGAATGCCGCCAGCCCGTCGAACCGGTCGACCAGACGCAACACGTCCGACATCATGATGTCGGCGATGGAGAAGCTCCCGGCCAGCCATTCGCGTCCGGCCAGCACTGGCTCGAGGTGCTTGAGCCGGTGCTGGTCGAGGAACCCGCTGAACAGCTTCCACGCCGGGGACTCGCGGTCCTCGCCCGTGAACACCAATAGCGACCAGGGCAGGCTCGCCATCTCGACGGAGTTGAGCGCCGCGAACAGCCATTGCTTGGCGTCGCTGCGTGCCTGCGGGTCAGCCGGCAGCAGCGCCTCGCTCCTCTCGCCCAGGTGAAGCAGGATCGCGCCGCTCTCGAAGATCGAGATGTCGCCATCGGTCAGCCATGGCGCCTGGCCGAAGGGCTGGTGCGCGAAATGCTCGGCCGTGCGGTCGCCGAACGGCACGCTCTCGACACGATAGGGCAAGCCTGCCTCTTCCAGCGCCCACCGTACCCGGAGGTCGCGAACATAGCCGCGCGGCGCCTCGGGAACCCAGTCGAACGTGGTGATAGTCAGGTCGCCCATCCGGCATCTCCATCCGTCGTTGCTCGTGCCGAACGCGTAGACCGTTCGTCTCGGACGTTGCCAGGGGCCGCGCCGGGCGTTTCATAAATGCTGCCCGACGTCGCGCGCTGTCGCCCATCCTAGCCGTCGACCGTCACGGTCGCAAATTGCCGGACGACCCGGTCGATGGCCCGGCGCGCGAGATCGCTTCGAAGGGCCTGCCCTCCGGGCAGGCCCTTTCCTGGCTCAGTCGGTATGGGTTGCCGCGAACGGCGCGCGGACCGGCTAGGCGCCGAACGCGCCGTCGATCGTGTGCATCGCGCCTGTCACGAAACCCGCCTCGGGCCCGGCAAGCCATGCCACCATTCCCGCGACCTCTTCGGGCCGTCCGTGGCGCTTGATCGCCATGAAGCTGTGCATCAGATCCTTCATCGGCCCGTCCTCCGGGTTCGCATCCGTGTCGATCGGCCCGGGCTGCACGACGTTGATCGTGATGCCGCGTGGCCCGAAATCCCGCGCAAGCCCGCGTGCCATGCCCTGCAGGGCGGACTTGCTCAGCGCATAGGATGCCATGCCCGCGACGGGCATCCGATCCCCGTTGACGGAACCGATCACGATGATCCGTCCACCTTCCGGCATCTGCCGAGCCGCCTCGACCGAAGCGTGATAGGGGGCATGGACGTTGACCCGAAACAGCCGGTCGACGGCGTCCGGGTCCTGTTCCAGCGCATCGCCAAAAATGGCAAACCCGGAATTGACGACCAGTATGTCGAGCGGCCCGGTGTCGCGCACGCGCGCTATCACTGCGTCGCGGTCGGCGCTGTCGGTCAGGACGGCCGTGCTGCCGGTCTCCGCCGCCAGTTGCTCGGCCGCATCGCGCGACCCCGCATAGGTGAAGGTCACTGTCGCACCTTCGGTTGCGAAGCGCCGCACGATCGCGGCTCCAATTCCTCGGCTACCGCCGAGCACCAGAACTGATTTTCCTTGAAACGCAGCCATCGGGTCCTCCTTGAGGTTTAATGTAGGGCGCGCTACATAAAACTCCGAAGGGTCGAGTCAAGGGATTATGTAATCGTGACTACAAATATATTGCGCCGGCGCGGACGCCCCCGGCGCTTCGATCCCGACGAGGCTGTCGCCACCGCTCAGCATCTCTTCCACGCTCGCGGGTATGACGCCGTCAGCGTCGCGGACGTCACTGAGGCGCTGGGCATCAACCCGCCGAGTTTCTACGCTGCCTTTGGCAACAAGGCCGGCCTCTACACCCGCATTCTGGATCACTGGGCGGGCACTCGGGCGATTCCCCTCGACGAGATCCTGCGCCCCGACCGCCCCGTCGCCGAAGCCCTTGCGGCCTTGCTGGAAGAGGCTGCCCGCCGCTACGCCGCCGATCCCGCGGCGGGCGGCTGCCTGGTGCTGGAGGGCACTCGCTGCAACGATCGGGAGGCGCGCGAGGTTGCCCGCGCGTTCAACCTCGCCGCGGAGGACGCCATCCAGCGCTATATTGCCGCCCGCCACCCGGAAGAGGCCGAGCGTCTGATGAATTTCGTCAGCACCACGATGTCCGGCCTCTCGGCCAAGGCCAGGAACGGGCATGGCCTGGACCAGCTCCTTGCCACTGCCCGCCTTGCCGGCACGGCCGTCGCCCTGGCCCTTCCGGCCTGAACGCCGAGCTTGGCTCAGCCGGCGCCCCATAGGCTCGCCGGCACCATGACCTCGCCATCCTTGTAAAGGCTCGTGGCGAGCGGGTCGTCGGCAAGGAACCAGGGGCCGTCGAGGTCGACCACGTCGCAGAGCTGGGCGAGGATAAAGGCGGGCGCAGTCGACAGCGTCGCACCGGCCATGTTGCCGACCATCACCTTCAGCCCAAGCCGGCGGGCATGATCGGCCATCAGCAGTGCCTCGGTGAGGCCGCCGCATTTGTCGAGCTTGATGTTGATCACCTGGAAGCGGCTGCGCTGCGCATCGATCTCCGCCAGGTCCTGCACGCTTTCGTCGGCGGCGACCGGGATGGGCGACTGCCAGCCGTCGAGCAGCGCCTCCGCGCCGCGGCGGACCGGCTGTTCGAGCAGCGCGACATCGTTGTCGACCAGCATGGCGACCAACCCGTCGAGATCTTCGCCGCCATAGCCCTGATTGGCATCGACCCCGAGCCAGACCTGCGGGCGTGCCCGGCGCACGACGCGGACGCGTTCGGTATCGGTGGCGAGATCGCCCTCGAGCTTGAGCTTGATCGCGAGCGCGGTCGGCAGCGCCGCGAGACGCTTGAGGATTTCGGCCGGATCGTCGGCGGGCAGGGTGAAGGTGGTGATGCGCGGTTTGGGCGGGCCGACGCCGGCGAGCTGCCAGACCGGCACGCCGGCGCGACACGATTCGAGTTCCCACAAGGCACAGTCGAGCGCGTTGCGCGCGCCGCCCGGGGGCAGGAGGTCGCGCAGGCCCTGGCGATCGATGCCCGCCTCGATCGCGTCGCGGCACCGCTCGATCTCGCCTTCGATATGGGCGGGGTCGTCGTCGAGATAATAGACCCCGGCGGCTTCGCCCCGGCCGGCATGCGCGCCGTCGGAGAGCGTGGCGATCACCGCCGGCATCGATTCGAACAGATAGCCCGAGATACGGAACGGCTCGCGCATCAGCATCGCGTCGCGGCGATGGGTGAGGTTGAGCGGGCGGGCGCGCGTCGTCGCGGTCGGGGTCTCCATGCCCCGTCACATCACATGAAAGCGCTCACGTTTCAATATGAGAAACATCGTTCCCGGATAACGAACCCGATTCGTCGGAGGAGATGAGATTCCAGCTTTTCCCGGCAGACTGTACCACGCGTTGCATGCCCGGGCCGGCGCACACCGCCAGCACGCGGCACGGCTCCTCGCCAACCAGCGCATAGCCGTGCGCCATGCCCGAATCGAAATAGACCGAGTCGCCCTCGGTCAGCAGCAGGGGCGCGTAGAGATCGGAATGCAGCTCCATCGCGCCCTGCAATATATAGAGATATTCCTCGCCCGAATGGCGCACCAGCCCGCCCAGTTCGTCGATGCTGCGCGCCTTCACCTCAATGATGATCGGCACCATCATCTTCCCCAGCAGATCCGACGCGGGATAGTGATGCGTGTGGCGTTCGGAGCTGGCGCCGGGCAGTTTCCCGGCGCGTTGCACGCTGCGGCGGCCCAGTGCGGCGGGGGCCTGTGGGGTTGCCGCAGTGCCGGCCACGAGGCTGCCCATGTCGATACCCAGGCCCTGCGCCAGGCGCACGAGCTTGTCATAGGTCATGGCCATCTTGCCGTTCTCGAGCTTGGACAGCGTCGAGAACGGCATGTCGATCTTCGCCGCGAGCGCGCGCAGCGTCAGCCCCTGCTCGATTCGCGCCGCGCGCAGCGCGAGGCCGGGGTGCGGACTGTTGGTGCTTGCCTTCTTCGCCATATGCCCTCTCGCCCGGACGCTAGCGCAAAGCCGGGGGGTTGGGAATGCTCGTCGCTCGATAAGAAAACAGTTGCCATAAATGAAACACTCGTCATGATGACGCCCATGTTTCGAAGGGATTGGGCGATGGCGTTTCAATCAAGGGCGTTGTGGCTGGCAGCCACGGCGATGGCGGCATGGGTACCGGCGGCGCAGGCGGCGGAAGCGGCGCAGGACGCCCGGACGCCGGCGGCGGAGGACCGCGAGGGCTGGGGCGAGGATATCGTGGTGACCGCCCAGAAGCGGAGCCAGAACCTGATCGACGTGCCGCAGTCCATCTCGGTCGTCTCGAGCAAGGTGCTCGAGCAACGGCACGCGACGAGCCTGGTGGATTATGCAGCGCTCGTTCCCGGCCTGACTCTGCAGCAGCAGAATGCCGGCGAAACGCGCGTCATCCTGCGCGGCATCAACACCGGCGGCGCCAGCCCGACCGTCGCCATCTATATCGACGATACCCCCTTCGGATCGAGCACCAGCCAGACCAATGCCGCGCATCTTGCGGGGGACATCGACCCGTTCGACATCGAGCGGATCGAAGTCCTGCGGGGCCCGCAAGGCACGCTTTACGGGGCGAATTCGCTGGGCGGGATGCTCAAATATGTGACCGCGACGCCGAAGTTCGACCGTTTCTCCATCCGCGGCCAGGCCGGTGTCGAGACGGTCGACGGCGGCGGCACCGGCTGGTCCGGCAATGGCGTGGTCAATGTGCCACTGAGCGATACGCTCGCCGTCCGCGTCAGCGGCTTCTACCGCAAGACGCCCGGCTATATCGACGCGGTCGGCATCCCGGACCGCGATATCAACGATTCCGCCAGCTATGGCGGCCGCGCCTCGCTGCTGTTCAAGCCGAGCGACAGCTTTTCGGTCCGGCTGACTGCGATCGCGCAGAATATCCGCGCGCATGGCCGGGACGCCGTCGATGCCGATCCGCAGACGCTCACGCCGATCACGGCCGACCCCTTTACCGGGGCGGCGGGGGACGGCCTGGTTCGGTATCAGACGTTGCGGGAGAGCAACTCGGTCGATTACCGGCTTTATTCCGGTACGCTGGACTATGATTTCGGGCCGCTCAGCCTGACCTCGGTCACCAGCTACGCCACGTTGCGCCAGCATGAGGACATCGACGCCACGCCGTTGTTGGGCGACATCGCTCCCTTCTACGGCGCGGCGACGCCCTATGGCACGGACCAGCCGTCCAATATCAGCCAGAAGAAGTTCGCGCAGGAAGTGCGGCTGACATCCGCCAAGTCGGACAGTTTCGAATGGCTGATCGGCGGCTATTACACCCGCGAGCCGGGCCAGATCTATCAGCTCTACCGGCCGTTCGATCCCGCGACGGGGGCGTTCCTTCCCGAGGCCGGCACCATTCCGCAGGATCTGTTCGGTCCGGGCGTTCCCGCCAGCCCGCTTCCTTTCACCCATTTCCTGACGGCGCAGCTGGATTCGGTATACAAGGAATATGCGGCGTTCGGCAGTGCGACATGGCATGTCACCCCGGCTTTCGATATCACCGGCGGGGTCCGGTACAGTCACAATGAGCAGCGCACGACCCAGAGCCTGGGGGGTGGATTCGCCGTGTTGCAGGGCGCCGACGCGACGCTGCTCGGCAACTCTTCGGAAGGGGTGTGGACCTGGTCGGTATCCCCCCGATACGAGTTCAACGACCGGGTCGCGGTCTATGCGCGCGTCGCCAAGGGCTATCGGCCGGGTGGCCCCAATGTCGTTCCGCCCGGGGCGCCCGCCGATTATCCGGCGCAGTTCAGGGCCGATACGCTGATCAGCTATGAGGCCGGCGTGCGCGCGGAGACGGCCGACCGGACGTTCGGCATCGATGCCTCGGTCTATTATCTCGACTGGAAGGACACCCAGATCACGACCACCTTCGACACCGCGATCGGCCCGGTGACGGCGGACGGGAATGGCGAAGGGGCAAAGAGCTATGGCGCGGAAGTGACCGCGACGCTCCGGCCGATCCGCGGTATGTCGGTGGTCGGTTCGGTCACCTACAACCACACCGAGCTCAAGGGGGATATCCTGGTGGGCGGATCGGACGGCGACCAGCTTCCTTATGCGCCGCGCTGGAATGCCAGCGTGTCGGCTGACTATGACTGGGCGCTCAACGACCGGATGAACGCGTTCGTCGGTGCATCGATCATGCTGGTGAGCGATCGGCCCGCTGATTTCGATTCCGGCTATCAGGCCGCATTCGGCCATCGCCTCATGCTCGACGGTTATGACAATGTCGATCTGCGCGCCGGCATCGAGATGAAGCCGGTCACGCTGAGCGTCTATGCCAAGAACGTCACCAATTCTCGCGGACAGACCTATGCCGGTATCTATAGCGGTCGCTATGCCGGGTTGATCGACCTCGCGATGATCCGCCCGCGCACCATCGGCCTCAGCCTGGGATTCGATTTCTGATGCATATTGGATTGATCGACCTCGCCACGCGCCTGCTCCGGCACGCGCTCCCGTCCCTGTTGCTGGTGGCGGTGCCGATCGCCGCGCAGGCACCGACCCAGCTCGACCCCATCAAGCCGCCTGCGTCCGAACAGCCTGCCGGCCCGGCGCCTGGCGTGCTTCCGGCAACGGGCGGCGCGCCGCTGACCGCGACCGATGTCGATGCCTGGCTCGACGGGCTGATGCCCTACGGCCTCGAATCCGGTGGCATCCCCGGCGCGGTGGTCGTGGTGGTCAAGGACGGCAAGGTCCTCACGCAGCGCGGCTTCGGCAAGGCGGACATGAAGACGGGCAAGCCGGTCGATCCGGCCGCGACGCTGTTCCGGCCCGGCTCGGTCTCGAAGCTGTTCACCTGGACGGCGGTGATGCAGCAGGTCCAGGCGGGCAAGCTCGATCTCGACAAGGACGTGAACACCTATCTCGACTTCAGGATTCCGCCCGCCTTCGGCAAGCCGATCACGCTTCGGAACCTGATGACGCACACGTCGGGCTTCGAGGAGACGGCGAAGTTCCTGATCACGACCGATCCGAAGGCGGTCAAGCCGCTCGGCGACGTGCTGAAGCGCTGGGTGCCGCACCGCATCTATGCGCCGGGCAGCACCGCGTCCTATTCCAACTATGGTGCGTCGCTGGCCGGCTATCTGGTCGAGCGCGTGTCGGGCGAGAAGTTCGAGGATTATGTCCAGCGCCACATCCTGACGCCGCTCAACATGCGCCATTCGAGCTTCGCCCAGCCGCTGCCGGCCGCGCTCGTACCCGGCATGGCGCAGGGGTATGAGGTCGCCTCGGGCGAGCCGCAGAAATTCGAGATCATCCCGATGTCGCCGGCCGGCGCGCTCTCCGCGACGGGCGCCGACATGGGGCAGTTCATGATCGCGCATCTCGCCCAGGGCGGGCCGCTGCTCAATCCGCAGACCGCGGCGCTGATGCATGCGACGGCCAACACCCCGATCCCGGGGCTGCCGGGCATGGCGCTGGGTTTCTATCATGAGGACGCCAATGGCCTGAACATCGTCGGGCATGGCGGCGACACCAATTTCTTCCATTCCGACCTGCACCTCTATCTCGACAAGAATGTCGGCGTGTTCGTGTCGTTCAATGCGGGCGGCAAGGCGGGGGCGGCGCATATCCTGCGCGGCAAATTGTTCGACAGCTTCACCAACCGCTATTTTCCGCAAACCAAACCACCGCTGCCGACCCTGGCCACCGCGGCCGAGCATGGGCGGACCCTGGCGGGCCATTATGTCAGCAGCCGCGGGTCGCTGACCAACTGGCTGCGCCTGGTGACTCTGCTCGGCGAGACGACGGTCGCGCTCAACGACGACAATACGATCACCGTTGCCGCCCTGACCGATGCCGCCGGTGCGCCGAAGCGCTGGCGCGAGGTGGCGCCCTGGCAGTGGCAGGAAGTCGGCGGCGAGGGCCGGCTCGGCGCGCTGGTCAAGGACGGCAAGGTCGTCAGCCTGTCTCCTGCCGAGTTCGCCCCGATCATCCTGTTCCTGCCGGCGTCCGGCTCGCTGAATGCCGGGTGGATCATTCCCATGCTGCTCGCCGCGCTGGCGGTGATGCTGGTGACGGCCCTGTCCTGGCCGATCGTGGCGCTGGTCCGGCGGCGGTACGGCTATCGCCCACAGATCGCTGGACGGCCGCTGATGCTGCACCGCGCGACGCGGGTCACCGCATGGATCGCGGTGATCGTGGCGGGGGGCTGGATGGCGATGGTCGGCGTGCTGAGCAGCAACCTCGAGGCGCTCGACGGCCGGCTCGATATCTGGATGCGCCTGTTGCAATTGCTGACGCTCGTCGCCGTCGCCGGCACGGTCCTGACCCTGTGGAACGCCTGGACGATGGCGCGCAGCCCGGAGCGCAAGCGGCTGGCGACGGCATGGACGGTGCTGGTCGCGCTCTCGGCGGTCTATCTGGTCTGGCTGGCGTTCAGCCTCAAGACGATGACCTTCGGCCTGAACTTCTAAGGCATGGCATCAGGCACATCGGTTCCGGCGGGGAAGACGCTGTTCGGTCACCCGCCGGGCATGACCGTGCTATTCATGACTCAGATGTGGGCCGAATTCTCCTATTTCGGGCTGCAGGCACTGCTGGTCTATTACATGACTCAGCATCTCGGTTTCAGCCAGGGCAAGTCGTCGCTGATCTACGGCACATATGGCGCGGCCGCGTTCTTCAGCCCGTTCTTCGGGGGGATCATTGCCGATCGCTGGCTGGGCCGGAAGCGCAGCGTAGTGCTGGGCGGCGTGCTGATGATGCTCGGCCATTTCGCCATGGCGTTCGAGGCGCTGCTGTTCCCGGCGTTGGCGCTGGTCGCGATCGGCAACGGGCTCTTCATCCCGCCCCTGGCCGTCCAGGTCGGCAATCTTTACGCCGACAAGGATCCGCGCCAGACCCAGGCGTTCAGCGCTTATTATATGGGGATCAATCTCGGCGGGCTGCTCGCGCCTTTGGTGTGCGGCACGCTGGGCGAAATCTATGGCTGGCACTGGGGTTTCGCGGCGGCCGGCTTCGGCATGCTGGTCGGGCTCGCCGTGTATCTCGGTTTCGGGCATTTGCTGCCGCCCGATCCGCCGACGCGGTCGCGATCGCCGGGGGGCGTTCCCGTCGCGCTGACGAAGCCGGAATGGCGCAACCTTCGCCTGCTGGTGGCGATCGTCGCGGTCGTCGTGCTGTTCCGCATCGCGTACGAGCAGAGCGGCAACGTCATTGCGCTGTGGGTCGAGCATCAGACCGACCGGCATATCGCGCTGCTCGGATCGGGCGTCGAGATTCCGGCGACCTGGTTCCAGTCGATCAATCCGCTGCTGATCATCCTCGCGACGCCGTTCCTGATCCGCTTCTGGGCGAAGCGCGCCGAACGGCGCGGGCCGGCGAACCTGTTGCAGCGGATGAGCCTGGGCTGCGCGGTGGCGACGCTGGCGATGCTGGTGATGGTCGTCGCGGCGGCACTGAATGCCGAGACCGGCCAGCGCGTCGGGGCGGAATGGGTGACGGCCTATTTCATCCTGCTCACCCTGGGCGAACTGATGGTGATCCCGGTCGGGCTGACGCTCGTCGGCGCGCTTTCGCCGGTGCAGGTCGCGGCGATGGCGATGGGCGCCTGGTATATCGCGAAGTTCCTCGGCAGCCTGCTCGCCGGCGCGATGGGGGCGTGGTGGGGCGCCATCCCGGCGACGCTGTTCTTCGGTGCAGGCGCGCTTTCGGTCGCGCTCGCCGCGGTGGTGCTGTTCGCGATGAGCCGCAGGACGCCGATCGAGATCGGCTGATGCCCTTTTGAAGGCAATCTCCGGGGTGTGTCGATCCGCCCGCGGGGCCATGTCAAGATCCGCAAGAACGGAGCGATGACATGAGCATTTTCTACAAGACGATCCCGTCGCCGGTCGGCGCGCTGAAGCTGGTCGCGAGCGACACCGGGCTGGCCGCCATCCTGTGGGAGAATGACCGGCCGGGCCGCGTGCGGCTGGGCGCGATGATCGAGGATCGCGACCATCCCGTGCTGGTCGAGACCGAGAAGCAGCTCGGCGCCTATTTCGCCGGCACGCTGACGGCCTTCACCGTCCCACTCGATTTTACGGGCACCGATTTCCAGAAGAGCGTGTGGCACGCGCTGCTGACCATCCCGTTCGGCGAGACGCGCAGCTATGCCGAGATCGCGCGGCAGATCGGCCGGCCGAGCGCGGTGCGGGCGGTGGGCGCGGCGAATGGGAAGAACCCCATCTCGATCATCGCGCCCTGCCATAGGGTGATCGGATCGAACGGCGCGCTGACCGGCTTTGCCGGCGGGCTCGCCGCGAAGGAGCGGCTGCTCGGGCTCGAAAGCGGGCAGGCGGCGTGATCGAGGGGATCGACTGGGAGGCGGTGCGGACGGATCTGGACAAGCAGGGCTGGGCGATCCTGCCCGGCCTGCTTTCCGCTGCCGAGTGCGACGCGACGGCCGCGCTCTACGGCCCGGGGCCGATGTTCCGCAGCCATGTGGCGATGGCGCGGCACGGCTTCGGGTCGGGCGAATATCGCTATTTCGCCTATCCCCTGCCGCCGCTCGTGGCGGGCCTGCGCGCGGCGCTCTATCCGCGGCTCGCGCCGATCGCCAATCGCTGGAACGAGCGGATGGGGATCGATATACGCTTCCCTGACGCGCATGCCGATTTCCTCGACCGCTGCCATGAGGCGGGACAGGTCCGGCCGACGCCGCTGCTGCTCCGTTACGGCGCGGGCGACTATAACTGCCTGCACCAGGACCTGTATGGCGAGCATGTCTTCCCGCTGCAGGTCGCGATCCTGTTGTCGGCGCCGGGCGAGGATTTCACCGGCGGCGCGTTCGTGCTGACCGAGCAGCGCCCGCGCATGCAGTCGCGCGCCGACGTCGTGCCGCTGGCCAAAGGCGATGCCGTGGTCTTCGCGGTCAGCCAGCGGCCGCACCGGGGTTCGCGCGGCGACTACCGCGTGACGATGCGGCATGGCGTCAGCACGTTGCGGTCGGGGCATCGCCACACGCTGGGCGTCATCTTCCACGATGCTCACTGATGGCGAGGCGATCCTAAACCAAGGTGTGGATTATATCGTCCCGGCCAAAGCCTATCTGACGAGGCGGGCGGCACCTGCCGTCCCCGACTTCGAGGAGACGCTTGATGACCAGCCCGACCATCGCCGAACGCTTTCTGGGGACCCCGACCGATCTCGGCACCGAGGCGACGCGCGACATTTCCGCCGGGCTTGCCGGGCTGCTCGCCGATGTGTTCGCGCTCTACCTCAAGACCAAGAATTTCCACTGGCACATGAGCGGTCCGAATTTCCGGGATTATCACCTACTGCTCGACGAGCAGGGCGACCAGATCTTCGCGATGACCGATGCGATCGCGGAGCGCGCGCGCAAGATCGGCGGGACGACGATCCGCTCGATCTCCGACATCGCCGGCCGCCAGCGCATCCTCGACAACAATGCCGATTATGTCGACCCGCAGGACATGCTGGCCGAGCTGCACGGCGACAACAAGCAGCTCGTCGCCGAGATGCGCCGGGTACACGCGCTGTGCGACGACTATGCCGATGTCGCGACCGCCAGCCTGCTCGAAGTCTGGATCGACGAGACCGAGCGCCGCAGCTGGTTCCTCTATGAGAGTTGCCGGTCCCCAGTCTCCCGCTGAGGGACGGCCGCGGCGGCGCGCCTTCCCTCCCCCCGGTCCGGGCGCGTCGCCGCGAAACTATTGGAGCGAAATTTGCGGCGGCGGGCCTGGCTCGTCGCCAATTCCTTGCGTGTGGGCTGAGCCGAAACATCCCCTTTCCGTTCGTGTCGAGCGACGTCGAGACACTTGGTTGGGTTCGACGCAGGTTTCTCGACTTCGCTCGACACGAACGGAAAGGGGGATTGTAGACGGCTGGACTAATTCGCCGCCCGCTCGATCGCCTCGATCAGCGCATCCGGATCGATCGGCTTGGACAGGAACGCCACGGCCCCCGCCGCCAGCGCCTGGTCCCGCGCCGCGTCGGTCGGATAGGCGGTCATCACGATCACCGGATGGCGCCACCCGCGCCGCACGATCTCGGCCTGCAGTTCGAGGCCGGTCATGCCTGGCATGTGCAGGTCGGTCACGATGCAGGCGATCTGGCCTTCCAGCCCGCAGCCGAGCAGCGCCTCGCCGCCGGAAAAGCATCGCGGCGTCAGGCCGGCCGACCGCATCAGGCTGTTCAGGCTGCCCCGCACGCCCGGATCGTCGTCGACGATCGCGATGAGGGGGGATGCGGTCACGGTGGATACTCCAGTCACGATAAGGGCCTAACGCCGGGGTCAGTCCTCCGGATGCGCCGCGCCGAAGAATTCCACCATTATACTCAGGCGTTAAACCGGTGGATCGACTCGTCGCGCACGCCGAGCTGTTCGGCCATGCGGACGAGGTCGGCGAGCGACTGCGCCTCCATCTTGCGCATCACATTGCCGCGGTGGATCTTCACCGTGATCTCCGACAGGGCCAGCCGGCCGGCGACCTGCTTGTTCATCAGGCCAGTGACGACCAGCCCCATCACTTCGCTCTCGCGCGGCGTCAGCGAGGCGTAGAGTTGCTTCAGCCGCTCGCTGCCGGCCGATTCGGCGCGCCGCGCCCGGTCGCGCTCGATCGCGGCGGCGACGGCTTCGAGCATCTGGTCCTCGCTGAACGGCTTGGGCAGGAAATCGACCGCGCCCGCCTTCATCGCGCGCACCGTCATCGGGATATCGCCATGCCCGGTGATCAGGATCACCGGGATATGGATTCCCCGCGCGGCAAGGCCCTCCTGGAAATCGAGTCCGTTCTCGCCCTTGAGCCGGATGTCGAGCACCAGGCAGGAAGGAAGGCCCGGCACGCCCGCGGCAAGGAAGGAAGCGGGCGACTCGTGAAGCGCGACCGCGAGCCCGGTCGAGCGGAACAGGCTGCCGAGCGCGCCGCGTACATCATCGTCGTCGTCGATGACGCACACACAGCCCTGGTCGATGCTCATGCCACGGCCCTTTCGTCGTCGGCGACAGGGAGGCGGAAGCGAAAGCTCGCGCCGCCCTCGGGGTTGTTGCCGGCGGTCAGGCTGCCGCCATGCTGCTCCAGGATCGACCGGCAGATCGACAGGCCCATGCCCATGCCGTCCGCCTTGGTGGTGAAGAAGGGGCGGAACAGCGCCTCTGGATCGTCGCCGGCAATGCCGGGGCCGCAATCGCGCACCGCCACCGTCACGCCGGTGGCGTCGTTCTCGGCGTCGAGGCACAGGTCGCGGCGGTCGAGCGGGTTCTCGCCCATGGCCTGCTCCGCGTTGAGCATCAGGTTCATCAGCACCTGCTGGATCTGCACCCGGTCGCCCGTCACTTCGGGCAGGCCCGCCGGGATCGCGGCCTGGACCGTCACATGGTTCGCCTGGAAATCGCGGTCGAGCAGCGCGATCGTCTCCTCGATCAGCGCGGCAAGATCGATGCGGCTCTGCTTCGGCTCGGCCCGGCGGGCGAGATTGCGGATGCGCTCGATCACGCTCGCGGCACGCGTGCCGTTGGAGGCGATATGGTCGAGGCAGTCGGACACTTCCGCTGCGCGCGGCGCCTCGCGCGCCAGCCAGCGCTTGCCCGATTTGGCATAGGTGATGATCGCCGACAGCGGCTGGTTGACTTCATGCGCGATCGAGGCGGCGAGCTGGCCGAGCGTGGTGATCCGCGCGACGTGCGTCAGCTCGGCCTGGGCCTGGGCGAAGCGCGCCTGGGCGCGGTTCCGCTCGGTGACGTCGAGCGCCATGAGCAGCACGCGCGACCAGCCCCGATTGTCCTGCGGCAGGGTTACGCGCAGCACCACGTCGACGGTCTCGCCCGACAGCGTGCGGAACTGCGATTCCTCCTCGATCCATTCCTCGCCGCGCTTCAATGCGTTGAAGATGCGGATCAGTGCCACGCCGCCGAGCGGCGTATAGTGGCGAAAGATGCCGCCGGCGATCAGCGTCTCGCGGTCGGGCAGGCCGAACATCAGTGCGGCGGCCAGGTTGGCGTCGCGCAGGCGCGCGCCGCGTGCCGCCTGTTCGACCAGCTCCTGGTCGGCCTCTCGTCCATCCCGCAACAGGGCAAAGGCGGTCGACCAGTCCGATTCCCAGATCGGGAAGCCGGCGGCGTTGAAGATGGTGCGATAGCGTTCCTCGGACCGGCGCCGCGCCTCGATGTCCGACAGATGCCGCGCCGACAAGATGGTGGTGATGCCGATCGCGACGAGGCTGACGACGAGCCGCATCGCGGGGGAACCGAGCGGCTCGGCCCAGTGGCTCATGACATAGCCGATCATGGCGAGCAGCGCGCAGAGCAGGCCGGAGGCGATCACCATGATGCGATCGTTGCTGCGCGAGGCGATCAGCACCACCGTGGTGTAGAGCACGGCGACCGCGCCTTGCAGCGGGCTCAATATGTCCAGCGCCAGGATGACGAGCGCGACGACCATCGCCGTCGCGGTGCGCAGGCGGGCGGCCAGTCGCCTTCCCTCCCGGTCTCCGCGCATCATCGTCTCCCGCCACCGCCGGGGCCATCCCGACCAGACTGGTTCCACGCTGAACGAGAGGGTGCGCGAGCGCAACAGTTCCGATTGGTGGGACCAGGGGATCATCGCGCCCCGACGCACAGTTCGAAACAGGTGCCGGGATTGGCGTCGAGCCAGGCGTGATGACCGCCCAGCCGCGCCGCCATCATGCCGACCAGCCGGCCGCCCAGGCCGGTTCCCCTTGCGGCCTGGTTCGGGTCGCGACCCCGGCCGCAATCCTTGACCTCGAGCAGATAGCCGCCGCCCGCGCCCACGCGCAGCACGACGCTGACGATGCCGGCTTCACCCGGCGCATAGGCGTGCTTGAAGGCGTTGGTGACGATCTCCGACACGATGATGCCGATCGACGTGGCCTCATCCGCCGGCACGTGCACGCCGGCGGCGTGCACGATCACGAAGCGGCCGGCGGCGCTATCGGCGACGCTTTGCTCCAGCTCGCCGCCAAGCTCGTCGAGATAGGTGCCGAGATTGACCATGGCCGCCTGGTGCGACCGGTAGAGCTGGCGATGGACACCGGCGATCGCGCCGATCCGGCGGAGCGTCATATCGAACGCGGCGGCGGCGACCGGATCCTGGATGCCGCGCGCTTCCGCCGAGACCATCGCGGAGAGCAGCTGGAGACTGTTCGCCACGCGGTGGTTGACCTCGTCGGCGGTGCTGGGTTCGGGCGCCGGCGGCAGGACGGTCACACGGGCATCCTGCGCAATGCGGTCGATGGTGGTCATCATCATGACGGTCCCCTCCGGGCAGCACTCCCGCTGCCGAGGACTGCAGTGATCCCCGATCGTCGCCGGGCGGGCCATCATACGGTGGTTTAGGGTCGGACCACCCCTTGGTATGATGGCAACAGCCCATCGTGCGGCAGATATCCGGCGTCATCATAACCGAGAGGAATAATGTCATGATGGATCGCCGGACTTTCACCCTGACCCTGGGTGCCGCCATGGCGAGCGCCGCGCTTGCGCCGGTCGCCCGCGCCGCCGCGCCCGCCATCTGTAACGTCGTTCTGGTGCACGGCGCCTATGCCGACGGATCGAGCTGGAGTGCGCTCATCCCGCTGCTCCAGGCGGCGGGCATGAAGGTGACCGCGGTGCAGAACCCGCTGACCTCGCTCGCCGACGATGTCGCCGCGACAAGGCGGGCGATCGCGTTGCAGGACGGGCCGGTGGTGCTGGCGGGCCATAGCTATGCCGGCATGGTGATCAGCGAAGCGGGTGTCGATCCCAGGGTCGCCGCCCTGGTCTATGTCGCCGCCCGCGCGCCCGATGCGGGCGAGGATTATCCGGCGCTGACGAAGCAGTTTCCGACGCCGCCCGCATCGGCCGGGCTGACTCATGCCGGTGGCTTTGCCCAGTTGAGCGAGGAAGCGTTCCTGCGCGACTTCGCCAATGGCGTCGATCCAGTGCGCGCGCGTGCGCTCTACGCCGTGCAGGGGCCGATTGCCGACACCTTGTTCGACAGCCGCACCACCCAGGCGGCGTGGCGCAGCAAGCCGAGCTTCTATGCCGTGTCGCGCAACGACCGCACGACCAATCCCGACCTGGAGCGCTTCCTCGCGCGGCGGATGAAGGCGACGACCATCGAGCTCGACTCAGGTCATTTGTCGCTCGTCACCCATCCGCGCGAGATCGCCGGGCTGATCCTGCGCGCCGCCGATGGCGGCGCGGCCTGATCGCCGGTTAGTCGAGCCGGTTCTCAGAACCGCTCGCCGACCATCTCCTCGCTCTTTGCCCAGAGCGCGCGGGCATGGTCGGGGTCGAGCGCATAGGCGCGCACGCCGCCGCGAATGCCTTCGCCCTCGACGATCTCGGCGACATGGCAATCCTCGCAATATCTGCCGCCGACCTCTTCCGGGGCGGCGACGATCGCCGCCCAGACCGAGGTCGCGGCGCCTTGCGGGATGGTCTTGAAGCGGAAAGCCTCGGCGCCTGCCGCCTTCTGGGCTTCGTTGATCGATGCGATCAGTGTCTCCATCGCCTCCTGCGTCATGTGGCGCGCGAGCTCGGTATGGATGCCGCCGGGATGGACCGCCGTCGCGCGGATGCCCTGGTCCTTGTGACGCCGGTCGAACTCGACCGCGAACAGCGCATTGGCGGTCTTGGACCGGCCATAAGCGACGAACTCGGCATAGGGCGTATGCTCGAAATTCGGATCGTCGAGATCGACATCGGCGAAGCGGTGCCCGGCCGAGGACAGGTTCACCAGCCGCCCGCCCGGATTGATCAGCGAGACGATGCGATTGACCAGCACGAAATGACCGAGATGATTGGTACCGAACTGAGTCTCGAAGCCGTCGGCGGTTTTGCCCTGCGGGGTGGCCATCACGCCCGCATTGGCGATCACCACGTCGAAGCGGCGGCCGTCGGCGAGCAGCGCATCGGCGCAGGCGCGCACGCTGGCGAGGTTCGCCAGGTCGAGCTCGACCAGGTCGAGGCCGCCGCCATTGGCGGCCTGCTCGCGCACCACCTCCGTCGCGCGGTGCGCCTTGTCGAGGTCGCGGGCGGCGCCGACCACCTGCGCGCCGTGCGCGGCAAGCGCGCGCGCGGTCTCGACGCCGAGGCCGGCCGAGACGCCGGTCACCAGGATGCGCTTGCCGCGCAGGGATACGCCGTCGAGGACCTCGTCGGTGGTCGTGGTGTCGCCGAAAATGCTGCTCATGGGAGATTTCCTTGGAGAGGGGGCATTGCGGCGCCTATCTGGTCGCCGGACGCGCGAACCGGACGCCCGATCGTGTCGAGTTCTTGCCTGATCCTCTCAGTCCGCCGTTCGCGGCGCTTGTTTCGCGGGCCGCGCGCGCCATGTTGAGTCCATGCGGGAACAGCTCGATCGATTGTGCGCCCTCGCGCTGCGGCACCAGGGCGATGGCGAGCGCGGCAGAGTCATTCCGCGCCTCGGCATTCATGTCAGCGGCGCCCCCACCGGCGCTTTGCCCGGCATGTACGAACCGATGATCTGCATCGTGCTGCAAGGAGAAAAGCAGGTGATGATCGGCGACCGCCTGCTCCAATATGGTGCCGGGGATCAGCTGATCGCCTCGATCGACCTGCCGGTATCGGGGTGCATCGTGAAGGCGAGTCCCGACCGGCCCTATATCGTCGTCGGCATGGCGCTGAACCAGGACATGGTGACGTCGCTGTTGTCGGAGCTGCCGCCCCGGGCGGAGGAGCCGACCGCCGGCTTCGCCGTCGGCGCGGCGAGCCCGGCCTTGCTCGACAGCTGGGGCCGGCTGCTCGCGCTGTTCGAGACGCCGGAGGACGTGCCGGTGCTCGCGCCGATGCTCGAGCGCGAGATCCTGTACCGAATCCTGCAGGGGCCACAGGGCGGCATGCTCCGCCAGGCGGCGATCACCGACAGCCGCCTGTCGCAGATACGCGCCGCGATCGGCTGGATCAGGAGCCATTTCGACAAGCCGCTCCGGATCGAGGCGCTCGCCGATATCGCCGGGATGAGCCTCGCGTCCTTCCACCGGCACTTCAAGGCGGCGACGGCGATGAGCCCGCTGCAATATCAGAAGTCGCTCCGCCTTCATCAGGCGCGGCGCCTGCTGATCGCCAGCGCCGACGCGTCGCGCGCGGCCTATTCGGTCGGTTATGAAAGCGCCTCGCAGTTCAGCCGGGAATATGCGCGGATGTTCGGCTGCCCGCCGGCGCGCGACGCGGAGCGGCTGCGCGGGCAGGGGCTTGTTCAGGCCATCGTCGCGGCGTGAGTCGCACGGCAGCTATGGCGTCGGCCTGTCCGGCGCGCTAGGGTTTGTGGATTATATATCCTATAGGAGCGGGTTCGGTGACAATCAGCATATGTCGGTCGGCGGCACTTTCGGCCGCCCTGGTTCTCGGCGGCGTCGCGGCGGTGCCGGCCCAGGCGCAGGATTGCCGGTCGATCGCCGATCCGACTCAGCGCCTCGCCTGTTACGACCGGCAGCAGGGCGTACCGGCCGAGGTGCCCGCACCGGCCGCCGAGCCGGCCCAGCCGGTCAACCGCACCGGCCTGCGCGAGGCCAAACCGCCCAAGCCGCCCAAGGCTGCCAAGGCGGCGCAGGCGAAATCCGGGTTCACCAGCACGATCGTCGGCATCTCGCCGCTGAACTTCGGCCTGTTCGAGCTGCGCCTGGCGGACGGCAGCGTGTGGAGCACCACGACCAGCAGCGGCCGCCGGCCGGTGGTAGGCGACGTCGTATCCTATCGCCGCAGCATGCTCGGCGCGCATTTCTTCGACATCAAGGGCCAGGGCCCGGTGACGGTGCGCCGCGAGCGGTAAAGCAATAGCTCCCCTCCGTTCGGGCTGAGCTTGTCGAAGCCCTGCTCTTCTCTTCCTGGGAAGAAAGAACAGCCCTTCGACAGGCTCAGGGCGAACAGAGGGATTTCAGCCACCCCCCAGCACGTTGATCGAAAACGCCAGCACGCCGATGTTGAACACGAAGGCGGCGAGGCAGTGGCCGATCACCACGCGGCGGATGCGCGGCGACGTTATCTGGCTGTCGGACGTCTGGAAGGTCATGCCCAGGGTGAAGCTGAAATAGACGAAGTCCCAATAATCGGGCTCCTTGGTGTCGGGAATCTCGATGCCCCCGGCATCCCCGCCGCCGCCGCCGCGCGAATAGTACATATGCGCATAATGCAGTGCGTAGATGGTGTTCGAGAACAGCCAGGCCAGCACCAGGGTGGCGACGAGCAGGGCCGTGGTGAGCGGACTGCCCTTGCCGTTCATCATCTCGCTCGCGACCGAGACGAGCACGACCAGCGAAACCACGGCGCTCAACCCCAGCAACAACGCGCGATTGGCGTCATTGTCCTTGGCGCGCTGTCGCATATCGTCTGCGCGGTGACGCAGCAGGGGGGCGACGATCACCAGGAACAATGCGCTGGCGATGTCGAACGCGGCCATGGTGCCCAGGCCCTTGCCCATCCGCGGGATGAGGATCGCGAGGCCCGCCACGAACACCAGCACGAAGATGACGAATCGGGTCGGCGCGATCTTCCTGCCGAGCTGCATGGCATCATCCTCGAATATGCGCCGTCGGGTCTGATGCGCGTTTATCCAGAGGCTAGCGCTTGACGCCGCCGTCGCATAGATAGCGCGCCCTTATGGCCCGTATCGAAACCCCCAAACGCATCCGCGGCACGCAGGACATCTTCGGCGACGAGCAACGGCGCTTCGCGCGCGTGCTCGAGGCGTTCGAGACGGTGCGGCGCCTCTATGCTTTCCGCCGCCTTGAAATCCCGGTCTTCGAGGCGACCGAGGTCTTCTCCCGCTCGCTCGGCGAGACGACTGACGTCGTGTCGAAGGAAATGTACACGTTCGAGGACAAGAGCCAGCGTTCGATCACGCTGCGGCCCGAATTCACCGCCGGGATCGCGCGCGCCTATCTGACCGAGGGCTGGCAGCAATATGCGCCGCTGAAGCTGGCGACCGCCGGGCCGGTATTCCGTTACGAAGCGCCCCAGGCCGGCCGCTATCGCCAGTTTCACCAGATCGATGCCGAAGTGATCGGCGCGGCCGAACCGATGGCGGATGTCGAATTGCTGGTGCTCGCTGACCAGCTGCTGCGCGAGCTGGGCATTTCGGACGGCGTCACGCTCCAGCTCAACACCCTGGGCGATGCCGAGACGCGCGATGCCTGGCGGGCCGCGCTGATCAGCCATTTCGGACAGCATCGTGCCGATCTGTCCGCGGAAAGCCAGGACCGGCTGGACCGCAATCCGCTCCGTATCCTCGACAGCAAGGATCCGAGGGACCGGCCGATCGCCGAGGCTGCGCCCGATATCGACGCCTTCATGACGAGCGAGGCCGGCGCGTTCTTCGACAGCGTGACCAAGGGCCTCGACGCGGCCGGCGTCGCCTGGACGCGCAACGCGCGGCTGGTGCGCGGGCTCGATTATTACCGGCACACCGCGTTCGAGTTCGTCACCGACCGGCTCGGCGCGCAGGGTACGGTGCTGGCCGGCGGGCGCTATGACGGGCTGATCGGCGCGCTGGGCGGCAACGAGACGCCCGGCGTGGGCTGGGCGGCCGGCGTCGAGCGGCTGGCTATGCTGATCGACGAGCCAGTGGCCGAGCGGATCGACGCGGTGATCGTGCCGATGGGCGAGGCGGCCGAGGCGCGCGCCATCGGCATCCTCGCCGATCTGCGCCGCGCAGGGATCGCGACCGACATGGCGTTCAAGGGCAATATGAAGCGGCGCATGGCCAGGGCCGATGCGCAGGGCGCGCGCTTCGCGGTGATCATCGGCGATGACGAACTCGCCAAGGGCGTCGCTTCAGTCAAGCTGCTCGGTGCGGGCACGCAGAGCGAGGTGGCGTTCGACGATCTCGCAAGGGTATTGAGAGCCTGATGACGACGATCTCGGCGGAGAGGATCGCGCAGATCGAAGCGCGGCGGGACGAGTTGCAGGCGCTGATGGCGACCGGCGATCTGCCGTCCGAGCGATTCGTCGCCGTCTCCAAGGAATATGCCGAACTCGAGCCGGTCGCGCGCGCCGCGGGCGAGGTGCGGCGGCTGCGCGCCGAGCTGGGCGTGCTGGCGGGCATGGAGAGCGAGACCGATCCCGAGATCCGCGCGATGGCGCGCGAGGAGATCGATTCGATCCGCGAGACCCTGCCGCTCGCCGAGCGCGGGCTGGCGCTGTCGCTGCTGCCGCGCGACTCCGCCGACGAGCGCGCCGCGATGCTCGAAATCCGCGCCGGCACCGGCGGCGACGAAGCGGCTTTGTTCGCCGGCGACCTGTTCCGCATGTATCAGCGCTATGCCGAATCGCAGGGCTGGAAGGTCGAGCTGATCTCCGCCTCCTCGTCCGAATCGGGCGGCTTCAAGGAAGCGATCGCCTCGGTCGAGGGCAAGGGCGTGTTCGCCAAGCTGAAGTTCGAAAGTGGCGTGCACCGCGTCCAGCGCGTGCCGGTCACCGAAGCGGGCGGGCGCATCCACACTTCCGCCGCGACCGTCGCCGTGCTGCCCGAGGCGGAGGAGGTCGACGTCAAGATCGACGACAAGGATCTGCGCATCGACATCTACCGGTCGTCGGGGCCCGGCGGGCAATCGGTCAACACGACCGATTCCGCGGTGCGTATCGTGCATATCCCGACGGGCCTGGTGGTGATCCAGCAGGACGAGAAATCGCAGCACAAGAACAAGGCCAAGGCGATGAAGGTGCTGCGCACCCGCCTGTACGAGCTGGAGCGCGACCGGCTGCACACCGAGCGCGCCGGCGCGCGCAAGTCGATGGTCGGGTCGGGTGATCGGTCGGAGCGGATCCGCACCTATAATTTTCCGCAGGGGCGCGTGACGGATCACCGCATCAACCTGACCCTGCATCGCCTGCCGGAAATCCTGCAGGGCGAGCTGGACGAGCTGATCGGCGCGCTGATCGCCGAGGACGAGGCGGAACGCCTGGCCTCGCTGGATGGCTAAAATCCCCCTCTCGCTTGCGGGAGGGGAGTGCGGCGGCTCTTTGCCCTGCCCGGGGGGCAGGGCTGCTGCCGCACTGGGAGGGCCTGTCCTCCCCGGTCCGCTACTGTGACAAGCCCTCCCCCAACCCCTCCCGCAAGCGGGAGGGGAGTAAGGCAGGCGCTTGCCGAAGCCGCCACCTCCTTCACTACCCTCTCCCAAACCCCCCGCCTCGACGCCGAACTCCTCATGGCGCACGCCCTCGGCACCACGCGCGAATCCCTGCTCCTCCGCCATCTCGACGACCCGGCCCCTGCCACCTTCGCTCCGCTCGTCGTCCGCCGCCTGAAGCACGAGCCGATCGCCTATATCACCGGCACCCGTGCCTTCTGGACGATCGAGCTGCAAATCGGCCCCGGTGCGCTCGTGCCCCGCGCCGACAGCGAGACGCTGATCGAGGCGGCGGTCGAGTATTTCGCTGACCGCGCGCCGAGGACGATCCTCGATCTCGGCACAGGCCCTGGCACCCTGCTGCTCGCCGCGCTCGACCAATGGCCGGGCGCGACCGGCCTCGGCGTTGACGCGTCGGACGTCGCGCTGGACATGGCGATGGCCAATGCCGCGCGCCTCGGCATGGAAAAGCGCGCGCGTTTCGAGCCGGGCAATTGGGCGGACGGCATTAATGGCGCTTTCGACCTGATCCTCGCCAACCCGCCCTATATCGGCACCGGCGAGGCGCTGCCCGCCGAAGTGCGCGACCATGAACCCGCCTCGGCCCTGTTCGCCGGAGCCGACGGCCTCGACGACTATCGCTGCATCGCGCCCCAGCTCCCGCGCCTGCTCGCACCCGGCGGCGCCGCGATCCTGGAGATTGGGTCGACTCAGGCGGAGGCTGTCACCGCGCTGCTCGTCGCGCAGGGCCTGTCGGTCATGCTGCGCTGCGATCTGGGTAATAACCCCCGCGCGCTCATCGCGACTTGAATCAGCACAAAAACGTCACAATATTCTGCTTGGAGATTGCGTCGCCAGCCGCTATTGAGCGGAGCAGGGGCACGCGTTTTCATCATAACCGGTTGAAAACGGGCTGTTGCCCGCCTCCTTCGTCATGCAGTCGCTGCCGTCCGGCGACCGTGGCAGGCACGTATCGCCGATGATCGGCGACGACGAGCCAAGGAGCATGCATCCACATTTCTGGAGCACGACCGGGTTGGTTACGAACGACAGGACACACAAGAATTGATCAATAATCGTCAGGCCGGCCGCCGTCGCGGCCGTGGCGGGCAGCAGCAGCGCCCGCAAGGTAATTCGGGCCGTCAGGATAACGGCAACCGCATCGACAATCGCGCGCGCGGCAACGCCGCCCAGTTGCTCGAGAAATACAAGACTCTCGCCCGCGACGCGCAGATGCAGGGGGATCGGGTCAACACCGAATATTACCTGCAGTTCGCGGATCATTATTTCCGCGTGCTCGCCGAGACGCGCTCGCGCTTCGAGGAGAACCGGCGCCAGAATGGCGGCGCGGCGTTCGACGAGGACGAGCAGGAATATGACGAGGACGGCGAGCCGATCGCCCGTGAGCCCGTTCGCGAATCCCGTCAGGGCAATGGCAATGGTCAGGATCGGGGCCAGGATCGCGGCAACGAGGATCGCGGCAACCAGGCCGGCCAGTATGACGACGAGCGTCCGCGCTCGCGTAATGGCAACGGCAATGGTGATCGCGGCGACCGCAACGGCAACAGCTATGGCGACAATGCCAATGGTAACGGGGGCAACAACGGCAATGGCCGTTATGCCCGCGAGGACCGGAACGGCAACGAACGCAACGGCAATGACCGGGGCGACCGGAACGATCGCGGCAACCGTGGCGACGATCGCGGCAATCGCGCGGCCTATGTCTCGGACGAGGATGTCCGGCAGGAAGCGCCCCGCCAGGAAGCCCCGCGCGCTGAAGTCGCCGCCGAGCCGGTAGCCGAACGCCCGCGCCGCGGCCGTCCGCCCCGCCGCCCGGTGGAGGAAGAAGCTCCGGCCATGTTCGAGGCCAATCTGCTGCCGCCGTCGCTGAGCATCTCGGCGGTGACGGTCGAGGAAGAGCCGGCCGAAAAGCCCAAGCGCCGTCGCGGCCGTCCGCCCGCGAGCGAGACGACGACGGCCGGCTGATCCGGGTCGAAGCGACGAGAACAGGCCGGTCCCGCGAATGCGGGGCCGGCCTTTTTCATGCCTCGCCCGGCAGCGAGGGATCAGTGGAAATCATGCGAGCGGATCGGGATCACCTCCTCCATCTCGGTCTCGAACAACGGCAATCTCCGCCGGTCGCGCGGATCGATCGTGCCGCCATGAGTCGCACCGTCGCCCGGCATCGTCATGTTGGGCAGATCCAGGCCGCCGATCCCGCGCAGCAAAGGGGTGTGATCGACGATCCGGTCGGCAACGACATGGATCACGCCGCTTTCCGATTGCACGCGGCCGACCACACTGATCATCGATGCCGACATCAGGATGCGGCGCTGCGCCTCGAACCGGTCCTTCCACAGGATCGCGTTGGCGATGCCGGTCTCGTCCTCCAGGGTCACGAACACCACGCCCTCGGCGCTGCCCGGTCGCTGCCGTACGAGGATGATTCCCGCCACCTCGACCCGCGCCCCGTCCTTCATCGTCTTGAGGTCGGCGCATTTCCGGATGCGTAGTCGGTCGAGTTCGCCGCGCAGGAAATGGAGCGGGTGGTTGCGCAGGGTGAGCTGAGTCGCCCGATAATCCTCCACCACCTCCCGCCCGGCGGTGAGCGGGGTCAGCGCGACGCCCGGCTCGCGCGCTTCGGGAATGATCGCGCCCGCCCGATTGTCGGCGGCGGTCAGCAGCGGCAGGGGCGCCTGGCCCAGCCCCTTGATCGCCCAGAGCGCCTGGCGCCGGTTGAGGCCGAGGCACTGGAACGCATCGGCCCGGGCGAGCTTTTCGAGCGCCGCCGGCTTCACGCCCGAGCGGCGCCAGGCATCCTCGACCGAGGTGAAGGGCCCGGCTGCGCGGGTTTCCACGATCCTGCCGGCATCCTCCTCGCTGAGCCCCAGCACGATGCGCATGCCGAGCCGAAGCGGCAACAGGCTTTGCCAGTCCGCGTCGGTGCCCCAGAACCGCTCATCGCGCGGCCTGGCATTCGGCGTCCCCGGTACGACGATCGTGTCCCAGTCGCTCCGGTTGATGCACACCGGCAGTGCCTCGACGCCATGCTCGCGCGCATCGCGGACGATCTGCGCCGGCGCGTAGAAGCCCATGGGCTGCGCGTTGAGCAGGGCGGTACAGAAGATCTCGGGATGATGGCACTTCATCCAGGACGAGGCATAGGCGATCTTCGCGAAGCTCGCGGCATGGCTCTCGGGAAAGCCATAGCTGCCGAACCCTTCGATCTGCTTGACCAGCCGCTCGGCGAAATCGAGCGTGATGCCGTTCGCCAGCATGCCCGAGATAAGCTTGTCTCTGAATTCGCCGACACCGCCGGTCTGCTTGAAGGTCGCCATCGCCCGGCGCAGCCTGTCCGCCTCTCCCGCGCTGAAACCGGCTCCAACAATCGCGACCTGCATCGCCTGTTCCTGGAAGAGTGGCACCCCCAGTGTTTTCTTCAGCACTTCTTCAAGTGCGGGGCTGGGATATTCGATATCCACCTTGCCTTCACGCTCCTGTTCCCGGCGCTTGAGATAGGGGTGGACCATGTCGCCCTGGATCGGCCCCGGACGGACGATCGCGACCTGAATGGCGATGTCGTAGAAATTGTCGGGACGCATGCGCGGCAGCATCGACATCTGCGCCCGGCTCTCGATCTGGAACACGCCGAGCGTATCCGCCGTGCAGATCATCGCGAAGGTTTCAGGGTCCCGGTCCTGCAGCACTGCATTGTCGAGCCGCAGATCGATATGCTTGTGCGCGCGCAGCAGGTCGAAGGTGCGCCGCATGCAGCCGAGCATGCCGAGGCCGAGGATATCGACCTTCATCAGGCCAAGCTCCTCCACGTCGAGCTTCTCCCACTCCACCACGCGACGATCGACCATCGCAGCGGGCTCGATCGGCAGCAATTCGTCGAGTCTGTCATGGGCCAGAACGAACCCACCGGGGTGCTGCGACAGATGCCGGGGTGTGCCGATCAACTGAGTCGCCAGATCGAGCGTGAGGGCGAGGCGCGGCTCGGTGGGGTCGAGGTTGAGCGCCTCGACATGGGCTTGCGGCACGCCGTCACTCGACCATCCCCAGACCTGGCCCGCAAGCGCCGCCGTCATGTCTTCGGACAGGCCCAGCGCCTTGCCGACTTCGCGCACGGCACCGCGCGTGCGGAACCGGCTGACCACTGCCGTCATCGCAGCGTGGTTCTCACCGTAAGTCTCGTAGATCCACTGGATCACTTCCTCGCGCCGCTCATGCTCGAAATCGACATCGATATCGGGCGGCTCGTGGCGTTCGGTCGAGATGAAACGCTCGAACAGCAGCTTGTGGAAGACCGGATCGATCGAGGTGATGCCGAGCACGAAGCAGATCACTGAATTGGCGGCCGACCCGCGGCCCTGGCACAATATCTCCTGGCTGCGCGCGAACCGCACGATCGAATTCACCGTCAGGAAATAGGGCGCGTATCCCATCTGCTCGACCAGCGCGAGTTCATGCTCGAGCAATGTCGTATAGGCAGGAGGGATCGGTTCGGGCGCGAAGCGTTCCGCCAGCGCGGTGCGCGCCATCTTCGCCAGCGCGTCCTGCGGTGACCTGCCGCTGATCACCACTTCGTCCGGATAGCGATATTGCTCCCTCAGCTCGCGCAACGAAAAGGTGCAGCGCTCCACGATCGCCTCGCTGGCCGCGATCGCCTCGGGATAGCGCTTGAACCGCCGCGCCATTTCCTCGGGCGATTTCAGATGCCGGTCGGCGCTGCGTTCGCGCCGGAAGCCGAGATCGTCGATCGTGCAGGTGTTGCGGATCGCGGTGACGACATCCTGCAGCATGCGCCGCTCAGGCCTGTCGTACAGCACGTCCCCGGTGGCGAGCGGGGCCAGGCCGAACGCCTGCGCCTTTTCCGCCAGCATGTGCAGCCGCAGCGGATCGCCCGGCCGGCGATGCTGCGTCAGGCACAGATGCCCGCGCGCGCCGAACACATCCGTCATCCAGCGCAGCGCGAGCTGATCTTCCGCGAAGGTCTCGGTCATGCCGGGCACCAGCGCGCCGATCAGTCCCGTTGCATGCGCCGCCACGTCTTCCCAATGCAGGAAGCATTGCCCTTTCTCGCCCTTCTGCGCATCGGCGCGCCCCTTGCCGAGCGTCAGCAGGCGGGTGAGCCGGCTCCACGCCGCCCGGTCTTCGGGCCAGACGAGCAGGGAGGTGCCGTCGACCAGGTCGAGCCGGCAGCCGGCGATCATGCGGATCGGGTAGCCCTGTTTGGAAATCTCCTCCGCGGCGACCAGCGCGCGCACTACCCCGCCGACCGAATTGCGATCGGTGATGCCCAGCGCCGGCATGCCCGCCAGCGCGGCAGCCGCAAACAATTGCTCGGGGGAAGAGGCGCCGCGCAGGAAGCTGTAATGCGTCGTCACCTGCAGTTCGGAATAGGTCATTGGCGATGCGGCACGAAATGACTATATGAGATGTACAGGTCGGAGGTAGCGATGACGAAATATGTAGGGGCTGCCGAATTCAAGGCGAAATGCCTCAAGCTCATCGATGAGATGCAGGCCGATGGTGAATCGATCACCATCACCAAGCGCGGCAAGCCAGTGGCAACGATGTCGGTCATCAAGGAAGAGAAGCGATCGCTCGAACCTTTGTTCGGAGCCCTCAAAGGATCCGTCTTGAAGTATGAGGATCCCTTCGAGCCGGTCGATCCCAATTGGGAAGCCGAATGGGACGCCAATAATCCCGCGGAGCTATACCAGAAGCAATGATCGTCCTCGATACGCACGCCCTTGTCTGGTTGATGGATGGGGATGACAAGCTGGGCAATGCGGCGCGTGCCTTGATCGAAGATGCCCGGGCGGAAGAAGGTGCGTTCATTTCGCCGATAACGCCGTGGGAAATTTCCATGCTGGTGGACAAGCGGCGCATCCATCTGGCAATGCCGGTCGATGACTGGATGGACTTTGTCTTCAACGCGAAGGGTGTAAAGCTTGCGCCGTTGAAGCCAGCGATGGGTGTCGATGCAGGAAGGCTGCCCGGCACCATTCATGGTGATCCAGCCGATCGCATCGTGATTGCGACGGCCCGAGCGTTGAGATGCCCGCTGCTGACGTCCGATCGCAAAATCCTGCGCTATGCCGACGAAGGGCATGTGCGCGTCATCGACGCCGGGAAATAAACGGTCATTGGGATTGTTCACCCGAACGCCCCATGCATGAACCAGGCGAGATCGCCCGTCTCGGTGCGCTCGCCATCGCCGCGGCGGAACAGCCAGAAGCGCTGGCCCGCCTCGTCCTCCACCCGGAAATAATCGCGCACCGAATGCCGTTCGGTCGCGCGTTTCCACCATTCGCCGTGAACGCGCTCGGGACCATCGGCGCGCACCACCTTGTGCGTCGTGCCGCGCCAGGTGAAGCGGCGCGGCGGCTGGTCGGGCAGCTCGGCGATGACGTGATCCAGCAGCTCGGGCCGGCGCAGCATGCGCACCGGGCGCGGCCAGCGATGGTGCCAGGGATGGAGATCGGGCGTGCGGTCGAGACGCCGGACATCGGCCGGCTTGAGCGGTGCCGCGGCGCGTTCGGGCGGGTCGAGCGCCGGCGCGGGCTCGACCGATCGTTCGGGCACGTCGCTTTCCACCGGCCTTGTGCGCCACAGCCGCGCCGCGCCGATGCGGTTGGCCAGCGTATCGACCAAAGGGGCGATGTCGGGCGGGCTATCCTCGAGCCGCTCCTCGAACGGCACGGGGCCGAGCGGATCGGCGCGGCGCACATGCAGCGCGAGCGCGTCGATGCCGAATCCCGGCGCGATCTCCTCGATCCGGCGCACCATCAGCCGCAGCAGATGCGCGGGGTCGCGATTGGGTCGGGCAAGGCCGATGCGCAGCCGCTGCGGCACGCCGTCGATCCGGTCGGCGACCAGCTCGATCGCGCGCGCGCCCTGGCCTGACTGCGCCAGCGCGGTGACGAGGCGTGGCATCAACAGGGCCAGCCAATGCTCGATCGCCTCGGCGGTCGCGATCGGCTCGGCGAAACGCTGGATCACGGCGATATGCTCGGGCGGCATGACCGGGCGAAGCGGCTCGCCGATCCGCCCGCTTGCCTGGTCGAGCCGCAGCACCAGCATCTTGCCGAACCGGCGCGCGAGCGGCGCGCGCGGCATGGCGGCAAGTTCCCCGATCGTCTCGACGCCCAACCGCTTGAGCAGTTCGATCGCGCCGGGCTCGGCCCGCAGCGCGGCAATGGGCAGGGGGGCGATGGCGGAATCCTGCGCGCCTGGCGGACAAATCGTCACCCCATTGTGCGGCTGGTGGCCGTAACGCGCCAGCGCCCAGGCCGCGCCCGTGCTGTCCGCCACGGCGATCCGCGCTCGCACACCCATGCGTGCGAGCAGCCGCACGATCCGCCGCGCCATCCTCTCCTCGCCGCCGAACAGATGGGCAGTGCCGGTCAGCTCGATGAACAGCCCGTCCTCGCCCGACAGCGCGACGATCGGCGACCAGCGCCGCGCGGCAATGAGGGCGAGGCGTTCGAGATCGGCGCGGTCGCCCTCGGGATCGGCCGGACGGATGTCGAGATCCGGCACTTGTGCGCGCGCCTGAGTCACCGCCATGCCGGCGCGGATGCCGAGCAGATACGCGGCATGGCTGGTCGCAGCGACCAGGATCCTGCTGCCCTCGCGGATCGAGGTGACGAGAGGGGCACTTAATTCCTCCCCCGCAGGGGGAGGGGGACCAGCGAAGCTGGTGGAGGGGCTGGCTTGGCGAGACCGTGCCGCGCTCCAAGCCCCTCCACCGCGCAAGCGCGGTCCCCCTCCCCGTGCCGGGGAGGAATTGGAGGAGGAACCGGGTGCCCCATCGTCACTTCTCAATCGCGGCAGCGTCGGCCCATCCTCCCCCCGAGCCCAGCGCGCACCCGGGCGCCAGCCACCGTCGCGCGGGGCTGCCTTGATATCGATGACCGGCTGAGTGGTCCGGCGCGCGTCAGGCGGCGCGGCGGTGCGTTCCGCCCGCCGCAGCCGATCGATCGGCCAGTCGGGCAGGTAGAGCGAGGCGACCCGTTTCATCGCATGCCTCCATCGTCCATTTATGAGGTTCGCCGCCGCGCTGACGGACCAGTTCGATCCGCCAGCGCGGGCAACCGACACCCTCGACCGGGAGCGGAGTCGAGGGCGCGGCGGCGATTCGCCAGCGTGTTACCGCGGCCGAGGGCACGGCGAGCGGATTGCCGCCCTCGCGCGCATGGCGCTTGAGCAGCAGTGCGATCGTCTTGCCGCCTTCGGCCGCGAGCTGCAGCCGGCGGCTATTGGCCATCGAGGCGCTCTTCACCTCGCCGATCACGGCGCCCAGCCCGCGGTGGCGCAGGCCTTCCTCCATCAGCGCGAGCAGCTCGGCATCGTCGCCTGCTTCGGCATAGAGGATGCGCTCGGGCGCGAGCCCGGCCTGGTACAGTCCCGGCGCGAACAGGTCGCGCCGCCGCACCACCCACAGGACCGGGCCCCAGGCGCGCGCGGCGATGCCGGCCATGAACAGGGTCGCCGCGGCATCGTCGCCCATGCCGGGGCTGGCCGCGGCGATCTCGTGCAGCGCGCCGAGCGTGAGGCCGCCCGTCGCCAGCCGCGAATCGATCGGGCCGATCCCGAAGGGCAGCACGGCACGACGGCGCAGCCCATCCCCCTCGATCGCGCGAAGCGTATCGCGTAAGGCGGAAAGGGCGGCGGCAGACGACAAACACACGACTCGCTGAATGAGGGTGTTCCTATTTTGTTCCTATCGGCGCCGGAGTCAATCCGCGACGGGAGCGCGGCAGGCGGACATGTGCGGCAATGCGCGTTCCTCGGTCCACAAACGCCCGATTGGCCTGCATTTTTGCACGTGCCGTGGCACGGGCGTCCACAAAGGCCATTTGCCGCGGAAAACACCTGCTTGAGCCTGGGGGGCGCACTACCGCCATCACCCGCCCAGACCCTCGCCAAGCGCTTTGAAATTTTATAACAAGGCCCGAATGGCGAATCCGCGCGTTGCTCTCATGCGAACGCGAACGAAACGCACAATGATCGGAGAGAGCATGGCAAGCGACAGTCCGCGCGCCAATTTACAACCCCTGTCGCTCTACGTGCCGGAACCCAGGTTCCGCCCCGGCGATACGGTCGACTTTACCGAGGTCGCCATTCCAGCGGCTGGCGATACCCGCCGCCCCGACACCGCCGATCGCGCCGGGACCTTCACCGACCTCGCATACCAACTGGTCCGCGTGCTGGATGACGAGGGCAATGCCGTCGGCCCATGGAACCCGCGCCTGTCGCCCGATACGCTGCGCGCGATGCTCCGTTCGATGGTGCTGGTCCGCGCCTTTGACGAGCGCATGTTCCGCGCCCAGCGCCAGGGCAAGACCAGCTTCTATATGAAATGCCTTGGCGAGGAGGCGGTCGCGGTTTCCGCTGCCTTCGCGCTCGATTATGAGGACATGTGTTTCCCGTCGTACCGCCAGCAGGGCCTGCTCATCGCGCGCGGCTGGTCGATGGTCGACATGATGAACCAGATCTATTCGAACAGGGGCGATCGGCTTCAGGGCAAGCAGCTGCCGATCATGTATTCGGTCAAGGAAGCCGGCTTTTTCTCGATCTCCGGCAATCTCACCACGCAATATCCCCAGGCGGTCGGCTGGGCGATGGCGTCGGCGGCGAAGGGCGACACGCGGATCGCCGCCACCTGGTGCGGCGAGGGCTCGACGGCGGAGGGCGATTTCCATTCCGCCTGCACCTTCGCCAGCGTCTACCGCGCGCCGGTGATCTTCAACGTCGTCAACAATCAATGGGCGATCTCGAGCTTCTCGGGCTTTGCCGGGGCCGAATCGACCACCTTCGCGGCGCGTGCCATCGGCTATGGCATCGCCGGCCTGCGCGTCGACGGCAATGACGCGCTCGCGGTCTATGCCGCGACTGCCTGGGCGGCCGAGCGCGCCCGGACCAATCAGGGCCCGACCCTGATCGAGCATTTCACGTACCGCGCCGAAGGCCATTCGACCTCGGACGATCCGGGCCAATATCGCTCGGCCGGCGAACCCACCGCCTGGCCGCTGGGCGATCCGATCAAGCGGCTGAAGGACCATTTGATCCATATCGGCGAATGGGACGAGGATCGCCACGCCGCGCAGGATCTCGAACTCGCCGAGCAGGTGAAGCGCGCGCAGAAGGAAGCCGAGCAGAACGGCATCCTCGGCCACGGCCTGCATCAGCCGCTGGATACGCTGTTCGACGGCGTGTTCGAAGAGATGCCCTGGCATCTGCGGGAACAACAGGCACAGATGCTCGCGGAAGAAACCGCCTCGGGCCGGCCATGGGCACGCAAGTCATGAGCGACATTACTGATCCCGCCGACATCATCACGCCCGAGGCTGGTCCCGGCGACGTAGTCGCCCCTGAAGGCGGTCCAGACGGCAATGCCCGCATGAACATGATCCAGGCGATCAACTCCGCCATGGACGTGATGATGGCGCGCGATCCCGACGTCATCGTGATGGGCGAGGATGTCGGCTATTTCGGCGGCGTGTTCCGCGCGACCGCGGGCCTGCAGGCGAAATATGGCAAGACCCGCGTGTTCGACACGCCCATCACGGAATGCGGCATCATCGGCGTCGCGGTCGGCATGGGCGCGTACGGGCTTCGGCCGGTGCCGGAGATTCAGTTTGCCGACTATATCTATCCCGCGCTCGACCAGCTCGTGTCGGAGGCGGCGCGGCTGCGTTACCGCTCGGCCGGCGAGTTCACCTCGCCGATCACGGTGCGCTCGCCCTTCGGCGGCGGCATCTTCGGCGGCCAGACGCACAGCCAGAGCCCCGAGGGCATCTTCACGCATGTCTCGGGCGTGAAGACGGTGATTCCCTCGACCCCCTATGACGCCAAGGGCCTGCTGATCGCCGCGATCGAGGACAATGATCCGACGATCTTCTTCGAGCCCAAGCGCATCTATAACGGCCCGTTCGACGGCCATTGGGATCGTCCGACGAAGAACTGGTCGCAGCATCCCGCGGGCGAGGTGCCGACCGGCTATTACAAGATCGAGCTGGGCAAGGCGAAGATCGTCCGCGCCGGGGAGGCGCTGACCATCCTGGCCTATGGCACCATGGTCCATGTCTGCCTGGCGGTGGTCGAGGAGGCAGGGGTGGACGCCGAGATCATCGATCTGCGCACCCTCGTCCCGCTCGACATCGGGACGATCGAGGCGTCGGTGAAGAAGACCGGCCGCTGCATGATCGTGCACGAGGCGACCCGCACCAGCGGCTTCGGCGCCGAGCTGTCGGCGCTCGTCCAGGAACGCTGCTTCTACCATCTCGAAGCGCCGATCGAGCGCGTGACCGGTTTCGACACGCCCTATCCGCACAGCCTGGAATGGGCCTATTTCCCGGGCCCGGTCCGCATCGGCGAAGCGCTGAAAAAGGTAATGAAGGACTGATTTCGATGGCGCTGCCATCCCCGTTCGTGTCGAGCGAAGTCGAGACACCTGCGCGGCCCCCTGTTTCTCGACTTCGCTCGAAACGAACGGATTAGACTAATGGCACGCTTCACCTTCAAACTGCCGGATATCGGCGAAGGCATCTCCGAAGCGGAGATCGTCGCGTGGCACGTGGCCGTGGGCGACCGTGTGGAAGAGGACCAGGGCATCGCCGACATGATGACCGACAAGGCGACGGTGGAGATGGAATCCCCGGTCGCCGGCACGGTGGTCGAGCTGGCCGGCGAGGTCGGCGATCAGGTGTCGATCGGCGCCGCCTTGGTGGTGATCGAGACCGATGCGGTTGAAGGCGCGATCGAACCGTCGCCGGAGACGGTGGCGGATGTCGCGCCGGGGGATTTGCCGGAAGAGACCAAGACCGAGGAAGTCGAAGAGCAGATCGAGGCGGAAACGCCGGGTGAGGAGGGCATCGAATCCCCTCAACCGTTCGTTTCGAGCGTAGTCGAGAAACCGGCCCCGGCAGTTGAGCCAGGTGTCTCGACTTCGCTCGACACGAACGGTGAGAATAAGGCCGCCGCGCCCCACGCCCATGTCCTCGCCTCCCCCGCGGTCCGCGCCCGCGCGGCCGATCTCGGCGTCGACCTCGCCTCGGTAAAGTCGGAAGGTGACCGCATCCGTCACGCCGATCTGGACGCCTTCCTGCGCTACGGCAGCGGACAGGGCTATCACGCCCCGCACGCATCGCGCGCTCGCGCCGATGAGGCGATCAAGGTCATCGGCATGCGCCGTCGCATCGCCGAAAACATGGCTGCCTCGAAGCGCGCCATCCCGCACTTCACCTATGTCGACGAAATCGACGTCACTGCGCTCGAAGACATGCGCGCCGATCTCAACGCAAATCGCGGCAACCGGCCCAAGCTGACCATGCTGCCGCTGATGATCGTCGCGATCTGCAAGTCGATCCCCGACTTCCCGATGATCAACGCGCGCTATGACGACGAGGCTGGATTGGTCACCCGCCATGGCTCGATCCATCTCGGCATGGCGACGCAGACGCCGGCCGGCCTGATGGTCCCGGTGATCCGCGACGCACAGGATCTCAATGTCTGGCAGCTCGCGACCGAGATCGCCCGCCTCGCCGAGGCCGCCCGCACCGGCAAGGCGAAGTCGGAGGAACTCAGCGGCTCCACCCTCACCATCACCTCGCTCGGGCCGCTCGGCGGCATCGCCACCACGCCGGTGATCAACCGGCCCGAGGTCGCGATCATCGGCCCGAACAAGATCGTCGAGCGCCCCGTCTTCCGCGGCGACGACATCGTCCGCGCCAAGCTGATGAATCTTTCGATCAGCTGCGATCACCGCGTGGTCGACGGGTGGGATGCGGCAAGCTCTGTGCAGGCGCTGAAGAAATATCTCGAGACGCCCGTGCTGCTCTTCGCCGACTGACCATGTCGAACCGCCTTGTCCCAGGGTCGATCGAGGCGCAGCAGCGCGCGCTCGCGATGGGCGTGGTGCTCGCTTTGCCTGTCGCCATCGGGCTGTGGTTCTTCATCGATCGTTCCATGCCGCCCGTCCCGGGCATGGCGACTCAGACCGCGCGCTTCTTCTTCGCGCTTCACTGCGTCGGCATCGCGACTCTGCTCGCCCTGCTGCCGGGGATCGAGGCGGTCGCGCACGAAAGGCTGGTGACCCCCGCGATCGATCCGCTGGCCGGCGCCGAATCGCGGCGGATGCGGGTCAACCAGCGTTATGTCCAGAACACGATCGAGCAGCTCTGGCTGTTCGTCCCCGGCCTGCTCCTGCTCGCCGTCCAGGCGCGCGACGGCGCGTCGATGCGCGCGGTCGTCGCCTGTACCATCGTCTGGGTGATCGCGCGCTGGGTGTTCTGGATCGGCTATCTGCTCGCGCCCCGCTTCCGCTCGGCGGGGCTGGTCGGGATGGTGCAGAGCATGATGGTGCTGCTCTATTGCGTCGGCCGGTTCGGTTATCTCTGGCTCGGCTGGTGGGGCGCGGTCGCGCTGGTCGCGCCCTTTGTCGCCGCGGAGCTGTTTATCATGCTCCTGCTCCGCTGGGAACATTGGCGGGCCGAAGAGGCCGCCTGACGCATCCCGCCTGTCCCCTCGCGCGTTTCAGCGGCGAAGAGGAGACAGACCATGTCCGAACCGCTCACTGACTGGAAGGTCCTGCCGCACGGCCGGCTGGCCGAGGTCGCGCCGAACATCCTCACCGTCACCGGCACGATCCACATGCCGATCGGGGATTTCCCGCGCCGCATGACGATCGTCCGGCTGCGCGACAGCCGGCTGGTGGTGTTCAGCGCGATCGCGCTCGACGAGGAGCAGATGCGCGAGATCGAGGCGTTCGGCGATCCCGCCTGGCTGATCGTGCCCAATGCCCATCACCGCCTCGACGCCGGCATCTGGAAAAAACGCTACCCCTCGCTCTTGGTCATCACCCCGCCCGCCGCGCGGGAAAAGGTCGCTCAGCTGGTGCCGGTCGATGCCACCAATGTCGATTTTGGCGATTCTGCGGTGACGTGGATCGTGGTGCCCGGCACGCATCAGGGCGAATCGGCGCTGCGAGTCGATGGGACGGACGGCACGACGCTGATCCTCAACGACATCATCGGCAATATCCGCGACGCGCACGGCTTCAGCGGCTGGCTGCTCAAGCTGATGGGCTTTGCCGGCGACGAACCGCACGTGCCCGGACCGGTCAAGCTGGGCATGGGCAAGAGCAAGGCCGATCTCGCGGCGCAGCTTCGCGCCTGGGCCGCCGTGCCCGGATTGAAGCGCATCATCGTGTCGCATGGCGACACGATCGAGCACGATCCGCGCGGTGCCCTGGTCGCGCTGGCCGAGGCGCTGGAATGACCGCGCCGCCGGGCGCCGCGCCGCTCCGCGACCTTATGGCCGCCGCAGCAGCGATACCGTGCCGTGCCCGCCATCGGCGCAAACGCTGACCACCGCCCAGGTGCCGCTCGGCTTGTCCCACAGCTCCTTCACGGCCTGGCTGAGGTCGCGCGCGCCGGTCGCGGCGAAGGGATGGCCGATCGCCACCGATCCGCCGTTCGGGTTGACCCGATCCCAGGGGAAGGGCCCGAAATCGAAATCCACGCCGGCACGGTCGCGCGTCCAGCCCGGCTTCTCCAGCGCGGCGACATTGGCCAGCACCTGCGCCGAAAAGGCCTCATGGATCTCCCATAGCGCGACGTCCTCGTAACGCAGCCCGTGCCGCGCCAGCAGCCGGGGAATGGCGAAGCTCGGCGCCATCAGCAGCCCATCCTCGGCATGGTCGACCGCCGCGGTTTCGTGGTCGACCAGCTCGGCGTGGAAAATGCCGTCGGGCAGTTTCTTCAGCCCGGCTCCGGTCGCGACCCAGCAGCCGGCGGCGCCATCCGTGATCGGCGAGCTGTTGCCCGCGGTCAGCGTGCCCGTGCCGCTGGTCTTGTCGAAGGCGGGCGGCAGGGTAGCGAGCTTCTCGGCCGAGGTGTCGGCGCGCGGATTGGCGTCGCGGGTGATTTCGGGCAGCGGGATGACCAGGTCGTCGAAAAAGCCGTTCTCCCAACCGGCGACGGCGCGCTGGTGGCTCTTCAGCGACCAGTTGTCCTGCGCCTCGCGCGAAATTCCCCAGATCTTCGCCGTCTCCTCCATATGGTCGCCCATGGTGCGCCCCGTGATGCGGTTGGCGAAACCCTTGATCGGCAGCACCAGGTCGTTCGGGGTCAACGCCTGCAGCGCGGCGAGCGCGGCAGCGGGGTCGGTGCGGAACAGCTTCACGATCCGCTTCGACGCGTCGAGCTTCAGCCCGATCGGCGGGTTGCTCATCACTTCGGACCCGCCGACCAGCGCCAGATCCTTGTCGCCGCCGAGCATGCCCGCGGCGGCGAAGGCCGCGACCATCGAGGTCGAGCAGGCCAGCACCGCCGAGAAGGACGGCACGGTCGGGTCGAGTCCGGCATCGAGCCAGATTTCGCGCCCGATATTGCTCCAGCCGAGGCTCGGGATCACCGTACCCCACACGAACAGGTCGGGCCGCGCGACTGCCGCCATCGCCTGGGCGACCGGCACTGCCATGGTGATCGCGTCATGATCGGCGAGCGCCCCGCCGCCACGTCCGAACGGCGTTCGAAGACCGGCCGCGATATAGATGGGCTGGGCGAAGCGCTGCATTTCCGGTCTCCTTCGTTTCGACCCCGAATCTGATGTCGCGGGCCCGCGCCTGCAAGGCCGCGAGGCGAAGAAGAATTATTCAACCGATTAGTTGACAGTTTGGGCTTGCTCGGCAATATTAAACCACATGGTTGAACGACTCGACATCACCTTCGCCGCCCTCGCCGACCCGACCCGGCGTGCAATGCTCGCCAGCCTGTCCGGCGGCGAGCGCAGCATTAGCGAGCTCGCCGCGCCGCATGCGATGAGTTTCGCCGGCGCCTCGAAACATGTCCAGGCGCTGGAGCGCGCCGGGCTGGTCGAACGCCGCAAGGCCGGCCGGCAACAGCTGTGCCGGTTGAAGGCGGAGCCGCTGCGCGAGGCCCAGGCCTGGCTGCGCCAATGGGAGGCGTTCTGGACCGGGCGGCTCGACATCCTCGACGAACTGCTCAAGGCCGAGAAGGAGAGAGCAGAATGACCGCACCCGTCATCCTCACCATCACCCGCGATTTCGACGCCACGCCGGAGGCCGTGTTCGATGCGTGGCTCGACCCCGAAAAGGCGGGGCAGTTCCTGTTCAAAACACCTGATGGCGAGATGTGCACGGTCGAGATCGATGCCCGTGTCGGCGGCCGCGCGCTGATCGTCGAGCGTCGCGCTTCGGGCGATGCCCATCACCGCCTCCGCTATGAAGAGATCGATCGCCCGCGCCGCCTGGTCTTCCTGTTCGCGGCGGATCCGGCGGAAGAAGGCGAATGGACCCGAGTATCGATCGACATCGTGGCGAAAGGGCAAGGCGCAACGCTGACCCTCACGCACGAGATGGACCCCGCATGGTCCGCCTATGAGGAACAGACCCGCAAGGGCTGGACCATGATTCTCGACTCGCTCGCCACGGCTCTGGAGGAATGACCATGCCTGCCATCGAAAAGACTGCCCCCGGCACGATCCGCCTCGAACGCGTGCTCGACGCGCCGATCGACACCGTGTGGAAATATCTGGTCGATGCCGATCTGCGCGCCTTGTGGTTCGCCGGCGGCACGCTCGAACCGCAGGTCGGCGGCCAGGTCGAGCTCGTTTTCGATCACGACAATCTCTCGGCGGACGACGTGTCCTATCCCGAGAAATATTGCGCGCATCGCGGCGCCGTGTCGCACGAGCGGGTGACGGCGTTCGAGGCGCCGCATCTGGTCGCCTGGAGCTGGGACGGCGGCAAGGAAGGCGAGGCCCGGTTCGAACTGACCGCGATGGGTGACAAGACCCGGCTGGTGCTGACGCATAGCGGCATTTCAGGCCCGGCCGGCATGGTCGATTTCGGCGGCGGCTGGCACGCGCATCTCGCGGTGCTGATGTCGAAATTCACAGGCGAACCGGTCCGCGATTTCTGGGCGCTCCACGCGGCCTCCGAGGTCACGGTCAGGGAAGCGCTTGGCGGGAATGGGTGAAGCCTTCAGCCACAGGGCCGTTGAATGAGGGCGGAAATTTGCAGTGCCGAGTTTACCTTTCCGATAATTTGCCTGATAGAACATGACGGTCCCGTGACAGAACCGATAGTGGTTCCTGTCTTGGGGATGGCGGGCAAAGGGGTGGCTTGATGGTCGCGTCAAGGGGTGGCTTCGGCAAGGGCTGCGCCGCGCGTCCTGTCCAGGCGATATCGGCCCTGTCCAACCGGGCTGTTCGATGAGCATGGCGATCAGCGCCATTGCTGCCCTGCTGCTGACCGGCATCTCTTCAAGCCCCGACCCGATCCAGCCCGCGACAGCGCCGGCGACCATCGCCGTCGTCGATCAGGATGCGCCCGTCCCGCCTGCGCCGGTGGCATCTCCGGCGACGGAACAGGATGTCACGACGGCTCCGGGAACGCCCAGGCCCTCGGCCGCGACCCCGCCCGCGCCGCATTCCACCACGCAAGGCGGCGATATCGTGGTCACCGCGCGTCCACATGTCGTCGCCGGAGATCCGCTGCAGCAGGTGAACGCCGATTCCTTCGCCGCCACCCAGAAGGTCGACCGGGCTCTGGTCGGGCCGGTGGCGCTGACCTACAAGCGCGCCGTCCCCAAACCGATTCGTAGCGGCCTGCGCAACGTTCTCAACAATCTGCGCGAGCCGGTGGTGTTCCTGAACTTCCTGCTCCAGCTCAAGCCGGGCAAGGCCGCGGAAACGGCCGGGCGTTTCGCGATCAATTCCACCATTGGCATCGGTGGACTGGTCGATGTCGCGAAGCTCCAATCGATCAACCTGCCGCGCCGTCCGAACGGGTTTGCCAATACGCTCGGCTATTATGGCGTGAAGCCAGGCCCCTTCCTGTTCGTGCCGCTGATCGGGCCAACGACCCTGCGCGACCTGATCGGAGGCGGCGTCGACCGCCTCGTGCTGCCCATCGCCGTGGGCACGCCATTCGACAAAACCTATTATTCCATTCCGAGCGGAGTCCTCAGCGCGGTCGATTATCGCGCCGAGTTCGACGAGCAACTCAACAAGCTGCGCGAGGATTATCCCGATCCCTATGCGGCCGCGCGCGCTTATTATCTGAACCGTCGCCAGGCCGAGATCGACGCATTGCATGGCAAGGGCGGCAAACAGCCTCGCCCGGCGATCACCCCCGTCGAAGCGGTCTTCCCGCAATCGACGCCGGTGCCTCCTGCCGCGCCGGCACCGGCGGACGATCCCGCCGCCGCGCCAGCGGATCCACCGTCCGAACCACCATCGGCCGCGCCGCCCCAGCCGTAACGCCGGGCCCCCTCGACGGGGTATCGCCCCGTTCAGACGATCTCGAACAACCCCGCCGCGCCCATGCCGCCGGCAGTGCACATCGACACCACGACATAACGCACCCCGCGCTTGCGCCCTTCGATCAGCGCATGGCCGACCAGCCGCGACCCGGTCATGCCGAACGGATGCCCCACCGCGATCGCGCCGCCATTGACGTTGTATTTCTCCGGATCGATGCCGAGATGATCGCGGCAATAAAGGCACTGGCTGGCGAACGCCTCGTTCAGTTCCCACAACCCGATATCCGCGACCGACAGCCCGGCCCGCGCCAGCAGCTTGGGGATCGCGAAGATCGGGCCGATGCCCATCTCGTCCGGCCCGCACCCGGCCGCCTGGAAACCGCGATAGATGCCGAGAATCTCCTTGCCCTCGGCCTCGGCGGTCGCCCGGTCCATCAGGATCTGCGCCGAGGCGCCGTCGGACAGCTGGCTGGCATTGCCCGCGGTGATGTTCGATCCCGGCCCGGTGAATTCGCCGCCGGACCACACCGTCTTCAGCCCGCGCAGCGCCTCTACCGTCGTCCCGGCGCGAATGCCCTCATCCCGCGACACGGTCACTGTCTCGGTGCCGGTGCGGTTGCCCTCCTTGTCGAACACGGCCTTGTCGACCGTGATCGGGGCGATCTCCTCAGCGAACGCACCCCGCTCCAGTCCGGCTGCCGCGCGTTGCTGGCTCTGCGCGCCATAGGCGTCCTGCGCCTCGCGGCTGATGCCGTAACGTTCGGCGACGATCTCGGCGGTCTCGATCATCGGGATATAGGCGGCCGGCTCCTTCGCGATCACTGACTTGTTGATGAAGCGCGGCGCGTCCTTGGTCACCGTCAGGCTGATCGATTCCATGCCCCCGGCCAGCGCCACGTCCATCTCGTCGCACATGATCGATCGCGCCGCGAGCGCCACCGCGGTCAGCCCCGATCCGCATTTCCGGTCGAGCGAAAAGGCCGGCACGCTTTCGGGCAAGCCGCCGGCGAAGATCGCCATCCGCCCGGCATTGCCGCCCTGCGTGCCCCATTGCCCGCCGACGCCCCAGAATACTTCGTCGATCCGCGCCGGATCGATCCCGGCACGCGCCACCGCGGCGTTCATCACATGCCCGGCCAGCACCGGCGCCTCAGTGATGTTGAACGCCCCGCGATACGCCTTGCCGATCGGGGTACGGGCCGTGGCGACAATGGCAGCTTCACGCATGGAGAGTCCTTTCGAGGATTGGGTATGGCGAGCGCTCTAGGCGGGATGGAAGGATTTGGGAAGGCCGCGCCTCTGCACGATTTCTCCACATGCGCCGGATGAGGCGTCGATGGAGCCCGCCTAGACCAGATCGGGCATGACGAAGGATTGAGCCGTTGACCGCTAGCGCGACAGGACCACAATGAAACCCATGAGCCACCGCATCCTCGTCGTCGACGACGATCCCCATATCCGCGAGCTGCTCGTCTTCGCGCTGGGCAAGGCCGGCATGCGGCCGAGCGAGGCGGCGGACGGCCAGGAAGCGTTCGAGACGATCGGCCGCGAGATGCCCGACCTGATGGTGCTCGACATCAACATGCCACGCCTGAACGGCCTGGACCTGTGCCGCCGGCTGCGCGCCGCGGGCGGGGCAGGGGCAGCGTTGCCGATCCTGTTCCTTTCCTCGCGCGACGACGAGATCGACCGGATCGTCGGCATCGAGATCGGCGGCGACGATTATGTCGTGAAGCCCTTCTCGCCGCGCGAAGTGGTCGCCCGGGTCGGCGCCATCCTTAAGCGCGGCGCGCCGCCGCCCGAGCCCGAGAATGTGACCCGCAACCGCCTGACGCTCGATACCGAGGGCTGGGAAGCGCGCTGGGACGGCGCGCCGGTGCCGCTGACCGCCACCGAATTCCAGCTCCTGCTGCTGCTCGCCGCCAATCCGGCCAAGGTCTATACCCGCGATGCGATCATCGACCGGCTGCACGGCCCCGGCTTCGCCATTACCGACCGGACGATCGACAGCCATGTCCGCAACCTGCGCGCGAAATTCGGTGCGGCCGACCTGATCGAGACGCGCGCCGGCATCGGCTACCGGATCGGCGCCTGTCGTTGATCGGAGCGCTCAAGAGCTTTGCCAAAGCGCATTGGCCGAAGCTCAGGCTGCGCTCGATCCTGCTCGGCACCCTGTTGTTCGTCGCCGCGCTTCCCGGCGTCGCCGCCCTGTTCCTGCGCGTCTATGAAAACACCATCGTCCAGCAGACCGAGGCGGAGCTGATCTCGCAAAGCGTGGTGCTGGCCTCGGCCTATAAATCGGCGTGGCGGGGCGGCGTGCCCGATCCGTCGCGCCGCCTGCTCGCGCCGGAAAGCCCGACGATCGACCTGCGCACCATGCCCGTCCTGCCGGCGCGCCCGGCCGAGACGCGGCGCGGCATGCCGGATCGCCATGCCGCGATGGTCGCCCGTACCCTGATGCCGATGGCGAGCGACGCGGCGGCGGTGACCCTGACCGCGACTCGTCTGCTCGACGCGAACGGTTTGGTCGTGCTCGGTCGCGACGATGTGATGGTGAATTACGACAATCTGCCCGAAGTCCGCACCGCGCTGGCCGGCAGCCCGCGCACCGTGCTTCGCGAGCGCAGTCGTTATGAAGCGCAAAGCTGGCTCGCTTTATTCAGCCGGGCCTATGCCATCCGGGTCCACCATGCGCGGCCGGTGATCGACCAGGGCAGGGTGATCGGCGTGGTCATGCTGTCGCGCACCCCGCGCGGCCTGTTCGTCGGGCTCTATCAGGATCGCGGCAAGATCCTGCTCGGCATCGGGCTGATCTTCACGACGCTGCTGGTGCTGGTCGCCCTGCTGTCGCGCGGCATCGCGCGCCCGATCGACGCGCTGGCCCGGGCCAGCGAGGATATCGCGCGCGGCCGGGTCGCGGTGCCGGAGACGCCGGTCACCGCCGCGATCGAGATCGCGCAGCTTTACGACAATTTCCGGGCCATGGCCGACCGGATCGAGCGCCGCTCGCGCTACCTCAAGGATTTCGCGGCGGCGGTCAGCCACGAATTCAAGACGCCGATCGCCGGCATCCGCGGCGCGCTCGAACTGCTCGACGAGCATGGCGAGGAAATGAGCGAGGAGGAACGCCGCCGCTTCATCGCCAATGCCTCGGCCGATGCGGAGCGGTTGGCCCGGCTGGTCCAGCGGCTGCTCGATCTCGCCCGCGCCGACATGGCGAGCATCGATGCCGCCGCGCGGGCCGACATCACGGCGTCGGCCCGGCGCGTGGCGGATTCCTTCCGTTCGGACCGCTTCGCGGTCGATGTCGCCGCCGCCGACGCGCCGATGGCGCGCATCACGCCGGAGGTGGTCGAGACGCTGCTCGAAACCCTGGTCGAGAACAGCCGCCAGGCTGGCGCGCGGCGGGTGAGCATCCGTATCGAGCCGGCGGACAGCGAGGTGATCCTGTGGGTCACCGACGACGGCCCCGGCATCGCGGTTGCCGATCTGGAACGGATCTTCGAACCCTTCTTCACGGGTCGGCGCGAGGCGGGCGGCGCCGGGCTCGGCCTCGCCATCGCGCGGTCCTTGCTGGCCGCGACCGGCGGCACGATCGTCGCGAAGGAAGTGCCCGCGGGCGCGTGCTTCCGGCTGAGGCTGCCGGTGGCGTGACTTCTTCTTCCCCTCTCCCAGCGGGAGAGGGGTGGCCTGCGCAGCAGGTCGGGGTGAGGGCGACCGGCCTTGTCACCCTCACCCTTCCGCCGCTACGCGGCTCCCTCCCTCTCCCGCCGGGAGAGGGATTCAGGTAGCGCTCGTCTTTAATGACCAACCCCCAACCCTATGACACGATCATCCTCGGCGCCGGCGCCGCCGGCCTGATGTGCGCGCTCACCGCCGGCCAGCGCGGCAGGCGGGTGCTGCTGCTCGATCACGCGGAGGAGCCGGGCAAGAAGATCCTGATCTCTGGGGGCGGGCGCTGCAACTTCACGAACGTGAACACCGGGCCCGACCGCTACCTCTCTGCCAATCCGCATTTCGCCAAATCGGCGCTGGGGCGCTATTCGGCGCAGGACTTTATCGACCTGGTCGATCGCCACGGCATCGCCTGGCACGAAAAGACCCTTGGCCAACTCTTCTGCGACGGTTCGGCGAAGCAGATCGTCGCGATGCTGCTCGACGAATGCGATGCCGGCAATGTCACCATCGGCCTCGGCCAGCCGATCCGCGAGGTCGACCATGCCGACGGCCAGTACCGCGTCACTTTCGGCGATCGCACCGCCACTGCGCCTGCTCTGGTCATCGCCACTGGTGGCCCCTCAATCCCGAAAATGGGTGCGACCGGTTTCGCCTATGATCTCGCCCGCCGCTTCGGCCTGAAAGTCGTCGAGCCGCGCCCCGCGCTGGTGCCCTTCACGCTTGGTGGTGAAGAAACCCTGTTCCGCTCGCTCTCCGGCGTCGCGGCGGAGGTCGTCGCGCGCTGCGGCAAGACCGCTTTTCGCGAGGCGGCGTTGTTCACGCACAAGGGTCTGTCCGGTCCCGCGATCCTGCAAATCTCTTCCTATTGGCGCCACGGCGAGTCGATCAGCATCGATTTTTTGCCGGACCTGAAACCTGCCTGGCTGGCCGAGGCGAAGCGGGCCAATCCGCGCACCGCTTTCCGCAAGTTGCTGGCCAGCCAACTCCCCGCCCGCCTCGCCGAAACCCTTGCCGACCGGCTTGGTGTCGAGGGCGATCTCGGCGCCCAGACCGACAAGCGCCTCGACGAGGCCGCCCGCCGCCTCGCCGACTGGCGTTTCACGCCCAACGGCACTGAAGGCCTGGCCAAGGCAGAAGTCGTCGCCGGCGGCATCGCGACGGACGGGCTGTCCTCGCAGACCATGGAGGCCCGGAAAGTCCCCGGCCTCTACGCGATCGGCGAAGCGGTCGACGTCACTGGCTGGCTCGGCGGCTATAATTTCCAATGGGCCTGGGCCAGCGGCTGGGCGGCGGGGCAGGTCGTTTGACGCGGGCTCTCGCTCCGGCCCGCCGAATTCCGGGTCGAAGCGGCCGCGATTTACGGCCTCATTTCTGGCACGCGACGATCGCGGCGATCACTGACAAGGTATCTTCGGGATCGCGCACCCGCACCGTGTCCAGTCCGAGCTCCTTGGCCGGGTAATCATTGCCGCCCGGGAAGATCGCGTCGCCGATGAACATCATCGCGTCCAGCTCGATGCCGCTCGCATCGCGCAGCTTCTTCAGGCCATAGGCCTTGTCCACGCCCTCGCGCGTGATGTCGATCGAGGTGGCGCCGCCCATGTTGATCGACAGGCCGGGCAGGCGTTTGCGCAGATCGGCCTGGATCACCTTGCGCTTGGCGAAATCCGGGTCCCAATGTTCCTTCGCGTCGAGCGGCGCCTGCTGGCCGAGCGCGGAAAAAGTGATCTGGCTGCCGCGGTCCTCGATCCGCTCGCCCCAGGTCTGTTCAGGTACGAATCCGGTCGCCTTCAGCGACGCGTCGAACGCGGCGAAGATGGCCTGCTTCTGCGCGTCGTCGAACAGCTCGGCATATACCGCATACCAGGCATTGTCGTACCGGTAGAGCTTGGTGCCCGTCGTCGGCATCAGCCATAGCCGGCCCAGGTCGGCCCGGGCGGGCAGACGGCTTGCCACCTGCTTCTCGAACTGCGGCCAGTCCCCGCCCGAGATGACCGCGACATGCGCCACGCCGAGCAGATCGGCCAGCGCTTCGCCCATCGGCTCCTGCAGCGGCTGCTTGCTCTCGGCGAGCGTTCCGTCGAGATCGAACGCAACCAGCTGCTTCATTCCTGGGCTCCCTGAAGATGGATTTGCCGCGGTGCGGCGAGACGGGATGCAAGCGCCCGATCCCGCCGGAAGTTCCCTCGCGATTCACGCGCCGATTTCACATGGGCGTGGAACCGTTATGGAATCGCATCGTTCGTTCCCCAACAACAGGGGGCATCATGTCGACGCAGAATCTCTTCGCCTGGTCCGGTCGTACCCAAACCGGCCTCGCCCTGTTCGCGGCTTCGCTTCTCTATCTCGCGGTCGCCGCGCCCAACGCCGTCGCGATCGCCTTTGCGGTCGGTGCGGGGGCATGCCTCGCCCTGTTCGGCATTACCGGCTCGCGCTTCTGGCTGACCATCGTCACCGTGCTGATGCTCGCCGTTTCGGCCACCGGACTGTTCGCCGCCCTGGTCGTCGGCAGCTATGTCCTGCTTCCCGTCGCCTTCGCCCAGATCGTGGCGGTCTCGCTGATCGAGGGCCGGCGCGAGAGCGACTGGGTCAGTGACGCGAGCGCCCGGCCCGGGCTGCTCGCGGCATGGAAACGGCAGCGCATCTGACCCATTTTCGCCATGGGCGTGCTTTAATCCGGATTATCTGCTAGGGCCCCGCTTTGCCGCGACGCCGCGTGCCCCCATATCCGGAATATCATGCCCTTCTCAACGCTGCCCCCGCTTCTCGCCGAAGCGCTCTCCGCCCGTGGTTACGCCGCGCCGACTCCCGTGCAAGCCGCGGTAATCCAACCCGAAGCCGAAGGCCGAGACATGATCGTCTCGGCGCAGACCGGCTCCGGCAAGACCGTCGCCTTCGGCCTCGCCATCGCGCCCCAGCTGCTCGGCGAGGAAGGCACGCTGCCGCCGGCGCGCGCGCCGCTCGCCCTCGCCATCGCGCCGACTCGCGAACTCGCGCTCCAGGTCAGCCGTGAGCTTGCCTGGCTCTATGAAAAGGCCGGCGCGAAAATCGCCACCTGTGTCGGCGGCATGGACGCATCGAGCGAACGCCGTGCCCTGTCGCGCGGCGCGCATATCGTGGTCGGCACGCCTGGACGGCTGCGCGACCATATCGAACGCGGCGCGCTCGATCTCGGTGCATTGAAGGCGGTCATCCTCGACGAAGCCGATGAGATGCTCGACATGGGTTTCCGCGAGGATCTCGAGCAGATCCTCGACGCGACGCCCGACCAGCGCCGCACGCTCCTGTTCTCGGCGACCATGCCCAAGCCGATCGTCGCACTCGCCAAGCGCTACCAGCGCGACGCGCTGCGCATCTCCACCGTCGGTGAGGATCGCGGGCATGGCGACATCAGCTATCAGGCCGTCACCGTCGCCCCGGCCGATATCGAAAATGCCGTGGTCAATCTGCTGCGCCTGTACGAGGCCGAATCGGCGATGCTGTTCTGCGCGACGCGCGACAATGTCCGCCATCTCCATGCCAGCCTGGTCGAGCGCGGCTTCGCCGCCGTCGCCCTGTCCGGCGAGCATAGCCAGAATGAGCGCAACGCCGCGATGCAGGCGCTGCGCGACAAGCGCGCCCGGGTCTGCGTCGCGACTGACGTCGCTGCGCGCGGCATCGATCTGCCCTCACTCAGCCTGGTCATCCATGTCGAGTTGCCGCGCGATGCCGAGACGCTGCAGCACCGCTCGGGCCGCACCGGCCGCGCGGGCAAGAAGGGCACGGCGGTCCTGATCGTCCCGTTCCAGCGCCGTCGCCGGGTCGAGATGATGCTGCGCGGCGCGCGTATCGCGGTGGAATGGGTCAACGCCCCGACCGCCGACGACATCCGCAAGGCCGATCACACCCGCCTGCTCGAAATGCTGCTCGAGACGGTCGAGGTCGACGACGACGACCGCGCGCTCGCCGCGACCTTGATGGCGCAGAAATCGCCCGAGGATATCGCGGCTGCCCTGGTCAAGACCTATCGCGCGCGCCTGCCCGCCCCGGAAGAGATGCTGACCCAGGGGGCTGCCCAGCCCGCTGGCAAGGAGCATCACCGCGAGGGCTTCGACGATATCGTGTGGTTCCGCATGGACATCGGTCGCCGCCAGAACGCCGATCCGCGCTGGATCCTGCCGCTGATCTGCCGCCGCGGGCACATCACCAAGAATGAGGTCGGCGCGATCCGGATCGGTCCGAACGAGACCGCGTTCCAGATCCCGCGCGCCATCGCCGGCAAGTTCATGGCCTCGGTCAAGCGCACCGTCGGCGAAGAAGCCGAAGGCGGCGTCCAGTTCGAGGTGATGGAAGGCGGCCCGGAACAGGCCTCGCGCGAGCCGCGCCGCCACAACGGCCCGGCCCCCGTCCGTCATCAGCCGCGCCCGACCCTGCGCAAGCGCCCGCGGAACTGACGACTCGCCGTTACCCCGGAACGGCCCCGGGGTAACGGCGCGGACATCGGCAACTTTGCTGTTCCAGTCCGGCCGGAATCCTTCTAGTGCCCGCGCCCATGAGCAAATCAGCCACCGACGTGATGCAGGACATCGTCTTTTCCGCCGTCATCGATTCGATCGGGGCGTTGAAGGCCGCGTCGAAGGGCGTGCCCAACACGCTCCTCCGCGATCTGAATTCGGTGCACGCCAACACGACGCTGGCCGATCTGCCGCCCGAGCTTCAGGCAGCGATCGCGACCAATGTGCGCGCAGCGTTCACGCGCCTGCTCAAGGAAGGCTATAATGTCGCGCCGGCGGGTTCGGCGGTACCCCGCACCCCGCCGCCGCCACGCCCCGTTTCGCGCGACGCCCAGCGCCATCGCCGGCCCAACGCGCCCCCGCCCAAGCCCGGCGGCAATGATCCGGCCAAGCCTCGCGGCCCGCGCCCGAATCGTCCGCCGAAACCGCGCGACTGACTTTCGCCTGCCTGCGCGGCACCATGGCATTGCGGAGCGCGGGGATCGACCTTAGGGCACCCGCATGACCGCACCGAAACCCAAAGACTGGATCATGGCGATCGCCCCCTATGTGCCGGGGCGTTCCACCACTGATGCCGGCGCGCCGATCGCCAAGCTGTCGTCCAACGAGAACCCGCTCGGCACCAGCGACCAGGCGCGCGCCGCCTTTTCGGGGCATGTGGGCGATCTTTATCGCTACCCGGATGCGAGCGCGGCCGAGCTGCGCGAGGCGATCGCGGAATATCACGATCTCGATCCCGCCCGGATCATCTACGGCACCGGTTCGGATGAAGTGCTCCATCTCGCGGCGGGTGCCTATGCCGGTCCGGGCGACGAAGTGATCTTCGTCCACTACGGCTTCGCGGTGTACGAGATCGCCGCGCGCCGTGTCGGCGCCAGGCCGGTGGTCGCGCCCGACAAGGATTATGCGACCGATGTCGACGCGATCCTCGCCTGCGTCACCGATCGCACCCGCATCGTGTTCATCGCCAACCCGAACAACCCGACCGGCACCTATGCTCCGCGCGGCGAGATCCTCCGTCTTCACGCCAACCTGCCGTCGGACGTGATGCTGGTGATCGACCAGGCCTATTCCGAATATCTGACGCCGGAAGAGGATGACGGCGGGCTCGATCTCGCGCGCCACGCGCCCAACGTGATCGTCACGCGCACCTTCTCCAAGATCCACGGCCTCGCCGCCGAGCGGATCGGCTGGGGCTATGGCTCGGCCGAGGCCGTCGCCGCGATGCACCGCATCCGCGCGCCCTTCTGCATCACCACCGCCGGCCAGAAGGCAGCGATCGCCGCGCTCGGCGCGACCGATTTCATCGAACACAGCCGTGCCCACAATATCCAATGGCGTGCCTGGCTCGCCGACGAGATCGCGAAGCTCGGCAATGCGGGTCTCCGCGTCGTGCCCAGCCATGCCAATTTCCTGCTCGTCCTGTTCGAAGGCAAGCTGACCGCCGAGGTCGCCTACCGCCTGTTGATGGAACGTGGCATCATCGTCCGCTGGCTGCCGGGGCAGGGGCTCGCCCAGGGCCTGCGCATGACGATCGGTACCGAGCAGGAAACACGCGTGCTGGCCGATGCCCTGCGCGAGATCGTCGACCAGGAAAGTTGATGGCGGCGCCGATCGAGGCGCTGGCGTTCGACGTGTTCGGCACGGTGGTCGACTGGCGCACGAGTATCGCGCGCGAGGCGGCGGCCGTCTTCGCTGGTCTCGGCCGCCCCGACATCGACCCCGCCGCGTTCGCCGATGAATGGCGGGGGCTCTATCAGCCGGCGATGGAGGAATGCCGCGCCGGCAGGCGACCTTTTGTGCGGCTGGACGTGCTCAACCGCGAAACGCTCGACACCCTGCTCGACCGCCATAGCGTGACCGGCATGGACGAGGCTGCGCGCGACCATTTCGCGCATGCCTGGCGCCGGCTCGATCCCTGGCCCGACACGGTCGAAGGGCTGATCCGGCTGAAGGCGCGCTATCCGATCTTCACGCTGTCCAACGGCAATATCGCGCTGATGCTTGAGATGGCCCGGCGCGGCGGCCTGCCCTGGGATGCGATCCTCGGCGCGGAAGTGACGGGCGCCTACAAGCCCGAACCGCGCGCCTATCTCGGCACCGCCGAAGTGCTCGGCATCGATCCAGCGGCGCTCTGTCTCGTCGCCGCCCATCACAGCGATCTCGCCGCCGCGCGCGCCTGCGGTCTCGCCACTGCCTATGTCGATCGCCCGATGGAACATGGCGGACGATCCGCGCCAGACCGGCATTGCCGGCAGGATTGGGATTATCTCGCCGACAGCATCACTGGTCTCGCCACCCGGCTCGGGTGCTGATGTACTGGACTTGTTCGCGCTGACGTGATCCTGCGTTCTCCTGTCACAAAAATGACATACGGAGCCAAGCCAGATCGACCAGATTGCCGCCCTTCCCTATCGCATCAGGCCCGATGGCAGCGCCGAGGTGATGTTGATCACCTCGCGCGATTCGGGGCGCTGGGTGATTCCCAAGGGCAACCCGATCAAGGGACTGGCGTCGCACGAGGCGGCGGCCGAGGAAGCGTTCGAGGAAGCCGGGGTGCGCGGCATCGCCTGTCCCTCGCCGATCGGGCGCTTTTCCTATCTCAAGCGTCGCCGCACCGGGCAGGACCGCGACCTGGTGGTGACGGTCTATCCGGTCGCCTTTGTCGAGCAGGTCGACGACTGGCCCGAGCGCCATCAGCGCGATACCCGCTGGTTCGATCTGCCCCGCGCCGCGGCGGCGGTCGACGAACCCGAGCTGAAGACGCTGATTGCCGCTTTCCGGGCACCGGTGATTCCGGCTAGTCTGGCGCAGCGCGTCCTTCCCGCGTTCCGGACCCAGGCAAGAAAGAGAATACCGATGGTCGCGTGGTTTCAGGCGCTGATGCCCAAGCAGGGGCGGTTCTTCGATCAGTTCGAGGCGCATGCCGCGACGCTGGTCGCCGGCGCGGACGCGCTCGCGCGCCTGCTGCACAATCAGGGTCCGATCGCCGAGAATATCGCCGCGATCGTCGATCATGAACATGCCGCCGACGATATCACGCGCGAGGTTCTTCAGGATGTGCGCCGCGTGTTCGTCACGCCGTTCGATCGCAGCGCGATCACCAGCCTGATCGGCGTGATGGACGATGCGATCGATCAGATGAACGGGACCGCCAAGTCGATCGAACTATATGAAGTCACCAGCTTCGAGCCGCAGATGCGCGACATGGCCGGCATCGTGGTCGAGGCGGCGCGCATCACGGCGGAGGCGATCCCCTTGCTCCGCTCGCTTGGGCAGAATTCCGGCCGCCTGCACGATCTCACCGCCCGGCTGATCAGGATCGAGGGCGATGCCGACGATATCCATGATGCCGGGTTGAAAGCCTTGTTCAAGGCGCATGGCCCCAATGCACCGATGGACTTCATCGTCGGGCGGGAAATCTACAGTCACCTGGAAAAGATCGTCGACCGCTTCGAGGATGTCGCGAACGAGATCCAGGGTCTCGTGATCGACCACGCCTGATCCCGCGGTGACGCTTTCCCTTCCCCTGCTGATCGCCCTGATCGGCGTCGCCCTGCTGTTCGATTTCTTGAACGGCCTGCACGATGCCGCCAATTCGATCGCCACCGTCGTGTCGACCCGCGTGCTGAAGCCGCATCACGCGGTGCTATGGGCCGCATTCTTCAACTTCATCGCCTTTGCCGTGTTCGGCCAGCATGTCGCGCAGACTGTCGGCACCGGCATCATCTCGACCCAGATCGTCGATCCGCAGGTGATCTTCGCCGCCCTGATCGGCGCGATCGTGTGGAACGTCATCACCTGGATGCTCGGCATCCCGTCGAGCAGCAGCCACGCGCTGATCGGCGGCCTGCTCGGCGCCGGCATCGCCAAGGCGGGGCTCAGCGTCGTGGTGTGGGGCGGCGTGCTGAAGACGGTGGTCGGCATCTTCGCCTCGCCCGCGGTTGGCCTGGGGCTTGCGCTCGTGCTGGTGCTGATCGTCGCCTGGACCAGCCTCAAGCTCACGCCGATGGGCGTCGACAAGCGCTTCCGCAAATTGCAGCTTCTCTCGGCCGCGGCCTATTCGCTCGGGCATGGCGGCAATGATGCGCAGAAGACGATGGGCATCATCACTGTCCTGCTTTTCTCGCAGGGCATCTATCACGGCGCTTTCCATGTGCCCTTCTGGGTGGTGCTCGCCTGCCAGGCGGCGATGGCGCTCGGCACCATGTCGGGCGGGTGGAAGATCGTCCACACCATGGGCTCGAAGATCACGCGACTGACCCCAGCCCAGGGTTTCTGCGCGGAGACCGGCGGCGCGATCACCCTGTTCATGGCGACTTTCGGCGGCGTGCCGGTGTCGTCGACGCACACCATCACTGGCGCGATCGTCGGCGTTGGCGCCGCGCGGCGCTTCTCCGCGGTGCGCTGGAACATCGCCAGCAATATCGTCGTCGCCTGGTTCGTGACCTTGCCGGCGGCTGCTCTGGTCGCCGCGCTGACCTGGTGGATTACCGGGCTGTTTCTTTAGAGGCTTCGGTCAGGTTCCCGAGACGGGGCATTTGCCATCGCACATCCCGATGCCACGCCGCGACAACGCAGAACCGGCACTTTCCTCGGTCTGGTTGTTCATGTCTTTCCACTCCTGCTTGGTCAGGCAGAAGCGCTTCGCCATGATCGATCCGGTCGGGACGATCATCCGGCAAATCTTCTTGTCCGCGGGCGCTGGGGTCTGCCCCGACGTGGCGGCCTCTTGGGCAACCGCGCCTGAGGTAGCAAAGGCCGCGGCCGCGGCGATCATGGACAACAATGCATAGGCCATTTGATATCTTTCCCGTTCTTCCTGCCGAGCGCCGAAATACCGCGGCACGCGGTATCCAGCTCATGTCCTTTTAGAAGCCCCCCATTCCCCCCGGGGTCGTGGAGCATTTTCCGTCGCATTTCCCCGCCCCGCTACGGGCAAGCGTTGCATTGGCGCTCTCCTCCGTTCGCGTGTTCATGTCTTTCCACTCCTGCTTGGTCAGGCAGAAGCGTTTGCCCATGATCGATCCGGTGGGCACGATCATCCTGCAGATCTTCTTGTCCGCGCCGACTTGCGGCTCCGCCGCACCTTGGGCCGGCCCATCTACTGGAGCATAGGACGCAACGGCGATCAGGATGGAAAGCAACGCATATGCCATTTTTGTGTCTTTCCCCCTTCTCGATTCTGCCGATCTTCTCATGCAATATCGTCGGGAGCAAGCGACAGCTTCAGCACTTCTGTTGTCGAATAATAATAGGTCCGAATAGGATCTATATTTCGTCACTTTTCGGGGAGAACAGGGGGCTTTGTCGACCAGGTCGCTTCGACGGCGCGATACCCCGGTGGAAGCGGAACGGAAAACGCGCCCGGCCGCTTTGCGGTGGTCGACATGCATCAGCGGAACGAACTCAATGGACAATGTTGCCGTCGCGCGAATCTGGTCCGGCATCTGACACGATGGATATCGCCCGCGCCCTGGCTCAGCCGATCCCGCCGATGGAGGCGCGGCTCGTTTCGGACTTGCCGGAAGGCCCGGACTGGCAGTTCGAGCCCAAATGGGACGGTTTCCGCGCTATCGCGGTGAAGCGGGATGGCGAGGTCGCGATCTGGTCCAAATCCGGCAAGCCGCTCGGCCGGTATTTTCCGGAGCTGGTCGCGCTGCTCGGTGCCAACATGTCCCCGCGCTTCATCCTCGACGGAGAGATCATCGTGCCGCTCGGCGACACCCTGTCCTTTGGCGCGCTCCAGGCGCGGCTCCACCCGGCGCCGAGCCGCATCACCCGCCTCTCGCAGGAGACGCCGGCGCTGATGGTGTTGTTCGATACACTGGAACTGGAGGGGAGGAATCTCACCGGCGATCCGTTTGAGCGTCGCCGCGCCGCGCTCGAGGATTTTCACCGCCATCACGGCAATGACAGGCTGCGTCTGTCGCCAAGCACCGCCGATGCGGCGGATGCCCGCGCCTGGCTGCGCGAAGCGGGCGGCGCGCTCGACGGCGTCGTCGCCAAGCGGCTCGGCCTGCCCTATCTCGCCGGCGAACGCGCCATGGCCAAGGTCAAGCAGCTGCGCACGGCCGATTGCGTGGTCGGCGGCTTCCGCAAGACGGCGGACGGCAAGGGTGTCGCGTCGCTGCTGCTCGGCCTTTACGACGATGACGGAAAGCTCGACCATGTCGGCTTTACCTCCGGCATGCCCGCCGCGGATCGACCGGCATTGCTGAAGAAACTCTCTCCCCTCGTCGAAGCACCAGGCTTCACCGGAAAAGCTCCCGGCGGTCCCAGCCGCTGGGCGACCGAACGTTCCACCCGATGGAGTCCGCTCAGGCCCGACTGCGTGGTCGAAATAGTGTACGACCAGATCACTGATGGCCGCTTCCGCCATGGTACACGGCTGCTCCGCTGGCGACCCGACAAGGCACCCGCGCAGTGCACCCGCGACCAGCTGGTGCGCGAGATCAGCCCGACGGAACTGGAGGAAATCATCAACGCCGCCGGCTCCCCGCCGGCGCACCGCTGACGTCGCTCACCGGCCCCTAGCCGCCATCGCGTTAGCCCGATACGTTCCGGCCGAAACCGACACGGGGCGATCATGATTCAGGCGACACGGCGCGAACTCCTCACCGGCGCGGGCGCGCTCGGCCTCACCGTGGCACTCCCCGCCTGGGCCGCGGCCGCGCCCGCCGACGCAAGCGCCCAAAAACTGCTCTTGACGCTGGCCGAGGACCTTCTGGCCGACTCGCCCGAATATGCCCTGTCGCTCGGCCTCGACCGCGGCGAGCGTGCCGCGCTGCACGGGCGATTCATGGATCGGAGTATCGCCGGCGATCTCGCCCGGTCGCGTCGTTGCACTGCCCGGCTCGGGCAGATGCGCAAGCTCGATCGCACCGGC